>CAXNLL010000002.1:0-477433 GCA_964203405.1 Chitinophagales bacterium
TATTATTCACTGAAACTGTCCAAGTATAATTAGTGCTCGCAGGTACGATATCTCCATTTGATCCATTGACAGGTAAGACTGAAAAAGATAATCCACTACAAATTGCTGTAGGCGTTTTATTGACAATTTGTGGAGAAGGATTTACAACTATAGTTACCGTGAAATTTGTGGAAGCACAACCATTCGTTGAATTAGAGGTTGCCGTATACACAACAGTTTGTGGGACAATGGTCGTGTTAATTAAAGTTTGGCTTACACTTAATTGAGGAGTTGTTTCATTTACATCTCCAGTAACATTTGAATTGTCCACTACAGTCCAAGTATATCTTGTTCCTGCTAATACAATATCTCCTCCGCCGTTGGAAGGTGTTACACTGAATGCATTGTTACTACAAATAGTCTGACTCTTGGGACCAATCACCGCAGTTGGCACTACTGTAACATCAATTTCAAAAGTAGTTGGATCACATCCATTTGCAGTAGTAGAAGTTACTGTATAAATAAGATGTTGATCTGTATTTGTTGAGTTTACTAAAGAAGACTGTGAAATAGAAAGTTGTCCAATAGACTGATTTGTTTGCCCCGTTACATTTGTATTTGTTGCAACAGCCCAAGTGTAAGCAGTACCTGGAGGAACAATATCACTATCTACTCCATTCACTGGTTGAATAAAAAAACTTCCACCACTACAAACGATTGGTGTTTTTTTAGTGATAATAGGTGTTGGCGTAATGGTAATGGTTATGGTAAAAGTAGGACCATCACATCCATCAGCAGACCTAGGCGTTACGGTATAGACGACTGTTTGTTGTGAGGTTGTCTTGTTTATTAATGTTTGACTAATAGTTGTCTGACTGGTCTGATTAGACTGACCCTCCACATTGGTGTTTGAAGCAACTGTCCAAGAATAGGTTGTTCCAGTTGGAATTTTATCACCACCTGCAGGGGTAAAAGCAAATGCAGTATTACTGCAAATTGAATAACTTTTATTGTCAATATATGGCCTAGGATTTACGGGTACATTTAAAGTGAATGGGGTACCTGAACAATTTAGAGATGAAATGGGCGTAACATTATACACCACTGTTTGAAGTGTAGTAGTTGTGTTTCTTAGTGTTTGAGATAAACCAATAGAAGATTGTGGAGATGTAATATCACTTTCACCAGTGACATTTGCATTTGGAACTACAGTCCAAGTATAGGTGGTGCCATCTGGAATAATTCCGTTGGTGACATTTACAGGTGTGAATGAAAGTGTTTGATCGCTACAAATAACTGGTGTAGTTATTGTTCCAATTTGGGGCGTTGGATTTACCGTTATATTTATACTAAATGGATCACCCAAGCAATTGTTGGCTGTTATGGGTGTAACAGAATAACTAATTAACTGTGGGGTAATAGATGTATTAGTTAATGTTTGACTAATAATACTTTGAGATAATGATTGATCAGTTGCTCCACTCAAATTTGCATTTGGTGTAGTTACTGTCCAAGTATATTTTGTTCCGACTGGAACTATATTACCACTACCATCAGTTGGTGTCACAGTAAAGGCGGTTCCGCCACATGCTACAATTCCACTTATATTATTAACATACGGTGTTGTATAATTCGTAATATCGAGCGTTTGTGGTAAATTAACATAAGTACCATTTTGAATGGTTGCTGGATTATCAGTGGTATATCTTAAACGATATCTTCTTGTTTGAGAAATATTTAAACCAGAAATGACAGAACTAAAATTTGGCGATGTTCCACTAATTGCTTTTCTAGAATTATCTTCTACCCATGTTGATCCCAGATTATCAGAAACATCTAAGAAAAACCAGATTCTTGTATTAGAGTTAATTGTAATTGAAAAATTATCAGATGTACAAACCTGCCCAGTAGATGGCCCTGTCATTGTGATTGTTTGCCCCAACAGAACATTAGTACTGAGCAACTGACCAATAAGAAACAATAATATATATATAAACTTATTTCTCAATACTTGAAAAATTTAGGGCCTATAGAGAACATTCTCAACAGGCCCCAAATTTACTATAATTTAGTATAAATACTACGTTAAAAAGTAGTCAGCTTTTATGCTACGCCATTCACAACTGCCTCTTTATGAACTTTTTGCACCAAACCTTGTAAAACTTTACCCGGACCAACTTCGGTAAAATGAGTGGCGCCGTCGGCTACCATGGCTTGAACGGTTTGTGTCCACTTCACCGCTCCGGTTAATTGAGCGATTAAGTTTTGCTTTATTTCAGCAGGGTTTGTGACTGCCGCAGCTACCACATTTTGATAGACTGGACAAATAGGTGTGTTAAATGTAGTGGCTTCAATTGCTGCTGCTAATTCAATTTTTGCAGGGTTCATTAAGGGCTGAATGAAAAGCACCACCTACTGGTAATACCAAGGCGCGCTTTGCACCTGCTGCTTTCATTTGCTCACAAGCAATTTCAATTCCTTTAATACTTCCCGATATTACTAATTGACCAGGGCAATTATAATTAGCAGGCACCACTACTTCTCCAGTTTCTTTTTGTACTTGCACACATATTTCTTCTACTTTTTCATCGGCCAATGCTAAAACTGCAGCCATAGTAGATGCTTGAATTTCACAAGCAGCTTGCATGGCTTTTGCACGCACACTTACTAAACGCAAGCGCATCTTCAAAGCTTAAAGTTTTATTAGCAACTAGTGCACTAAACTCACCTAAGCTATGACCAGCCACCATATCAGGTGTTATGCATTTTCTGCAGGCATGGTTAAATAGGCAATAACTGAATGTATAAAAATAGCGGGTTGGGTTACATTGGTTTGCTTTAACTGCTCATCGGTTCCTGTAAACATAATATCACTAATGTTGAAACCCAAAATTTCATTGGCCTTTTCAAACATGGCTTTAGCAGTAGCATTGGTCTCGTATAAATTTTTTCCCATTCCAACAAACTGACTTCCTTGTCCTGGGAATACAAATGCGTGTTTTGACATCTATTGTGTTTTGACAAAAATAAATAAAAAATGGCGAAGTTTACTTCGCCATTTAAATTCAACCTAACTAACTAAACCCAAAACCAACTATTCGTTTATATCTATATATTTTAAGAATTCCATCTTCTTTTTCTCCTCTTGAAACTTACCACCAAAAAAACTTGTAATGGTATTAGAGCTATCGTCCTTCACGCCTCTACTAGATACACATAAATGCTTTGCATCCATCATGACTGCTACATCCTGTGTTTGTAAGTACTGTTTGAAGTGCTTTACCAATTTGCATAGTTAAACGCTCTTGTACTTGTGGACGCTTTGAGAAGTATTCTACTAGTCTATTCAATTTACTAAGTCCAATTACTTTACCACTGCTTATATAAGCTACATGTGCCTTACCAAAGAAAGGAACAAAATGGTGTTCGCAGTTGGTATAAAAATTAATATTCTTTTCAACCAACATTTCATTGTACTGAAATTTATTTTCAAACAATGTCATGCTTGGCATATTCGCAGGGTTCAAGCCTTGGAATAATTCTTTCACATACATTTTAGCAACACGAAGAGGTGTGCCTCTTAAACTATCATCGCGTAAATCCATTCCCAATATTTCCATAATGGCTTTGAAATGTGGTGCTATGGCTGCTATCTTCTCTTCATCAGTTGCGTCAAAAGCATCGGCACGCAGTGGTGTATCCACCGAACTTGCTTTATGCTCGTCGCCCATTTCTTCTATCAATAAATTACTTAAATCGATATGCTCGATCTTTAAGCAGGGTAGTCGACAAAGTTTCTTTCTGTTTCATACAACCTAATTTTTAAGTCTAATTGCTTTATTAATACGTGGTCTTATTAAATTATAAATAACTATGGCAATGTTTTCGGCAGTAGGATTTAAATTTTTAAACAACGTCAGTATCTAAGTTTAAATTTTTGTGATCAAATCGGGATACAATTTCTTCTTTAACAATGGTACTAAGCTCTTTGGTATTTATCACAAATCCTGTGATAGGATCGGGCACTCCATTTACTTGTACAATTAGTTCGTAATTATGTCCGTGGTAATTTGGGTTGGCTGCAGGCTCCAAAAACTTTCATGTTTTTTTCATCTGACCAGTCGGCACAAAACAATCGGTGCGCAGCATTAAAATGCTCTTTTCTAAATACTGCTACTTTATGTTCCATGCTTCCAAATTAAGAGGTCAAAGTTACAATAATAATAACGCGGATGGACTTGAATTGTTTAGACTTTTATTTAAATAGGCTAAACGTTTAACAGATTTACCCTTTTTCGACAGGATTATTGTGACAAAACAAAGGGGTTCTAGCTACCAAAATATTCAACATATATACGAGGAGTCTCATATAACTTAATACAGTGAAGCTTAACCTGAGCAGGAATATGTGGTTCTAGTTCTTTCCAAATGGCAATAACCAAATTTTCAGTGCTACACATTTGCCCATGCATAAAGGGTACATCTATATTTAAATTCTTATGATCTAACTCATCAATGACGTATTTATTAATAAGCTGGCTTAACTTTTTTACATCAAATAAAAAACCTGTTTCAGCATCGGGCACACCCTTTACTGTTACAAAAATCTCATAATTATGCCCATGCCAATTTTCATTCGCACATGCCCCAAATACTTCCTCGTTTTTTTCTTTGCTCCAATTAGGATTTGCTAGCTTATGTGCTGCATTAAAATGTTCCGCCCTTGTTAAATACACCATGTCTGCATTATTTGTACAAAGATATAAATTTGATGGCCAACTTAACCATTTTTCAGAGGCCTTTCCCGACCTTTGTCCTATGCGTGTAATTATAACTGCGGCTACCAATGGGGAATGGATGCCCAGCTTTCAAAAAATTAACCCCTCTTTTGCTACCAATAACAAACGTTTTTCGGTAGGCTTTCATGAATCGGGTATTGGCTTACTTGCCAGCAGCGTTTCTTTAATGAAAATGTTTGTGCAAGAAACCCCTACCCTTATTATTCAAGTGGGTATATGCGGCAGCTTCGATAAAAAAATTCCTTTGGGAAAAGTTTTTGCAGTGAAAGATGATTTTGCAGGAGATATTGGCGTGATGGAAAATAAAGTTTGGAAAGATTTATTCGATTTAAAATTTGACAAACCTAATGATGCACCTTATGAAAAAAAATCTCTACCCAACCCTTGGTTAAAACAATACAATGTATTGAATTTGCCAACTAAAAAAGCAGTAACAGTTAATACCATTAGCACCGATAAAAATAAAATAGAATTATATAGTGGCCGTTATAAAGCAATCACTAGAATCCATGGAGGGCGCTGCTTTACATTATATGGGACGCGATTTACATATTCCTTTTATTCAAATTCGTGCAGTCTCTAATTATGTGGGTGAAAGAAATAAAGCCAAGTGGAAAATGAAAGAAGCCATTTATAATTTAAATGAAACTTTGTTGCAATACTTAGACGCGCTTCATAAACTGCCTAACCATGCCTGAGTTTGAATTGGGTTTTTCCCCCTGCCCTAACGATACTTTTATTTTTGATGCACTTAGTGAATCATAAAATAGATACCAAGGGTTATACATTTAAAGTGCATTTAGAAGATGTGCAAACATTAAACGAATGGGCTATCGCAGGCAAACTTCCTTTTTCAAAAATTAGTTATGGCGTTTGGCCACTAGTTAAAAATAATTATAGTTTATTAAATAGTGGAGGGGCTTTAGGCAAAGGCGTAGGCCCTTTATTAGTTTATAAAGAAGATAAAAACAAAGCGGGCGGCAAACCCAATGCTGAAACTATGCGTGTGGCCATTCCAGGCATTAATACCACGGCGCATTTATTATTTAGTTTAGCCTTCCCTAGTGTTACTAATAAAGAATTTATAGTTTTTAATGAGATTGAAGAAGCAGTGTTGAGTGGCGCTGTGGATGCTGGTGTGATTATTCATGAAAACCGTTTTACTTATGCTTCTAAAGGCTTAAGTAAATGGATGGACCTAGGCACTTATTTCGAAGAAACATACAATGCCCCTATTCCACTGGGCGGTATTATTGCCAGAAATGATATTGACCCTATTGATATTGCAAACATAGATGCACTTATTAGGCAAAGCGTGCAGTATGCTTTTAAAAATAGCTACGATATTTTGCCCGATTACATAAAATTACATTCACAAGAAATGTCTGAAGAAGTGATGCGTCAGCACATTCATTTATATGTGAACGATTTTACCATGGATATGGGAGATACTGGAAGAAAAGCAATAGCTCAATTAGAAAAAACTTATTCTAGTATAGTCAAGTAGTTGCTTTATTAATCCTTCAAAGCTTTCGCATAAGCTGCAAGTACACGCTCACGCGCTGCTTCATGCACCACAATTGGCTGAGGATATTCCAAACTATCGAACTCTGGCACCCAATGTCTAATGTATTTTAATTCTTTATCAAACTTTTCAGTTTGCAAACGCGGGTTGAATACTCTAAAATAAGGTGCTGCATCGCATCCACTTCCACTCGCCCACTGCCAGCCACCATTATTCGCAGCTAAATCAAAGTCTAATAATTTTTGTGCAAAATAAGCTTCGCCCCAACGCCAATCAATTAATAAATGCTTGGTTAAAAAACTAGCTACAATCATACGCACTCTATTGTGCATAAAACCTGTAGTATTTAATTCACGCATACCTGCATCTACAATTGGGTAACCTGTTTTGCCCTGGCACCATGCTTCAAATTCTTTTTCATTATTACGCCATTCAATTAAATCATATTTTGGCTTAAATGATTTTCCTTCGGCAATATGTGGAAAATGCCATAAAATCATATGATAAAAATCGCGCCAAATTAATTCATTAAAAAAAGTGGAATTTAAACTTTGGGTCTCTAAGGCCAAGGTTCTAGCCGATATGGTTCCAAAACGCAAATGCACACTTAAATGCGTGGTGGCGTTTAATGCAGGAAAATTTCTTTGCTCTGTATAATTTTTTACCAGCTTCGTATCATAACTCATAGGAGGAATGACTAAATCTGTTTTTTCAAAACCCATTTCTTTTAAGCTAGGAAGTTTAAAAGCCTTGGTATCTAAAAAATAATCGAGTAGTTTTTCGGAAGGATGTTTTTTAGGAATTTTCTGTGCCCAAACTGCTCTCCATTTATTTGCATAAGGCGTATAAATAGTATAAGGCTTGCCATCGTCTTTAGTCACTTCCTCTTTTTCAAAAATAACTTGATCCTTGAAATGATGATAGCTGGCACCATTTTTTAAAGCCAGTGCTTCAATAGATTTATCTCTTGCATTTGCCTTCGGACCATAATCGTGATTGGTATAAACCGATGCTACTTTAAATTCAGTAAATAATTTTTCAAAAACTTCAATAGGTGTTCCATAATTTACCCAAAGCGATTTTCCTTTTTCAACTAATTCATTTTGTAAACGCGTAAGGGTTTGATGAATAAAATCTACCCTTCTATCGGCCTTGTCTTCGGACTGATCTAAAATATTTTTATCAAAAACAAAAATAGGGAGCACCTGATGCCCCTCTAATTTGGCTTGATATAATGCATAATATAATCCAACATTATCCTGCCATCTTAAATCTCTTCTAAACCAAAAAACGGAAACTGCCTTTTTCATAATTTGTTTAACAATTTAAAACTTAAATAGTTGGCTTTTATATTTAATTTTAGGTATGCAAATTAATAATATTATTTCAGCCTTAGAAAATTGGGCACCGCTTGCTTGGCAAGAACCTTATGACAATGCAGGGCTAATTGTAGGCAACCCCGACCATAATTGCACTGGCGTTCTCTGTTCTTTAGATTGTACCGAGGCCGTGGTGGACGAAGCTATTTCTAAAGGTTGTAACCTTATTGTAAGCCATCATCCCATTGTTTTTAAAGGGGTGAAACAATTTAATAGTCATCATTTTGTATCAAGAGTGGTGGTCAAAGCCATCCAAAATAATATTGCCCTATACGCCATTCATACCAACTTGGACAACCTGCTCGACGGGGTCAATAAAACCCTGGCCGATAGGCTTCATTTGGAAAATAGGAGAATTTTAACACCGAAACCCGGTTTTAAGGACGAAAAAGGGGGAGAAATTGGTTCGGGCTTGGTGGGCGAGCTACCACTTGAAACCGATGAGGCAGAATTTCTACAATGGGTCAAAGAAAAATTGAATTTGCAGGTGTTGAAACATACTCATTTCACCAAAAAGCCATTGAAAACCATAGCCTTATGCGGAGGCTCGGGTAGTTTTCTAATAAATGATGCCAAGGCCCAAAATATTGACTGTTTTATTACCAGCGACCTTAAATACCACGACTTTTTTGAGGCCGATGGCAAGATTTTACTGGTGGATATAGGCCATGGACAGAGCGAACAATGGGTCGCTTCCCTAATTGTTGCAAATTTAAAGCTTAAATTCCCTACCTTTGCCGTCCTCGAATCCTTGGTAAACACAGAACCTGTGCACTACCTTAAAGATTGAGGTTCACTTATTTAAGAGCATCCAAAAAATTTGAAAATATGGCATCAGTCAAAGACTTTTCGGTTGAAGAAAAATTAGTTAATCTTTATAAGCTTCAAAGAGTAGATAGTAGCATCGATGAAATTGAAATTCTTCGTGGTGAATTACCTATGGAAGTAAAAGATTTAGAAGATGAAGTTCAAGGTTTGCAAAACAGACAAACTAGAATTGAAGAAGAAATTAATGGTATCACAGAATTTATCGATGAGAAAAAAGCAATGATAAAGACAAGTGAGGAGTTAATTGCTAAATACGAAAAACAAAGCGAGAACGTTAAAAATAATCGTGAGTTTGAAGCTATTAACAAAGAATTAGAAATGCAAGGCCTAGAGATTAAATTAGGCGAAAAACATATTCGTGACGCAAACGAAGAATTAGCAGAGAAAATTAAGATTTTGGACGCTGCTAAGAAAACAATTGCTGTGAAAGACGGTGTTTTAACACATAAAAAAAGCGAATTAGAGAAAATTATCGCCGATACTGAAATTGAAGAGAAAGAATTAAGAAAGAATAGCGAAGATGCTCGTGCGCACATTGACGAGCGTTTACTTTATAGCTACGACCGTATCAGAAATAGCTACCACAATGGTCTAGCCGTGGTAACTGTTGAAAGAGACGCTTGTGGTGGCTGCTTTAACTCTATTCCTCCTCAACGTCAAAGCGAGATTCGCCTTCATAAAAAAATTATCGTTTGTGAAAACTGCGGTCGTATTTTAGTAGAAGAAGATGTAACCAAAGAGTCTAAAAAGAAATAGAACTAAAATAGTTTAAAAAAATATACACGAAAGGGTGGCCTAACAGCTGCCCTTTCTTTATTTTTACCCTATGAGAAAATGGTGTTTGCTTACAATTTTATTTTTGGGACTGGGTGGGAACCTATCTGCTCAATATCAATATAATTGGAACGACAAGTCTCAACAAATTTACGATGCCATTACTTCTTTAAGAATTCCAGAAGCCAGGAAATGGTTAGAGCTAGAGAAAAAAAATAGCCCTACTAATTTAATTAATCCTTTACTTGAAAGCTACGCCGATTTTTATCAATTATTTTTTAATGAAAGTAGAAGCGACTATGAAAAATTATTTCCTCAATTTGAAAAGCGAATGCGGCTTTTTGAATCAGGCCCCAAGCAATCACCTTATTATTTATACTGTATTGGTGTAACACATATACATAAATCAATAGTGGCAATTCGTTTTGATAAAAACTTAGATGCTGCCTTAGATTTTAGAAAAGCCTACCTGACATTTAAAGACAATAAAAAAGCCTTTCCCAAATTCACACAAGGCGATGTATACTATGGTTTAATGACTACCATTATTGGCACTGTTCCTAAAGCCTATCAATGGATGGCAGGTATGCTAGGCATGACTGGTAAAATTACCGAGGGCAATGCCTTAGTACTTAAATATATTAATAGCAAAGATGAATACAGTGCTAGAACTAGAAACGAGGCTTTGATTGTGTATCCTTATATGTTGATGAATTTTGAAGGGAATCAAGCAAAAGCCTTTGCTTTTATAGAATCGACCTCCTATGATTTTAAAAAAAATCATTACCATTCTTATATGGCTACCAATTTATATTTAAATAATCAGCAGTCTGGTAAAGCATTAAATATTGTACAAGAAATGGAAATGTCTGAAGCTTATTTACCAATTCCTTTCTGGCAATATGAAATAGGCTATGCTTATATCAATGAATTGAAATTAGAGAAAGCACAAAAAGCTTTCACAGAATTTATTTCTACTTTCAAAGGTAAATTTTATGTGAAAGATGCCTATGAAAGATTAAGCTGGATTGCCTACATACAAGGCGATACTAAAAAAGCAGCAGCATATAGGAGCAATGTTTTATCTCAAGGCAATCAAATTACTGATGCCGACAAACTCGCTTTTCAAAATGCTAAAAAAGGTAACTGGCCCCACCCTTTTTTATTAAAAGCAAGGTTACTCAGTGACGGCGGTTATCAATCACAAGCCCTTGCCATTCTTGCAGGTAAAACCTCTAACGATTTTACCACAGATGCCGATAAAACTGAATTCGCTTACCGCCTTGCGCGCATCTATGATTTAATGAAGGACGACGAGAATGCGATACGCTTCTATAAATCGGCCATAGAAAAAGGAGAAAACCTGACTGAATATTTTGCAGCCCGTGCCGCTTTGCAAATAGGCTTAATTTATGAGCATAAAGGCTTATTTCCTAAAGCCATTGAATATTTTAATACCTGTATTGCTATGAAAAACCACGCTTTCAAAAATTCCCTAGACCAGAAAGCAAAATCGGGCATACAGCGCTGTCTAAAACAGTAGTCGTTCTTAGTAACAAAATTTGTGCATCATTTTCGGGTAATGTATATTGCAGCTTGCGATGTTAACCAAATTAGAAATACAAAATTATATCTTAATAGATCATCTAAGCATTGATCTATCCAACCAACTCTCTGTTATTACAGGGGAAACAGGTGCGGGTAAAAGTATAATTATGGGTGCCCTGGGTTTAATATTGGGTGACCGCGCCGATAGCAGCGTTTGTAGAGAAGCTACTAAAAAATGTTTTATTGAAGGAATTTTTAAGTTATCTAATTCTAAAATACATCAATCATTTTTTCAAGAAAATGAAATTGAATTCAATGATGAACTTATTATCAGAAGAGAAATAAATGCACAAGGAAAATCAAGGGCATTTATAAACGATACACCTGTTACACTTACTATTTTAAAAGATTTAACCAGCAAACTAGTAGACCTACACCAACAGTTCGATACTATGGCCCTGGGCGATACCGATTTTCAACGAACCGTTATTGACGCGCTGGCATCTACCCAAAAAGAATTGGCCGATTACCAATCATCTTATACCAATTGGAAAGAAAATGAAAAAAAATTACAAAGTCTTATTACGCAGAAAGAAGATTTTGAAAAAACAGAAAGCTATAAGCAACATTTACACGAAGAATTAGCCGCTTTACAATTACAAGAAAATGAATTAGAAAACTTAGACCAAGAATTAAAATTTTTAGAGAATGCGGTGGGTATAAAATCACAATTAGCAGCCTCCATTCAAATACTAGACCATTCCGATAACCCCATTGTGCAACAACTAAAACAAATGGGGCATAATTTAGAAAGCATTGTAAAATGGCAACCCGATTTTGCAAGCTTAGTGGCTAGGTTAAAAGCTGCACAAATTGAAATTGCCGATATCGCCAGCGACTTAAGTACTTGGCAGGATAAAATAGACTTTGACGATAAAAAAATTGCTTCTATTCAAGAACGCCTTTCACTAGGTTATAATTTACTGAAGAAACATAAAGTACAAACCACGTCAGAGCTACTAAGTATTGCAGCGCAGTTAGAAAAAGATTTAACTGAAGTATTGAACTTAAATGATCAAATTACTTCGCTTACTACCCTAGTGAAAAAATTAGAAAAAGAAGTGATCGCATCAGCAGCTAGCTTAACTGCTAAGAGAGAAAAACAAATTACCCCACTTACTAATAATGTAAATAAATTATTACATCAAGTGGGCATGCCCAATGCTAAAATAAAAGTAACTATTGACGAAGTGCCTTATCATTTATTTGGAAAGGATAAAGTAGATATTTTATTTGATGCTAATAATACACAGAAATTTGAGCCTATTAAAAAAGTGGCAAGTGGTGGTGAATTAAGTAGGTTAATGCTTTGTATAAAATCATTGGTGGCAAAATCGGTGGACCTACCTACCATGATTTTTGATGAAATTGATACGGGTATTTCTGGAGAGCCTGCTAAACAAGTGGGATTACTTTTACAAAACCTTGGACAGGCCAGACAGGTTCTATGTATTACCCATCAACCTCAAATTGCTGCTAAGGGCAATGCACACCTATATGTTTATAAAGAACAAAAAGGAAGCACCACGCATACTTATTTAAAAACCTTGGACGCCAAAGAGCGCGTACAACATATTGCCACCATGATTGGCGGTGACCCACCTAGCAAGTCGGCCTTAGACAATGCCAAAGAACTTCTAGCTTCTTAGTGTATTACTAGTTTAATATTGTCTTTTTATAAGATATTATAATTATTTTTACAACAATAAACTAAACCATAACCAATGGCGTACAATTTACTGAAAGGAAAAAGAGGAATTATTACAGGTGCTTTAGATAGCAATTCTATTGCTTGGAAAGTAGCCGAGAAAGCACATGAAGAAGGTGCCACATTTGTGTTAACTAACGCCCCTATCGCAATGCGTATGGGTGAAATTAATGCACTTGCTGAAAAAACAAATTCTAAAATTGTACCTGCAGACGCTACTAGCGTTGAGGAGTTAACAAATTTATTTACCCAGTCTCAAGAAATTTTAGGCGGTAAAATTGACTTCGTTTTACATTCTATTGGAATGAGTGTGAATATTCGTAAAAAAATTGCCTACCCTGAATTGAACTATGATTATTATGCAAAAGGCGTAGATGTATCTGCGATGAGCTTACATAAAATGTTAAGTGTTGCCTATAAGATGGACGCTTTGAACGACCATGCAAGTGTGGTAGCACTAACTTATGCAGCTGCTCAAAGAACCTTCCCTTTTTATACCGATATGGCCGATATTAAAGCATTACTTGAATCTATTGCGCGTAGTTTTGGCTACCATTATGGCTTAAGAAATAAAGTGCGTGTGAATACGGTTTCTCAGTCTCCTACTAAAACAACTGCAGGAACAGGCATTAAAGGTTTTGGTGACTTTTTTGATTATGCCGATGCCATTGCCCCATTAGGAAATGCTACAGCGGAAGATTGCGCTAACTACTGCGTGACTTTATTCTCCGATTTAACTAAAATGGTAACCATGCAAAACTTATTCCATGATGGTGGTTACTCTACCACTGGAGTAAGTGATATAATTATGCAAAAAGCAGGTATCACTGAAGGATAAATTTAATCCTACAAATACTGAAGCAAAAAGAAAATGAATAAAAAAGAAATAAATCCAAAATTAGTAGAAGCCATAGGATATTTTGGTTCACTACTAAGCTGTGTGACTTTTATACCACAGGTGTATTTAACTTGGCAAACAAAAAATGTAGAAAGCCTTAGCCTACTCATGATACTTATTGTGAACTTTAGTTGTATCGTTTGGTTAACCTATGCGTATTTAATTAAAAGTAAACCAGTACTGGTGGCCAATACCATTGTACTTACATTAAGTTTGATGTTGCTTTATTTTAAGTTGACTTTTTAGAAAAGACTTACTAACCCATCTATATTAAAGTAGAAATAAAAAAAGGGTCACCGATTTATCGGGACCCTTTTTTTATAAAATCATTAGAGCTTAATTTATAAAACTAATACTCATCCTCATTAAACATAAAATCTTCGTGACTTGGGTAGTCTGGCCAAATGTCTTCAATACTTTCATACACTTCACCCTCGTCTTCTAACTCTTGTAAGTTCTCGACTACTTCAATGGGTGCACCACTTCTAATTGAATAATCAATCAATTCATCTTTGGTTGCGGGCCAAGGAGCTTCTTCTAAAAAGCTGGCTAATTCTAAAGTCCAAAACATAGCGTTATTTTTTGCAAAAGTAGCCGTATAAACGATATAACCAAATCTGTTTTTTCTACAGGATGTAAACAAATCTTTAAATTTTATCAAATTTGACCGGGAATTGCTAGGTTTGTACCATGGAGCAAACGCCAAATCTACTAGTAGCCAAGGACATATGGAAGCAATATGGCCCTGTATCTGTGCTCAAGGGCGTTTCCTTAGAGGTAAGTCGAGGAGAATTAGTTAGTATCGTTGGTCCTTCAGGTGCCGGCAAATCGACTCTTTTGTACATTGTAAGCAGTTTAGAAAAAGCAGATAAAGGACAGGTGTTTTTTGAGGGCAATGATATTACCCAGCTTTCAGAAACCGATTTAGCCCATTACAGAAATCAAAAAATTGGCTTCGTTTTTCAGTTCCACCATTTACTTCCTGAATTCACCGCCATTGAGAATGTTTCTATTCCAGGATGGATTGCCAAAATGCCTTCCAAACAAATTCATCAAAAGGCTTCAGAACTTTTAGACTTTATGGGCCTTGCAGATAAAATGGATAAAAAGCCACATAGTTTATCGGGTGGAGAACAACAAAGAGTAGCCGTAGCTCGTGCATTATTAAATAGCCCTGCACTTATTTTTGCAGATGAACCAACGGGTAATTTAGATAGCGAAAACGCAAACGCCTTGCATCAACTTTTTATTCGTTTAAGAAATGAAATGAATCAAAGTTTTTTAATTGTAACGCACAATGAGGCATTGGCTACTATGAGCAATCGTAGTTTAACAATGAAAGACGGAAAATTTTTATAAGAGTTGTATCTTATATACTCTTATTTACACTCTTGGTTTCCAAGGAGAATCTGGCACTCCATTCAAATGACCAATATATCTTGACAAGACAAATAAGTAATCACTTAGTCTGTTCAAGTATTTTATAACCATGGGTTCTACAAATAAATCTTCTTCTTGTAAATTAACGCACCAACGCTCTGCACGACGACAAACACAACGCGCAATATGCGCAGTAGAAATGGCTTGATGTCCGCCTGGTAAAATAAAAGATTTCATCGGCTCCAAGACTTCATTCATTTTATCCATTAAAGATTCTAAATAAGCAATGTCTTCTTCTTTTAAATCGGGAATTTTTAAAGAAGGTTCTTTATCCGGATCACAGGCTAAAGAAGATCCCACTGTGAATAATCTGTCCTGCACTTCTTTTAAAACAGTTTTAATTTCTTCTTGGGTAAGAAGGTCACTTAATAATCCAATAAATGAATTTAGCTCGTCTACTGTACCATATGATTCTATACGAATATGACTTTTAGGAACACGGGTGCCTCCTATTAATGATGTACTACCTAAATCTCCTGCTTTTGTATAAATTTTCATATGGCTTTCATAAACCCAGCTTTAAAAATCCTCAACAGACTCCTGGGGTTTTGATATTAACAAAACTAATAAAATAAAGTTCAATAACTTATACTAGAAATGAGAAACATTCTTATTCAAGGTATCGGTTTCCACATGACCGTCTCTTAAACGCACCACTCTATGTGCATAATGAGCAATGTCTTCCTCGTGGGTTACCAATATGACCGTATTACCTGAAGAATGTATTTTTCCAAAAAGCTCCATTACTTCCACTGAAGTTTTAGAGTCAAGGTTACCTGTTGGTTCATCTGCTAATAAAATAGAAGGGTTGTTTACCAAGGCGCGTGCAATAGCCACACGTTGAATTTGACCTCCACTTAATTCATTTGATTTATGATGACTTCTATCTGCCAAGCCTACTTTTTCAAGTGCCACCATGGCTCTATCTAATCTATCTTTTTTTGAAATACCTGCATATACTAAAGGAAGTGCAACGTTTTCTGCTGCAGATAATCTTGGTAGTAAATTAAATTGTTGGAATACGAAACCAATTTCCACATTTCTAATACCTGCTAATTCATCATCGGTCATTTTACTTACATCATGTCCATTCAAATTATACATACCATTTGTTGGTGAATCTAAACAACCTAAAATATTCATTAAGGTACTCTTACCACTACCAGATGGGCCCATTAAAGCCACGTATTCATTTTTTAGAATATCAAGGTTAATGCCCTTTAATACTGGAATGGCCTGACCCGCCATGAAATAACTTTTTTCAAGATCTCTTAATTCAATAACTGATGACATACTATATTATTTACTTATTACTTTAGGTACTTTAAAAAATGTTCCGTCTGTATCCGGCGCATTTTGCAAGGCTTCTTCTCTAGAAATCGATCCCTTCACCTCATCTTCACGCAGCACATTTTTAGCATCACCCATATGCATTAAAGGGGCAATACCTGTGGTGTCTAATTCATTTAATTTTTCAACAAATCCCACTAAATCCTGCATATCGGTCACTAATTTGTCCATTTTTTCAGGCGCTACATTCAACCTAGATAAATGGGCCAAGTGGCTAACTAATTTACTATCAACTTGCATAATACAAATGTAGTTCAAAGCCCCCTACCTACAAGGCGCATTTGTTAAAAGGTCAAATGACGCAACCAGTGGCAAAAAAAATACCCGAAAATGGAAAGTTTTTTTGAAAATAGTTGCATAACTAACTAATTTTACAAAAATGCTTTAATTATGCAACGTTCAATCAAAAAAGTAGCCGTTTTAGGAAGTGGAGTAATGGGATCTCGTATCGCATGTCATTTTGCAGGCGTGGGTGTAGAAGTATTGTTATTGGACATGTTGAATCCGGGTACTGAAGAAAGTAAGAACGCTAAAGAAAGAAATAAATTAGTAGATGGTTCTTTGCAAGCAGCTATTAAATCAAACCCCTCTCCTTTATACTTACAAAAATTTGCATCTAATATAAGTACTGGCAATTTCACTGACGACATGGCAAAAATTGCCAACGTTGATTGGATTATTGAAGTAGTGGTGGAAAGACTAGATATTAAAAAAATTATTTACGACCAAGTAGAAAAATTTAGAAAGCCAGGTACATTAGTAAGTTCTAATACTTCTGGTATTCCTATTCATTTAATGGCAGAAGGTCGCAGTGAAGATTTTCAAAAGCATTTTTGTGGAACACACTTTTTCAATCCTCCACGCTATTTAAGATTACTTGAAATTATTCCTACCGCTAAAACCGATCCTGCTATTATTGATTTTCATATGCATTATGGAGATGTGTTTTTAGGTAAAACCACAGTGCTTTGTAAAGACACGCCTGCCTTTATCGCCAACAGGGTTGGGGTTTTCAGTATGATGAGTGTTTTGCATATTATGGAGAAATTGGAATTAAGTATTGATGAAATAGAATCTATCACGGGACCTTTGATGGGTCGTCCTAAGTCGGCTACTTTTAGAACAGCCGATGTAGTTGGTATAGATACTTTAGTAAAAGTGGCTGCAGGCGTGGCGGCTAATTGCCCTAACGATGAAGCTAAAAATATTTTTACATTGCCACCTTGGTTAGAAAAAATGGTTGCACAAAATTGGTTAGGTGATAAAACAGGCCAAGGATTTTTTAAGAAAATTAAAACAGCTACTTCTAAAGAAATATTAACGCTGAATTTAAAAACTTTTGAATACGAGCCACGCGTGAAAACTAAAATGGCATCTATTGGAACCGCTAAAGCCATTGAAAGTTTACCGGCCAGAATAAAATCTTTATACCAAGCAAAAGATAAAGTCGGAGAATTTGTAAGACAGTTTCATTTTGCTTTATTCTCTTATGTAAGTCATAGAATTCCAGAAATTAGCGATGAGTTGTACCGCTTAGACGACGCTTTAAAAGCAGGTTTCGGTTGGGAGATTGGTGCTTTTGAAACCTGGGATGCACTCGATACTGCAACGGTTATTACCGATATGAAAGCAGGCGGATACGCAGTGGCAGCTTGGGTAGAGAAGATGTCTCAAAAAGGATTAAGCTTCTATAAAGTACAAGACGGCAAACGTTATTATTATGATGTAGCTACAGAAGGGTATAAATTAATACCAGGTGCCGATTCATTTATTATACTTATCTGACTTCCAAGAAAAAACTATTTGGAAAAACTCGTGCTTGTCATTTAGTAGACATTGGTGATGGTGTTGCAGGTTTTAGTTGGAATACCAAAATGAATAGTATTGGTGGAGAGGTATTAGAAGGCTTAAATAAGTCTATTGCAATTGCTGAAGAAAAATATAATGGACTCGTTATTGCCAACGATAGTAATTTATTTAGTGCAGGTGCGAATGTAGGTATGATATTTATGTTAGCTATTGAACAAGACTATGAAGAATTAGACATGGCCATTCGTACTTTTCAAAATACAATGATGCGCGTTCGTTATTCTTCTATTCCTGTAGTGATTGCTCCACATGGACTTTGCTTAGGTGGTGGCTGTGAAATGAACTTACATGCCGACAGTATTTGTGCCGCAGCAGAAACCTATGTAGGATTAGTGGAATTAGGTATTGGTGTAATTCCGGGTGGTGGCGGCACGAAGGAATTTGTTTTACGCGCTTCCGATGAAATGCATGCAGACGAACCAGAAACTATTACGCTTAATAAAAGATTTATGAATATTGCTACTGCAAAAGTAGCTACTTCTGCAAGTGAAGCCATGGATATGGGCATTTTAAGAAAAGGACAAGACTTTATTGTACTAAATCAATCACGCCGCATTGCCAATGCAAAAGAACAAGCACTACAATTATTTAAAGCTGGCTATACACAACCACAACAAAGAAAAGATATAAAAGTACTTGGAAAAGCAGGCCTAGGTGCACTTTACGCAGGTATCAATGGTATGTGGAGAGCAGGTTATGCAACAGACCACGATGCATTAGTGGCTAAAAAATTAGCCTATGTAATGTGTGGTGGCGATTTAAGTGAACCTACTTTAGTAAACGAGCAATACTTACTTGATTTAGAAAGAGAAGCCTTCTTAAGTTTATGTGGTCAGAAAAAAACTTTGGAAAGAATACAATCGGTGATAACTTCTGGAAGACCAATAAGAAATTAGAACTTACCCATTATGGAATTAGTAACTCTTAATGACTGAAATTCATTTGGTTTTTTATAACAGAAATTATTACTTAATTAAGTCAATTATAGCTTCCTCTACATTGGGATAATCAAATACAAAACCTGCATCCTGTATTTTTTGCGCACTCACATTCGTGCTTTTCAATACTTCTATACTCATCTCTCCCAACATTATTTTAAGTACAAACGAGGGTACAAAAGAAGGTAAATAAATAGGATACGTGTTTTTAGCAATGGTTAATACTAATTTTTTATTTGTAACAGGGTTTGGTGCCACTGCATTATACACGCCTTGCAAAGTAGGGGTTTCAATTGCATACTGAATCATTTTACATAAGTCATGATGATGTATCCAACTTACTATTTGTTTACCATTACCCAGTATGGTAGCTAAAGCAAATTTGGCGGGCTTTAAAAATTCAGCAAGCGCTCCTCCTTTTTTATTAAATACAATGCCAATTCTTAGTCTTACTAATCGAATACCCATGCCCCCTAAGGCTTCCGTACTCTGCTCCCATAACTGACAGGTATTGCCTAAATAAGAATCATCAGGGGCATCGGTTTCTACAAAACCATTTTCCAAACTTTTTGCTGTATCTGGACCATACCAACCAATGGCAGAAGCTGCAATAAATGTTTTTACTTGGTGTTTATTTTCGCTTAAGGCTTTCACCAATAAATTACCCGACTGCACTCTACTATCTACAATGGCTTGTTTTCTTTTTACTGACCATCTTTTATCTGCCACACCTTCTCCTGCTAAATGCACAATTATATTTGTATTTGCTAAAGCATGCCAGGTCAATTTCTCCTTTCTCAATATCCCATTTTGCATAAGACAAGTGAAGTCTGCTAGACCTTTTAGGGTTTCTGGATAGTATTATTACCTCATAGCCATTAGCTATTAACTGCTTCGCCAATGCCTGGCCAATCATTCCTGTTCCGCCTGTAATAACTACTGTTTGCATGGAGTAAAAATACAACAAAAAACCCCACCTTTTAAGGGGTGGGGTTACAACTAAAATCAACTGTACACAAAAAACAAGTTTAATCTGGTTTTTTACCGTCTAAAAAAGTATTAATGGTAGAGATTTGTGTTTGGTTATGCTCATCTTTTTCCACTGTATACTTACTATAATAGTTTTCTACAGAGGCCATGGTATTACCAAATAAATCTAAGTTTCTTCTTACATAAGCAGGCACTGCATCAAATTCATTATTAGGATCAGAGGCGCTGTTTATATTGAAAGATA
Source organism: Chitinophagales bacterium (assembly GCA_964203405.1). Classification (GTDB taxonomy): domain Bacteria; phylum Bacteroidota; class Bacteroidia; order Chitinophagales; family Chitinophagaceae; genus Sediminibacterium. Next base: position 20,330 of record CAXNLL010000002.1, read on the forward strand.
AGTTTCTTAATTTCTGAATACGCTCAGCTACCTTTCTTCTTTGTTCTTCTGCATCATCCATTGGCATATCTAATGAAGAAGGATGTCTTTTTGAAGTATTCTGATTTGAATTAAAAGAAGACTCCTCTCTCATCACTAGTTGCATAGTAGGCTCTTCTTCCATTCTAAATGAGCTTTCATATACAACAGGCTCTTGTACTGGAGCTGCTTGCATACTTATCTCAGCTACTTCTACTATTTCTTCTTCAACTATTCCTTCCTCTACTAACTCTTCTTGTACAATTTCTTCTTCAACCATCTCCGGTGTTACTTGCGCTACAATAGTTTCCTCTACTAATTCTTCTTCTACTATTTCTTGCATGGTCACCGCTAAATCATCTTGCATTACCATCTCTTCCATTTCTTCCATCTCCACCATTTCTTCTTCTTCCATTTCTTCAAACTCTTCCATCTCCTCTATGACAGGCACTTGCTCCATCTCTTCTATTGATGGCTCTTCTTCAGTATGCTCTGCATAAATGTTCGTAGGCTTCGTTAATATAAAATGATTTACCAAATGATTCGTTTCGGCCACTGGTGCCGCTAATTCACTTACTATTACCTCTTCTTCTATTTCATCTTCTACTTGCTCTTCTTCAATCACTTCTTCCTCTTCTTCTAAATCTTCTTCTTGAAAACTTGCCACTATTACCTCTTCTTCTACTTCATTCACTACTAATTCCTCTTCTTCCAAATCTTCGCCCTCATATACATCGTTGATTTCAAAAACAATAGGTTGACTGACCATTTCTTCCATCACTTCATTAGCAGCAATACTTATTTGTGCATCTATTTCAGCCTCATATTCTTTCTCTGAAATTTCATCTACTTCATGAATACTCATTACCTCTTCTTCCACTATTGCAGCTACTTCCTCAATGGCTTCTAAGGCTTCTTCTCCTAATGTAAAATTACCGTCAGCTATTGTAGGCTCTTCTGTTCTTGGCTCTTCTGTTGGAGTTTCGGCTACCACTTCGGTAGGGGCAGTCATTAAATTATTTGTTTCATTAGCTGTCTCTTCAGAAAGCAATGTCATTACAATTTTTTCTTCAACAGGAGCCTCAGCTTTTTTTGGTGTTTGCTTTTGGAATGGATCCTTATGTTCAAAACCAGTTGCAATAAGGGTAATACCTAATTTTTGACCAAGTGTTTCATCGTAACCCATACCCATAATCACATCAGAATTTTCTCCAGTACGCTCGCGTAAGAAATTATTAATAGTTTCTAATTCATCCATAGAACACTCGTAATCTCCTTCTGCACTATTAATATTTAATAAGATCCATTTTGCACCTCTAATATCATTGTCATTCAATAATGGTGAATTCAAAGCTTCTTCAATAGCTCTTTGTGCTCTGTTCTCTCCCTCTACTTCTGCTTTTCCTAAAATAGCAACACCGCCATTCTTCATAACAGTACATACATCCGCGAAATCTACAATTATATGACCGCGGCTATTAATAACATCTGTAATACATTTTGCTGCAGTAGCTAAAACGTTATCGGCCTTGGTGAAAGCCTCTTTCATTTTTAAATTACCGTATTGAACGCGTAATTTATCGTTTGATATAACAAGTAAAGTATCGACTAAAGGTTTTAATTGCTTAATACCCTCTTCTGCTTGCGCTTGTCTGCGTGGTCCTTCAAATCCGAAAGGAGTTGTTACGATACCCACTGTTAATATGCCTAAATCTTTACAAATTTTTGCAATAATGGGAGCGCCCCCTGTTCCAGTTCCACCGCCCATACCCACTGTAATAAATGCCATACGGGTATTGACTTCTAATATTTTTCTAATCTCGTCTAAAGATTCTTCTGTTGCTAACTTTCCTACTGAAGGATCGGCACCCGCCCCTAAACCTTGTGTCAAATGTGGCCCTAATTGAATTTTATTCGGCACTGTACTTTGCTCAATCGCTTTAGAATCGGTGTTGCAGATAATGAAATCAACGCCTTCAATATTCTGATTAAACATAAAGTTGACAGCATTGCTTCCACCACCGCCTACGCCGAGGACCTTGATGATGGATGATTTTTGCTTTGGCAAGTCAAATTGAATCATTTTTTTGTGTTTAGATGGGTTAGTTAGATGGTTAGTTCTTAGTTAGATGGTTCGTTCTTAGTTAGTTATATCGAAATTACCGTTTTTAGATTTTATTCTATTGGTTTTTTATAACCATAATGTGGGTAAATATTATGGCAATAATTTGTCATCTTCCTCACTGAATATTTCAATGAGATTGTTCTTGAATCGATCCCAGAATTTGCTCTTTCTTTTCTCAATTTGTTCTGGCGTTAAAGTAGTGGCAACTGGCTTTGGTTCTACTCTTTGGCTTGTTAAACCATTGGCAGATCCTGTATTATTTACAGTTAAAGACTTAGGCACTTCTACTTTCTTAAAGGTCTCTGCAAATACTTTATAATTTTGCTCGTAGTCGTTATACCCTTTTAAGATTAAACCAATACAAGTTGAATACATTGGTTTTTTTAATTCTTCAATATGATTAGGCGCTAAATGCTCGTTCGGTAAACCAATTCTTGCATTCAAACCAGTAATATATTCAGTTAATTGAATTAAATGTTTTAATTGAGAACCACCCCCTGTTAAAATAACACCTCCATTTAACATGCGGCTATCCATGCCCACTTGCTTTAAATGATAAGTTACAAAATCAAGTATCTCACTCATTCTTGCTTGAATAATACCTGCTAAACTTTTAACACTTATTTCTTTAGCGGGCATTCCTTTCAAACCTGGAATAGTTACATATGCATTGGCTTTTGCTTCATCTGTTAAAGCGCTACCAAACTGAACCTTCATAGCTTCTGCTTGACTTTTCAATACGCCTAATCCCATTCTAATATCATTGGTAATATTTTCACCACCGAAAGGAATGACTGCTGTATGCTTTAATACGCCTTCGTAAAATACTGCAAGGTCACTGGTTCCACCACCAATATCTAAAATAGCCACACCCGCTTCCATATCTACATCACTCATTACTGCACTTGCAGAAGCTAAAGGTTGTAAGACTAAATCTTTTGTAATTAAACCACTTCTTTCAACAGAACGATTAATATTTCTAATAGCGTTTCTGTCCCCTGTTAAGATTAAAAAGTTAGCACCTACTTTCACACCATTCACCCCCACTGGGTCTTTGATGTTTTGGTTATTATCTACATGGAATTCTTGCGGAATTACATCAATGATTTGATCTCCTGCAGGAATAAATGTTTTTCTTTGATTGTTGATGAGTTGCTCAATCTCCCAAGCTTGAATTTCATTCTCGGCGTCTTGACGCACTTGATCTCCTCTTGTTTGTAAACTTTTGATATGATGACCTGCAATACCCACATATACTTCATTCACTTCTAAATCGGGATTGCTTAATTGGCAGTTTTGTAAGTGCTTGTTGAATGGCTTTAATAGTTTGGTCAATATTCAAAACTTGACCATGTTGAACACCATTACTGTTGGCACGCCCAAATCCTAAGATTTCTAACTTACCGAACTCATTCTTTCTTCCTGCGATGGCAGCGATTTTTGTGGTTCCAATATCAAGACCTACGATAATGGGTGATTCGTGCTGACTCATTTTGTTGTTTTTTAGTTGTTTGTTGTGGAAGCCTTCTTTTGGGGCATTAACGCCTTGGCAGACGGCTTCACTTTTATTAACGATTTTGCTTTCGATTTATTGTTTGTTTTACTACTTGTTTTAGCCAGATTTTTAGTCCCTTTTTTAGAAGCTTGTTTTACAGCTGTTTTAGAGGGGGCTTTAGCTGCTGTTTTTGGTGTTGTTTTGGGTGCTATTTTAGAACTTGCAATAGCTGCTTTTTGGGGAGCAATTTTAGGAGCAGTCGTATCAAGTTTCACTTCTACAGCCATAGCAGAATCTACTATAGGTAAATCATTTGCCGAAAACTGAATAGGTTGCATACCTTTTTTAAGCGCTACAATTTGATTATCGAAACGACAATCAATTACTTGATAAGCGTTCAAGCCACTTTGTACCCAAACTTTTTTATAAAATGTATACAGCCTATTTAATTTATCTTCTATATTTTCTACCGAACCAATTAAAACTATATGATCACCTACAGTTGGCACTAATTCAAAATCGCCATTGACAGCAATATTTACCTGTGCGGTTTGTGCCATAAAGAATGAATCGTTTTGCACTGCTTTAGTAAAATGTAAGATGTCATTTAAGAGTAAACTATCGGGTTTAGATAAATTTTGCTGATCAGAAGGGAAATTGGTAAATACCGGCAAACGCAGTACAGTAAGCTGTTTTAAGGGTAATTGTAGCCCTTCATTATCTATATAAAAGGAATTACCTGAAGCGGTGAAAATGCGTGCAATAGGAATACGCTGCTCAATTTTAACTTGTAAAACTTGTGTATTGTCTAAAAATAATTCAACATTTTTTACCCAACGAATAGTATGTAAATGTTTTTCTAATGTATTTAAATTCAGCTTCCCAATAGCTTGGCCTTCTTTCACACCTTGCTCATGAATTATTTGCAAAATTTCTTTTTCATCCATGAATAAGGCGGCCGTATTTTCACCCACTAATTCAATTTGAATGGAGTTATATTTCTTTTCTTCCTTGGCTTTCCAGGCTATTACGAATAGTACAATAAGCGCAGCGCCTGCTATACTCCAAAGAACTCTAACTAATATGGTTTGCCAGTGCTTCATTTATTTTTTTGTAAGAATTTCTTGAACTTTTAAAATACAGGTGTCAATATCGCCGGCTCCTGCCATTACAATAAGCTTGTCTTGCGAATTAGCTGCCCAATCAAATAACTCTTCTTTAGACATTATTTTTTTATGGCTCAATTTCATTTTATCTAATAACATTTCACTACTCACTCCTTCCATAGGAAGCTCACGCGCAGGATAAATAGGTAATAAGATAACTTCATCAGCCTTATCAAGGGTTTCTACAAATCCATCGCACTGGTCCTTGGTTCTGCTATATAAATGCGGTTGAAATACTAATACCATTTTTTCATTAGGATATAAACTACGCACCCCAGTTATTAAAGCATTTAATTCTTCAGGGTGATGTGCGTAATCATCTATCAATACTTTATTCGCTGTTTTCACCTTGTATTCAAATCTTCTTTTCACCCCAGCAAAACTAGCTACTGCTTCTTTAATTTTTACTTCATCTATTTCTAAACTTAATGCAATAGCAATGGCAGCACTTACATTTTCAACATTATGTAGGCCTCCCATATTCAGTATAATATCCTTGCAAACACCTGACGGATGCACTAAATCAAAATGATAAGAACCATCTACCACTTTTAAATTAATGGTATGGTAAGAGGCTTCATTATAATTATATCCATAACTAAGCACAGTCTTATTACTTGTATTAGTTTTAAATTCAGTACCAAATTTTTGTATCAGTACACCACCTGGTTTTATTTTATCAGAAAATTCACCAAAGGCTTTAACCACTTCTTCTGCTGTGCCATAAATATCTAAATGATCTGGATCAACCGCAGTAATGACAGCAATATTGGGTGCTAATTTTAAAAAGCTACGATCATACTCATCGGCTTCTACTACCACTACATTTTTTTCATGGCTCCAAAAATTAGTACCATAATTAGTAGCAATGCCCCCTAAAAAAGCATTACATCCATACCCTGTATGACGAAGTATATGCGCTGTCATAGAAGTGGTAGTGGTTTTACCATGGGTACCTGCAATAGCAATAGTGAAAGCATTCTCCGTAATCCACTGTAGTACATCACTTCTTTTAACCACCAAGTATTTATTGTCTCTATAATAATTTAATTCACCATGCTCACTCGGTATAGCAGGCGTGTATACAATCACTGTTGCAGCTTTATCTATTTTGTTTAAATCGTCTTCGAAATGAATTTGAATGCCTTCTTCTATTAAAGCATCGGTTAATAAGGTGGGTGTTTTATCGTATCCACTCACAATTATGCCTTGTGTATTAAAATACCTAGCTAAAGCACTCATACCAATGCCTCCAATACCAATAAAATAAATGTTCTTACAATTTGTTAACGGATTCATTTTTCAACTACTCATTTATTTGTTTCAAAATTTCTTTCGCTATTATTTCATCTGCATTACTAAATGCAAAGGCCTTTATATTATCTTTCATTGCTTGCATCTGCTGTTCATTTCCTAGTAATTGCAAAACGCTTGGAACTAAATCATTGCCTACTTCTTTATCTTTCACTATAGCAGCTGCATTATTATTGACTAGCGTCATGGCATTATAAGTCTGATGGTCTTCTGCTGCTAGTGGATAAGGTACAAAGACAGCAGGCTTGCCTGTAATACAAATTTCTGCAACGGCCATGGCCCCCGACCTACTTATGACAATATCGGCAGCAGCATAAGCGGCGCTCATATTATCAATGAAAGAATGCACAAATACATTTTTATAATTATGGGCCGCGTTTGCGTATACTTCTGCGTTAGGCTTACCCGTTTGCCAAATCAATTGAATATTTTTATCAAAGAAAGAAACTAAATTGGCTTGAATGGCTTTATTAATTGAACTAGCCCCTAAACTTCCACCAATAATTAAAATGGTTTTCTTAGTTCTCTCTAAATTAAATACCTGCAAAGCAGTTTGCTGGGTATAAGAATGATTGATTATATTTTTTCTAATGGGGTTTCCCGTTACAACAATTTTATCGGCAGGAAAAAAAGATTCCATACCCAATGTGCCCGTAAATATTTTTATAGCATTTTTAGAAAGCCAAGTATTGGCCTTGCCTGCAAAGGCATTGGACTCATGTATAAAAGTGGAAATGTTTTTTGTTTGTGCATATTTTAAAACTGGAAAACTAGAATAGCCTCCCACTCCAAATACTGCATTGGGCTTAAAAGATTTAAAAATAGCGCTTACCTGAAAAAAGCTTTTCAAAAGTTTCCAAGGCAGTGAAATATTTTTAAATAATTGAGACCTGTTAAAACCTGCAATGGTAATGCCTTTAATTTCAAATCCTGCCTGGGGCACTTTTTCCATTTCCATTTTACCTAAAGCACCCACAAATAATATAGCAGCATCTGGCGCTAAAGCTTTGATAGCTTGGGCTACCGCAATGGCTGGAAAGATATGACCTCCCGTGCCACCACCTGCAATGATGATGCGTAATGTATTATGCTTTTGCTTCAATGACATTATTTTCTGTATCTATTTCGTTATTTTCTTCAGGTATTTCAATGTCTGTTTCTACAGGCGCCCTGCCTTCCATTTGCTCTACGTTTCTAGCCACACTTAATATAAGTCCTATAGAACAACAAGTAAAGATGAAAGAGCTTCCTCCCATACTTACTAATGGCAATGTCACACCTGTTACAGGTACTATGTTTACATTCACTGCCATATTTGCAATAGCTTGAATGATTAATGTAAAACTTAATCCCAGTGCAAGAAAGGCGCCAAAGGCATAAGGGCATCTTCTAAATATTCTTATACATCTAAATAAGAAAACGAGGTAAATGAAAATAATAAAGGCACCCCCTAGTAATCCGTACTCTTCAATAATGACTGCGTAAATAAAATCGTTATAAGCTTGAGGTAAAAAATTTCTTTGTCTGCTATTACCCGGACCTAATCCCATAAATATACCTCCGTTTGCAATGGCAATTTTTGCTTGCTGTACTTGATAGGGCACATCATTATCCTTGGCATACATAAAATCTTGCACTCTAGATACCCAGGTACCAACACGACCATAGCTTTTCATTTTCTCAGCTACCACAGGGCCTCCTTCCACCGATTTACTGGAATGTGTAGCCATCGCTACGCCTACAATAATGGTCACTGGTATCATGGCCACTAGAATAGTTAATAAAATATGCTTAATACTTACTCTACCAATAAACATAAGTAATAATGAAGTAGCTCCTGTCAAAAGTGCATTCGATAAATTCGCAGGCATAATTAATGCACAAATAATTAATACAGGAGTAATGACTGGTAAAAAACCATTTTTGAAGTCTTTGATGACTTCTTGCTTCTTACTTAACATCTTAGACAAATACATAAATAAGGCCAGCTTAGCTAAATCACTTGTCTGGATGGTCATATTAATGATAGGTAATTTGATCCACCTACTACCTTCATTAATTCTTGCACCAAAAAATAAAGTATATATTAATAAAGGAATAGAAAATAGGAATAAGATGGTGGCTATTTTAGAAAAGACAGTATAGTTTACGCGGTGTAAACCGAATATAGCTAGTAAACCTACTAAAGTAAATATGACTTGTTTAAATAAATACACACTTGTATTTCCACGATACATTTTATAAGCCAATGAACCAGTAGCACTATATACTACCAATATAGAAATAAGAGACAATACAATGACTAACCCCCATATGTATCTATCACCCCTAGTTCTTTGGTCTAAATGTTCTTTCATGCCACCAATAGTGGGCATTTGTGAAAATAGTTTGTCTGTAGTATCGTTAAACATAAATTAAAGTTCTTTTACAGAAATTATAGTTCTTTTACAGACTCTTTAAATTGACGACCTCTATCCTCATAGTTTTTAAATAAATCAAAACTTGCACAAGCTGGGCTCATTAAAACTAAATCCCCTTTTTCTGCTAATTTGAAAGAAGCATTGACTGCTTTTTTAGCGCTATCCACTTCCACTATAGTGCTTACTTTATCTTTAAAAAATTCAATAATTTTTTTATTGTCGGTACCCATACAAACAATAGCTTTTACTTTCTCTTTAACCAAATCGGCTATCAATGCATAATCATTTCCTTTGTCTACACCGCCTAAAATCAAAACAGTGTTTTTTTGCATACTCTCTAAAGCATACCAAGTACTGTTTACATTGGTGGCCTTGCTATCATTAATGAAATCAACGCCTCTTACAGTAGCAACAAATTCCATTCTATGTTCAAGACTATGGAAATTACTTACTGCTTCGCGAATTTTTTCTTTTCTGATACCTAAGGTAGTAGCCGCAATGCTTGCAGCCATGGTGTTATAAGCATTATGCTTTCCTTTTAAGGCAAAATCATAAATGCTCATGGTAACGCGTTCTTCTTGGATTTTTAACATCATTTGATCGTTCTTGATGTAGCCTCCTTTTTTTACTTCTTGTTTCATAGAAAATGGTAGTGGGTTAGTATTGATGGTTAGTAGTTCTAGATGTTTTACGATGGTTTCATCATCTATGCAATAGATGAAATAATCTTCTGAAGTTTGATTCTCTATAATTCTAAACTTGCTTTTAATATAATTTTCGAATTGGTGATCATACCTGTCTAAATGATCTTCTGTGATGTTTAATAAAATAGCAATCTCAGGCTTGAAAAATTGAATGTCGTCTAATTGAAAAGAGCTCACTTCAATAATGTATAAGGCTTTAGGCGCTTGCGCAATTTGTCTTGCAAATGAATAACCAATATTTCCTACCATGGCTACATCTTCATTCACTAGTTTACAGATATGATACAATAAGGACGTTGTAGTAGTTTTACCATTGCTGCCGGTGATAGCTGCAATTTTGCTATTGCCTTTGTATCTATAGCCAAATTCAATTTCACTAATTACAGGTATGCCTTTTGCTCTAATGGCTTTCACCATTTCATTTTTTTCTGGAATGCCTGGGCTTTTCATTACTTCATCCGCCGCTAATATTCTCTCTACAGTATGTGAACCCGATTCAAACTCAATACTAGCCTCTTCTAATTCCTTTTGAAAATTAGCCTTGATAGCGCCGCCATCAGATACAAATACTGCATAGCCTTTTTGTTTGGCTAATAAAGCAGTACCTACTCCGCTTTCACCTGCACCTAATATGACTAATTTTTTTGCCAAGGGTTTATCTTGTTTTCAAGGTTAATATAGAAGCCACGACTAATAAAATAGTAATAATCCAAAAACGTACGGCTATCTTACTTTCGTGAAATCCTTTCTTTTGATAATGATGGTGAAGTGGACTCATTAAAAACACTCTTTTTCCCTCTCCATATTTTTTCTTCGTGTATTTAAAATAACTTACTTGAATAATAACAGATAAGTTTTCAATTAAAAACACACCACAGAAAATAGGAATTAATAATTCTTTTCTAACAATAATAGCAAGCGAGGCAATAATACCACCCAATGCTAGGCTTCCGGTATCACCCATGAATACCTGTGCTGGATAAGCGTTATACCATAAAAAGCCAATACAAGCTCCTACAAAGGCGCCTACGAAAATGGACAACTCCCCTAAATTAGGTATGTACATCACATTTAAATAATCGGCAAATACATAGTTACCACTTACATATACAAATACACCCAGCGCGGCGCCAATGATGGCAGATACCCCAGCAGCTAAACCATCTAAACCATCGGTTAAATTTGCTCCATTTGATACGGCTGTGATAATAAAAGTGACAATAAGAATATATATAATCCAAGTATACTTTTCAGCGCCTGGACCCATCCAACTAATTATTTTACTATAATTAAATTCATGATTTTTTACAAAAGGAATAGTAGTTATAGGTGTTTTTACTTTTACAAAGCGTCTTTCCACTCCATTAATTTTTCTTACAACTACATCTGCACCCTTAGCTACCTTCTCTCCCTTTTGTAAGCTTTCAGAAATAGTAGTAGAAACAATTTCTCTTTCTACCGTGACAGCATTACTAAAATAAAGTGTTACGCCAATTATAATACCTAGTCCTACTTGACCAATAATTTTTGAAATACCCGCTAGTCCATCGCTATTTTGCTTTTTGTACGCACCCCCTTGAGCTTGCGCTTGCTTTCTTGCTCTGATTTTAAAATAATCGTCTAAAAAACCTATAAGGCCTAACCACACTGTACATAAAATCATTAAACGGATATAGACTTTATCTAAGTTGGCAAATAATAAAGTAGGAATTAAAATACTTAATAAGATAATTATCCCTCCCATAGTAGGTGTACCCTTTTTCTGTTGCTCACCTGCTAAACCTAGTTCTCTAACAGTTTCGCCAATTTGTTTTCTCTGTAAAAAAAGAATAATTTTTTTACCATAGACTGTGGCAATAAATAAAGACATTAAAATAGCCATGGCAATTCTAAAAGTCAAGAACTGAAAAGCCCCCAAACCTGGGATATTAAATGTTTTGTCAAGCCAAGAAAATAATTGATACAGCATATTGATTATTTTTCTAATTCTTTAAATTGGTTTGCTAATACTTGCTTGTCATCAAAATCGTGCTTCACGCCTTTGATATCTTGGTACTTCTCATGTCCCTTACCTGCTATTAAAATAATATCACCCGATTTTGCAAAACTTACAGCTGCTTTAATGGCTTCTTTTCTATCCACAATATTGATATACTTTCTTTTAGCCGCACTGGTCAAGCCTTCTTCCATATCCTTTATAATTTCATTCGGATCTTCTGATCTTGGATTGTCGCTGGTAAAAAATACTTTATTACTTAAATCACAAGCTACCTGCGCCATAATAGGTCTTTTTGTTTTGTCTCTATCTCCTCCGCAACCCACTACAGTAATCACTGTTTCATTGCCCTTTTTTAATTTGGCAATAGTGGTTAATACATTTTCTAAGGCGTCTGGTGTATGCGCGTAATCAATGATGCCAATAATTTTTTCTGTACTTACGATATAATCAAATCTTCCTTCTGCACCTGTTAAAGCACTCAATACAGTTAATACTTCTGTATTTTTTTCGCCTAGTTGAATAGCCACACCATATACAGCTAATAAATTATAAGCGTTGAATGTGCCAATTAAACGGCAATGCACTTCTATATCATTCACCAGCATTACAAGTCCACTTAATTGATTTTCTAAAATTTTCCCTTTATAAGTGGCAGGGGCATGAATGGCATAAGTAAGTTTGGTGGCCTTGGTATCTGCAAGCATTGTAGCCCCATTTTTATCATCCAAATTGGTTAAAGCAAAAGCAGTAGTAGGTAATTTATCAAAAAAAGTTTTTTTAGCTTCTACATAAGCTTCAAAAGTTTTATGATAATCTAAATGATCATGTGTGATATTGGTAAAAGCCCCGCCTACAAATTGTAGTCCTGTAATACGGTGTTGATGAATAGCATGGCTACTCACTTCCATAAATACATGCGTGCAACCTGCCGCTACCATCTTATGTAATAATGCATTTAATTGAATAGCGTCGGGTGTAGTATGTGTAGCGGCTATAATTTCAGTACCAATATGGTTTTGCACTGTGCTTATTAATCCACAGGTATAACCTAATTCAGAAAATAATTTATACAATAAGGTAGCTACAGTTGTTTTACCATTAGTGCCTGTTACACCTACTAATTTTACATGTGTAGAAGGCTCATCATAAAATTGATGCGCCATAATTGCCACTGCCTCTTGTGCATTCTCCACCATTATATAAGTAAGGCCGTCTACTAAAACTGCAGGCTTATTTTCACAAACAATAACTGTAGCTCCTTTTTCTATGGCTATTGGTATGAAAGAATGGCCATCGGCTTGTAAACCTTTAATAGCAACAAATACAGCACCTTTAATTACTTTTCTAGAATCTATTTGTATAGTGGTGACTTCTTGCTGGGTAGTGCCTACTACCTCTCTCAAAGACACACCGAATAATATAGATTGTAAAGATTTCATTAATTTAAATCAATTTGAATTTGTTGTCCTTTAATAATAACTTCTCCTTGCGCAATACTTTGTTTTACTACTTTTCCTTTACCCACACATTTCACTAGCAAGCCTTTCTTCTCACAAAGCCATAAAGCGTCTTGTAATTTCATGCCCGTCATATTAGGCATGGTGGTATCTGAAAGTATTTGTGTAGCTGCTTTCAAATTTTTCCCTTTTCCTTCTAATTGAATCCAATTATTAGAAGCCATGGAAGAGTCTTGATAAGGAATAGATAATTGTTTTGCAATCGTTTGCAAAGAAATTTTTGAAATACTATAATTAAATAAGGAACTATCTTTTACTGCAAATACTGGTGCGATATCTAATTTGTTTTGAATATAGGTTGAATACAATCTGTCAGCTATTTCTTTGAATACAGGACCTGCTACAGAAGCTCCATAAAAACTAGCGGCGTGTGGCTTGTTTTTTATAATGACAACAACTGTATACTGTGGATTGTCTGCAGGAAAATAACCCGCAAAAGAAGATTGATATATACCCTCACCATAGCCCTTATTGCCATTCGCCACTAAGGCTGTGCCCGTTTTGCCTGCTACTTTATACAAGCTATTTTTAAACAATGTTTTTCCAGTACCATTAATACAAACACCCTCTAAGGCTATACGTAAATCTCTAATAGTAGTTGGCTTACATAATTGAGCATTGTATACTTTAGGAGAAATTGATTTAATGATTTTGCCTTCTTCTTGTATCGAATTAACAAGGTATGGGCGCATCATTACGCCGTTATTTGCAATAGTATTATATAAGTTTAAAGTTTGTAGTGGCGTAATTTCAATATTATACCCAAAGGCCATCCAAGGTAGTGTAGTAGGACCCCATAATCTACTACCTGGTTTTACAAGCCTAGGTTGTCTTTCACCTACTAAATCAAGACCCGAAGTTGAATCTAATCTCAACTTTGTTAAATGTTTGAAATACTCATTCACATTATTACTATAATGTGTCATCGCAATTTTTGCCATGCCCACATTTGAACTTTCTTCAAAGGCTTCTAAAATGGAGGCGTCGAATTTTCCATGCTTTTCAGAATCATATACAGTTTGGCCAGACACTTTCCAAACACCACCTTCTAAATTAACTCTTGAATTTAAATTCACTTTACCATCTTCCAAGGCCGATAATAAAGTCACTAATTTAAAAGTAGATCCTGGTTCTGTAGGTGTAATGGCATAATTTAAATCTTCTGCATATTTATTTTCACCCACTTTCCCTAAATTAGCAATAGCTTTAATCTTACCTGTCTTCACTTCCATGACTATGGCCACCCCTGTTTGTGCTTCATTTTTTACCATCATACTCATTAAAGCCTTTTCAGTTACTTCTTGTATGAATACATCAATAGTGCTTACAATATCCTTGCCTGTTTCAGGCGCTATTTCAAATTCACCTTCCTGCACTGGAACTGTTACGCCGCCTGCAATAGCGCGCACTAATTGACGGCCGTTGCGACCGTTTAAAACAGTATCATAAGACTTTTCTAAACCTACTTTATTTTCATCTCTAGCAAGTCCAATAGTTCTATAACCAATATTTTCATAAGGGTTTAATCGAATATTTTTTTCCTCCGCAATCATTCCACTTTTATACCTGCCTAATTTGAACAAGGGAAATTTCACCAATTGCAGGTATTGTCTGTAAGATATTTTCTTTCTCAATTCATAATTTCCTATACTAGCTTCATAAGCCTGTGTTAACTCGTCTTTATATTTTTCTGCAGACTTGTCTTTAAATAAAGCAGCTAAACTCAAACTTAATGAGTCGATATGCGTTCTAAAAAGTAATCCACTTTTTTCGTGCAAGGGGCTTACTCTAAAATCGATATAAATATCAAACTGAGGAATATTAGTGCTGAGCATTTGACCATCTTCACTATAGATAGTACCTCTTGCTGCAGGAATTTCAATAATTCTTTGATGTAAACTATCGCTTAAGCTTCTCCAGTATTTTCCTTGAACTTGTTGAATGTAAAAGGCCTTGCCTAAAATAAGAATACATACTAGTACAATAAGTATGAAACTTAAATAAACCCTCCATAATATGTCGCGTTTTACGTCCATACTTAATTTTTAGAAGGGGTTTTAATTTTATTTTCTATAGCAAGTCTAATAGGCATTTCTTTAGAAACGACTAAGCCATAAGGCTCCATAGCAGTTTGCACTTCAATGGCACGACTGCGACGCATTAATTCAGACTTAATAGTCTTGTACTCAAACTGAAGTACTTTTAATTCTCTTTGTGTAGTGTTAATTCGACGGATGGTTTTGTCGGTAAGATGCCCATTCGCTATGTAGAGGATAGCGATGAATGCTAGGAACAAAAAGAAACTAATGTTCATAACAATCCACTGATAATTAAGAATACTTTTAAGGGTAGTCTTAGGGGCTGGGTTAATGGGTACGGACATACTATTATACTCTTTCGGCAGCACGCATTTTTGCGCTTCTGCTTCGATTGTTTTCTTTCATCTCTTTTTCAGAAGCCACTACAGGTTTTTTTGTAATGATCTTCCAAAAAACTTCCTTTTCTAAGGATAAAAAAGGATGGGCATCTTCGGCTTCTTCTTGCGATACACGAAAAGCGTTTTTTACAAAACGATCTTCGATGGAATGGAAAGTGATAATGACCGCGCGACCACCTGGCCTTACTACTAAAGGAAGTTGCTTTAAAAATTCCTTTAATGCTTCCATTTCCTCATTCACTTCTATTCTTATGGCTTGAAAAACTTGTGCCCAATATTTATTAGGATTTCCTTTGACTACAGGTGCGATAAATGTTTTAAAATCTTGAACCGTATTTATTTTAACATGTTTACGCTGTGTGGCAATATGCTTGGCCAAAGTTTTAGAGTTCGTTACCTCGCCATATTGCTCAAACATTTTATGTAGTGCTGCTTCAGCATAGGTTTCAATAATTTGAGCGGCTGTTTGGCTTTGTCGTTGATCCATGCGCATATCAAAAGGGCCATCGTGTCTGGTTGAAAAGCCTCTTGTCCCTTCATCAAACTGATGACTACTTACACCTAAGTCGGCAAGTATACCATCTACTTGATCTATTTTGTTTAAACGCAGAAAACGTTGTAGATACTTGAAATTTTCTGGAATAAAAACAAGACGATTGTCTTTTGGTAAATTTTGTTGCGCATCGGCATCTTGATCAAAAGCAATAAGTCGTCCTTCAGGGCCAAGCATAGATAAGATACCCTTACTATGACCCCCACCACCAAATGTGGCATCTACATAAATACCATTCGGCTTTATGTTTAGATGAGACAAGCATTCTTGAAATAATACTGGAATGTGATAAGAAGAAGCAAAAGCTTTAGATGCGTTGGAATCAATGGTTTGATTTTGCATCTGCTTTACTTAATCTTGATTTTTAATTCCTGCCATTACTTCCTGCGCCAAATTACTAAATGCATCTGCAGAGAAATCCTCAAAGAGCTGTTTGTACTTACTTGCATCCCAAATTTCAAAACGATCTAAAGCGGCGGCTAAAACAATCTCTTTACCTGGTAAAGCAAATTCACGCAAAGTGGGTGGCAATAAAATTCTTCCTGCTGCATCCAATTCTACTTCGGTGGCTCCTCCAAGAAATTGACGTCTGAACTGACGCACTTTTGGATCGAAATCGTTCAACTGGCTAATTCGATCTAATATACTCTGCCAGCTTTTTAACGGATAAAGTGTCAAGCACTTCTCAAAGCCTCTACTTACAATAAAGCGGTTCTCCCCTTCAACTAGCTGTTTTTTAAGACTGCCAGGTAAGTGGAAACGCCCTTTTGCGTCGATAGTTGATTGATATTCTCCGTGAAAGCCTGTCATTGTTAATAATTAGAGTGATTTTTACCACTTGTTCACACAAATTAACACAATTTCCCACTTTCAAAGGCTAAAACAGGTGTTCTAGTTTTCCACAAGAAATAAACCAAGCTGAAAATCAACGCAGTAGGGTGTTTCAGAACAGTTTTGCCAGCATTCAAGATTTAGGACTGTGCAAACCTGTGGAAAACCCTATTTTTTATGTGAAAAAGAGGTGAATTCAAGTGAAAATCAAGGCAATATGTACCTTTGGGCCATGAAGCCTTCTATTAAGCTCCCCATTGAGGATTTTGACTATCATTTACCAGAACAAAGTATTGCCTATACGCCTGCAAGTAATAGATCCGATAGCAAGCTATTAGTGTGGAATAAAGAGATTATTGCAGAAAGCACTTATAATCATATTGCCAGTTTCATTCCTGAAAAGGCGGCACTGTATTTTAATAATAGTAAAGTAATTGCTGCAAGAATTCATTTTCAAAAAGTAAATAATTCAACCATTGAAATTTTCTGTTTAGAACCTAGCAATAATTATCAACCTATCTCTGTGGCCATGCAGGCCACTCAAAAAGTAGAATGGATATGTTTAGTAGGTGGTGCAAAAAAATGGAAAGAAGATTATTTAGAAAAGGAATTTGAACTTATTACACCATTAAATAATGATAAAGATAAAATAGCCACAAATAATAATAATGATAATAATAATAGAGTCGCTATTAAAGTGCGGGCTAAAAAAATAAAATCAATTGACGGTAAATTTTTAATTGAATTCTCTTGGGACGACGATAGGATAAGCTTCTCTGAAATTATTGAGCATATTGGAAGCATTCCCTTACCACCCTATATTCAACGCGCTACTACAGAAGAAGATAAAGATAGATACCAAACTACTTATGCTAAGCATGAAGGTTCGGTAGCAGCGCCGACAGCAGGCCTTCATTTTAATGCTGCTATATTTGAATCGCTTACTGAAAAAAAATGCAGCACTGATTTTATTAGTTTACATGTGGGGGCAGGTACATTTATGCCTGTTAAAACAGCAGCTATTACAGACCATGAAATGCATGCAGAAGTTTTTGAAATTACCAAGGCTACCCTCATTCATTTAATAGAAATTGCAAACAAAAAAGAATTAAACCCTATTAATTATACACCAGTTATTGCAGTAGGCACTACTACCTTGCGCACAATAGAAAGCTTGTATTGGTTAGGCGTGAAATTAATAAATAACGAAAAGCTTCAAGAAAATAAGGACCTACACTTAATGCAGTGGGACGCTTATGATAATAACAATAATGATAACAGCCGCCAAACAATAACGGTTAAAGAAGCATTGAGCACATTATTAAGCTGGATGCAATCGCATCAAATGACCCAACTTATTACGAGCACTCAATTAATGATTGTACCTGGTTATATATTTAAAATAGCGAATGGCTTGGTGACTAATTTTCACCAACCAAAATCGACCTTACTTTTAATTATAGCAGCTATTACTGGAAATAAATGGAAAAGCATATACCAACATGCTATTGATAACCAATACCGCTTTTTAAGTTACGGAGATGGTTGCTATTTTGCGATTAACGAATAAGATTAATCTATTAATTAGGTAGTATAATTTCAATAGCCGTGCCTACCCCTATTTCGCTATGCACTGTAATTTGACCTTTATGTGTATCAATAACCCATTTCACATAACTCATTCCTAAACCATATCCTTTTACATCATGCACATTACCTGAGTGCGCTCTGTAAAATTTTTCAAAAATATGTTTTCTTGCATTGGCATCCATTCCAATGCCTTTGTCAATAATACGAATACAGGTTTTATTATTCAATGTCTTTGTTTGTATGGTAATATCTATGTCATCTTTTGAATACTTAATGGCATTATCAATTAAATTAGAGAGTACATGAAGTATATGCTCTTCATCTGCCTTAATAATGGAAGGGCTGGCCTCTAAAATAGTTTGCACATTGGAAGGCTTGCCCTCTAATTGTAACTTGAAACTATCTACTACCCCTAGTATTAAATCATGTAATTCTACTTCTTGCTTATTCAGTTCATTTTCTTTTTTATCCAATTGAGCTGCTTGTAAAATAGTTTCTACATGCTTATTCATTCTTATATTTTCTTCCTTAATAATACTACTGAAATACTCTACCGACTTAGGATCGGTATTTACCTTGGCACTCTTCAAAGCATCTACCGCCAAAGAGATAGTAGCTAGTGGCGTTTTCAGCTCATGGGTCATATTATTAATAAAGTCTTTTTTTATTTCCACTAACTTACGCTGTGTCATAAGTGATCGAATGGTAATAAAGAAGGCTGCTAGTACCACAATAATAAATAGCACTACCCCTACAATTACCCATAATAAAGAGCGTAATAAATAATAGCGAATATTGGGAGCGACAATAATAATGGTTTCAAAGGGACCCGTAGGTTCCATAATATCAGCAGGTATTACCGTAATTCTTGCTTGAAGCGTATTCATTTCATCTGAAAAAACATCTTCAAATTTCTTACTCTTCATTTCGATATTGCCTTTTTTATCGGCAATGGCAAATTCAAAAGGCAAGTCGTTTAATCCATACTTATCTAAAGCTAATTTTATCTTATTTTGCATTTCCTTATAGTTGTATATGTCGGAAATGGTGGTTTCTTCAAAACTATGCAAATGATAATCGTCGTTTAAGCTCAGCCCTTTTTTAGGCAAACGAAATGACAAACCACTATTCATTTTTTTACTTACATCATTAGATACTAATACACCCGATTGATTAAGCTTATCTGATAACTGATTTTTTTGTAAAAACATCAGGCCCTGCAACCAAGATATTTGAATAAATAGAATACCCAAAATAGACAGTGCTATTAAAACAAAAATGACAGGAAAAGTTTTTTTCATAAGTGCAAGTTCGGTATCGCCCCTAAGGCTATGTGAATATAAAAAAAATCCCGGCTACCATGGGCAACCGGGACAACTATTTAAAAACATCCAAAAAAATTAGGACGCTATTAACTCTTTTTATAAAACGCCTTCTACTAAAACGGTAGCTTGATTATTAATTACCTCTACAAAACCGCCTTGAATAGCATAGGTTTCTGAAGCTTCTCCTTTTTTCAAGACTTTCACTTGCCCTACACCTAAAGCACTTACCAAGGGCGCATGTTTATCTAATACTTCAAATAACCCGTCAATACCAGGCAATTGAACGCCTTGTACTTCTCCGCTATAAAGCTTTTTCTCGGGTGTCAAAATTTCTAATAACATGCGTACAGTTTAAAATAATCGTTTAAAATAATCTTTTAAAGTAATTAGGCTTGTGCCATCATTTTCTTTCCTTTCTCTACAGCATCTTCTAAAGTACCTACTAAGTTAAAGGCTGCTTCTGGATAAGTATCTACTTCACCATCCATGATGGCATTGAATCCGCGAATAGTATCTTCAATAGAAACGAATACTCCTTTTAAACCTGTGAACTGCTCAGCCACGTGGAAAGGTTGAGATAAGAAACGTTGTACACGACGCGCACGAGATACAATTAATTTATCTTCATCACTTAATTCATCCATACCAAGAATGGCGATAATATCTTGTAGCTCTTTATAACGTTGTAAAATCATTTTTACTTTTTGCGCTGTTTCATAATGCGCAGCACCTACAATAGCAGGCGTTAAAATTCTTGATGTAGAATCCAAAGGATCTACCGCAGGATAAATACCTAAATCGGCAATTTTACGAGACAATACAGTTGTTGCATCTAAGTGCGCAAAAGTAGTAGCTGGTGCTGGATCGGTTAAGTCATCCGCAGGAACATATACCGCTTGTACTGAAGTGATAGAACCACTCTTAGTAGAAGTAATACGCTCTTGCATAAGTCCCATCTCTGTTGCTAAAGTTGGTTGGTAACCCACCGCTGATGGCATACGACCTAATAAAGCCGATACCTCAGAACCTGCTTGTGTAAAACGGAAGATATTATCTACGAAAAATAAAATGTCTTTTCCTTTTCCTGTACCATCTCCATCACGGAAATATTCTGCAATAGTCAAACCACTCAAAGCCACACGCGCACGTGCTCCTGGAGGTTCATTCATTTGTCCGAATACGAAGGTCGCTTTTGACTCTTTTAATTCTTTCATATTCACTTTGCTTAAATCCCATCCACCTTCTTCCATGCTATGTTTGAAATCGTCACCATATTTCATGATACCTGCTTCAATCATCTCACGCAATAAATCATTTCCCTCACGTGTTCTTTCTCCCACACCCGCAAACACTGATAAACCACCGTGTCCTTTTGCGATATTATTAATTAACTCTTGAATCAATACTGTTTTACCTACACCCGCACCACCAAACAATCCAATCTTACCACCCTTTGCATAAGGCTCAATAAGATCAATTACTTTAATACCTGTAAACAACACTTCTGTTGCAGTACTTAAGTCTTCAAACTTCGGAGGCGTTGCGTGAATAGGACGACCATTTGATTTATCTAATTGAGGTAAGCCATCGATAGCATCACCCGTTACATTAAATAAACGACCATATATATCATCACCTATTGGCATTGAAATGGGTTTACCACTATCTATTACTTCCATTCCTCTTACCAAACCTTCTGTACCGTCCATCGCAATGGCACGTACACTATCTTCTCCTAAGTGTTGTTGCACTTCAAGAATTAATTTTTCACCACCTGGTCTTACAATTGTAAGCGCATTATAAATTTCAGGAAGTGATTGCTGATTTGGGAATTGAACGTCTACAACAGCACCAATAATTTGTTTGATTTTACCATTTGTTGTCATAATATACTATTTCGGCTGCAAAGGTAAGGTATTGATGGTTTATTGCAAAAATTGTACGTAGATAATCGCAGCTAAAATTCCCCCCACAATGGGCCCTAATACCGGAACAGCGGCATAGCCCCAATCACTGCTGCCTTTTCCCTTAATTGGGAGTATAAAATGCATGATTCTAGGCCCTAAATCCCTGGCTGGATTCACCGCCCAACCTGTGGGACCACCCAGTCCAAAGCCAATGCCCCCCACTAATAAGGCTACGGGTAAGGCAGACAAGGCGCCCAAATCGGAGCCGGCTGGTTTTATTAAAAAGATGCCTAATAAAAACACCATGGTAGCCAAGGTTTCTACAATAAAATTTTGTGGAATATTTCGAATGGCAGGCCCTGTTGAAAAAACAGCTAATTGTGCTCCTGCATCCTGGGTTTCATTAAAGTGATCCTTGTAGATCATCCAAACAATTAATGCACCTAACATAGCCCCTAGCATTTGGGCTAAAATATAAGAAGGTACCAAGGCCCATTCAAACTTACCGGCAGAAGCTAGCGCAATAGTGACCGCTGGATTTAAATGACCTCCACTGATACTAGTAGTAGCGTATACTCCTACAAATACAGCCATCACCCAACCAAGAACAATGGTAATAAGTCCACCATCATTGCCTTTTGTATTTTTTAATAAGTTGTTAGCGACTACTCCATTTCCAATGGTGATGATAAGTGCAGTGCCCAAGAGTTCAGCGGTAAAAGGTGTCATATATTTTTTTATTTAATTGAAAGGATAATTTAAGTTAAGAAAAAAAAAGGAGAGTCCATAGTACCAAGCATTATAATACTCATAGTAATTCAACCATGCCTAATTTATTTATTTACCAATTATTAGTGGCCTTAATAGCACGCTCCCATCCTTGAATCCAGTCTTTTCTTTTTTCTTCTTTGACAGTAGGTAGAAAAGTTTGATCTATTTGCCACTTCGATCTTAGTTCTTCGATGTCTTTCCAAAAGCCAACGGCTAAACCTGCTAAATAAGCAGCGCCAAGTGCAGTCGTTTCAACCATGGTAGGCCTTATTACTTTTGTGTTCACTATATCTGATTGAAATTGCATGAGTAAATTATTATGGGTAGCGCCGCCGTCTACTCTTAACTCTGCAATAGGAATACCTGCATCTGCTTCCATCGCTTTTAATAAATCATAACTTTGAAAAGCAATACTTTCAAGTGCAGCGCGTGCAATATGAGCCGATGTAGTTCCACGCGTAATACCCACAATGGTTCCTCTCGCATGTTGATTCCAATAAGGTGCCCCTAATCCTGCAAAAGCAGGTACTAGATACACGCCGTCGGTCTCTTCCACTTGTTTTGCAAGCGCCTCCACTTCGGAAGAATTTCTAATTAAATGTAGCCCGTCTCTTAACCACTGCACTACCGCACCTCCAATAAATACACTTCCTTCTAATGCATAGTAAGTGTGTCCATTAATTTGTAAAGCAATAGTGGTTAATAAATTATTTTTTGAACTCACCGCTTTTTCACCCGTATGCATTAACATAAAACATCCTGTACCATAGGTATTTTTAACCATACCTGGTTCGGTACACATTTGTCCAAACAGTGCCGATTGTTGATCTCCTGCAATACCTGCAATAGGAATTTCATGGTGTGCAAATAACTGAGTAGTATGTCCATATACTTCACTGCTGCTTTTCACTTCCGGCAACATAGATATTGGCACATTTAATAATTTCAATAATTCGGTATCCCACTGCAGTGTGTGAATATTAAATAGCATGGTGCGAGAAGCATTGGTCACATCGGTAACATGTACTTTGCCATTGGTTAATTTCCAAACCAACCAAGTATCAATGGTACCAAAAATAAGTTCTCCTTTATTGGCTAAATCACGAGCACCTGCTACATTATCTAAAATCCAATTAATTTTTGTGCCAGAAAAATAAGAATCAATGACCAAGCCTGTTTTTTCTTGGACCATTTTAGCATGGCCTTGTTTTTTTAAATTATCGCAAAAATTGGCGGTGCGTCTGTCCTGCCAAACAATGGCATTATAAATGGGCTGGCCAGTAGTTTTATTCCAAACCACTGTCGTTTCTCTTTGATTGGTGATACCAATGGCCGCTATATCATTCACCGATAAGCCTTTCATACTAATGGCTTCGGTAGCAACGCCCATTTGCGTACTCCATATTTCTAAAGGGTCGTGTTCCACCCATCCTGGCTTTGGAAAAATTTGTTGAAATTCTTTTTGAGAAGTGGCGTGAATTTGTCCTTGGTGATCAAATAAAATAGCACGACTACTGGTAGTGCCCTGATCAAAGGATAAGATATATTTTGACATAACAATCGGTTAATGGATTGTAATATAAAAAAAGAAACGCAGAAAAAGTAACTTGAATCTATCTTCTATTTTTTAACCAATTTTCTGGATCAAAGAAAGCTCCTTTTTCATTGTTGATCATAAATAGAAGTGCACCTTCTCCGTCTAAATTAATACCTGATCTGCCCAGCAAAGTGCCTGCTCTTACTTCTTGGTCTTTACTTACATTAATGCTACTCAAATGGGTATAGGTAGAAAAATATTTCCCATGTTGAATAAAGACTGTTAAATCGCCATTAATATCTCCTGTATACTTAACTACTCCGTTGGCAACACTTTTCACAGAACTTCCTTTAGGCAAGGCTAATTCAATACCATCACTTTTACGATTTAATTTAGTACCTGGAATATTCTCCACTCCAAAATGTATATATACATTACCTCTATCTACAGGCCAAGGCAGGTTTCCTCTATTGTTTTCAAATAAGATAGAAGCTTCTCTTCCCTCTTCAGTCGTTTCTAGTGCTGAATAAGGTCGGTTATCAGTGGTGCTGGTCAAACCCCCTTCTACATTACCTACTTTTGAATTTCTTGCACTTGTTTTGGTAGATGCTATTGCCTCATTATTATTTTTTACAGCTGTTTTTCCTGCATCATTGGAGGACTTTAATTTAGCTATTCTTTCTTTTTCTTTACGCTCAGCTTCTAGTGTTTCTCTTCTAATAATAGTTAATAAAGCAGACTGCATTTTCTTTCTTTGTGCTTCTTTTTGACGCACTTGTGCTGTAATCTCTTGTTCCTTACTTTTTAATTGTTTGACAATTTTGTCTTGCTCTTTTTGATCTACCACCAATACCTTTAGTTGTTCGTTCTGCACTACCAATTTCTTCAGCCTATCTTTTTTATTGGCACCTAATATATTTATTTTAGCGTTTAAATCGGTTTGGGATAAATCTATGGCACTCGCTTGCGCCTCTCTATTTTGCCTATAGCTTTTTAAATAAGTAATTCTTTTTACAGCATCGTTAAAACTATTCGCAGAAAATAAAAAATTTAAATACTCATAGCCACTTCTGCTTTTATAAGCAAATACAATACTTTTCTGATATCTATATTTTAAAGTATCTAAATCCTTATTTAATCTTTGAACATCTAATTGATTATTGTATATAGCGTCGTCTAAAATTTTTACTTGCTTCGCAATGCCATTGATGAGCGATTTTCTTTTCGATATTTTACTTCTAATGGCTTCTAATTGACCTAATGAATTTTTTTTATTCTTTTTAGTTTTTTCCAATAACTGATTTAGCTCCTCTAATTCTTTTCTTAATGTTTGTTCTTGTTTTTGCAAGTCTTCTCTAGAGTCACTGGCTTGTGCAGAAGCATGCATAGAAAGCACTACTGTTGAAAATAAAATAAATAAAGCCCTTTTAATCATGTTATCCTTTATTAGATCGATGAATTATTTGCGTTTACCTAATTTAGGTATTGCAAAAGTATATTTTAATGGTTCATCAAAAGCAAATTCTTTCACTTCCATATGAATCTCTAACTTATTGTTAGCTGCAATAGAAATATCGCGGTACTGAGGAAATTGAAACTTACCATAGCTTGTATGGTCGCTGTAAGAAATATCGCAGGTGCGGTGTTGGTTAACATCTACATCATCTAATTTTAAATGTAAAATTTTAGTATTATCCTCATTTAAAATAATAAGATTTTTAAACAAACTCCCTATCAAACCCACCTGTAATTTTCCATTGTTGTTTTTATAAGATACAATATTGGTACTATTCATGAAAATAGGATTACCTATCACTAAATCCTCTACAGTAGCATAAGTAAAAGGTATTTTTAAAACTTCTTGCAAGTAGCTTAATGGCTTTCTTTCCACTTTCTTACTTAAAGGGTAAATTAAAACCACACTATCCTTATTTATAAGCGCCTTTAATCCAATCACGCCCATAGCGCCTCTCACCGTTAAATAAATGGCTTTATTTTTTTGAATACTTACATTGACAATATAATTGTCTGCATTTTTTAAAGTTTCATAGTCTACTTTAAACTTAGCATTCATGGTGGTAAAATCAATTTTAGCTAGATCAATTTTATTTAATATGCCTTTGATAATAGCGGCAGAATCTACTTTTGGTTTTTTAGCAATAAGTGCGGCATTGGTGGAATCGGCTTTTGATAATGCATCTTTTATCACTTGCACTTTTTTATAAGTAGAGCAAGAAGCCAAAAACAAAACAAAACCAAGTATATAAAAACCTTTTTTCATTGACTTATTATTTTTTACCTGTATGGCCAAAGCCCCCCGCTCCTCTTTCAGTAGCATCTAAGGCTTCCACTTTTTGTAAAATTACTTTCTCTACTTTTTGAAAAACTATTTGCGCAATTCTATCTCCATCTGCTATAAGCTGTGGCTCATTGGATAAATTAATGAGTATTACTTTTAATTCACCTCTATAATCTGCATCAATGGTGCCAGGTGTATTTAAACAAGTAAGTCCTTGTTTTATAGCTAGTCCACTTCTAGGTCGAATTTGCGCTTCCCAATTTTCAGGTAGGGCTAAAAATAATCCCGTAGGAATTAAAACTCTATCCATGGGCGCCATTGTAATGGGGCTAGTCAAAAAGGCTCTGATGTCCATTCCTGATGAACCAGTAGTGGCATATTCCGGTAAAGGATGATGGCTATTATTAACTATTTGAACCGCTGTTGACATATCAACAAAAATAGGCAATTAGAAGTAGAAAATGGTACCAAACCTAAGTGTATTAGATAAAGGATTTCTTGTAATACCACCTCCAGCAGGCACTAAATAAGAAATGTTAAATTTAGACTGTTGATATTGAAAGCTGGTACCTAGGGTGAAATATTGCATACTACCTAGGTTCTTATTATTATCAATAAAGTAACCCCCTCTTATAAAAAAACGATTCGTATAATTATATTCTATACCCATAGAGGCTTTTAAAGATTCTCCAATGGGCATTCCATATTTATTATTAAATGAATTGAACCAACTTGAAACCACCGATTGTGAAAAGTACTGATTCACCGATTCCGCATTAGAATTGTCCGGATTCGCAGGGACCATAATTCTGTTTACGTCTACACCAAACTCAATAGAATTTTCAGCATCAATTATATTTAAATAGCCTATTCCTAAACCTAAATTGGCTGGAATAAAATATTTATTCTTTGTTTCATTGGAGTAACTGATTTTACCGCCTAAATTAGATAGCAATAAGCCTGCATGAAAGCCATGCATATCTTCGTTTTGTTTATAAAATAAACTTATATCTCCCGATAATGTATTACCTGCTCGATAATTGACGCCCAGTCCCCCATAAGATCCTGAAACCAATCTAGAATGAATATAACGCAAGGTAACACCCATACTAAACTTATCGGTTAATAAAGTACTATAGCCAAAATCGTAACTAAACTCAGAGGGTCTTTGAGAGGGTAAATTTATATTTCCATTTTCATCTGAAAAATCGATATTACCTAAACTAAAAAAACGAAGAGAACTGTTGATACTGCTCTTATCATCTAATTTTTTATAAAATCCTGCACTGGCCAAATACACATCGTTTAATCCTAAATCTTTTAACCAAGGTGTATAGTTAATTAAAAAACTTCTGCCTTCATTTAAGTAAGGAAGCTTAGCCGTATTACCAAAAAGGTCATTGGCTTCAGGTGACATCGCTAAAGATAAATTTCCCATACCGCCAGAACGTGCATCGGGAGAAATTAACATAAAAGGAACAGCTGTACTTTGAATTCTAATGGGATTGAGTTGCGCATTTGTCACCTGACTCATAGAAGTCAATGCAATAAATAAAAAAAGGCTACTATATCTACAACTATTCATAAGATTTCAGAATTACTACTATTGTAAAGTAAAGATACAAAATAGATTGAGTGGAATCTTTAAAATTTTACAAGCTTATTGGTTAAAATACGAGTGCCTGTTCCGTCTTGAATAGTTAATCTATAATAATAAACCCCGGCTTGTATTTGCGCAGACCCAATACCAGTGCCGTCCCAATTAGCCACTACCCTATTGGCTTTATAGGAACCGCTCAATGGTTTGGTGAAAAGCAAATTGCCCATACTATTGTATATACTTAGAGAAATTTCTACAGGGCTGCCCAATTTATTTAGCTCAAAACTAAATTGGGTATAGTTACTGAAATGGATTGGGGTAATTATATAAGTTTTTTACATTTACAATATCCGATGCCGGAACCTCAAAGTCTAAAATTTTGGTGCTAGAGTTGCCTAATAAATCCCATACTTTAACCATAATAGTATGTTTACCTTCTGCTAAAAAAGGTAAAGCAAAATTAAGTTTTCCTTTTTGATAGCTATCTACATCGGCCACAAAATAATTATTAAGCACTACGGTATTTTTATAATCATTGTCTATGACTAAGACCAAATCATGTCCTAAAGCATTACCAGAAGTTTGAATGCCTCCACTATCTGTCAAATGTAAAATTAAATTAGACCTTGCAGCGGCCCATCCACCGGCTACAAAATTACTATCGTTTAAAAATATTTTTACATCAGGGCCTTGATTATCATTCATTAAAACACCACCCGCATCAATTGCTATTAAACTATCATAGACACCCATCGCATCCGATAGTTCATTATAAGCAGTCATTTGTATTTTTAAATTCTTTTGCAAGCTTACTTCTTTAGGTAATAAAAAATCTACTGTAAAATTTCCCTTCGTTACCGTTACCTTTCCTTTAAATAAAATATTTTCTTGCATGGCTACTGTGGTCACCCTACTTGTGCCTGCATTCGCTAAAGTTTTTTTATTAGTGATTGCATCATATAAAACAAAATCAAGTAGTCCATTAAAATTACTTTGCAAGACCCCCTTATTATTGACAGCACCCTTGAGCGTATATTTATTACCTGCTAGTAAGGTATCTTTTCCAGTAAAAGTTTTTTGATTCAAACTTATAATACCTATTTCATATTTAGGCAACGATAAACGCATAGCAGGATCTCCCAATAAACTAAACTTAAAAGCATTCATTCGATCTTCCCCTGCCGACCAGGCTTGTATTTTTGCTCTTTGCAATGCCTCTCCTATTGTTAAAAAATTGCCTAAGGAATCAGGCACCAATAATTGTTGTACAAAATGATCGTTGATTTGTTTATTACTATAGGCAAAAACCAGTCTGCTAGCGGCTACTAGCCCAATCACCCCCTTACTGTTTTTCATTAGTGCGTCGAATCCAAAAGGGCTTAACTGAGGCTGATCATAAGGCGCAAAATCACAAGAAGCCGTAATCATTAAGGGTAATTTAGTAGCATTATTCCATTGTAATACATCTGTTTGACTGATGACCGCTTCTTCTGCTAATCTTGCAAAGTTGCCATGCCCTGTATAATTTAAAATTAAACTGCCCTCATTGACGGTTTGTACAATTTCACTATTCACTAATGGATAAGTATTGCCTGCAATATTTTTAGTGGCAGCATAAAGGTCTAAATAAATTTTCTTTTGATTCCAGCTTGATTTTTTTTGTTGCAAATGAGTTGAAATAGCTTCTGCATCTTCTAAATGCAAATTATAATCACCATCGTCCGCCACCCAAGTAATTTTATTTTTCCAAGCCCCTCCATTTAAATTTTTTTGATAATTAATTATTTTTTCAACGACTGTATCGGCCTCTGCAGTATTTCTTACAGGCAGTCTTCCAGTTGCTATAGCCAATTTTTTTATTTGCGTAAAATTATTAATATCATCATTGTCGGCTTGAATACTATAAAAATCATCGGAAGGATAACTGGTAAGCACACCCGTTGAAGCTGCAGATTCAAATACGGGAATTTGTGAAGCGCTATTGTAGTTTCTACTATTAAAATTGGCAATGCCAAATAACAATAAATAACGAGGGGCTGCTAGTTTATTGGTGGCGGCCTTATTCAATAAATATTTTATAAAATTTCGAATGGCAATGGGGCTGGGTTGGCCTCCCGAAAATTCATTGAATATTTCATTCACATTTACAAGCTCTGTTTTTAAACCATTGACAGTGGCATGATAATTTTGTAATTTTTTAGCAGCATTTAAATAATTAGGTGCTGAAACTATTAAATAGTCTGGCACATTCATACCCACCAAATTTTGGTTTGGCATGGGTCCTAGTAAACTGGGAACTTCA
This sequence comes from Chitinophagales bacterium, assembly GCA_964203405.1. Taxonomy (GTDB): domain Bacteria; phylum Bacteroidota; class Bacteroidia; order Chitinophagales; family Chitinophagaceae; genus Sediminibacterium. The sequence continues at coordinate 50,240 of CAXNLL010000002.1, forward strand.
TAGCCTTGTTGCTTGACAGCGAAAAATTCATGCAAGGTATCGGCTTGGTGCAGAAAACTAACTAAGCCATTAGTGGAAAAATCAGTAGAAATTTTTCTAGGGGATGCTGGATTTGTCACCTCCCATACCTCAGTACTAGCATCTCCATTTTGAATTTGATACTGCAGTAAATTTCCTTTTACAGCAGTTGCTATATTTCTAAATCCAAAACTACCAGTGCCCCAAAAACCTAATTTTCTTTTAGCAGATAATTCTAAATAGTCTATCCAACCAGCAGCCGCTGCATTATCTGATTGAAAACTAATATTTACATAAGCGGTGCTAGCTAAATTTGTTGTCGAGTTTAAAGAATAAGTAAAACTATCCAAACTAATATTAGCAGACTCGTCATATAACAATCCACTGATAGGCGCTACCGCTGTTGTCTTAATGGCATTGTCATTAATACTAAAATTAAAATAAGCCGGGTTTTTATAAGTAGTGGCCGCATATCTACTAACTATTTTCATTGGAGCAGAGAGCACTAAACCATTTATATTAATTGGATAAGATAATTTTGCTTGCTTACCCAAACCCTGTCCCATAGCTGGTCCTAACAATAATTTTCCACTATTTAAAATTGAAAGACTATCTACTTCTATAAGCCATCTTTCGTCATATTGATCTACTATTTGAGCAGATGTATTGAGCTTATCCATTGTACTCATTCTTTTTCCATTGAGTCCAATGCTTATAAAATAAAAAACAGAATCATGACTTGTGTTTTTATAATGAGTGGGTATAAATGTTGATGCATCTTGTTTCCACCCAACAGCACCCTCGGCATAAAATAAAACATAATCTTTTTCATCAATTTGATTATCGCCTCCGTCAAAAACCTGAATGGTATTTTCTGTTAAAGCTGTTGAGACAGTAGCCATCACTTTTTCCGTGAGCTGACTAAGATTATAATTAAATAATTGTAGTTCTGTGGAAGCAATAGGCAAAGGAAAACCTAAAGTCTTTAACTGAGCGCCTGTAATTTGATAAATACCTTGTTTGGCAATAGCTATTTTAGCCCATTTACCAGTATTAAATGCAGCATTTTGAGCCCCTAAAAAGTAAGGAGAAAACATAAAACCCAAAAAAACGATAAAAACGCCCCTTCTCATATACTAAAATTAGGGTTTTAGTAACAGAACAATATAGTTCTATCTGAATAATTGATTAAAAAACAAAGTATATTCGCAGTATCATTTAATCCCATTTTTGAATAATTTATAGCGATGAATTTTATTAATAGTATTTTATTGTTTTTTGCCGTCCTTTTAATAGGACCTAGTATATTATCTAGCAATGAAAATAAACCCGTTTCTAATGCTGTTGTATTGGCAGCCAAAGACGACCCCTATGCCGAAACTGTGCTTATGCGCGGGGGCACTTTTGCAATGGGCATGAACCAAGAGAGCATTATGGGCGAATGGAACAACAACCTAAGAAGAGTCACAGTGAGTTCTTTTAGAATTGACAAATATGAAGTAAGCAATAAAAAATATAGAACCTATATTAATTGGCTTAAGAAAATTTTCATTCCAATAGGAAGAGATTCTATTGTAAGAGCTGCACTTCCAGATACAAGTGTTTGGAAAACAGCACTTTCTTATAATGACCCCATGGTGGAAGGTTATTTTAGATCCAACGCCTTTAACGATTATCCTGTAGTAGGTGTTACCTGGGAACAAGCTAATAATTATTGCAGATGGAGAACAGATAGAGCCAATGAAAATACCTTAATCAAATATAAATTGATCGATCCAAAAAATCCTTATATAGGAAGAATGGGTATTGATATGAATTCAAATGATTCAAGTAAAGGATCAGGTAATTCTTCCACCGTTACTACTGTGAATAGAGGAAGGAATTTAGAAGATTTTATTATGATCCCAGACTTTAGATTACCTACAGAAGCAGAATGGGAATATGCAGCAAAGCAAGCTTCTCAAGCTAATAATTCAAATAATGACAAACCCTCGAAGCGGTCCTAATTCAAGCCGCCCCAATTCTAGCATAGTCACCGCAGACGGCGCCTTCCCATGGGTAAATAATGGAAATGATGGCATTAGAACTTCGAAAAAGACTGGCAATGAAGGAATGTTTAAAGCCAATTTTAAAAACGGTAGCGGAGACTATATGGGCATGGTGGGTTATGCAAATGATGGCTCAGGCTTTCCTGGTAAAGTAAATACCTTTTTACAAAATAGCATGGGCCTGTATAATATTAGTGGTAATGTGAACGAGTGGGTAGCAGATATTTACCGACCTATGAATAATGTAGACATGGATGATATTAATCCTTATCGTGGTAATGATGTTTTAGATGGAGATGATAGCAATATTTCTAGCTATGAAACTGGAGGCAATACTTTAATCTCTAATAAATCAAGGGTATTTAAAGGAGGTAGCTGGAAAGACCGTCCTTACTGGTTGAACCCTGGCACTAGGAGATTTCTAGATCAAGATAAATCAAATAGCACCATTGGATTTAGATGTGCCATTTCTGCTTTTGGTATAGACAACACTGGCGCTGAGATTGACAAGAAGCCTTGGTGGAAAAGAATATTTTAAATAATTAAATAGATGAAACTACGTATTGGATCTGGTATCGATTTTCATCAATTAGTAGAAGGCCGAGACCTATTCATTGGCGGTATTAAAATTCCACATACAAAAGGCGCTTTAGGACATAGCGATGCAGATGTTTTATTACATGCTATTTGTGACGCCTTATTAGGTGCTTTAAGCTTAGGTGATATTGGTACACATTTTCCTGACACCGATGCTGCTTATAAAAATATTGATAGTAAAATTTTACTTCAAAAAACTTACGATTTAATTACAGAGAAAGGTTATAAAATTGTAAACATAGATGCCACTTTATGTTTAGAAGCACCAAAAATTAAACCCTATGTAATTGCCATGCAAGAGTGTATTGCGAGCATATTACATATTGGAGATAAAGATATTTCTATTAAAGCTACCACTACTGAAACAATGGGTTTCACTGGAAGAGAAGAAGGCTTAGTAGCCATGGCCACCTGCTTATTAACTGATATTAATAGTTAAACCTGCTACCTTATGAAGCAGTCTAGCGCATCAAGTTCTCCTATTTCAATTTCCGATTTATATGAAATATATAAATCATATTCACAAGTACAAACCGATACGCGTCAATTAAAAAAAGGCGATTTATATTTTGCACTCAAAGGACCCAATTTTAATGGAAATGAATTTGCCCTTCAAGCATTAGAACAAGGAGCCGCTTATGCCATTGTGGATGAAGCGGTAGACGCAAGCGCGCATTTACAAAAGCAAATATTATTAGTAGAAGATGTTTTAAGTTCTTTGCAAGCACTTGCAAAATTTCACCGTGAACAATTTAACATTCCTTTTATAGCCATTACGGGTAGTAATGGAAAAACAACTACTAAAGAATTAGTGGCTGCCGTATTAAGCAGTCATTATACTATATACACCACTAAAGGAAATTTAAACAATCATATTGGCGTACCCCTTACCCTACTAAGCATACAACAAGATGCGCAATTTGCTATTATTGAAATGGGCGCGAATCATTTAAAAGAAATTGAATCTTATTGCAGTTATACTTTACCCACGCATGGCATGATCACTAATTGTGGTAAAGCACATTTAGAAGGCTTTGGTTCTGAAGAAGGTGTGAGAAGAGGCAAAGGAGAATTATTCGATTATTTAAGCGCCCACAAAGGCACTGTATTTTTGATGCAAGATTTTGACTACTTAGTAAAGATGGCGCAAGGCATTGCCCATATTATTGGATATGGAGAAGAGCATGGACAAATTCAAGCAGACGCCATTGATCAAAACGGCATGTTAACTGTGCAAATAAAAAAAGGCATTGAAATTGATTCCATACAAACACATTTAGTGGGCAATTATAATTTACCCAATGTACTTGCTGCTGTTGCCATTGGTCAACACTTTAAAGTGCCCAATGATAAAATAAAGTCAGCGATTGAAAATTATATCCCAACCAATAGTCGTTCACAGTTATTGAATTGGAAGAATAACGAAGTAATTTTAGATGCTTACAATGCAAACCCATCTAGTATGAAATTAGCAGTGGAGAATTTTTCCAAAATGAATAAGCAAAATAAAATGGTTTGTTTGGGCGGGATGAGAGAATTAGGCGCCGATACTTTAATGGAACATCAGATGCTAATTGATCAATTGAAACAAACGAATTGGGAAAATGTACTACTTGTTGGTTCGGAGTTTAAACCATGTGATCATAACTACCTATATTTTGATACTGTTATAGAAGCTAAAGCCTGGTTGCAAGCTCAACAGTTGAAGGGTTATACCTTTCTCATTAAAGGTTCTAGAGGAATACAAATGGAGCAACTGATAGCTCCTTAATTTATGGTATCTTTGCGGCATGAAAAATAGCTACCTGTACAGCACCATCACCAATAAGTGTCCAAGATGTAGAGAAGGTAAGCTTTTCACTGGCTCCAACCCCTACGATCTATCCAATATTACAAAAATGCATGAACACTGTCCAGTATGTGGTCAGCAAACCGAAATTGAAGTTGGGTTTTATTATGGTACGGGTTATGTGAGTTATGCATTAACTGTTGCCTATTTTGTTTCCACATTTGTTGCATGGAAGGTTTTAATAGGAATGACATTTGATTTAGACGATAATAGAATTTTTTATTGGATGGGCACTGCTATTATAACAATTCTATTTATTCAACCCATACTGATGCGTTTATCAAGGTCTATTTGGTTGGGCTGGTTTGTTTCTTATAATAGGAATTGGAAAAACGAGCCATTGGAATACAATGAGCGGATGGATCATAATAGAAAAGAGCATTAAAAAAGCCTATCAGTTTCGTGACAGGCTTTGCAGAGAGGAAGGGATTCGAACCCTCGATACGTTGCCGTATACACGCTTTCCAAGCGTGCTCCTTAAACCACTCGGACACCTCTCTATTAGGATTGCAAATGTAAAATAAATAATTGGTGTTTTAGGAATTACCCAATCCAAATAGCTTTTCCGCATTGCTTGTTGTTATTGCTGCAATTTCATGCAGTGGCAAGTTTTTTAGTTCTGCTAATTTCATGGCCACTTGTATCATATAAGATGGCTCATTCGTTTTTCCACGATAAGGCACAGGAGATAAATAAGGTGCATCGGTTTCTAAGACCAACCACTGCATTGGTATATCTTTAATGGCTTCTGCCACTCCTGCGTTTTTATAAGTAAGTACCCCGCCTAAACCTAAATGAAAATCCATAGAAATAATTTGTTCAGCCGATTCCCTGCTTCCACTAAAGCAATGAAAAATTCCACGCAATCCTTTTTTAGCAAAAGGCTTTACTGCTTCAATGGTTTCACCCATGGCATTACGCGTATGAATTACAATGGGTAATTTATACTCCAAGGCCCAGTGCATTTGTTTTTCAAAAGCTAACATTTGCTGAGCTGTAAATGTTTTATCCCAATAATAATCAAGACCTATCTCCCCAATGGCTATAAATTTTCTTTTTTGTAATTGCGTTTCTATAATGGCTAATTCTTCTTTTACATTTTCTTTCACAGAGCAAGGATGCAATCCCATCATGGCCATACAATTTTTAGGATAGCTTGCTTCCACTTCAAACATAGCATCTAAAGTACTGCTATCAATAGCAGGCATAATAATAGTATCAATACCATTATCCATCGCATTTTTCATAATCCCCTCTATATTTTCTTTAAGGGGCGTTGAATAAAGGTGGGCATGTGTATCAATAAATCTCATAGGTCTCAAAGGGGTTGCTTAGACTACAAAAAAACACTATTTTTTACTCATTACATAATAAACCCTATAATATGTCGTTTTAGCTATGTAGACAACAATGGTCTTATTAGTACAGACAGTAAACTTTGTTTTTTATAGGGTACGGATTATACGGCTGGGGTTTCCACCTTGGCCTTTTTTTTGCTTTAATGCTTTATTACTTTTTTGCTTTATTATTTACAAGCAATTGCTTTAAAAGAATAGCCCAAATTACTAAAATGAGCAAGCACAGCTGGTAATGCTATTTTTAATCTTTCAAAGGCCTTAGCGCTATCATGAAAAACAACAATAGATCCTGCGCTTGTATTTTTAATGACGTTTTTAGTGCAAGCTTCGGCAGATAAAGTCAAATCAAAATCTCCACTTAAAACATCCCACATAATAATTTCTTGTGGTAAATTTTTATCTGCTTTTATTTTATGTATCTGTGATCGAGTTATTCTTCCATAAGGTGGGCGAAATAAATTAGACTCAATCAATGATCCCGCCATTTTTATATTTTCTAAATAATTATTGGTATCTGTTTTCCATCCATTTACATGATCATAGGTATGGTTACCCACAGTATGACCTTCCTGCATAATTTGATCGTATAAATTTGGATGGACTGCTACATTTTTACCAATACAAAAAAAGCTGGCCTTGGCATTGTACTTTTTTAATTCTGCTAAAACAAAAGGGGTGGCCTCTGCATGCGGGCCATCATCAAAACTTAAATAAATTACCTTTTCAGTACCAGGCATTTTCCAAGTACAAGAGGAATAAAAGGCCCTCAGCCAAAAAGGTGTTTTTACTAAATACATACCCAAAGATAAATAGTTCTTTTGCCCATTTGAATATTATCTTTGTATAAATAAAAAAGAGCATGGATTCAAAGGTTAGAGTAAGGTTTGCACCCTCCCCCACAGGAGGCCTTCACTTAGGTGGGGTAAGGACAGTTTTATTCAATTATTTATTTGCAAAGCATCATGGTGGGGAATTTATTTTAAGAATAGAAGACACCGATCAATCTCGATTTGTACCCGGCGCTGAGCAATATATTATAGACACATTGAACTGGTGTGGACTAACCCCAGACGAAAGCACAGTGCACGGTGGCGCTTATGGACCTTATAGACAAAGTGAGCGCAAAGCCACTTATGCTCAATATGCACAAATATTAATGGAAAAAGGTTTTGCTTACTATGCATTTGATACCCCTGAAGATTTAGAGGAGAAAAGAAAACAGGTACCTAATTTTCAATACAGTCGCGCCCATAGAATGGAAATGAAAAACTCTATTTCATTAAGCGAAAATGAAGTAACTGAATTATTAAAAAAAGGAACCCCTCATGTTATTCGAATAAAAGTACCCGATGAAGAAGAAGTGGTTTTTTCAGATATGATTAGAGGTGAAGTACGTTTTGATGTAAGCACTGTGGATGATAAAGTTTTATTAAAAGCAGATGGCATGCCCACTTATCATTTAGCAGTAGTGGTGGATGATTATTTAATGAAAATTACCCATGCATTTAGAGGTGAAGAGTGGCTACCCAGTGCGCCAGTACATATATTATTATGGAAATATTTATTTGGAATAGATAAAATGCCTAAGTGGGCGCATTTACCTTTAATATTGAAACCAGAAGGTAGTGGTAAATTAAGTAAGCGTGATGGAGAGCGTTTAGGCTTTCCTGTTTTTGCGATGGATTGGAGCGACCCTATCACGAAGGAAACCACTGTTGGTTTTAAAGAAAAAGGATTTTTACCTGAAGCCTTTATAAATTTTTTAGCCTTATTAGGTTGGAACGATGGAACATATAAAGAAATATTTAGCTTAAATGAATTAATTGCAAGTTTTGATATTGAAAGAGTACATAAAGGCGGTGCGAAATTTGATTATGAAAAAGCAAAATGGTTCAATCAAGAATGGATAAAAAGAACAGACAATAAAATATTGGCAGAATTACTTCAACCCTTTTTAGAAGCCGCAAAAATTGAAGTACACGAAGCACCTTATTTAGCAAAAGTCATTGGACTGGTAAAAGACCGTTGTCATTTACTTGCCGACTTTATAGCGCAAAGTCATTTCTTTTTTGCAGCACCTACCAGTATTGACACAGCAGCTATCTTGCCTAAATGGGAAGATAAAAAGCAGCGCTTCTTTGATGCATTAGTAAATACATATGCTCAAAAAATTGCAGAAGGTATCAAAACATTACCAGCAGCAAACCTTGAAGCAGATTTTAAAGAATTAGCCACTGCACATGAAATAAAACCAGGTGATTTATTACTACCCCTTAGGATTATGCTAGTGGGTGGTAAATTTGGACCAGGTGTATTTGAGATCATTGAATCAATTGAACTTTCTGATACGAACGCAAGAATTGAACATAGTTTGCGATTAATTTCAGGAAAATAATGTAATTTAATAGTAATGAAACCCATTAGAGTATTAGTAGCTAAAGTTGGACTAGACGGACATGATCGTGGAGCAAAAATAATTGCCACGGCGCTTCGTGATGCGGGTATGGAAGTTATTTATACGGGTCTTCGTCAAAGCCCTGAGATGGTCGTGCAGGCTGCCCTACAAGAAGATGTAGACGCCATTGGTATTAGTATTCTTTCTGGCGCACACATGACCGTGTTTCCAAAAGTGTATCAACTCATGCAAGAAAAAGGTTTGACCAATGTTTTATTAACGGGAGGTGGTATTATTCCAGAACAAGACAGTATTACACTTCGAGAAATGGGTATTGGCACTTTGTTTGCTCCTGGAACCAACACTGCCGATATTGCTAGCTATATAAAAGATTGGGTCGCCGCAAATCATAAGTAACCTGCTTTTTTAATTTCATAAATTGCAACTATATGTCATCATTCCAAACTTTGTTTACAAAAATGGAAGATCATACTTTGATCATTACCATTAATCGTCCCGACAAATTAAACGCATTGAATCAACAAGTAATGAAAGACTTAGATGCGGTTATGGACCGTGTGTATAAATTTCCTGAAATTAAAAGTGTAGTGATAACGGGTGCGGGTTTAAAAAGTTTTGTAGCCGGCGCCGATGTAAAAGAATTTGAATCTTTATCAAAAGAAGATGCTACTGCCCTTGCTAAAAGAGGACAAGATGTATTTTTTAAAATAGAACATTCTCCTAAACCAGTGATTGCTTGTGTGAATGGATTTGCATTAGGCGGTGGTTGTGAATTAGCCATGGCTTGTCATTTTATTATTGCTTCTGAAAGTGCAGTATTTGGACAACCAGAAGTAAACTTGGGTATTATGGTAGGATATGGTGGCTCACAAAGATTGACTCAAAGAGTGGGTAAAGGAAGAGCCATGGAATTAGTGATTACGGGTAAAACCATTAATGCTACCCAAGCCATGAATTATGGATTGGTAAACTATGTAGTACCTCAAACTGAATTATTAGATAAAGCCTTCTCTATCTTAAGAGTAGTGCATGAAAAGGCACCTAAGTCTGTAGGCAATTCCATTAAGGCAGTGAATGCTGCTTGGAACGAAGCAGAAAATGGATACGATCTGGAAGCTAAATTATTTGGTGAATGCTTTACTACCCATGATGCGAAAGAAGGTATTACTAGCATTTATAGAGAAAAGAAAGCCTGAATTCAAAGGGAATTAATTTCCTCTATTTACTTGAATTAATTTCCCTTATTGACATAATTAATTATATCTGCAGTTTAGTACCTTTGCGATAGAAAAAATAACAGTATGGAATACAGAATTGAGAAAGATACGATGGGTGAAGTGAAAGTACCTGCCAATGTTTATTGGGGTGCTCAAACACAAAGAAGTATTGACAATTTTAAAATTGCACAGGATATCAATAGAATGCCTAAAGAAATTATTAAAGCATTCGCCTATTTAAAAAAAGCAGCTGCTCTTAACTAATATGGATGCAGGTGTTTTACCTAAAGAAAAATCGTGATTTAATTGGTCAAGTTTGTGATGAAATTATTGCAGGCAAATTAGACGATCAATTTCCTTTAGTAGTTTGGCAAACAGGAAGTGGTACACAGAGCAATATGAATTTAAATGAAGTCATTGCTTACCGTGCCCATGTAATTAAAGGTGGAAGCTTAAGCGATAAAGAAAAGTTCTTACACCCTAACGACGATGTAAATAAATCGCAATCTTCTAACGATACCTTCCCAACGGCCATGCATATTGCAGCCTATCAAATTTTAACAGGCACCACTATTCCTGGTATTACTGCTTTAAAAAATACATTAGAAGCGAAGAGCAATGAGTTTATGCATATTGTTAAAATAGGTCGTACCCATTTTATGGATGCTACCCCTTTAACATTAGGCCAAGAAATTATCTGGTTATGTAAGTCAATTAAGTCATGGCTTAAAAGCTATTCATAATACATTAGCACATATAAGTGAATTAGCCTTAGGAGGTACTGCAGTTGGAACAGGTATTAATACACCTAAAGATTATTCAGTAAATGTAGCAAAGCATATTGCAAAGTTAACTGGCCTTCCTTTTATTACTGCTGAAAATAAATTTGAGGCATTGGCTGCACACGACGCTATTGTGGAAGCACATGGCGCTTTAAAAACAGTGGCAGTAAGTTTAATGAAAATTGCCAACGATGTGCGTATGTTATCTTCAGGACCACGCAGCGGTATTGGAGAAATTTTTATTCCAGACAATGAACCAGGCTCTTCTATCATGCCAGGCAAAGTAAACCCTACACAATCTGAAGCCTTAACCATGATTGCTGCACAAGTAATGGGCAATGATGTGGCTATTAATATTGGTGGTTCTATGGGACATTTTGAATTGAATGTATTCAAGCCCGTAATGATTTATAATTTCTTACACAGTGCACGTTTAATAGGCGATGGTTGCGTAAGTTTTAATGAAAAATGTGCTGTAGGATTAGCACCTATTGAAGCCAACATTAATAAACATGTAAACAATAGCTTAATGTTAGTGACTGCACTGAATACTAAAATTGGTTATTACAAAGCTGCTGAAATTGCACAAAAAGCACATAAAGAAGGAACTACCTTAAAAGAAATGGCTGTGAAATTAGGATATGTAACGCCTGAAGAGTTTGATGCATGGGTGATTCCTAAAGACATGGTCGGTTTGTAGTTAGAAGGGTTCATCTGTAATATTATATTTCATCCTTCTCGGCTCGCCATGACGCTAAAATTCATAAATTCTAACTAAAAGTCAGAACTCGCACTTCGTGCTCAAACATGCTGACTTTTTCAACGTTAGAATTTACAAATTTCTTTACGCTATGTCTCGATGTTCAGGAGTGAAATACAATATTCACTGATGAACTTTTTAATTTAGATCTGTGCGAAAAAGAGAATTAATACTATTTCGAACGAACTTTGAGCGCAGCGATCGAGAGTGAGAAATAGGTATTTATTCTCTTGAAAGCGCAGGATGAAATATAATATTTACAAATGAACTATTAGAAAACTCTTTCGCCATTCAAATAAGTCTTCAATACTTTTACTTGCAGAATACTATCGGTAGATACTTTCATTAAGTCTTTATCTAAAATGATAAAGTCGGCCTTCTTCCCTATTTCAATACTACCTACTTGCTTCTCCATTCTATTTGCTTTAGCTGCCCAAATGGTCATACCACGAATGAGTTTGTTCACGCGTTAAGGCGTTCTCCATTTGAAAGCCACCTGCAGGAAAACCTTTGCTATCTTGTCTTGCTACGGCTGCTAAAAATGTTTTAAAAGGATTAATTTCTTCTACAGGAAAATCGGTACCTAGGGGCAACCAATTATTTTGTTCTAATAATTGCTTGAATGCATAACCTCCTTTTAATCTCTCTGCACCTAATCTATCTCCTGCCCAATACATATCGCTAGTGGCATGTGTAGGTTGCACAGAAGGTATAATACTATTCTCTGCGAAATAATGAAAATCAGCTGGATTTAAAATTTGCGCATGCTCTATTCTCCATCTTTTATCATTCTTTCCTTTTAAATATTTTTCATATACTTTCAATACCACTCTGTTCGCACTATCTCCAATCGCATGGGTACACATTTGAAAATCGGTGTTGATTAATTTAGCGGCAATGCTATCAAAATGCGCAGGACTACTTAATAAGAACCCACCCCAGCCTGGCTTATCGGTATAATGCGCCAACAAGGCGGCTCCTCTTGAACCAAGTGCACCATCTCCATATACTTTAATGCCTTTCACCGATAGCCTATCGGTTTCATAACCGCCCTGCGTAAAATATTTTGAAGTATAGGTGCTAGGCTTATCACTTAGCATTACATACAAACGCATTTTTAAATCATTGGATTTTTGCAAGGCATCTACATAATCAATATCCTCTGGGCTTAAACCGCAATCGGTAATAGTGGTTAAGCCTGTTGCAAAACAATTTTGCTGCGCAGCAGTCAACCAATTTTTATAATCTTCTTTGGTGTTTTCAGGTACTTTTCTTTCTATCACCCCTACTGCATTGTCAATTAACAAACCTGTTAATTTTCCGTTCTGCACAGTGAACTGACCTCCTTCAATAGTTTGTCCTGCCTTCACACCTGCTAGTGCTAAAGCATAATCATTGGCAATACTTGCATGACCATCTACTCTTTCTAAAATCACAGGTCTATCTGGAAATAAAATATTTAACTCCGCATTGGTAGGAAACTGTTTTCCCGCAAAACGGTTCTGATCCCAACCCCTTCCTCTAATCCAACCTTTACCAGGATGCTTTACAGCAAAGGCTTTCACTCTTTCAATGGCTTCTTCCCAACTAGGTACAAACATTAAATCAACCGCATACAAGGACTGACCATATCCTAAAAAATGCGCATGCGCATCTATGAAGCCTGGGTATATAATAGCATTGTTTGCATTCACTATTGAATCGGATTGATACTCTTTTAAAATAGCATCATTGGTTCCAATAGCTACAATTTTACCGTCTTGTATAGCCATGGCCTCTGCCATTGTAAACTCATTATTGACTGTATAAATTTGTGCATGATGCACAATTAAGTCCACTCTTTGGTTAATACAAGAACTGCAAAATAATACGATAGCTATGGCAAATACATTACGCATGGTAAAATGTTTAGAGAATAAAAATAACTAAAAAACGGGAAGAAAAAATAAATGATACTTGAACTTCAATTCAATAGATTAGTTCAATAACTCGCAAGGCTTTAAGCCAGTATGCTTTTTAAAAGCAGCAGAAAAATGCGAGATAGAAGAATAACCAAGTAGTGCTGAAACGTCCGTTACGCTTAATGATTTTTCATACAGTAAGTACTTAGCGTGCTCCATTCTTTGTTGTTGATAGAAATCAAATATTGTAGTGCCGTAGACTTCTTTAAAGCCTTTCTTTAAGTAGCATTCGTTCATGGCTACTTTACGGCTTAACTCTTTAATGGTAATAGGATCGCCAATATGTTGTAATAAAAATTCACGCGCTTGAAAGATACTTTCCTTACCTCTATCATCTGCTAAAAACTTACAAGTAAACACTACTTCTTTTTCATCGATGATGCTTTCTAAGCTATATACCAAGAGTTCATGAATTTTTGCATTCACAAAAATATTTTCTAAAGAACCGCTGTAACTATGATTCAATAAGGCATCTAGCGTAATTCGCTTCTTCACATTTAGTGTAAATGTTTTAGTAAAATTGTCTGTATGTTTAAAAGCAAGCAACTCATCTTTCTTATTATTTGTTTTTACATTATGCACAAACTGATGTAAAAAAGTAGCCGTAAAATGAAAAGAAAAAACGTCCACTGTTCTCATCGGACCCATACAATCCGAAGTAGGCAATTGATTACAACCCCCACAAACCTTATTGTCACAGTATCTATTTCCAGAAATACAAAACCTTAATTCTAAATAATTTTCCTTGGGCTTTTGGGCATTATAGTGGTAGACAAACATGCCGGTATCTTCTGCACCCCAAGCCTCCTGCGCCATATACCTTTTAATTTGATATTGGGTAGAACCAGGTATGTGCTGCTCCTTGCTGTATAGCAAGGCCATCCCACTAAAACTAGGGGCTGTATTTTCATGCATTAAGAGTTCTTGTACCTGTGTCATTTCTACAAAATTAAGGCATAAAGCCTAAAGGAACTATTTAGCCTCAAAATCTGACCCAAAAATGACATAAAAAACGCCCTGTTTTTAGGTAAAAAAACTATTCACAAAATGCCTAAAATGGGGATAACTAAATCGAGCCTAAAACAGGCTTTAAACCCTTAATTATCTTAAGTTTGTATGCATTCGGAATGCATCGAAAAACAAACAAATTTTATTACAATTATGTCCAGACGATTTACAGTCAAGCGAATCAGCAGAAAATAAGAATTATGGTGCCGACAGTATCCAGGTTTTAGAGGGCTTGGAAGCCGTTCGAAAAAGACCTGCCATGTACATTGGAGATGTAGGCTCTAAAGGACTTACACCATTTGGTGTATGAAGTAGTCGATAACTCTATCGATGAGGCTTTGGCGGGCTATTGCTCACATATCGAGGTGAATATTCACGAGGACAACTCTATCAGCGTTCAAGACAATGGTCGTGGTATTCCCACAGCCATGCATACCAAAGAGAAGCGCTCTGCCTTGGAAGTAGTTATGACTGTTTTACACGCGGGCGGTAAATTTGATAAAAACACCTACAAGGTTTCGGGTGGTTTGCACGGAGTAGGCGTAAGTTGTGTGAATGCACTTAGTAAAAAATTATTAGTGACGGTTGAAAGAGAAGGAAAAATATTTGAACAAGAATATGCCATCGGTGCACCTCAATATGCAGTAAGAGAAATTGGTACTAGTGATAAAACGGGAACCCGTGTGCACTTCTGGCCTGATTTAACCATCTTCCAAGAGTCGGTGTATAAGAGAGAAATTTTAGAAAGTCGTTTACGTGAACTTTCTTATTTGAATAAAAGAATTAGCATCACCATCAACCGACTTAAGAGAGAATAGACGAAACAGGAGATTTTTATACCAAGAATTTTTATAGCGAAGGTGGTATTGTGGAGTTTGTACAAATGTTAGATAAAAACGGAAATAGAAATCCCATTATCTGCTCAACCTTTGTATGTAGAAGGTTTAGACGAGGCTTCTAATGTAATGGTAGAAGTAGCCTTAACCTATAACGACGATTTTAAAGAAAACATTTTCTCTTACGTAAACAATATCAATACCATTGAAGGGGGTACGCACGTAACTGGTTTTAGAACAGCACTTACGCGTGTGTTCAAAAGTTATGGCGATAAAGAAGGTTTATTTGAAAGAGCTAAAGTCACTGTTGAAGGAGATGATTTCAGAGAAGGTTTAAGTGCGATTATTTCTGTAAAAGTACCAGAACCTCAATTTGAAGGGCAAACAAAAACTAAATTAGGTAATAGTGAAGTGAGTGGTGTAGTACAAACTACCGTTTCTCGCGTATTAGAAGCTTATTTAGAAGAGAACCCGAAGGAAGCTAAGTATGTAATCTCAAAAATTATTTTAGCAGCCCAAGCGCGTGTAGCAGCGAAAAAAGCACGTGACATGGTACAACGCAAGACGGTACTTACGGGTGGTGGCCTACCTGGTAAATTGGCCGATTGTTCTGATAGAGATCCTGAAAGATGCGAACTATACTTAGTCGAGGGAGACTCTGCAGGCGGAACAGCGAAGCAAGGTCGTGACAGAGGCTATCAAGCTATTTTACCACTACGTGGTAAAATCTTGAACGTAGAAAAAGCCATGGAGCATAAAATTTACGAGAATGAGGAAATTAGAAATATGTATACTGCATTAGGCGTAACAGTAGGTACACCAGAAGATCCTAAAGCATTAAACATTGTAAAGCTTCGTTATCATAAATTAATTATCATGACCGATGCCGATGTGGATGGATCTCACATTGCTACACTTATTCTTACTTTCATTTTCAGATACATGACCGAGCTTGTTCAAAACGGATACGTTTATATTGCTCAACCTCCTTTATACTTAGTGAAAAGAGGTAAGGAGCAAGAATATGCTTACAGCGAAGAGCAAAGAAAAGCCTTGGTGATTAAATTAGGCGGTGGTAAAGAAGACGCAGTTACTATTCAACGTTACAAAGGTTTGGGAGAAATGAACGCAGATCAATTATGGGAAACCACCATGGATCCAGCGCGTAGAACCCTGAAACAAGTAACCATTGAGAGTGCTGCAGAGGCCGATCGTATCTTTAGTATGCTGATGGGTGACGATGTAGCGCCTAGAAGGGAATTCATTGAAACTCATGCCAAATACGCTAAAATTGATGCCTAAACCCCTGATTTTATACGTTTTTTGGCCATTTTAACAAAAAATCAAGCCTTTCCGTAAATGAATCCCAATAAATAACCTACTTTCAATTAGAAATATTCACTTTAAAATTTATACAAAATGGACACTTCAAAAATGATTAAAGCGTATTGCTTAAAAACAAAAGAAAAAAACGTACCAATGCATGACGCTGTCATCACAAAAACTGCAAGAGGCGGTTATATGGCAGGTGGTAATGATGGTAAAGGAAATAAAATGGCTGCCATTTTAAGCGAAACAAATGCTCTTAAGGCAATCGCTGATGGTGTTGCTAAAAAAGGATTCTAGTAAACTTGGTTTAAAAGAATCTGAGTAAATTTCAAACTCATTATAAAGCCCTTTCGTTCATTCGAGAGGGCTTTTTTGTTGGCGAAAGGGGTGGAATAAATTTAAACCTGCGCAGGGAAAACTCCTATATGTATTTTTTCTAAGGTTGCATAGCAGTGCTGCATCGACTTCACTTCTTTAATGATCAGAATAAAGCTTCTACCCACTTGTTTGAAATGCGCTTTATTCATATTCTTTTGCGCATAGTCTAGTAAATGTTTAAAAGTCTCAGATTCAAAATAAGGCGAATCAGGTCTGTTGACAAAAAAGCATCTTAAAGTTTCATCTTTCAAAGTCATTTTTTCAAAACCTAATGAAATGGCAATTCGTCTGCAACGAATGGTCATAAATAAATCATTCACTGCAGTAGGCAGCGGACCAAAACGATCTACTAATTCTGTTTGCATCAAGGCCAACTCTTCATCATTCTCCGATTGATCCATTCTAGTGTACAAGGACAATCGTTCTCCAATATTTTCTACATAACTATCTGGAATCATAATTTCCAAATCAGTATCAATAGTACAGTCTTGCACAAAATCATCTTGCTTACTAATTTCTTCTTCAAATAATTCTTTAAAGTCGGAGCGTTTTAATTCGCGCACGGCTTCTGCTAAAATTTTCTGGTACATTTCAAAACCAATTTCAGCCATAAACCCACTCTGTTCTCCCCCTAATAAATTACCGGCCCCACGAATATCTAAATCGCGCATGGCTATCTGAAACCCGCTACCCAGCTCGCTAAACTGCTCTAAGGTTTGTAATCTTTTTCTAGAATCATCGGGCAGGGTACTCATGGGAGGTGCCAATAAATAACAGAAATGCTTTTTTATTACTTCGCCCTACCCTTCCTCTTAATTGATGCAAATCACTTAATCCAAATTGATGTGCATTGTTTATAATAATGGTATTTACATTCGGAATATCTACCCCACTTTCTACAATATTGGTACAAACCAATACATCATACCTTCTTTCAATAAAGTCTAATATTTTTTCTTCTAGTTGATGTCCTTCTAATTGCCCGTGCGCATAACCAATACTAATATCAGGACAAAGTTTTTGAATCATCTCACACATTTCCGCCAAGCCTTGCACTCTATTGTGAATGAAAAATACTTGGCCCCCTCTTTCTGTTTCATAGTAGATAGACTCTCTTATGATATCTTCATGAAATACTTGCACTTCTGTATGAATGGGTTGTCTATTGGCAGGCGCTGTATTAATAATACTTAAATCGCGGGCGCCCATTAAACTAAAATGCAAGGTTCTTGGAATAGGTGTAGCCGTTAAGGTTAAGCAATCAACATTGGTTCTTAATGTTTTTAATTTCTCTTTATGGCCTACCCCAAATTTTTGTTCTTCATCTATGACCATTAATCCTAAATCTTTAAAATGTACTTCTTTACCTAATATACCATGGGTACCCACTAAAATATCAATCTTACCTTCTTTTAATCTCTCAATAGTTTCTTTTTTCTGTGCCGATGATTTAAAACGGTTCAGGTAATCAATGGTAACAGGAAAATCTTTTAGCCTATCTGCAAAAGTTTTAAAATGTTGAAAGGCCAAGATGGTAGTGGGTACCAAAATGGCTACTTGTTTGCCATCAATGGCTGCCTTGAAAGCCGCTCTCACAGCAACTTCTGTCTTACCAAAGCCCACATCACCACAAACTAGTCTGTCCATGGGTGCAGGTGCTTCCATATCTTTTTTCACATCTGCAATGGCCTTGGCCTGGTCAATCGTTTCTTCATAAATAAAGGAAGCCTCTAATTCATGCACCATATAATTGTCCAGAGAAAAAGCAAATCCCAGCTTGTGCTTTTCTTTGTGCATATAATTTTATTAAATCAAAAGCAATCAGTTTAACTTTCGCCTTGGTCTTGTCTTTTAATTTTACCCAAGCGTCCGATCCTAATTTATTCACCTTCGGTGGCGTACCTTCCTTACCCGTATATTTCGATATCTTATGTAAAGAATTAATATTTACATATAATATATCACTATCCTTATAAATAATTCTGACTGCTTCTTGCACCTGTCCATTCACATCAATTTTTTGTAGTCCACTGTACACACCCACCCCATGATCAATATGGGTAACATAATCTCCAGGCTGCAAGTCACGCAAGGTTCTTAAAGTAATGGCCTTACTTTTACTATAGGCTTGTTTTACTTTGTATTTATGATAGCGTTGAAAAATTTGGTGATCGGTATAACAAACTAATTTATGATCGTGGTCTATAAAACCTTCATGAATATTTTTGACAATGGGCGTAAACTTAATTTCTGTTTTAAGGTCGGTAAAAATAGCATGCAGCCTTTCTAATTGTTTGGCCTGTTCTGCAAATAAAAATAAATGATAGCCCTTTTTTTCAAGGTCTTGCAAGTTGGCAATTAAATATTGAAACTGTCTATTAAAAGTAGGTTGTGCCTGTGTATTAAAAACAATTTTATCCTTTGTTAACTGGGCTTGAAAACCCCATTCCAATATATTTTTAGAAGACAGCTGTAAGGTAGTGGCAGTAACAGTTTCAAAGTCTTCCATATGACTCTCTCTTTTATGAGGGTCGTTCTCATCTACACTATTGGCCTTGCCATGATGTTCAATAAAATCACCCAAGGCCTCATACTGATCGGTTCCTTTTTGGGCAATGACATTCCAGTCTTTTAACCAAATCAAAGTATCTTTTGCCAAAAATTCTAATAAAGGAATTTTAATTTTATCTTCAAACTGAGTGGTCACATTGGGAATAATATTTACTTGCAATAATTTTCTCTCACTTAATTGAGTGGCTGGATCAAATACTCTAATGCTATCCACTTGCTCTCCAAACAATTCAACACGATAAGGTTTTTCGTTGCCAAAAGAATAAATATCAAATATACCCCCGCGTAGTGCAAACTGCCCTGGCTCGTACACAAAATCGGTGCGCTCAAAACCATAGTCCACTAACTGTTGCATAAGCCCGTTTAAATCTAAGCTATCATTGGTTTTTATTTGAATAATGTTTTGCTGCAAAGTATTGCGCATAATCACTTTTTCAAATAAAGCTTCAGGATAGGTCACCAAAATTTTCTTATTCCCACCCATGGATATTTTTGTCAAGGCTTCTGTTCGAAGCATTACATGGGATGGATTTAATAAACTAAAATTATGAGGCGTTTTATAAGAGGAAGGGAAATAAAATAAATCCATGGCCCCCGTGACACTTTCAATAGAATTATAAAAGTAGGCAGCTTCTTCTGCATCATTTAAAACCACCAAATGATTTAGCTGATTGGTTTTGGCATGCGTAAAAATAGTTTGTAAAACAAAGGCTGCCGAGGATCCTTGCAAGTTTTGTAAAAAGATTTGAAAGGGCTTTTGCTGCTGCTGGGACATAGCTATGCTGTCCGCCAGATTATTTAGGAGGGGGGAATTTTCAAAAGGCCCAAACAGAGATTGCTCATTCATAGATCGCCCTGCAAAGATACATGCAGTTTTTATAAATTGACTCAAGGATTAGCAGAGATTTTGCCCCTAAAGTTAAACAGGATACTTAGCTAGGATAAAGAACCCTATTTAAATCAAAAATCAAGGCTAGGCATCCATTTTTTTCTACATTATTTATCGCTTATTTATTGCCACTAATTAGAAATTTATGCAGAATTCATTGTAATTTTATAGCATCCTAAAGCCTTAATAATCCTAGCCCTTTTGTATGAAGCATTTTTTATTATTCATTTTTTTATTTTCAATAAGCTTAGCGATTCAGGCACAAAATGAAACACAAAAACTAGCTTTATTAAATAGCGCAAAATACTTTGAAATAAAATCAAGGGCCAACTATACTGTAGCCATTCTTAAAGCTAAAGAAAATGGCTGGCCCATTCGTTATAAGAGTAAAAACAATGCAACTGTTCAAACTTAGTTGGAATAGATGCCTTTGGTCAACCTAAATACCTAACCACTTTTGCCGATCCTATACAAGCTATTACCATTAATACTAATAAAGTTTGGCCTGGTGGTGGCTTAGGTTTTAATTTAACTGGCGCTACAGATATCATGACCAATAAATTAAGTATTTGGGATGAAGGCGTGCCGCGACCTACCCATGTTGAATTTGGTGGAAAATTAGTAGAGAAAGACAATGCTACTAAAACAGTGAGTCATAGCACACATGTAGCAGGTATTATGTTTAGCAAAGGCGCAAATGCGCTTGCAAAAGGAATGGCCTATGGAATCAAAGGCGCTTACTCTTATGATTGGTTTGATGATGAATCAGAAATGGCAGCTGCCGCCGCAGGTGGTTTATTAGTCTCTAACCATTCTTATGGAAGCATTGCAGGATGGGATTATAACGACGATTCTACAAGATGGGAATACCATGGAAAATGGAATGAAAAAGAAGATTATAAATTCGGCTACTATGATGATGGTGCGCAAGCGATGGATTCAATTGCCTATAATGCTCCCAATTATTTAATGGTGAAGTCTGCAGGCAATACACATGCAAGTACCGGACCTAAAGTGGGAGATACTTATTGGAGACGTGATGAAAAAGGAAAATGGTATGACGCAGGAAAAAGACCCGATAGTTTAAGTAGCAATAATGCTTATGAGACACTGCCCATGGATGTCAATGCCAAAAATATTTTAACAGTGGGCGCCGTCCAAGGTATTGCTGCTGGCTATTCAAAAAAAGAAGATGCCATCATGACAAGTTTTAGCAGTTGGGGCCCCACAGATGATGGCCGTATTAAACCCGATATTGTAACAGATGGTCAATCGGTTTATTCAACAACCGATGCAAGCGATTCTAGCTATGGATATTCTAGTGGTACTTCTATGGCCTCGCCAGGTGCGGCAGGTTCTTTATTTTTATTACAGGAATTGAGTCAGCAAATTGTTCCTAATAAGTTTATGCGTTCTGCCACCATCAAGGGCTTAGCTATTCACACTGCCAATGAAGCTGGTTTATTTCCTGGCCCTGATTATAAATTTGGATGGGGTTTATTAAATATTGGCGAAGCTGCTACTGTATTAAGTAACGCACTTACTAATAAAAATAGTAGTTCAAGCGTAGATTTAGTGTATGAAAATGTTTTAGAAAATAAAGCATCTTATTCAGTAAACGTCATTGCCTCTGGTAACAAACCTTTAAAAGCAACGCTTTCTTGGACCGACCTCAAAGGAGAAATAGAAACAAGCTTAAATGATACAACCCGTCGTTTAATAAATGATTTAGATTTAAAAATTACCAAAGACTCTATTACTTATTACCCTTGGAAGTTAAACCCAAAAGTTCTAGAGGATCCTGCAACTAGAGCAATTAATTGGGTGGATAATGTTGAAAAAGTTGAAATTGATTCCACCTTGGTAGGTACTAGTTATACTATAACAGTCAACCATAAAAATAATTTAGTAAGAGGACAACAAGCTTACTCATTAATAGTGAGTGGTGCAGGTGGAACTGCTTATTGTACATCTACTGCTAGTTCTGCTGCAGGCACTAGAATGGATAGTGTAACCATTGCTGGAAAAGTATTTGCTAATACAGGCACCAAACAATATATTGACAATAGTAATATTATTATAAATGCAGAGTCCAATGGTACACTACCTATTAACATTAAATTAGGTAGCACAGACGCATCCGATAATACAAGATTTCTAAAAGTTTTTATTGATTATAATAACAATGGCGTTTTTGAAGATACCGAAATAGCTTTAGCCAGTGCGGCTTTAAAAAATGGATCTTATACAGGGGTGATTTCTTTTCCTTCTAATTTAGTGATTGGAAAAATTACTAAACTTAGAATTGTGGTAATAGAGACCGATGCCAGTGCCAATGTAAAAGCTTGCGATAACTATACAAGTGGAGAAACGCAGGACTATTCTTTAAAAGTGATCAACCCTTCTAATGATTTACAAGTTTCAGAAATTGTAAATCCTGTTGCTGGTTTAGCTAAAAGAGACAACCAATATATTACTGCAAAAATTGTGAACCTTGGTTCAACTGCACAAGCTAATCTTCCCCTTAGTTTAGTGGTGAAAAAAGGGAGTACCACTATTTTATCTATTAATGAAATATTTACAGGTCGCTTAAATGGTCAAGAAAGTATGAATTATACTTTTCAAAAGCCCATAAGTATTGCAGCGAATGAAACTTATTCATTTACGGCAACTGTTAATCTTGCCAGCGATCAACAAAAAGAAAATAATAGCATCAATGCCACCATTGTAAGCGCAGTTGAAAGTGCTGCCCCCTTAGCCACTGCCACTAATTGTAATGGCTCATTAACCTTAGCTGTTTCATCCCCAAGTGCGACTGCCAACTATATATGGTATGATAGCGCGAATTTGCTAAACCCGATTGCAGTGGGTGCAACCCCAGCAGGCAGCACTAGTACTAAAAATAAATTATTTGTTACACAAGGTTATCAATCTATTGTTGGTCCATTAACCAATACAACATTAGGTACTGGTGGCGGTTACAATAATTTTGCTGGCAATTTTGTAAAAATAAATGCAGGAGGCCCACTGAATATTGAAACTGTAAAATTATATACAGGCTATCCTGGAAAAGTCGATTTTATTTTAGCCAGTTTTGGTTCTTTTTCTGCAGATGGAACTACTTTTACTTACTACCCTTTGCAAACCATTTCTTTAAATGTGCCCGCAAGTAGTCCTTCACCCATAGTAGCTAGTAGCTCTGCAGGCACTCCTTATGTAGAAGGTGATACAGGAAGAATTTATGCACTTAATTTAAAAATTGCACAGGCAGGTGACTATATTATTATCATTAAATGCGATAGCGCAACAGTATTTAGAAATAGTGGTTTAAAAGACCCAACCTATCCTATTGGGCCTAGCAAAATGTTTAGCTATACAGGCAATAGTGTTCAAACAGCCTCTGGTAATTTTCAAAATTTTTACTACTTTTTCTATAGCACTCAAATTAAAGTAGGCAATGACCTAAGTGCGGCTACTGAAGTCAATGTGAAAACGGCTGACAAACCTAGTTTCATTTTTACAGACACTACCTTAAAATCTACTAGCGCTGCCACTTATCAATGGTATTTAAATGACGAAACTATTGTGGGGGCTACCAATCAAAATTATCGCCCCTCTACCAATGGCATGTATAAAGTAGCTACAAAATTAGGCAGCTGCACTTCTGTTTCAGATAGCAGGTTAATCATGGTCACTGCAATTGAAGAAGCGCCTGTCAAAGAAATAAGTTTAAGAATCAGCTCAGTCGATTATATTGAGAACATGATTAAAGGAGCTAGCTTTTATGTACAGTTTAGTAATATTCAAACAGAAGATATTTCACTAGATATAATGAACTCAATGGGTAGCAATGTATTTCATAAAGAAAATTTAATCAACCAAAGAAGTCCACAACGTATCAATATCAATAACTTAACAACAGGCGTTTACTTCGTTAAAATTTATGCCAATAAAAAAGTATATGTTCAACGAGTATTCATTACTAATAATTAATAATAATTAAAACGTACAACTATGGCACTAGAATGGATGGAATCAGTTCTTACTAAAATTGAGAATGAAACACCCAATACGAAAAGGTTTTATTTTGAAATTCCAAATTTGGAGAAATTTGATTTTATACCCGGGCAGTTTGTAACACTGGACCTGCCTATTCATGAGCAGAAAAATAAACGCTGGAGAAGTTATTCCATTGCCTCAGAACCGAATGGTACTAATACTTTCGAACTCGTTATTGTATTATTGGAAACTGGTTTAGGTACTACTTATTTATTCAATGAAGGTAAAGTGGGTACAAAAATAACTTTAAGAGGCCCACAAGGTGTATTCGTACTTCCTAAAAATTTCGAGCACGATGTATATTTTATTTGCACAGGTACAGGTATCGCACCATTTAGGTCAATGATAAGGTATATACATGAGCATAAAATTGCACACAATAATATTCACCTTATTTTTGGCTGTCGTAAATTTGAAGATGGTTTATACATCGATGAATTAAAAGAATTAGAAGCGAACGAACCAGGCTTTCATTTTCACCCTTGCTATTCTAGAGAAACTGAAGTACCCGCTGGCTCCCATATAGGCTATGTACACCCTGTGTACCAAGAATTATTGAAAGGAAATATAGAAACAGCACATGTTTGGTTATGTGGTTGGAAAGCCATGATTGATGATGCGCGTAAAAATATGGCCGACTTAGGCTTGGATAAAAAGCAAGTGCATTTTGAATCTTTTGGATAGTTAGTTAATTAATTTATTCAATGGAATATGAATAAATTAATTAACTTCTTTTTTTGATTTTTTTCTAGCTGTCTCCAAAAAAGCCCCGAGCATTCACTCGGGGCTTTTTTATAAAATATATTAAATGAAACATTAAATATTTTGCAATTAAATTCAGAAATACAATTTTGAGCGAGCTTTCGAGCATTGCGCAGAGCGAGCGAAAAATTAGTATTTTGAATACAATTGCTTAAAAAAGTTTAGCCTAGCTTATGTGCGCTAATACTAATTCTTTAATCTTGCTCAAAGCAATGCGCTCTTGCAGCATACTATCGCGGTAGCGAATCGTAGCTGTGCCATCTTCTTTGGTTTGATGATCGATGGTGACGCAAAATGGAGTTCCAATAGCATCTTGACGACGGTATCTTTTTCCAATCGCATCTTTCTCTTCATAAAAACAATGAAAAGATTTTTTACAATCGTCCATCAACTCTTTAGCAAGTTCAGGTAAGCCATCTTTTTTAGTCAAAGGAAGAATGGCTAATTTATTAGGTGCTAATTTGGCTGGTAAATGAAGTACCACTCTTGAGTCGGTGGTGCCGTCTTCTTTATTGATTGTTTCTTCTTCGAATGAGTTGGCTAATATCAATAAGAACATTCTATCTAAACCAATAGACGTTTCAATCACATAAGGAACATAGTGCTGATTTATCTCCGTATCAAAATACTGCATCTTCTTTTTGCTAAACTCCTGATGACGAGTTAAATCAAAATCGGTACGAGAATGAATACCTTCTACTTCTTTAAATCCAAAAGGGAATTCATATTCTATATCTAAGGCCGCATCGGCATAGTGCGCTAATTTAACATGGTCATGGAAGCGGTATTTTTCTGGAGCTATACCTAAACTTAAATGCCAGTTCATACGCTCGTTCTTCCAATGCTCATACCACTCTTTTTGTGTACCTGGCTTAATAAAGAATTGCATTTCCATTTGTTCAAACTCACGCATTCTAAATATAAACTGACGCGCCACAATTTCATTTCTAAAAGCTTTACCTGTTTGTGCAATTCCGAAAGGAATTTTCATCCTGGCTGTTTTTTGTACATTTAAAAAGTTCACAAAAATACCTTGCGCCGTTTCTGGTCTTAAATAAATAGTGCTGGCTTCTTCCGCTACCGCGCCAATTTCTGTAGAGAACATTAAATTAAACTGTCTTATTTCTGTCCAATTACTAGTGCCACTTACAGCACAAGTAATTTTATTTTCTTCAATTAATTTTTTTAGTCCTTCAAAATCTTCTTTGGCTAATAAGGCGTCCATAGCTGCTAACAACTTATCGGCAGCTTCCTTATTTCCTTTGGCAATTAAAGCATCGGCATGGCCTTCGATTAAATGATCTACTCTATATCTTTTCTTACTTTCTTTATTATCAATTAAGGGATCGCTAAAACTATCTACGTGACCACTTGCTTTCCAAGTAGTAGGATGCATAAAAATAGCCGCATCAATACCCACAATATTTTCATTTAGCTGGGTCATGCTATTCCACCAATAGTCTCTGATATTTTTTTTCAATTGCGCACCATAGGGGCCGTAATCATAAACAGCGCTTAATCCATCATATATTTCACTACTAGGAAATACAAATCCGTATTCCTTGGCATGGGAAATGATTGCTTGTAATGTGTTATCTGGTTGTACCTTACTCATAGGTTGCAAATATACTGCGAGATTATATTATGGATGTAATTTTTCGTTGTTTTGATGCCTAGTCGCGTCTCTCAGGGTTTTCTTTTCAATATTTTTCTCCAAAGCAGTGGTTAAATCAACGCCCGTTTGGTTGGCCAAGCATATTAATACAAATAAAACATCGGCCATTTCATCGGCAAGTAGAAGCTCCCCTTCTTTATTTTTAAAGGACTGGTCTCCATATTTGCGCACCAATATTCTGGACAACTCTCCCACTTCTTCCATTAAAATACCCAAATTAGTGAGTTCACTAAAATATTTTACGCCCACTGTTTTAATCCAGTTGTCTACTTTCTGCTGCGCGGCTTGTATTGTTATTTCATTTGCCATTTGAATGCTTTATTAATGTTACTACGTATTATTTTTTTACTTCTTACTATTAATAGTGTTAGGGTCTTACTATATTATTCTCTATTTTTTGAATCTACAATAATGGTTACAGGACCATTATTAATTAAAGCTACTTTCATGTCTGCGCCAAAGACGCCTGTTTGAATAGGGGCGCCCATATCCGCAGTCAATTTTTTAATCATGGCTTCGTAAAGCGGAATAGAAATATCATGTTTGGCAGCAGCAAGATAAGAAGGTCTGTTTCCTTTTTTAGTACTTGCATGCAAGGTAAACTGACTCACTAGTAAAATATTACCGCCTATTTCCTTCACACTCAAATTCATAACACCCTCGGCGTCATCAAAAATGCGCATTTGCACTATCTTATTGGATAGCCAGTCTACATCCTCCATGGTATCGGCCGTCTCAATACCCAAAAGCACCATTAAGCCCTTTTGGATAGCCCCTGCTACCTGCCCATCAATGGTAACGCTTGCCTCATTTACTCTTTGAATAACCAGTTTCATAATATGACCAATTTCTACATGAAGATAAACAAAACTATTTTCACTAATTTAGCTGTAATTTCAATCCCTTGAGTAGTTTAAAAAAATTAGCCAGTCAAACCGCATGGTACGGACTTAGCTCTATTGCAGCTAGGTTTATTAGTTATTTGCTGGTACCCTACCTCACTTATAAGTTTACCGAGTCGGCTTACGGAGAAATGTCTATTGTCTACTCCTTTATTCCTTTTTTAAATGTGATTGTCGCCCATGGGATGGAGACCGCTTATTTTAGATTTGGGAGTAAAGAAAATGAAGAAAAAATATACCATACGAGTAGCTTCTCTATGATGATGGTAACGGCAGTTGTTTTAATGATACTCATTAAATTTAGCGCCCCCATTTCGGAACTTTTACAAATTACTGCACATCCAGAATATATTACCTTAATGGCCTGGGTGGTGGGCTTGGATGCACTTGCCACTATTCCTTTTTCAAGATTAAGAATGCAAGGCAAACCTAAAAAATTTGCATTTATAAAAATTGGAGGCATTGTTTTAAATATTTTAGCTACCTATTATTTTATAAGTATACTGCCTGAATATATTGCTACGCATCCTGGCAGTGTAATTAGTTCTTGGTTTAAACCAGACTGGGCCGTGGGTTATGTTTTATTAGCAGGCATTGTTCAAAATGTTTTTGTTTTATTATTACTGAATAAAGAAATAGGCGCTTTACGTTTTTCATTTGATTTTAATTTATGGAAACAAATGATGCTCTATGCACTTCCTTTAATAATTGTGGGTTTTGGAGGAATGATCAATGAAACATTTGATCGTATTATGTTAGGCTGGTGGGCACCTGGTGGTTCAGTTGATGCCAATAAAGCCATTGTAGGCATTTACAGTGCTTGTTATAAATTATCTATTTTAATTACTATTTCAGTACAAGCTTTTCGCATGGGCGCCGAACCTTTTTTCTTTAAACAATCCAGCGACAGAGAATGCACCAAAAACCTATGCAAGGGTGATGAAATTTTTTGTCATTACATTATGTATAATGTTTTTAATGGTGGTTTTATATTTAGATATTTGGAAAGAATTTATTCGTAATCCCGCCATGTATGTGGGACTTCGCGTAGTGCCTATTTTATTAATAGCCAATATATTTTTAGGCGTTTATTATAATTTAAGTATTTGGTATAAGCTTAGCAATAAAACCATGGCAGGCGCTTGGATTACCTTGCTAGGCGCGGTTATTACCATTACCATTAACTTTATTGCCATTCCTTATTTTAGTTATATGGCCAGTGCATGGGCCACTTTAGTTTGCTATGGAACCATGATGTATGTAAGTTATAAATGGGGGCAAAAAGTATATCCTATTCCTTATGCTACTAAAAAACTTGATTGCTTATTTTGTAATTACTTTACTTACTCTACGGAATATATTTATTAGTAGAATGGATTACGAAAAATAATGCCATTCGTACTTAGCATCGCAAGTTTTGAACTCATTGCCTTTATAGTATTTGTAGCAAGCATCGAAAAGAAGGAATTAAAATCTATTTTCAACAGACAAGTCCAATTAGCTTTATAAAATAAATATGAATTGCTTTTATGGCCGAAGATTTAACCATTACCAAAGGAGATAAAAAAACACAGTACGAATCATTGCTTCCGCAAATACAAGGTTTATTAAGCGGTGAAACAAATTTGGTTGCCAACCTTGGTAATATTGCTGCTGCATTAAAAGAACAATTTAATTGGTTATGGGTGGGCTTTTATTGGATTATCGAGGACGAATTAGTGCTTGGCCCATTTCAAGGACCTGTTGCCTGCACAAGAATAAAAAAAGGCAGAGGTGTTTGCGGAACAAGTTGGGAAAAAGAAGCTACTATTATAGTAGCCGATGTTGAAAAATTTCCTGGCCATATTGCTTGCAGCAGTAGTTCAA
Organism: Chitinophagales bacterium; assembly: GCA_964203405.1. Taxonomy (GTDB): domain Bacteria; phylum Bacteroidota; class Bacteroidia; order Chitinophagales; family Chitinophagaceae; genus Sediminibacterium. Next base: position 79,521 of record CAXNLL010000002.1, read on the forward strand.
AATCGGAGATAGTGCTACCTGTTTTTAAAGAAGGTAAAATACTGGGTGTTTTGGATGTAGACAGCAGCGAACTGGCTCAATTTGACGCAGTGGATCAAGTTTATTTGGAGAAGATTCTAGCCATGATTCCATAGGCTTTTCAAAAATTGAAGATTCATAATAAAAAATAAATTAAGTTTGCAACCCCTAAGCGGATGTGGCGAAATTGGCAGACGCACTAGACTTAGGATCTAGCGCCGCGAGGCATGTGGGTTCGACCCCCTCCATCCGCACCAAAAGGAAAAAAGCCCCTCGATTCATCGGGGGGCTTTTTTTTATATAAATGGCTGTTTTTTAGGTGCAAAAACTTACCTTTGCCCCCCTTAAACCTTAGAATTTACTAGAAAAAACAAGAATATGGCAAGTATAAAAAGAGAGAACATTGGCCTTTTAAATGACAAACTTACGGTGACCCTTACTAAAGAGGACTACTACCCTAGTTTTGAAACAAGTTTAAAAAAGCATGCTAAAACAGCAAACATCCCCGGCTTTAGAAAGGGCATGGTACCCGCTGGCTATAATTAAAAAAATGTACGGACAGTCTGTTTTTTCTGACGAAGTACTTAAAAAAGTAGAAGCAGAATTGAATCATTATATCAGCAACGAAAAATTAGAAATTTTTGCGCAACCACTTCCTGTGGATACGCAAATGCTTCCTTTAGATGTGAATACACCTACTAATTATGATTTTGCTTTTGAAGTAGGATTAAAACCTGCTTTTTCATTAAATGTAAAAGGCATTAAAGTAAAACGTTACAAAGTAAAAGTAACCGATGAAATGATTCAAAACGAAGTGGAAAGAATTCAAACGCGTAATGGTAAAATGACCGATCCAGAAACTGGTGGAGTCTGATGAGAATGTAATTGAATATCACTTTTACTGAAACCGATAAAGACGGTAACTGAAATTGAAGGAGGTATTACAAAAGACAACTCATTACTTGATTAAATATTTTGCCCAGAAAGCAAGAAAGCAATTCATGGGCAAAAAGAAGGACGATACAGTAGTCATCCAATTGAAGTAAAGCCTTTGAGGACAAGGAATTAGACATTATTGTAGGTGATTTAGGTATTTCAAAAACAGACGCCGATAAATATTTTAAAATACTTATCACGAAAGTGGGCTTCGTAGAAAAAGCTGCCTTAGATGAAACATTATTCTTAGCCACTTACCCTAATGATAGCTATTAAAACAGAAGAAGAATTTAGAGCAGCTATCAAAAAAGATATTGAAGGTTATTATGAGCAACAAGCGAAAAATCAAATTCATGATCAAATTTATCATGGCTTAATTGATCAAACTAAAATGGAATTTCCAGTGGCCTTCTTAAAGCGTTGGTTACAAAAAGGTGGAGAGAAGCAAAGAACAGAAGAAGAAACAGAAAAAGAATATCCAGTATTCCAAGACCAATTAAAATGGACTTTAATTAATAGTCAATTAACCCTAGATCATAAAATTGAAGTAGTCGCAGAAGATTTAAAGAACTTCGCGAAGCAACAATTGATGAGTTATATGGGACCACAAATGGGCGCCTTAGGAGACAATGACAAATGGTTAGAAGACTACGCAGTGAGAATGATGCAGGACAGAAAATTTGTAGAAGATAGTTATCAAAGAATAAGTACCGACAAATTATTCACTGCCATCGAGTCTGAAGTAGAAGCTAAGGATGAAGCCATAGAAGCGGAGAAATTCGCCGATATGCTGAATAATCATAAGCACTAGTCTAGGAATAATTATCTAACTTATTGATTGTCAATATAATTTGGCTCAAATGGAGGTATCCATAACCAAAGTTTGGCACCCTTTTTGTACTTCCTTTGATTACAAGGATTTACCTTTACTTACAGAAAATAGCAATTATGAATTTAGGACAAGAATTTGAGCAGTATGCCATCAAGCATAAGGGTATCAGTAGCAATACTTTACACCAGTACAAAAAAAGTGTAACCAACCTAACTCCTTATATCATTGAGGAGCGCCCTATGAATGTAGCCAGCATGGATGTATTCAGTAGATTAATGATGGACCGTATTATATTTCTTAGGCGAGGGCATCAACGACTATGTAGCCAATATTGTAACCGCTCAATTACTTTTTTTAGAAAGTACCGATCGCACCAAGGATATTCAAATGTATATCAATAGTCCAGGCGGAAGCGTTTATGCAGGCTTAGGTATTTATGATACCATGCAATTTATTAGTCCCGATGTAGCTACGATTTGTACAGGCATGGCAGCAAGCATGGGTGCTATTTTATTATGTGCAGGTGTAGAAGGTAAAAGAACAGCTTTAAAACATAGTAGAATAATGTTACACCAACCTAGCGGTGCTATTGGTGGACAGGCTTCTGATATTGAAATTACAGCTAGAGAAATTAAAAAATTAAAAAATGAATTGTATGAAGTAATTGCACATCATACCCATAAGGATTTAGAAACAGTAGCCAAGGATTGTGATCGTGATTTTTGGATGACTGCTGCAGAAGGAAAAGAATATGGATTAGTAGATGAAGTTCTATTAACCAACCCTAGAAAATTAAAAAAATAAAATTACTGTTCAAATACATTTTATGATAGTTAACAAGAGATATTTAATGGAGGAAGAAGAAGAGCCTAAAGAAGATAAAAAAGAAGAGGCGGCACCTAGTTTTTTAAATAAAAAAATGGAGCATCTTTTTTTCGAAAAAAGAGCAATTTATTTATGGGGTCCTGTAGACGATAAGTCGGCTAAGGATATCGTTAACAAACTTATTTTACTAGAGGCCGATAAACCAGGAACTGAAATTAAATTTTATATCAATAGCCCAGGTGGTGTGGTAACAAGTGGTATGGTCATGTACGATACTATTAAATTAATCAAAAGCCCTGTGCATACTATTTGTATGGGTCTTGCTGCTAGTATGGGTTCTATATTATTGAGTGCTGGTGAAAAAGGAAAGCGAACTATATTCCCGCATGGCGAAGTCATGATACATCAACCAAGTATTGGTGGTTATTTTCAAGCCAATAGTACCGACATTGAAATTCACGCTGAACAAATTCGTAAGACAAAAGAATTAGGTGCTAAAATATTAGCGGAGAATTGTGGTAAAACATTTGCTCAAATTATGAGCGACTTTGATAGAGATTATTGGATGGATGCTAAAGAAGCAGTAGCCTATGGTATCGTAGATAAAATCGCCAAACAACTCTAAATATGAAAATGGCAAAATCTCCCGCTATACATTGTTCATTTTGTGGCCGCAACCGCGACGAAGTAAAAATTCTAATCGCTGGTCAAGACGGACATATTTGTGAAAACTGTATAGAACACGCGCATGAAATTATTGTCAAAGAGTTTCACCAGAAAAAAGCAGAAGGCAAGGCAGGTACTCTAAAAGTACAAAAGCCAATGGCCATTAAAGCTTTTATGGATCAGTATATTATTGGCCAAGACGAAGCAAAGAAAATATTATGTGTAGCGGTATACAATCACTTTAAGCGTATCAATTTACCTAGTACGAATAAAAATGAAGTAGAGATTGAAAAAAGTAATGTGATCATGATTGGCGAAACGGGTACCGGTAAAACTTTATTAGCTAAAACCATTGCTAAATTATTGAATGTGCCTTTTGCCATTGTAGATGCCACTGTATTTACAGAAGCCGGTTATGTAGGTGAAGATGTAGAGAGTATGTTAACGCGCCTATTACAAAACTGTGATTATGATGTAGAAGCAGCGGAAAGAGGTATTGTATACATAGATGAAATAGATAAAATTGCCCGCAAAGGAGACAACGCTTCTATTACCAGAGATGTAAGTGGAGAAGGGGTTCAGCAAGGTTTATTAAAAATGTTAGAAGGTACCGATGTATTAGTACCCCCTCAAGGAGGACGTAAACACCCAGAACAAAAAATGATCAAGGTAGATACGAAGAATATATTATTTATTTGCGGAGGTGCTTTTGATGGCATTGATAAAATTATTGCCAGAAGAATTAATACCAACGCTATTGGATTTAGCGTGAATAAAGATGAACAAGAATTACAAAGAAAGAATTTACTTCGTTTTGTAAATGCACAGGATATAAAATCTTTTGGATTAATTCCCGAGCTACTGGGAAGGCTTCCTATCATTACGCATTTAGAACCTTTAGATGCTGTTACTTTAAGAAGTATCTTAACAGAGCCTAAAAACGCCCTAATCAAACAATACACTCAACTTTTTGCTATTGAAAAAATAAAATTAAGCATTGACAATGAAGTGTATGATTTTATTGTAGAAAAAGCCATGGAATATAAATTAGGCGCTAGAGGTTTAAGAAGTATATGTGAAAGCTTATTTACCCAAGCCATGTTTGAAATGCCAGGAACGAATGCTTCTGAATTTAATGTAACGATAGACTATGCAAAAAAGATGTTTAACAAAAGCAAGTTAAGCAGTTTAAAAGTAGCTTAACTTTAAAAATAGCTTACTTCCAAGATTTTAAATTTTATACATAATACCCATAAATAAAATTATCATGCAAGAACTAATTGATCGTCTAGTAAAAGAAGCGAATGTAACACCAGAACAAGCAAAGCAATCTATTGAAACCATTGCCGCTTTTGTAAAAGAAAAATTTCCTATGTTAGGAGGTGCGGTGAATCAAATTTTCAAATCAGCAAAGTAATTATTTCAAGAAATTGAAAAAACAATTTTAAAATCTTTTGAAAATTTTAAAAAAAATTAAAGAAGACCAAAAAAAAATCTCGTCCTGAAATATCGGGACGAGATTTTTTTAAGCAAGCAATCGTTCATCAGCCGTAAATTGCTATACCAATAATATTAATTTTTCTCGAATCTCCCTTCTTTTTTTATCCATATTAGTATTGGTTCTATTTAAAATTTCTAACTATTTGATTATCATTCACTTATTAGAATAGCAGCTTGAAGCATTTCAGCCTGCTGCTCAGTTAAGTCAAATAAAATGACCAATTCTTTCCAACCAATATGGCCCCCCTTTTCTTTTCTAATGCGTAAAATTTGAATAATTTCTCGGTCTTGAAATATGCCTAGCGCCCTCCAGTTTTCAAAGGACATAGTACTTGCATTAGGTTTTCGCTTATTCATTTTTCCCAATTGTAAATGTGGTTTTAATAAATAATAATTGGCTTCTGTAAAGCCGTATACTTTTTTCATTTGATTCAAATTCGTAAAGCCTCCTAGATAATTTCTATACCTGATAATATTTTGAATAATGGCTGGGCTTAATTTTGTTTTAGCCGCCCACTGCTTTTCATCGGCAAGATTAATATCAATACTCCATTCATTTAAGTTTTTATTTACATCCTCTTTAACTAGCTCATTTCTATCTACATTTTTTTTAAAACTATTGATAACTACGTAAGGAATTAATTTTTCTACTAACTCTTTTTTAAGCCCATAGAGTTTGGCTATATCTTCTTTATGATAAAACCTACCTCCTTTATTTCTATAGCGCATTAAGGTGATTACTTGTCGACTAGGTATACCTAATCGAATGGCTGTCATGCTATCCATGGTATTGGGGTCAAAATTAAATAAGGGCCCACTTTGCTGAGCCGTAATATTTATCGCCATCTCTTTTCTAGGAAATAGTATACCCATTAGCATCGTACCTAATAAAATGATGCCCAATACCATGATACCCCTTTGCTCTTTTTTGGAGAATATAAAATAGGACTTCCAACCGCTTTGCATAAGTTATTTTTGCACTAGTTAGCTAATAATCAAATGCAAATGCAGCGTATAAATACTTACGAGCTATCAGAAAAATATATTAATATATGGGACTTGCTTAAAAATAGCAATGACTTTAAACAGAGAACTGAAGTCCATCATAAGCTAGATGAATACCCTTTGGCAGACTAGCTTCCAGTTCGTCATGCAGACCTATTTGATGACTAAAATGCGTGAAATAAACTGTAGGTATACCTAAGCTAGCCACTACCGCTAAGGCTTGGTCTAAATTATAATGCGTGGGATGTGTTTGTTTTCTTAAGGCATTTAAAATTAAAACCTTCGAGCCTTTAATTTTTTCCATTTCCGTCTCCGGTATAAAATTAGCATCAGTGATATAGGTAACATCGCCCATTCTAAAACCCAGCACGGGCATTTCTCTATGCATCACCTGAATGGGTATAAATGGAATGTCTCCAATGGTGAAACTATCCTTGTCAATAGTATGTAAAATCATTTCAGGAAGGCCCGCATCTTTATCTTTTTCAAAAGCATAATAGAAATCTCTTTTTATAGCTACTTGTGTTAATTCATTAGCATAAATAGCCATGGACTTTTGCGAAAAAAAATTGAAGGGTCTTATATCATCTAATCCTGCATAATGGTCACGGTGCGGATGTGTAAAAACAACCGCATCAATTTGAGTAGTGTTGGTTCTTAGCATTTGATATCTAAAATCGGGGGTGGTATCAATGACCACCGTGGTGGTGGCTGAACTTATTTTAATGCTGGTTCTTAATCTTTTATTCTTGGGGTTAGTGGAAGTACATACTTCACAATCGCATCCTATTAAAGGGACGCCTGTACTTGTTCCTGATCCTAAAATAGTAATATCGAGCAAACTAAATAATTTATGCCGCCGTTAATTTAAGCCGGTGTCGTTGCCATCTTAGCTTCTGTCAATGAAAGCTTCTGCACTTCCGTATAAAGCTTTTGAGATTCATGCGTTAATTTATCAAATTGAATATCCAAAACAGGTATTAACTCTAATAATGTATTAATTCTGGCCTCTAAATTCAAGAACTTATTTAAGACCACAATTCTTTTAGCTTCTAACAAGCACCAGCCACTTTGAAAATTCCCACGCTCGTATCGCACCACAAATTCCGATTCGCCTAAAATGTCCTCTAATTTGTCTAAAGTTGTTTGGGTCAATTTCATAGTAAGTATTGATTTATAGGATAATACGTCGTCTTACAAAGGTAGTTTTTTGTAGAATTACTGTTTTAATTAAGCGCTAGGAGTTATTCACATTTCGTACCTTTGTGAACACAATTTAACTATGGCTTTTACACACCGAAAAATTATAAACGACCCCGTTCATGGTTTCATTACCATCAACGACCCAGTTATATTTGAACTCATCGCGCATCCTTATTATCAAAGATTAAGAAGGATACAACAAATGGCATTGGCACAGCTAGTCTACCCTGGTGCAGTGCATACCCGACTGCATCATTCTTTAGGCACTTATCATTTAATGTGTATTGCCATTGCAGAATTAAAAGATAAAGGCATTGAGATCACCCCTGAAGAAGCGCAAGCAGCCAAAGCAGCCATTTTATTACATGATATTGGACATGGCCCTTTTTCACATGCACTTGAAAATGTTTTATTAAAAGGAGTAAGCCATGAGGACCTCTCTTTATTAATCATGCAAAAATTAAATGAAGGCCCAGCAGAAAATTTAAAAGGCAAATTAGATTTAGCTATTCAAATATTTACCAACCAATACCCTAAAAAGTTTTTACACCAATTAATTAGCGGGCAATTAGATGTAGACCGCTTAGACTATCTTTCTCGAGATAGTTTTTTCACAGGCGTAAGTGAAGGCGTGGTGGGTTATGAGCGAATTTTAAAAATGCTTACTGTTCATAACAATGAATTAGTAGTAGAAGAAAAAGGAATTAATAGTGTAGAAAAATTTCTTCTTTCAAGACGACTTATGTACTGGCAGGTATATCAACATAAAACCGTTATTGCTTCAGAAAATATGTTGGTTAAAATTGTAGAACGCGCCCAATATTTATACCAACAAAAAGACCAATCCGTAAAAATTTCTGAGGTTTTGGATTATTTCTTAGGAGAGTTTAGCGGAAAATTAAGCGATATTAATTTGGATTTTTACTGCCAATTAGACGATACCGATATCTTATTCGCCATCAAAAAGTGGCAACACCATAGCGACCCGGTGCTGTCCTTATTATGCCAAAGGCTAATGACCAGAAAAGGCTATAAATGCCAAATGCAATCAAACCCTATTTCAAAGCAAGAATGGGACAGCGCCTATGCACAAACAAAGGCAGCCTTTGCGATGAACGATGCCGATTTATCTTATTTATGTTTTAAAGGCACTGCCTCTAATACTTTATACAAAGAAGATGTAGAAACCATTAAAATATTGCTTAAATCAGGCGAGGTAAGTAGTATTTCTAAAATACAAGACACAATCATTAATGAAAGTCTTTCAGCACCCGTTAAAAAATTTTACATTTGCTTATTAAAGGCATAACCCCCTCATTTAAATAATACCCTATGGTTTCATTTACCGCCCAACAGATTGCTTTACTTATTCAAGGAAAAATTGAAGGAGAGGCGACTGCTATGGTAAAACAATTTGGTAAAATAGAATCGGCCATGCCTGGGGAAATTTCTTTTTTATCCAATCCGAAATACGAGGACTTTCTTTATACGACCAAGGCTTCAGTAATTATAGTAAACGAGTCTTTGGTTCTAAAAAAGAAGATAGCGGCTACTTTAATTAGAGTGCCCGATGCCTATGCTGCTTTTGCTACTTTATTAACGAAGTACCAAGAAATGAAAAATGAAAATTTAGTAGGCATTCAATCTCCTTCTTTTATAGCAAGCACTGCAAAATTAGGTGAACAAAATTTTGTAGCCGCCTTTGCATACATTGGTGAAAATGTACAAACAGGAAACAATGTAAAAATTTTTCCAAATGCTGTCATTGGTGAAAATGTAAGTATAGGAAACAATGTAACCCTACATGCGGGTGTTATTATTTATTCGGACTGCGTGTTGGGTAATAATATTACCATTCATTCAGGATCCATTATTGGAAGTGATGGTTTTGGATTTGCACCCAAAGAAGATGGATCTTATCAAAAAATTCCACAACTTGGAAACGTAATTATAGAAGACGATGTTGAAATTGGATCGAATACAACTATAGATAGAGCTACTATTGGTTCAACCATTATCAAAAAAGGGGTGAAAATTGATAACCTAATTCAAATTGCGCATAACGTTGAAATAGGAGAAAATACAGTTATTGCTGCTCAAGTAGGCATTAGCGGTAGCACCAAGATTGGAAAAGGCGTTATGATGGGTGGCCAGTCTGGCACCATTGGACATATAGTCATTGCTGATGGTATAAAAATAGCTGCTAGAACAGGCATCACCAAGGACTTCAAAGAAGCGGGTATTACCCTATCTGGTTATCCTGCAAGGGAGCAATCGGCCTTTCTAAGAGCGCAAGTAGCCCAGAAAAACCTACCTGCACTTGAAAAAAGAGTTAAAGAATTGGAAATAATGGTCCAACAACTGTCTCAAAAAGGTTAAATCAGCTAATTTTGCTGAATATCACGGCTTTAAGAAGGTGATATACAAAGGCGATATACATTAAATAATAAAAGCATGGATCAACATTTTAATCCCGACAAACAACATACTATTGAAAAGAACATTAGTATTAGTGGAACTGGATTACATACTGGAGTTTTAGTAGAAATGACTTTGAATCCGGCCAACCCAGGTTTTGGTTATCAATTTCAAAGAACAGATTTACCCAACCAACCTATTATTAAAGCAGACTGCGATTTAGTCACCGATACAAGTAGAGGTACCACCTTACAAGTAGGCGATGCTAAAATAAGTACCGTAGAACATATACTAGCTGCCTTAGTAGGTTTAGGTGTTGACAATTGTTTAATACAAGTCAACGGACCTGAAATTCCTATTATCGATGGTAGCTCTACTCCTTTTATTGAGATCATTGAAAAAGCAGGTGTGGTAGAACAAGATGCTGCAAAAGCTTGGTATAGTATTGATGAAAATATTTTTCACTATGATGATGCAAAACGTGTAGAGATGGTAGCCCTTCCTGCATTAGATTATCAAATCACCACTTTAATAGATTTTAATAGTCCCGTTTTAGGAACACAACATGCCGCCTTAAAAACTATTAAAGAATTTAAATCTGAGATTGCCCCTTGTAGAACATTTTGTTTTTTACATGAGCTAGAAGCTTTATTGAAAAATGATTTAATTAAAGGTGGCGATATTAACAATGCCATTGTGGTGGTGGACCAGCCTGTATCTGAGCAAGAAATGAATCGTTTAGCAAAAGTGTTTAAGAGAGATAAGATTGAAGTAAAAAGCGAAGGCTATTTGAATAATTTAGAATTAAGATTTCCTAACGAACCTGCAAGGCATAAGTTATTAGATGTCATTGGTGATTTAGCTTTAATTGGATACCCCATTAAAGCGCGCATTATTGCTAATAGACCGGGCCATAGTAGCAATGTTGAATTTGCTAAAAAAATTAAGCAGTACATCAAAAAAAATAAGCATGTTAAAGATGTGCCTCTTTACGATCCAACGGCAACGCCTGTATTTGCTTTAGAGCAAATTGAAAAAACTTTACCACATCGTCATCCGTTTTTATTTGTAGATAAAATCATTGAATTGACAGATACCGTCATTGTAGGTGTTAAAAATGTAACCTTCAACGAATGGTTTTTCCCAGGACATTTTCCAGGCAATCCTGTTATGCCAGGTGTTTTACAAATTGAAGCGCTTGCACAAACAGGTGGTATACTTTGTATTAACGCCATGCCAAAAGGTGAATACGATACTTATTTTTTAAAAATTGATAATTGCAAGTTTAAGCAAATGGTAAGACCAGGCGATACCATGTTGCTTAAAATGGAATTAACCAGTCCTATTAGAAGAGGCATTTGTGAAATGCGTGGTACGGTGTATGTTAACGGAAAAGTAACCACTGAAGCAGACTTGGTGGCACAAGTAATAAAAAGAGCCGATAAATAATTGAAACCCTTGTATAAACATGACACATCCCTTTACCTATATTGATCCGAATGCAAAAATTGCATCCAATGTTAAGATTGATCCTTTTACCGTTATACACGGCGAAGTAACTATTGGAGAAGGTACATGGATTGGAAGTTCTGTGACCATTATGAATGGTACTAAAATTGGAAAAAATTGTCGCATTTTCCCTGGTGCAGTTATTGGCGCCGATCCTCAAGATTTAAAATTTAACGGAGAAAAAACAACTGTTGAAATTGGAGACAATACCACCATTCGTGAATTTGTAACCATTAATAGAGGTACTTCTGACAGATGGATTACTAAAGTAGGTAACAATTGTTTAATTATGGCCTATAGTCATATTGCACACGATTGTATTGTTGGTAACCATTGTATATTAAGTAATAGTGTACAAATTGCAGGCCATGTTACCTTAGGTGATTATGCTTGGATAGCAGGTGTGAGTGCCGTGCATCAGTTTGTAAATATTGGTCAACATGCTTATATCGCTGGAGGTAGCTTGGTAAGCAAGGATGTACCTCCTTATATTAAAGCAGTAAGAAATCCATTAAGTTATGGTGGCGTGAATAGTGTAGGATTGAAAAGAAGAGGTTTTGATTTAGAAAAAATTAACCACATACTTGATATATACCGTTATATATTTAATAAAGGAATGAATACCACGCAAGCACTTGAATTTATTGAAGAAGAAATTCCAGCTACCGATGAGCGTGATGAAATTGTAACCTTTATTCGCGATAGCGGCAGAGGCGTTATTAAAAGATTTGGCAAAGGAGTGGTGGAAGAAGACTAATCATTTATGCAAATAAGCCTAGAACAAGCCTGCAAACGTTTTAATAAAGAATGGATTTTTAAAAATCTTAATTTTCAATTTGAAGTAGGCAAGCATTATGCACTGGTTGGCAACAATGGTTCTGGAAAAAGCACTTTACTACAAATTATTGCGGGTTATAGCGGTCTCACCAAGGGCAGTATTCATTGGAGTCCTTTTGACGCCGTTAATATATACGAGCAAATTAGTTTTGCAGCACCTTATTTAGAATTAGTAGAAGAATTTACGGCCACGGAACAATTTGAATTTCAAGCTCAATTTAAACCCATTCAAAAAGACTTGAGTACCGAAAAAATACTGGAGCTCATTGGTTTAAAAAATGCAGCACATAAACAAATTCGTTATTACAGTAGTGGTATGAAGCAAAGATTAAAATTAGCACTCGCAATTTTTTCCGACTGCCCTATTTTATTATTAGACGAGCCTTGTAGTAATTTAGATAAAGAAGGTTATGCTTTATATGATACTTTAATTAAAGAGTATGCGATGCATAAATTAATTATTGTGGGCAGCAATGACCCGGCAGAATATCATTTCTGTAAAGCACAGGTTAATTTAATGGATTATAAGCTAGACTAGCTTCTGCTTGCAATAATCAAATTCAAATCGGTAAATTTCAAATCAAATTTTGCACTAATATACAAATCGGTTAAAGCCCCTTTGTATAAATAAATGCCTTCTCTTAAATGAGCTTGTTGCCAAATAATTTCGGCAAGTCCTCCTTGATCACCTACTTGTACTAGTAAAGGCATAAGTACATTGCTAATGGCCTGACTAGCCGTACGCGCAAACCCACTAGGAATATTCGGCACACCATAATGAAGTACATTATGTTTAATAATAATGGGATTTTCATGATTGGTTAATTCACTGGTTTCAAAACATCCGCCTCTGTCAATGGCTACATCTATAATAATACTACCTGGACGCATCGCTGCTACCATTTCTTCTGTAACCACAATGGGTGCTCTTCCAAAATCATTTCTTAAAGCCCCTACTGCTACTTCACAAGTTTTAAGTTGCTTGGCTAAAATTTTAGGTTCTAATACACTGGTCCATACTCTTTGTCCTAAATTATTTTGAAGCCTTTGTAATCTTGAAACATTATTATCAAACACTTTCACACTGGCCCCTAAGGCTAATGCATTTCTTGTGGCAAATTCTCCAATGATATCGGCGCCAATAATAACTACTTTAGTAGGTGGCACACCACTAACACCTCCTAATAATACACCCTTACCCTGATTAAAATTACTTAAGTACTGACCTGCAATTAACATCACAGCACTTCCTGTAATTTCTCCCATACTTCTTAGTATAGGATAGTTTTGATTTTCATCTTTTATATTTTCAAGTGCTAGTGCCGTAATTTTTTTAGCCATCAACTGCTCCATCAATTCTTTTTTCACCGCCGTTAAATGCAAAGGAGAAATAATAGTTTGATGCATTTGTAAATAAGGCAAGTCGGCTTCAACGGGCGGAGCCGTTTTTACAAGTATAGGACATTTATACACCGCTTCTTTATCTACCACAATTTGAGCACCTGCTTCTGAATAATCATTGTCTGAATACCTGCTACCCTCTGCTGCATTCGATTGCATTAATACTTCATGCCCATTGGCAACAAGTACGCTTACCGCTTCCGGAATGAGTCCAATTCTATTTTCTTGAAAAGCCGTTTCTTTAGGAATACCAATTAACAAGGGCTTACTTTTTTGAGGAATATCTAATACTTCTTCCTGTGTCTCATAGGAAAAAGCACTATGTATTTGTGGTTTGATACTACTCATTGTAAAAATATTTTTATGAAGGTATAAAAATCCTTCTATGTTCAGGATCTAAAATTTCTATTTGAAAGACTTGGGTATCATCGGGAAGTAGTCCTTTGGCGTTTTCAGGCCACTCTATAAAACAGTGGTCGGCCTGCTCAAAAGCAGCTTCAACCCCGGCCCTAAGGGCTTCCTTTTCGTCTTGCAAACGGTACCAGTCCATATGAAAAACTAATTTTCCCGCCGCGTCGTACTCATTCATAATGGCAAAAGTAGGGCTGGTAACATGGTCTGTAATACCCATTTCTTTGCAAATAGCAGCTATAAGAGTGGTCTTGCCTGCACCCATGGGCGCTTGAAAAGCCCATATTGGCTTTTGACCATAAGCCTTCAAGAGGGCCCCTGCCACCTGACTAAGTTCCTTTAAAGAATAGCTCATTTCCATAAACCAAAGATAAGCAAGAATAGAATCTCTGCTAGCGTATTAATGCTTTAAAATAAGCTAAAATGTCTTCGTACCTTTAGGGTGAAAACAAAGGATATGGAATCAGTTCAGTGGAAGGTAGACGGCATGAGTTGCACCAATTGTGCTTTATCTATTCATAAATATTTGCAAGCAAGTGGCATCGAAGCCCCTAAGGTAAGTTTTATGGAAGGCGAAGTACAGTTTGAAATGCCTCAAGAAATGAATAAAGAAACATTAATTAAGGGCATACAAAAACTAGGCTACAAGGTCAGAGGGCAGGAAGAAAAGCAAACCAAAACATGGTTAGATAATAATAGAGACCGCGCTCTTTTTTCTTTTTTATTTACAGCTCCTTTAGTGCTGCATATGCTTCCGGGCGTGCACATACATTTTTTGATGAATCCCTATGTTCAACTTGGACTTACCCTACCAGTTTTTATTGTAGGCATGCTTATATTTTGGAAAAAGCGCTTGGTATAGTATTGTTAGTGGCATTCCTAATATGAATGTACTTGTGTCTATTGGCGCACTCGCTTCATTTGGTTATAGTTTATATGGAACCCTTATTGGACAAGGCGCTTTATTCGCTTATTATGAAACTACGGCCACCATTATTACTTTAGTATTTTTTGGCAACTACTTAGAAGATGCCTCTGTGCAATCTACTCAACGCGCTTTAAAGGATTTAGTGAAAGCACAAAAAGTAATGGCCAATATGATTGTCTTTGATGAAAATCATAAAGAAATTATTTTTAATGTAGAAAGTACAAGTTTAAAAGTAGGCGATATTATATTAGTGAATGCAGGTGAAACCATACCCATGGATAGTAAAATTTTATGGGGAGAAGCCAGTGTGAACGAAAGTATTGTAACTGGAGAAAGCGTACCCGTATTTAGAAAAATGCATGATATATTATTAGGAGGCAGCACTATTGAAAATGGAACTATTAAAGCCTACGTCACTGCAGTGGGAGACGACACAGTGCTTGCTAATATTTTAAAAATGGTGAAGGCTGCGCAAGGTGAAAAGCCACCCGTGCAAATTTTAGCCGATAAAATTAGTGCCATTTTTGTACCCTTGGTTTTAGGTATTGCCCTACTTACACTTATAGGTAACTTCATTATAACCGATATTGGTTTTGGAGCTAGTATGCTAAGAGCCATTGCTGTACTGGTTATATCCTGCCCTTGTGCCATGGGCTTAGCCACACCAGCAGCCATTGCAGTAGGACTTGGCAGAGGTGCACGCAATGGGGTCTTATTTAAAAATGCAAAAAGTTTAGAAACATTTAAAGACATCAAACAAGTGGTATTTGATAAAACGGGTACTTTAACTTCTGGTCATTTTACCATTTCTAATTTTAAAACGGAAGAAGGCATCACAGAAAATGATTTTAAACAAATTGCATATTCTTTAGAAAAATATTCTAACCACCCTATTGCAAAATGCATTAGCACCCATTGGAAAAACAAAGAGGATATTAAATGGAAAACCATTGAAGAAATAAAAGGTAGGGGTATTCAAGCCACCGACAAAGAAGGCAATACTTACTTTGCAGGATCTTATGGCACATTAAATGAAAATAAAGTAGAAGATGGGCATAATATTTACATTCAAAAAAATAATGTATTCTTAGGTTGGATTGATGTAGCCGATGAAATTAGACCAGAAGCAAAAGAAGTAATTGCCACTTTGCATGCACAAGGTATTCATACCATATTATTAAGTGGTGATAGAAAAATTAAATGCGAGCAAGTAGGTAAGGCCTTAGGCATTCAAGAAATTATTAGTGAGCAAAGCCCTTCGGATAAATTAAATAAATTAGAAGCACTAACTAAAATAAGCCCTACTGCCATGGTGGGCGATGGTATTAACGATGCGCCTGCTTTAGCCAAGGCCACTATTGGTATTTCTTTAAGCAACGCATCACATATTGCTATACAAAGCGCTCAAGTTATTTTAATGAACCAAGGCTTAAAGAATTTACCTATGGCCTTGGGACTAGGTAGAAGAACATATGAAACCATTAAAGAAAATTTAGCCTGGGCATTTTCATATAATATTATTGCCATTCCGGTGGCAGCCCTTGGACTATTAGGTACTTGGGGACCCACTTATGGAGCGCTTATTATGGGATTAAGCGATGTAGTACTAGCCATTAATTCACTAAGGTTATTTAAGAAAAAATTGGTCTAGCACTTTTGAAAACTGCAGAAGACATATTAAAACAGTATTGGGGCTATACTCAATTTAGGCCTCAGCAAGAAGAAGTCATAGAAGCGGTCTTAGAAGGTAAAGATGTACTCACCTTACTACCCACAGGCGCTGGTAAATCACTTTGTTTTCAAGTGCCAACCATTTATCAAAAGGGTATTTGCGTAATTATAAGTCCTTTAATTGCACTTATGCAAGACCAAGTAAAGGATTTAAAGAGTAAAAATTTAACAGCCGTTAATTTAGGAGGCGAAATAAACGCAGAGCAGCAAGAAACTATTTTAAATGATGCACTGGCTGGTAAGTATCAATTTATTTACCTCTCTCCCGAAAAATTAGTACAGAAATCTTTTCAAAGTTTTTTACAGGCCCTACCTATTAGTTTATTTGCCATTGATGAAGCACATTGTATTTCACAATGGGGTTATGATTTTAGACCCTCCTACCGAAAGCTTGATGTATTAAAGAAAATGTTTCCTTCTATACCTATTTTAGCGATGACGGCATCTGCCATTCCCCTGGTACAAGATGATATTGTAAAACAATTAGTATTAAAAAACGCTAGTGTTATTAGTAGTTCGTTTTTAAGACCTAACCTAAGTTACAGCGTTCATAAAGTAGCTACAAAAATACATAGCCTTCGAAAAATTTTAGAAAATATAAAAGGTACTATTATTATATATGGTAGTACCCGTAATAATGTAAGTCAATTAGCAAGGCTATTACAAGACTATGGCTACCCTGCTGCCGAGTACCATGCAGGCATGCCTTATGCCCTCAGACAAAAAGTGCAAGAAAATTGGATGAACAATACTATTCGTATTGTCGTTTGCACTAGCGCTTTTGGAATGGGTATTAATAAACCCGATGTGCGCGCTGTTATACATTATGACTTACCCAATAGTATTGAGCAGTATTACCAAGAAGCAGGTCGTGCGGGAAGAGACGGTAAGCCCGCTGAAGCCATTTTACTTTTTCAACAAAACGATTGGGACTACTGGCAAATGGTGCAAGAAAAAAAATATCCACCCATTGATACTATTAAAAAAGCCTACCAAGACTTAGCCGATTTTATTCAAGTGCCCATTGGCATAGGAGAAAAACAAGAATTTCCTTTTGACTTTGAAAGTTATTGTAGCATTTTCAAATGGGATAAAATGATAGCACGTAGTGCACTGCAGTGGATAGAACAAGAAGGCCACGTAAAATTTTCAGCAAGTTCATTTAAGCCATCGCTGGTTCAAGTTATTGCCGATAGAAATACCATTGAGGAGTTCGAGCAGGCCAACCCCAATGCAGGCGCTGTATTACAATTAATACTTAGAACTTATGGAGGCATATTGGATAGTCCTCAGTTTATCAACGAAAAATTAATAGCCTCCTTATTACAAAGAGACATTGAATTTGTCCAAAAAAACTTATTGCTTTTAGCACAAGTGGGGCAAATAAGCTTTGAGCAAAAAGAGAGTCAACCTGTGGTGCAATTCTTATGGAATAGAACGGCAGCTGCCTTTATGAAAATAGATCTTGATAATTATCAGCTCAGAAAAAAGGCCTTTCTACAACGCGTCAAGCAGTTCACAGACTATATCTGGGCCCATGATATGAATTGCAGAAGCAGTTATTTAGCTGCTTATTTTGGAGAAAAAAATCCAAGTAAATGTAAAATATGCGACCTTTGTACAGGAAGTCAAAATACTAGATTTTAACAATACATTACAATAGGCGAATTAAACGCCTTGTTTTTAACAAAAGATTGGAAATTAATATTTTGAACCAGGCATTGAATCATCGTTTCTTTACATAGATGCCAAAGAAACAATAATAAAAGAAGCAATCATATAACAATTATATAAAAGAATTAAAAGTATAAAAGAAAAATTAATCAAATGGAAGACAAGAAAAAGTATAAGATTTTATTGTGTGAGGACGATAGCAATTTAGGTTTAGTCTTAAAAAACTATTTAGAACTAGACGAATACGATGTGACCCTTGAAAGAGACGGCCGCTTAGGACTTGCTGCTTTCCAAAGAGAAAAGTTTGACCTTTGCTTATTAGATGTAATGATGCCCCATGTAGATGGTTTTACCTTGGCAGAAGAAATTAGAGACATAGACCCTGAAGTACCTTTATTCTTTTTAAGTGCTAAAACTTTAAAAGAAGATATTATTCATGGTTACAAATTAGGTGCCGATGATTATATCACTAAACCTTTTGATAGTGAAGTATTAATGTTTAAAATTAAAGCCATTATCAAAAGAAATGAAGAAGACAATAAAGTAAGTGATAATATCGAATTCCAATTAGGCAAGTATCATTTTAATCCGAGACTAAGGGAATTAAAAATGGGCGATATTTCGCATACGCTTTCTCCTAAAGAAAATGAATTATTAAAAATGTTAGCAGAAAATATCAATGATTTACTTACCCGTGAAAAAGCATTAAAGAAAATTTGGGGTAGCGATACTTATTTTAACGGTAGAAGTATGGACGTGTATATTGCCAAACTAAGAAAATACTTAAGAGAAGACGATCAAATTGAAATCGTTAACATTCATGGTAACGGATTTAGATTAGTAGTGTCTTAAGATTAAAAAATATTTATTTATAAAATATTTTTTAATAAAATTATATTTCATTTGATAAAAAAAGACCCGATAGCTTAAAGTTTATCGGGTCTTTTTAAATATTAAACTATATAATATTCAACTATCTAAATAATTCTGGATTATTAGAAGCATGCCCAGAAGGGGGCTTCTTTCCTAAGTGCTTGTAAGCTTTCTGTGTAACTTCTCTGCCTCTAGGGGTTCTTTGTAAAAAACCTTCTTGAATTAAAAAAGGCTCGTATACTTCTTCAATGGTGCCCGACTCCTCACCTACTGCAGTGGCAATAGTACTAATACCTACAGGGCCTCCTTTGAATTTTTCAATAATGGCAAGTAGTATTCTATTGTCCATTTCATCTAGTCCATGTTCATCCACATTCAACGCCTTTAGTGCATGTTGTGTAATGCCTATATCTACAATACCATCATTTAATACTTGTGCAAAATCGCGAACACGTCTTAATAATCCATTGGCAATTCTAGGCGTACCTCTACTTCTTCTAGAAATTTCTCCTGCAGCTGCTGAATTAATATTAACATTTAATATGCCCGCACTTCTTACAATTATTTTTTCTATCACAGTGGCTGGATAATATTCCAAACGAGACTTAATACCAAATCTTGAAAGCAGAGGTGCTGTTAATAAACCACTTCTTGTAGTAGCACCCACTAGTGTGAAGGGATTCAGATTAATTTGAATACTTCTTGCATTGGGACCACTATCAATCATGATATCTATCTTATAGTCCTCCATGGCGGCATATAAATACTCTTCTACCACCGTACTTAAACGGTGTATCTCATCTATAAATAAAACATCATTGGGTTCAAGGCTTGTTAATAAACCTGCTAAGTCACTTGGTTTTTCAATCACAGGTCCTGAGGTTTCTTTTATTTGCACACCCATTTCATTAGCCACAATTCTACTTAAGGTAGTCTTACCTAAACCTGGAGGGCCGTGAAATAAAATATGATCTAAGGGTTCACCGCGCATCTTGGCAGCCTTAATAAAAATGCTAATATTTTCAATAAGCTGTGGCTGACCTGCAAAGGCTTCCATTTCTCTGGGACGAATACTATTTTCAAACTCTTTGTCTAAAGAGTTGATTTCATTATTCGTATTATCTAAAGGTGAATTTGCCATGCTTATTTTTAATCTATTAAATTACAATATTTACCATCTTACCTTTTACAAATATGAGCTTTTTAATAGGTTTATCCTCCACCCATTTTTTAACTACCTCATTGTTTAAAACTATAGCGCGCACTTGATCCTCGCTAGCGTCAAGCGCAATAAGAATATTAGCTCTTAATTTTCCATTAATACTAATAGGATACTCTTTCGCTATTTCAGTTACATACTGTGCGTCAAAAACTGGATAAGCCGCATCTACCACTAAACCATCCATACCCAATACCTGCCATAACTCTTCTGCAAAATGCGGCGCATAAGGCGTTAACAAAATCACTAATTGAGAAAGTATTTCTTTTTTATGACAATTCAAGTCGGCTAGTTCATTCACACAAATCATAAAACTACTCACTGCGGTATTAAAACTAAAACGCTCTGTATCTTCTTCAATTTTTTTAATAGCCTTATGTAGTACTTTTAATTCAGCAGCTGTAGGCGCCTCGTCTACCCAAACCTTTCCTTTGATTTCATCAAAAAATAAACGCCAACATTTTTTTAAAAAACGGTGCACCCCTTCAATCCCTTTTGTATCCCATGGTTTACTTTGCTCCACCGGCCCTAAAAACATTTCATACATTCTAAATGTATCAGCGCCATATTTTTCTACTAAGTCATCTGGGTTCACCGTATTAAATTTCGACTTAGACATTTTTTCTACCTCCACCCCACATATATATTTACCGTCTTCTAAAATAAATTCAGCTTTTGCATAATCGGGTTTCCATTTTATAAATGCTTCCGTATCTAATTCAACGCCATCTACTATATTTACATCCACATGCAAGGCATCTACTTCATGTGTATGCTTTAATCCAGCTTGATACAAATTTTTGCGTACCTCTTATTCTATATACAAATCGAGAGCTACCTTGTATCATCCCCTGATTTAATAATTTCTTAAAAGGTTCGTCAAAACCAATATGGCCTAAATCAAATAAAACTTTCGTCCACATTCTACTATAGAGTAAATGTCCTACTGCATGTTCTGTTCCTCCAATGTAAAGGTCTACCTGTCCCCAATAATCACTTGCTTTTCTACTACAAAATTCAGTCTCATTGGCAGTATCCATATACCTTAAAAAATACCAGCTACTTCCCGCAAAACCAGGCATAGTATTGGTTTCATAGTTGTTCTGCTTTCCAAGCAGTAATATTCGCCAAAGGGCCTTCTCCTTCTGGACCTGGTGAATAATTATCAACGGTGGGTAATAATAAAGGAAGTTCTTTTTCTGATAAAGGATACGCAATTCCGTCTTTCCATTTAATAGGAAATGGCTCTCCCCAATAACGTTGTCTACTAAAAGCAGCATCACGCATTCTATAATTAATCTTAGACTTACCAATACCCATCGCCTCTAATTTTTTAGTCACTATAGCAATGGCCTTTTTTTGTACCATCCCATTTAAAAAATCGCTATTCGATAAAATAGCTTCTTTAGTAGGGTTGGCTTCCTCTCCATTATAGGCATCTCCAATAATATTAGTAATGGGAATATTAAAATGTTGTGCAAATTTAAAATCACGATCATCGCCACAAGGCACAGCCATAATGGCACCGGTACCATAACCTGCTAAAACATACTCTGAAATCCAAACAGGTATTAAGGCGTTATTAAATGGGTTGGTGACATAAGCACCTGTAAAGCATCCAGTAATTTTTTTCTCAGCGATACGCTCTCTTTCACTTCTACTTTTTACATACCCAATATATTCAGCTACTGCTGCCTTATGTGTAGTGGGTGTAATGCTTTCAATTAATGCGTGTTCTGGCGCTACCACCATAAAGTCTACCCCAAAAATTGTATCTGGTCTTGTGGTGTATACTTTTAAACTGCCTGCATGTCCCTGTATGGCAAAATCAATTTCAGCACCTTCACTTCTTCCAATCCAATTGGATTGCATTTCTTTCATGGCTTCGCTAAACTGAATGGTCTCTAGCCCCGATAGTAGCCTATCCGCATATTCTGTAATTCTTAAATACCATTGACGTAATTTCTTTTTCTCTACAGGATGGCCGCCTCTTTCACTAAACCCATTAATCACTTCATCATTGGCAAGTACAGTACCCAAGGCCGCACACCAGTTCACTTCTCCATAACCACAAAAAGCCAAACGGTATTGCATTAAAATAGACTTGCTTTTCTTTTTCTGAATATCCTTTCCAATCATTAGCTGTAAAATTTAAAGCAGTGTCGCCTGGGCAAGTATGATTTGCATTGCCTTGCTTTTCAAAAGCGGCTTCAAGTGTTGCAATGGACATTGCTTTGGCTGCACCTTTATCAAAATAGCTATTGAATAATTGTAAAAAAATCCACTGCGTCCATTTATAATAACTTACGTCGCAGGTTTTTACTTCTCTATCCCAGTCAAAACAAAATCCAATATTATCTAATTGTTTTCTAAAATTATTAATATTATCATAAGTGCTTTTAGTAGGATGAACGCCATGTTCAATTGCGTATTGTTCTGCTGGTAAGCCAAAGGCATCATAGCCCATGGGATGTAAAACATTAAAACCTTTTAGTCTTTTATACCTGCTATAAATATCTGAAGCAATATAACCAAGAGGATGCCCTACATGCAAACCTGCACCACTTGGATAAGGAAACATATCCAATACATAAGCACTTAGGCTTACTAGATTCATTACTTACCTTGTACGCCTTTTTTTCCTGCCAAATAGTTTGCCACTTTTTTTCAATGGCCCTAAATTGATACTCCATTTCTTAGTTTTCTTTATAAAAGGTGGAAAAACTAACAATTCTTTAACCAAATTTTGAGCCCGCTCCAATTTGAGTAAAAAATGTCCGAATTCACCCTCTGCAAATGTAAGCCATTAGCGTTCAAAACCCTACATTTGCAAAGCGAACAACTAAAATTTTAATGCTATGGCTTCTACCGGAACATCGGCGCTGAAACGCAGCAAACCCAACTACATTTATAGTATTGTTGGGGTGGCCATTGTTTTATTTATTATGGGCATTATGGGCTGGTTATTTTTAAACCTTCAGTCTATTGGGGACAGCTTTAAAGAGGATATTCGTATTAGCGTTTATGTTAGAACGGCAGACAAAAACACAGTGGGTGCCATTGAAAAATTTATTGCAAGTCAACCCTATGCTAAAAATGTAGAGTACATTAATAAAGAAAAGGCGAAGGCCATTTGGAATAAAGAAAACAATGAAGACTGGGGTAAAATTTTAGAGGCTAACCCGCTTCCTGAAAGTATTGACTTTTTTGCCAAAGCCGATTATGTAAATACAGATAGCTTAACAAAAATTACAGCGGCTATTGAAAATGCCTTCCGCAAAGATGTAGCAGATATTCAATATCCTAAAAGCCTGGTCACTAGTTTAAATGAAAGAGCTTCAAAAATTGGGGTCATCTTTTTAGTCATGTCCATTATACTTTGCATAATTGTTATCATTAGTATTGATAACACCATTCGCTTAGCTATGTATAGCAATCGCTTTTTAATTAAGACCATGCAAATGGTGGGTGCTACCCGTAATTTTATTTCTAAGCCTTTATTAATTCGTGCTTTATTAAATGGTTTAATTAGCGCCTTTGTAGCCATCTTCCTTTTATTTGGATTAATTGAATGGGCCACTACGCAGTTTCCTCAAATAGGTATGTTGCAAGGAATTAGTAATAGTTTAATTTTA
Source organism: Chitinophagales bacterium (assembly GCA_964203405.1). GTDB lineage: Bacteria > Bacteroidota > Bacteroidia > Chitinophagales > Chitinophagaceae > Sediminibacterium. Next base: position 103,142 of record CAXNLL010000002.1, read on the forward strand.
TTTGGAGGCCTTATTCTACTGGGTGTGGGCATTTCGGTATTTAGTACTTACCGTAGCGTACTAAAATATTTAAAAATGAAATTGGACGAATTATATTAATTGTACCCAAACTTTTACAAAAATTTATTGAAAATAAAACTTGAAACCATGAGTCAGAAAGAAAAAACTAAATCACTTGATTTTTTTGGAAAATCTAATTATACATGGATGCTTATCGGAGCAGCTTTAATCATAGTAGGCATGTTCTTAATGTCTGGTGGTAAAAGCGCCGACCCGAATGTCTTTAATGAATCAGAAGTGTATAGCTTCAGACGCATAACCCTAGCCCCTATTGTGGTTATTGCAGGTTTTATTGTAGAGATATATGCGATTTTCAAAAAATCGTAAGAATGAATATTTTTCAATCCATTATCATAGCTATTATTGAGGGCATCACCGAGTTCTTACCTATTTCAAGCACGGCCCATATGAAGTTTGCCAATCCTTTTTTAGGTATTGAAAGTAGCCCCTTTGTGGACTTATTTGAAATAGTGATTCAACTTGCAGCCATTGCATCGGTGGTGGTTATTTACAGAAAAAGGTTTTTCGATTTTAAACATTACAGCTTCTATATTAAATTAATGATTGCAGTTATTCCTGCTTTAATATTCGGCGCTCTTTTGAAAAAACATATCGATGCTGCCTTAGGTAATTTGTGGGTCATTGCGATTGTGATGGTAGCAGGGGGTGTTATTCTAATTTTCATTGATAAATTTTTTGCAAAAGCAGAGGCTTCTCAAAACCAAGAGTCAGATCAAGAGGGCATTACTTATAAAAAGTCATTTATCATTGGTTGCTTTCAAGTATTATCTATTTTATTTCCTGGACTGAGCAGAAGTGCTGCTACCATTATTGGTGGCATGAGTCAGCAATTAAATAAAAAAACAGCTTTAGAATTTTCTTTTTTCTTAGCAGTGCCTACCATGTTGGCCGCTTCTGCAAAAAGTACCTTAGATGTTTATCAAACCAATCCAGAAGTTTTTGGACAGGAGAACCTCATTACATTATTCATTGGTGCAGTAGTAGCATTCGTGGTGGCTCTCATAAGTGTGCAATTTTTTATGCGCATTGTACAAAAGTATGGCTTTGCCCCTTTTGGCTGGTACCGTATTGTATTAGGGCTGAGCATCTTAGGGCTTTTATATACCCATTATCTGAACTAAATATCCCCTATAGGAGAGTTGCATAATTATTAGTATTTTTAAAACACTAAACAATTGCTAATGCAAACAGCTCCTAAAAAAGTAGTGAACGGTTGGGCCATGTATGATTGGTCTAATAGTGTATACAATCTTGTTATTACTTCTACCATATTCCCTGCATATTACGAAGCAGTCACGGGCGATGGCAACGAAAATACATTAATTGATAAAATTAAAATAGGCCCTTACGAATTTTCAAATACAGCGCTTTATAATTATGTTTTAGCCATTGCCTTTGTCATTGTTGCCATACTCTCTCCTATACTTTCTTCCATTGCCGATTACAGAGGTAATAAAAAACAATTCCTTCGTTTCTTTTGTACCATGGGAAGTTTAGCCTGTGCTTCTTTATACTTTTTTGATAGCAATCATATTACGGGTGGTTTATTTTCAGTCATTATTGCCTGTGTTGGGTTTTGGGGCAGTTTGGTTTTTTATAATTCTTACTTACCAGAAATTGCCGCACCTGCAGACCGTGACCGTATAAGCGCCAAAGGTTTTATGATGGGCTATATTGGATCGGTACTTTTACAACTTATCTGTTTTGTCTTTGTATTAAAGCCTGAGTTATTTGGCATTACCGTGGGTAAGGCATCTCAAATATCATTTTTACTAGTAGGTGTTTGGTGGATAGGATTTGGATGGTTGTCTATTTCAAGACTACCAGCAGGCAGAGGTGTAAAAGGTGCACACAGTAAAAATTTAATCACCCAAGGATATAAAGAATTGCATAAAGTATGGATTGAATTAAAAACATTACCCGTACTTAAAAGATTTCTAGTTTCTTTTTTCTTCTATAATATGGGTGTACAAACCGTTATGTTAGCTGCCACCCTTTATGGAAAAAGTGAATTAAATATTCCTACCACTAACTTAATACTAGCCATATTAATTATACAAATTGTGGCCATTCCAGGTGCGCACTTAATGGCAAAGTTGGCAAGTAAATGGGGTAATTTCAATACCATTATGATGGCCATCGTTATATGGATTGGCGGCTGTATAATGGGTTATTATTTACCTAGAAATGCAGTAGTTCCATTTTATACTTTAGCCGTGGTGGTGGGTTTTGTAATGGGAGGCATTCAATCGGTAAGTAGAAGTACCTATTCCAAATTAATGCCAGAAACACATGATACCACAAGTTATTTTAGCTTCTTTGATGTTACTGAAAAAATTGCGATTGTAATTGGTATGTTTAGTTTTGGTTTTATTAATGAAATTACTGGCTCACAAAGAAATTCGGTATTGGCCTTATGTATATTTTTTATCATTGGGCTTATCTTATTATACCGTACTTCAAAAATAAAAGGAAATGCAGTTGTATAGTGTAGAGACAGGTAAATTTAAATTAGATGGGGGCGCTATGTTTGGTGTAGTACCAAAATCTATTTGGAATAAAACCAATCCGGCTGATGAAAATAATTTATGTACCTGGGCACTGCGTTGTTTAGTTATTAAAGAAGGGGATCGTACTATATTAATAGATACGGGCATGGGCGATAAACAGGATGCCAAATTCTTTAGTCATTATCAGCCTCATGAAACTATTGCATTAGCTGATGCACTTCAAAAAATAAATATAGGGGTTGAAGATATCACCGATGTGTTATTAACGCATTTGCATTTTGATCATGTAGGTGGCGCTATTACAAAATTGAATGACAAGTTGGTGACCAGTTTCCCAAATGCAACTTATTGGGTAAGTGAAACACAATGGAATTTAGCCCTGCATCCCAATAGACGAGAAAAAGCTTCTTTTTTGACCGAGAACATTATGCCCATTAAGGAAAGTGGCCAGCTAAAATTAATTACCCTACCTCCTTTTCAAAGTGATACTAGTTTACAAGAAATTAAATTTACAGAGGCTATAAGCTGCTTAGTGGTCAATGGACATACGGAAGGCATGCTGCTTCCTAAAATTAAAATGGGTAATGAAACCATTGTATACATGGCAGACTTACTTCCATCCACTGGCCATATACCCCTACCCTATGTAATGGGTTATGATATGCAACCCCTTATTACCTTAGAAGAAAAAGAAAAGTTTTTAACTAAGGCGTTTAGGGAAAATTATATTTTATTTTTTGAACACGATGCGGTGAATGAATGCTGCCGTTTAATAGAAACGGAGAAAGGAATTAGGCCGGGTGCAAGCTTTGCTTTAAAAGAAATTCTATAGACTTTAGTAAATAATTATTGACAGTAAGTTTTCACTTGTAATTATAGAATATACTTATTTGGTTTAATAATATATTGTCAATATACCTTCTAATTATCCACTAGTTCAATTAAAGAACTAAGAGGGTATCTAATATTTTGATAGCCCACCATATCTACTTTAATACTTCCTACCACAATGGGCGTTTCAATACGAACGGGTATATGATTCTCATCATCAGTCACCCAAATAGTCATTTTTTCACCCCCTTCAAACATACTGCCCTTTAATAATAAAGGCGCTAATTTAATCACTTTAAATTTTCCGTACTTAGTAGTAATCACTTCTCTACCTAAATACTTAAAATAGGAAGGATATAAACTTTTGTCAAGAAAGAAATTAAGGTATATTTTATCATTCATGACCAAATTTGCATAATTAAAATTCCTAGCAGCATAAATAGCACTCACCACATCAAAAGTACATTCCGCATGTTTTATATACTTCCTCTGCGGTACTAGCGGTTCTAGCTTTCTGATTAAACTTCACCATTTCCTTTTTATGAAAAGATGCCTTCGTTTATTTGTCTTGTAAATTGATAAGGCAGTAAGGTTTTAGCGTCCACCACCGATTCATACTTATCCCTTACTTTAAAAATCCAATCATATTTTGAATTGGACTTTCCTATAGCGGTAAATGTAAAAGCCTCATTATCATTAAAGCTAGTGGACTGCACCGTAAAGTCGGTTTTACCAGCATTCACGTAAAGCCCTATAACATTATAATAAATGGTATAACTTATCTTCTCCCCTGCATTAAAGGCCGTATTATTTAAATTACACAGGCCTTTATCATTACTTGGTAAAAAGGTGAAAAAAGTGAATATCAAAAAAAGGAAATGCATCTTAGTTGTTTACTTGTTGGGTTTGTTTATTTGTGGGGGAGGCTATTGTAAAATTATTGCTTTATCCTGTAATTTATTATGAGAATAGAGCCAATTATAGCAGGTAATAAAAAATTAACAACCCATATGATGGTACTTACACATATGAGCATTAAACTATTATCATAAAAAGGACTAAGTAATAAAACGATAAGCTGGCCTCTAATGACTACATCTGTTATAGCAATGGAAGGAATTAGACTTAAACAAAAAAACAAGACCGATAAGGCCACCCAAAGATCCAGGGTGCCAATGGGGATATTAAATATTTTAACTACCCAGGTATATTGTAGTATAAAAACACAATATTTTAAAAAAGCAAATAAGACCAATTGACCTTTTAAGGTAGTTTTTAATTTGAAGTAAGGATAACTTTTTTAGCCAGCCAGTAAAATTACCTGGATGAAAATAAATGACAAAGGCAGCAGCTGCAATAAAGGGCCCTACCCATTTTAACCAAGGTAAAAAAGGCAGATTATAAAATAAACCAATGCTTCCAAAAAATAAAGTAATTAATAACTGCGCATAGGATGCCCAAGCCATTTGGGCCAATCCTTTTAATTTATTACCTGCTTCTAAAAATAAAATTCTACCCACATAATCACCCGACCTAGCAGGGGTAAAAAAGGCAAAAGCCTGGCCTACTAAAACAGATTTATAAGATTTTAAAATAGTAATAGGACTTAATTCAGCTAGTACCAACTTCCATTTAATAGATTCCATTAAATAATTTAAACCAAATAAAATAATTAAGACTGCCCACTGAAAAAAGCTAATGGTGTAAAATTGTTGCTTGATTTGATCCCCAAATTGATTTAGATTATCATTGGTAGCTACTTTATTATAAATAGCCACTGCACATACAAGGAATAAAATAAATCCAATAGAATTATTGAAATAAGTTCTTAATTTTTTGAGTAGCTCTTTATTCATTGAGCACAAAGTTCGGAATTTGCGATGATATATGTAACTTTATTGTGCATGTCAAAAACACCCATTATTTTAGGAATTGATCCAGGTACCCAAATTTTAGGGTATGCAATTTTAAAAGGAGGGCCCAAGCCTGCCTTGGTAACCATGGATGTCTTAAAAATGACCAAGGAAAAAGACATTTACGCAAGGCTTCAAATGATTCATGCAAGAATTATCGAATTAATAGAAACTTACGAGCCCACCCACTTTGCTATTGAAGCGCCTTTCTTTGGTAAGAATATACAAAGTATGCTAAAGCTAGGTCGTGCACAAGGCGTTGCCATTGCAGCTGCCATGCATTTTAAAATTCCTGTAACAGAATACGCACCTAAAAAAGTAAAGCAATCCATTACGGGTAATGGCAATGCCGATAAAGAAATGATTTGGAAAATGCTTGAGCGTATTTTATCTATTAAAAAACAACCTAAATACTACGATGCCACCGACGCCTTAGGCGTTGCCCTTTGTCATCATTATCAAATTAGCGGTTTAATACTACCTGCTACAAAAATTGTAAAAGGAAAAAAGTCTTCTAAAAAAGCCAATAGCTGGGAGGCCTTTCTTACTAAAAATCCGGAGCGACTAAAAAAATAGCCGCCATTTATAATTTACTTATAATTAAATTTTGAATGTCTTTAAACTCTTCTGTACTTAAAGAAAGTTTAGGCTGAGAGAATTCCATATCAGCAGCTGCATTAATAGGTATTAAATGTAAATGCGCATGAGGCACTTCTAAGCCTACAGTAACCATACCCACTCTATTACATGGAAAGCTTTTTTCAATAGCTGCCGCAATGGGTTTGGCAAATATTAGCAACTCACTTAAATAAGTATCGGGCACATCAAATATTTTATCTACCTCTATTTTAGGCACAATTAAAGTATGTCCTTTTTGTAAAGGGAAAATATCTAAAAATGCATAAAACTTTTCCGATTCCGCAATTGTATAAGAAGGAATATCGCCATTGATGATTTTTGAAAAAAGGGTCATGGCTTATGTTTATCTAAGAAAATAATTAGAAGATAATTAGACTGTAATATTATCTACCATAAATTTCATCACGCCATTAGGCGCATGAATTTCTGCTAGCTCTCCTACTTTTTTACCAATTAACCCTTTTCCGATAGGTGAAGAAGCAGAAATTTTACCCGCTTTTAAATCGGCTTCTTTTTCTCCTACTAATTGGTAGGTCATTGTTTTTTTAGTGGCCTGATTAGTGATAGTAACCTTGGTTAATATAGTTACCTTACTTGTATCAATAGTACTTGTATCCACAATTTTAGCATTGGAAATAGCTGCTTCCAATTGTTTAATTTTTGCTTCCAACATTCCTTGCGCTTCTTTAGCAGAATCGTATTCGGCATTCTCTTTTAAGTCCCCTTTTTCTCTTGCCTCTCCAATAGCTCTTGAAGCAGCCGGACGCTCTACCGACTTCATCTTTTGTAATTGCTCACGCATTTTATCAAAAGTATCTTGGGTGACATATACTGTAGTATCGCTCATATCCTTAGTTTAGTTATAAAAAAAATACAACGCCACATAAGTGAGGCGTTGCATGGTACAAAGATATAAAATATTGCTTAAATGATACCTAATTTTTCCAATAGGACTTTAGACATTTTATAGTAGGCTTCATGGCTATAGCCTGCAATATGAGGCGTTATGATGCAATTAGGATGCAGCATAAGTGCTTCTAAAACAGCCATTTCTTGGCCTGTATGAAGGCTAATGGGCTCTTTTTCTAGCACATCCAGGCCTACCCCCCTAATTTGCTGATTTTGAATGGCTTCTAAAACTGAAGCGGTTTCAGTAACCGACCCTCTGCAAGTACTTAGGAAATAGGGCTTCTTTTGAAGGCCGCTAAAAAAGGCTTCATTGGCATAATGATGCGTTAAATTAGTAAGGGGTAAATGCAAGCTAATCACATCCGCTTTTTCTTGAATCATTTCCAAGCTTGCCGCTTTTATTTGCGCTGTCTCAAACCCAGTTTTATAAATATCATGTGCTAAAATATTTACATCAAAGCCAGACAAAACTTTTGCAAAAGCAGAACCTGTATTACCTAGTCCAATAATACCCACAGTTTTTCCTGTAAGCTCATCTGCTCTATTGGCATCCCGAATCCACTTGCCTTGTTTCACTTCTGAATAAGCACTATGTATTCGGTTCATTAAACTTAATAGTAAACCTAGGGTATGTTCCCCCACGGTGGTTCTGTTGCCTTCAGGGCTACTTACACATTGTATATTTTTAGTAGCTGCAAATTCAGTATCAATTAGTTCCATCCCACTTCCTATGCGCCCAATCCATTTTAGTTGATTCGCTTTTGCTAAAATACGGGCATCTATTTTTAAACGCGTGGTTACAATTAATCCACTGGCTGTATCAATACAATCCATTAAGGCTTCATAGCTAATAGCAGGTTCGTATTGAATAGTATATCCTTTTTCTTTAAGCGTATCCACTAAAAAAGCATGCACGGGTGCTGTTATAATTATTTTCAAAGCCATCTTATTCAATATGCATTTTAAAAGTTAAGGCAGCATAGTCATCATAGGTAAGGTTTTCAGCTCTTTTGGTAAAAAGAGGGTCTTGCAATTGCGCTGCGCTAAAATAAGGCTTTAACGGATTTCTTAACATTTTTCTTCTTTGACCAAAAGCCATTTTAACAATATGATAAAATACGTTTTTCAGAAACAAATTTCGGAAAATTATCTTTTCGAGTCAATCGAATCACTCCACTCATTACTTTTGGAGGCGGGGTAAAAGCTGTGGGCGGTACATCAAATAAATAAGTCACATCATAAAAAGCCTGAGTTAAAACACTTAATATTCCATATGCCTTTGAATTAGGCTTGGCAGCAATTCTTTCTGCTACTTCTTTTTGAAACATACCTACCATCATGGGCACATGCTCTTTCCACTCTAAAATTTTAAATACAATTTGCGTAGAAATATTATAAGGGAAATTACCCACCACCACAAAATCATTCTCAAAAGGTAGGGCTGCTTCCAAAATATCGGCCAGTGATTAATTTGTCTTTTAATTCGGGGTATTCAGTACTTAAAAAAGCTACTTTTTCTCGGTCTAATTCAATGGCTTTAAATGACTTGCGTAGGAATGTCTTGAATATACTTCGTTAAAGCCCCTGCACCTGGACCCACTTCTAGCAACTGCTCAATAGGCTGCGCCAGCAATACTGCCTGAATATCCTTACAAACTTGAGCGTCATTTAGAAAATGCTGCCCCAATGATTTTTTTAGCGTGTATTGCATGAGGCAAAGTTAGGTTTTTGTGCGTACTTTTACAGCCTAATCAAATGGATATGAACCCAGACATCAGAAAACCAATTATAGGCTTTACTTGCGGCGATTTAAACGGTATTGGTATTGAATTAATCATTAAGTCATCTATCGGATAGCCGTATCTTAGATTTCATCATTCCTGTCGTTTTTGCCAACAATAAAGCAATCAATTTTTATAGAAAAGGCCTACCAGAATTTGCGATCAATTTTGCAGCCGCTACCGACCTTTCTAAATTAAATACCAAGCAAGTGAACTTGGTGAACTGTTGGGAAGAAGAAGTAGAAATTACCCCTGGAGAGATGTCAGACTTAGGTGGAAAATATGCATTGATTTCTTTAGAAGCTGCAGTAGCCGCTTTAAAAAACAAACAAATTGACGGATTAGTTACCGCCCCTATTCATAAAAAAAATATTCAATCTCCTAATTTTAATTTTAGCGGACATACTCCTTATTTGCAAGCATGCCTTTGGGAATACTGAAAACTTAATGTTATTAGTAGCAGATAATTTAAGAATGGCCTTGGTTACTGAACATGTAACCATACAAGAAGTAGGTCAACATATTACCAAGGATAAAATAAAACAAAAGCTAAGTATTTTAAATAGCAGTTTGAAAAAAGATTTTGGCATTGATGCACCCCGCATTGCTGTTTTAGCATTAAACCCACATGCAGGTGATGAAGGCTTAATTGGTAAAGAGGAAATTGAAATTATCAAACCTGCCATTAAAGAAAGTAAACAACAAATGTTGGTATACGGACCTTATTCTGCAGATGCTTTTTTTGCAAGAGGTGCGCATGAAAAATTTGATGGTGTACTTGCTATGTACCATGATCAAGGGCTTATACCCTTTAAATCATTGGCCTTTGGAGAGGGCGTGAATTTTACAGCAGGGCTTCCTATTGTAAGAACAAGTCCAGACCACGGCACTGCCTTTGATATTGCAGGGAAAGCTAAGGCCGACGCAGGTTCATTTACAGCAAGTATTTTTGAATGTGCTAGAATTATACATGCAAGACAAGGCTATACAGATATGCGCCTAAACCCACTTAAGAAAATTAGTGCAAGAATGTTTGCAGGTGCGGTAGATGAAAGATTAGACGAAAATTAAACAAGAATTTAAATGCAATTAAAAAGGACATGCTTTTTTTAATTGCACTAAGGATTGAAAACCCCAAGATGGCTGCACTGAATTTGATTTAGTTTGAGTATTAAAACACAATTCTGCTTTTTCAATCAATGGCTTTATTGATTTACACCCACCACCAAATATATAAGGTATTTTTTGTTGGATATTGGCTTCCAAAACATAGGCCCTAGGATTATTTGGATTCAACTTCTTAGCAAGGTTTAAGGCTTTTTTAATTTTACCTTCATAGGTTAACCACCTCAATAGAGGATTCACTGACATCTTTGCAGTATAGGCTAAACTTTCTGCGCAATACACTTCGTCATTTGCCATAATGGATTTTGCCCTGCCCACCCATAATAAAGCATCATTAGCTAGCGCATCTTTATCGCCCAATTTCAAAAGACACATGATAGATCTAGTCATTCCAGCATAATAAGGAATTAGCCAATTGGTTTTATTAACAGCATAAAGCTGTTCAAATTGTAGATACAATTCTTGATAGTTTAGGTTTTTGTTTCCCTGATTGAATTGCATGACAGCTGTCTCCAAAGTTTTATTTGTACTGTTTACCTGCGCTTGCACCTTCAACAAGCAAATTGAAAAAAATAAAATAAATAAATAACTACGCATAGTTAAAAAATATTATTAGGTATACCTTTATTAATCGTATACTTTGAATAAGTGATTTCTATAGTTCCTTTTTTATTTTTTAGGGCTTTTTGCTTAGCCGTTGGATCTTCGTCTCCAAATTCTAATGTAATACCATTAGGCAATTTATAATCTTTGGTGTTAAAACTAAAAATAATTTTACTAGCAAGTCCTTGTTTTGCATACTCGCCATATTGCATAGTTATTTCATAACTACCGTTTTCCTTAGTGGTAGTAGCTGTTTTATACACTAAGGCCTCCACCGGATCAATCCATAAAGTAGAAATTACCCAGTCTAAATTATCATCTGTTGGAATTAATTTAATCACCGTTAGGTTCTTACCATTCAGTAGCTGATTGCCAGCGGGTATAGTGGTATACTGTTTTGTATTTAATAAAGTATTAATGGTTAGCGATACCCCACCTCTTGGCAATAAGGAAATACCCCCTTCTTTTTTTACTTTTAATAAATTGGGCTTTTTAAAATACACTTTTACTTTTCCTAAAGAAGCTTTGATAAAAGAAACATCTGTTTTCATAACCCCTTCCGCTACATAGTCATTTACTTGTGCTAGTTTTTGACTTACCTTTTCTATTAATGGGTCGGTTTGCGCCATAGTTTGCATAGGCATCAACACACTGCAAGCAAGTAGGATAAAGAACAATAAAATATTTTTTAAATTTATAGGGTGCATCTTAACTTAGTATATCTTTTTTCTTAATAATAATGATAGAGGCCGTTACAAACAAAATAATATGAAGGGTTAATACCATTAAAGAGGTTTTAATTTTAGGAATGTTTAAAATACTCCCTCTAATGGCTTCATTATCTATATTCACTTTAATATCAAAAAATTCTTTCCAATTATTCATATGGGTGGTAAATAAATAAGGCTTGACTATATTAAATAAAGGAATATTTAAAGTACTTAAAATAGTAAAAAATACAATGGCACTCATGGTGCCTACAATAGGCCCAATGGAATTACTAGATAAGCTTGACATCAAAAAACCCAAGGCTGGTAACGGTTAGCAAAGAAAAGCTAGCAAAAACAAAGGCGCCTACATATCTCCATAAAACATCTGACTGTTCTATCAATACTACATAATTTGACTTCATTAAAAATAAATCATCGGTGCCAAATATCCACATACTTACAAATAGCGCTAAGAAAGGCCAACCATATTAAAAGCAAAATAGTATAAATACTAGCTGCAATAAACTTGGCCAATTACCCAATGGGTTCTACTATAAGGGCGTTGCTGAATAATAAACGAAGTGTGCCTAAATTGGCTTCACCAGAAATCATATCGGCAGCAATTAAGGCTACCAGCAAGGGCACATGCACTAATAATAATTGTAATAAAATATAACAAATTAAATAACCATTCAATACTTTGCCATCCACTGTTAAAGTATCATTGATATCCTTCATTAGAAAACCCGCATAGGCATCACCATCAATTTTTAAACCAAATTGAATCACCACAATAAGTGCTGCGATGGCGCCAAAAGCAATATAGGTTCTAGGGCGTCTGAATATTTTATATAATTCTATTTGTATAAGCGACCACATAATTAAGCGTTTGAAGTAATTTGTAAAAAATAATCTTCTAAAGAATTCTTGGTTTCGATACCCAAGACCGCAATCCCTGACTGGACAAGGCTTTCATTAAGCATAGGAATAGCACTGGTAGGTAATTTTAAATAAGATACCTTCTTTTCTAGTCAGCAAGTAATTGACTAAACCCACCTACCACAATAACTTGACAAGGCCTTTACATCGTCCATTGTTTTTATTTGTACAATTCTTTTTTCAGGATCTAATAATTCTTTAGTCACCCCTTCTACCATTTTTTTACCCTGATGTATAATTAATATTTGATGCGCCACTTGTTCTATTTCAGAAAGTAAATGAGAGGAAACAAAAACAGTCTTGCCTTCTTCTTTGGCTAAGTATTGAATTAAGTGCACGAATATCGGCAATGCCTTGAGGATCTAATCCATTGGTAGGTTCGTCTAATATAATTAAGCTTGGATTATGCACAAGTGCAATGGCAATACCTAAGCGCTGCTTCATACCTAATGAAAAGGTTTGGACTTTATCTTGTGAACGATGCGATAAGCCTACTTGCTCCAAAGTTTTAGTAATACTTATGGCAGCTTACTTTTTGCTTTCTTACTTTGGCAAATAATTGTAAATGTTCTGTGGCACGTTAAATAAGGATATAAATCGGGCCTTTCAATAATGGCGCCCACCTGTTCTAAAATAGCAGGCTCTGTTTTTTTGGATGGACTTTCCAAATAGCTCAATACTACCACTACTGGGGTGTATCAAAGACAACAAGCATACGAATAGTGGTGCTTTTACCCGATCCGTTTTGGCCCAAAAAGCCAAAGACCTGTCCTGCCTCTACTTCAAAGCTGAGATTGTCCACCGCTTTCAGTGCGCCAAAATGCTTACTTATATTTTCTACTTTAATAACTGCCATACTAAGATACATAACAAAAAACCCCAAACATAGTTCGGGGTTTTATATCAATTTAATATTAACGAATACTATTTGTATTGAGGGATGATGCTGTTGGCTAATTCTACCATTTGCTTCAATCCATCTTCAGGCAAGTTGCCTTTCTTAAATTCAGCCAAGTACATTGGGTAATTTGTTAGTCATCTCTAATAAGAAATGAGCTTCGAATTCTTTTACCTTACGTACCGACACTTCTTTCAATAAACCATTTGTACCTAAGTATATAATGGCTACTTGTTTCTCCACAGAGAATGGAGTGTACTGCGCTTGCTTTAAGATTTCTACGTTTCTAGCACCTTTATCAATTACCGATTTAGTAGCAGCATCTAAGTCACCACCAAATTTAGAGAAGGCTTCCAACTCACGGTATAAGGCCTGGTCTAATTTCAAAGTACCAGATACTTTTTTCATGGATTTAATTTGCGCATTACCACCCACACGACTTACAGAGATACCTACGTTAATCGCTGGACGAATACCTGCGTTAAACAAGTTACCTTCTAAGAAAATTTGTCCGTCGGTAATAGAAATTACGTTGGTAGGAATGTATGCAGAAACGTCACCCGCCTGTGTTTCAATAATAGGTAAGGCGGTTAGAGATCCTCCTCCTTTTACTAAATGCTTAATAGAAGCTGGTAAATCGTTCATGTTTTTTGCTACTTCATCATTGGCAATAACTTTTGCAGCACGCTCTAATAAACGACTATGCAAATAGAATACATCACCAGGATATGCTTCACGTCCTGGAGGGCGACGTAATAATAAAGAAACCTCACGATAAGCCACGGCTTGCTTAGATAAATCGTCATAAACAATTAATGCTGGACGACCTGTATCACGGAAAAACTCTCCAATAGCTGCACCCGCAAATGGAGCGTAGAATTGAAGTGGAGCTGGATCTGCTGCAGGAGCCGCTACAATAATAGTATAAGCCATCGCGCCATTGTCTTCTAATGTTTTCATCACACCTGCAATCGTAGATGCTTTTTGACCAATCGCTACATAGATACAGTACACTGGTTTACCTGCATCAAAAAATTCTTTTTGATTGATGATGGTATCTACACAAATTGCAGTCTTACCTGTTTGACGATCACCAATGACTAGCTCACGTTGTCCACGTCCAATAGGAATCATGGCATCAATGGCTTTGATACCTGTTTGTAATGGTTCTTTAACTGGCTCACGGAAAATTACCCCTGGCGCTTTACGCTCCAATGGCATTTCATATAAGTCACCTTTAATAGGACCTTTACCATCGATAGGCTCTCCTAATGTATTAATAACACGACCTGTAAGACCATCTCCTACTTTAATAGAAGCAATCTCTCCAGTTCTTTTTACTTTATTTCCTTCTTTGATGCCTTTACTATCACCCATCAATACCACACCCACATTATCTTCTTCAAGGTTAAGCGCAATGGCTTTAGTGCCATTCTCAAATTCAACTAACTCACCACTTCTAACACCATTCAAACCATATACACGGGCAATACCATCCCCCACCTGTAGTACAGTTCCTACTTCTTCTAAATCTGCAGAAGCATTAAAGTTGCTTAATTGTTGTCTAAGAATCGCCGAAATTTCATCTGGTTTAATGTCCGCCATAACAGTCTATTTTAATGTATGATTATTTATATTTTACTTATGAACTCGTTGTTCAAAAATTGTTTTTTAATGTCTTTTAAATCTCTCGCAATACTAGCGTCTACTAAACTATTATTAAACTCTAGTACAAAACCGCCAATTAAACTTTCGTCTGTTTTAGTGGTTAATTCTATAGTTGTAAAATGGGAAGCCGATTTTACTTTTTGTTCAATCGATTTTTTGATATCCTCACTTACTGCCACTGCAGTCGTTAAAGTGACTTGATGAATCCCTTTGATAGCATTGTACTGCTCAATAAAAGCAGTAGTCATTTCAGGTAGTTCAAACTCTCTTCCTTTTTTAACCAATAGCACCGTGAAAGAATTGGTTAATACCCCTACTTTATTTTTAAGCACTTCGTTAATGATGCTATTTTTTTGATCGGCTTTAATAATAGGACTGCGTAACATATTTACAAAATCGCTACTGGCATGGCATACTTCATGAATGTATTTCATATCCGCATACACGGCCTCTAATTGACCTTGCTCTGTGGCTAAATCTAGTAAGCTCTTTGCGTATCTACCTGCTAAACGTGCGTTGGGCATTTTTTAAAATTTAGTTTAACTTAACTCCGTCTGCTAATTGCTTAATATAGGTTTCTTGTTCTGCTTTATTAGTAAGCTCGCGTCTTAATACTTTTTCTGCTACTTCCACCACTAAGCTACCCACTTGGTTTTTCACTTCCGTTAAGGCTGCATTTTTTTGTTGGTTAATAGCTACTTGTGCATCTGCCACAATTCTTTCATATTCAGTCTTCGCTTTATCTTTCGCTTCTGCTATCATTTTCTCAGAAGCTTCTTTAGCTTCTTTGATAAGGGTAGCTCTTTCTTCTCTCGCTTTCGCTAATAATGCTTCGTTTTCGTTTTGCATAGCAGTTAAATCTGCTTTCATTTTGTCCGCCTTGGCTAAAGAATCCTCGATGCCTTTTTCTCTATCAGAGATGGCTTTCAACATCGGCTTCCAAGCAAACTTGCCTAATACAACAAGTAGTCCAAGAAAGGCAACAGTATTCCAGAATACCAATCCGATATCTGGTAACACTAATGGGTTTATTTCTAAAAACATAATCCTTAATTTATCTTAATGATTTAAAATCTTTTATCTACAATCTTTTCTTTTAAAATCTTTTTCTAAAACGCTTTGTTTAAAAAATTATAGGCCCTTCGCCCTGTGCTAGGGCCTATAATGCTTTGGGAAATCTTTTGATAGATTATCCGTTCCCCAATAGGGCAACCACCACCGCAAATAAGGCTACGGCCTCAACGAAGGCAGCCATTACGATCATGTTAGAACGAATATCATTCACTGCTTCTGGTTGACGAGCAATACTTTCTACCGCTCCTTTACCAATTAGACCGATGCCAATTCCAGCACCGATAGCAGCTAATCCAGCGCCGATTGCGGCAACACTTCCTACTACCATTTTTTTACGTTTTAATTGTTATTGAAAAAAAATTTATAAATATTATTAATGATGTGATTGATCATGATGTCCTTCCTCTGATGCCATTCCAATATACATTGCAGTAAGCATGGTAAAAATATAAGCTTGTAAAAAGGCTACTAGCAATTCTATTAAGAATATAAATATTACAAAAGGCACCGCTACTGCAGCTGCATATACAGTTTTGAAAATAAATATTAAACAAACCAAACTCAATACCAAGATATGACCCGCAGTGATGTTTGCGAAAAGTCGTATCATTAAAGAAATAGGCTTATTAAACACCCCAATTAATTCAATAGGTGCTAAAAATAATTTCATAGACCAATGCATACCAGGCATCCAGAAAATATGCTCCCAATAGTTTTTATTAGAACTTAAATTCACCACAATGAAAACACAAACCGCTAAAGTCATGGTGAAAGCAATATTACCACTCACATTCGCACCGCCTGGAAAAATAGGAATTAAGCCTAAAAAATTATTCGTTAATATTAAAAAGAAAATAGTTAATAAGAAGGGCATGTATTTTGCATAACGCTTGGCCCCAATATTTGGAAGCGCAATTTCATCTCTTACAAATAAAACAATGGGCTCCATAAAAGACTGAAGTCCCTTAGGGGCGGAAGAAACACCTGTTTTCTTATAAGCACCTGCAGCAGTTAATACTATTAGCAATAAAATAATAACTGATATAAATAAACTAGCTACGTTTTTAGTGATAGAGAAATCCCATAATTTTTTACTGGCTTCTACATCTACTTCACCCGCTGCGTTTACAATTTTAGCCTTGCCTTCTACTAATTTGTAATCAAAGTTGCCTTTGTATACTGCTGGCTCATGATGTTCGTCAATTAGTTTTGCAGAAGAAAAAACTTCAAAGCCTGCTGGTGTATATAAAATAACAGGTAAAGAAATAGAGGTATGTCCCCATAAATGCCAGCTATGGTCATCCTTGATATGCTCCAAAATTGTTTGGGTTACATTAAAGCTACCTTCTTCTTTTGCAGCAGCTTCTTTTTCATTCGCAAATAAAGGAGTAGTATTTAATAAGAAAATACTTACGAAACTGACTATCAATAGGGGTTTAAGGCGCTGAAGGACCATACGAATTTCAAAATTTGCTGCAAAGATAGGAAATATGCATCTGAAATTGAATAAATTTAAAGAGAAATTGTATGCAAAAATAGAAATTTGAATTGATTCTAAAAACTTGAAAATCAATACTTTATACTCCTGTCATTTTTTTCTTAGCAGCAAACTGCATTTCACTCAATTTTGCATAAAAACCACCTACAGCTAAAAGCTCATTATGCGACCCCATTTCCATGATTTCTCCCTTGTCTAATACAATTATTTTAGAGGCTTTTCGGATGGTAGAAAGGCGATGGGCAATTACAATAGAAGTTCTGCCCTTGATTAAGGTTTCGATAGCTTTTTCAATGAGCTGTTCACTTTCGGTATCGATAGAAGAAGTGGCTTCATCTAAAATTAATATAGAAGGGTTGTATAATAAAGCCCTAATAAAACTTAGTAATTGTCTTTGGCCTAAACTTAAAGTAGCCCCTCTTTCCATGACTGGATAATCATAGCCGCCAGGAAGTTGCATGATAAAATCGTGCATACCAATCATCTTAGCAGCTTCATGCACTTGCTCTTTGGAAATACTGGTATTGCGTAGTGTAATATTATCATAGACTGAACCTGAAAATAAAAATACATCTTGCAATACCACGCCAACAGAAGCGCGCAATCGACCTAGTGCAAAAGATTCTATAGGATGATCATCTAATAATATATTTCCTGATTGATAAGGATACAATCGGTTGAGTATACTTATAATAGAAGTTTTACCAGAACCTGTTTGTCCCACCAGTGCAACGGTTTCACCCGCTTGCACTGTAAAATTTATATTCATTTAAAACAAAATTGGGCTCGTTATAAGCAAAACAAACATTTTGAAATTCTATTTTACCTTGTATTTTTTCAGGCGCATGGGTTCCTTCATTCAATGTAACATCTTTATTATCTAAAATCTTAAATACGCGCTCGGCCGCCACCATACCCATTTGTAGCACATTGAATTTATCTGCAATCATTCGAAGGGGTCTAAAAATTTGATTTAAAAATAAAATAAAGGCGACGAGTAAACCTGCATCTAAAGACTCTATCTGCCACCCACCAAACAATTAAACCAATACTTAAAGCAAGTACTACTTCTACCACCGGAAAGAAAACAGAATAGGCAAAAATGGCTTTAATATTTGCAGCTTTATGTCCTTCATTAATTTTAGTAAACTTGGACATTTCTTTTTCTTCTGCTGCAAAAGTTTGCACCACTTGCATACCAGAAATATGTTCTTGCACAAAAGCATTTAAAGCAGCCACTGCATTTCTTACTTGTATAAAACTTTTATTAACGCTTTCTTTAAAATAATAAGTAGCTACCATCATAATAGGAAAAGGAATCAAACAAATAAGTGTCAATCTCCAATCTATTACAAACATAGTAGTCGAGGGTTACTATAATAGTAAGTAAGTCTGCAAGAATGGGAATAAGCCCATCAGAAAAAATATCATTGATACTTTCTATATCATTAATGGTGCGTGTGGTTAAAGTACCAATAGGTGTTTTATCAAACTGGCGCATTTCCCAATGCATAATTTTATCATATACTTTATTGCGTAAATCTCTAATGACTTGCTGCCCTAACCATGCCATACCAAATGTGAAAAAAAAGCGCATGATGGTTTCAAAAATGATAAAGGCCACCTGAAATAAAGTAATAGATAAGATAAGATGTATCACCGATTCAAAAGCATTGCCTGGTAAAAACCAATTTACCCAAAAAGGCAGGTTCACCGTTTTACCAATAGCAGCATTCACTGTGGCCTGAATTAAATAAGGCCTCACAGGGGTGGTAAAAGCGAGAAAAATAGACAAAAACACAGATGCCAAAAATACAGAGCGGTAGGGCTGTACAAATGAAAAAACGCGCTTTAGAAGCGATAATTGAAATATTTTTTTTGGCTCTTTGCTGGGCATAGCGGATCAAAGTTACACTATCTGTTTGTTCTTTGTAAAAATCCTAGCGCTTTTACGTATTTTCGTAAGAAGATGGAAGCCTTGAATATCAATCCCAATGCTGAGATTGTAACAAATTACAATTTAGATGAAGAACAAGAGAAAAAAGAAATTGTTCGTCATTATCGTGCATTATTAAGGTCACTAAGAGAAAAATTAAAAAAAGGAGATAAGGAGTTACTTCGAACCGCATTTGAGATGGCCGCAGAAGCGCATAAAACCATGCGTAGAAAAAGTGGTGAGCCTTATGTATTGCACCCACTTGCCGTGGCCATGATTTGTGTGGAAGAAATTGGTTTGGGGGTAAGAAGTACTATTTGTGCTTTATTACATGATACAGTAGAAGACACCAATATTGCCTTAGAGGATGTAAAAAGTGAATTTGGAAATGAGATTGCAAAAATTGTAGATGGCTTAACCAAGATATCCACGGTGATGGATACTAATAGTAGTCAGCAAGCAGAAAATTTCAAAAAAATTCTACTCACCCTTACCGATGATCCTAGGGTTATATTAATTAAGCTCGCTGACAGGCTGCATAACATGCGCACACTAGATGCGATGAAGCAAGAGAAGCAATTAAAAATTGCCTCTGAAACCATTTGGGTATATGCCCCACTAGCGCATCGTATGGGACTATACAATGTGAAAACCGAATTAGAGGATTTATCGATGAAATATATGGAGCCTGCCATATATAAAGAGATTGCCAAAAAATTAGCAGAAACAAAAAGAGAACGCACTAAATATATTAATGAATTTATTCGTCCTTTAAAAGAAAAATTAACGGGCGCTGAATTTGACTTTGAAATTCAAGGGCGCCCTAAAAGCATTCACTCTATTTGGAATAAAATAAAAAAGAAAGAAGTAAGCTTTGAAGAAGTGTATGATTTATTTGCCATTCGCGTTATTTTAAATGCTGACTTAGATAAAGAAAAAGAAGATTGTTGGAAAGTGTATTCCATGATCACAGATGAGTATAGCCCTTCTCCAGAAAGACTAAGAGACTGGTTAAGCAATCCAAAGAGTAATGGTTATGAAGCCTTACACACCACGGTAATGGGACCGCAGGGTAAATGGGTGGAAGTACAAATTAGAACAAAGAGAATGAATGAGATTGCCGAAAAAGGTTTGGCAGCCCATTTTAAATATAAAGAAGGTTCTCAAAACGAAGACCGATTCGATAAATGGTTTGTGCAAATTAGAGAAGCCCTAGGCAATCAGCAAGAAGAAGGCATTGATTTTTTACAAGACTTTAAAACCTCTTTTTTAGCAGAAGAAATTTATGTGTATACGCCAAAAGGAGATGTAAAAATGCTTCCTATTAATAGTTCTGCCTTAGACTTTGCTTTTTATATACATACGGCCATTGGTTCCAAATGTATAGGTGCCAAAGTGAATCATAAGCTAGTACCTATTAGCCATAAATTAAGAAGTGGGGACCAAATTGAAATTATAACAAGTAATAAGCAAAAGCCTACCGAGGACTGGTTAAGCAGTGTGGTAACTGCTAAGGCAAGAAATAGTATTAAAGATGCATTAAGAGAAGAGAAAAAAATTATTGCAGAAGAAGGCAAGTATACACTACAAAGAAAATTCGAAGGTATTGGGGCATTATACAATACTTATAATATAGACCAAGTCATGTACTATTATAAATTATCTAGTCATCTAGATCTTTTATTTAAAATAGCCACTAAAACCATTGACTTAAAAGAATTAAAATTATTTCAAGTTATTGGAGATAAAATTGAAGCACCTAAGCCAGTGAATCTGAGTCCTGAAATAAACTCGGAGAACCCCGCCCTTAAAGCAGCTTCCAAAAAGGATTCTGAATTAATTATTTTTGGAGAGTCCAGCGATAAAATTAAATACACTTTAGGGAAATGCTGCAACCCTATTCCCGGGGACGATGTATTTGGATTTGTGAGTACAGGTAAGGGACTTAATTATTCATCGTAACAACTGTCCCAATGCCACTCAACTACTTGCCAACTATGGTCATAGAGTGGTGAAAACCAAGTGGGCTAAAAATAAAGAAATCTCCTTCCTAACGGGCCTTAGCATTATTGGCCTAGACGATGTTGGGGTGGTGAATAAAATTACCAATATTATAAGCGGAGAGTTAAAAATTAATATAGCCGCCCTTACCATTGAATCAACCGAAGGCTTATTCAAAGGCACTATTAAAGTGTATGTCCACGATAAGGACGAATTGGAAGAATTAGTGACTAGAATTAAGTCATTGAACGGTATTCAACAAGTTATGCGATTTGACACCGAAACTGTGTAAAAGTTGAGCTAATTATTTTGGGTTTAAATAGGTAATAAACTTGCCAAGACTTATTTTTGCTCTCTCAAATACTCAAATATGGTAGATGTAATTTTAGGCCTCCAATGGGGCGATGAAGGAAAAGGAAAGATTGTAGATTATTTCGCTCCTAACTACGACATCATTGCGCGTTTTCAGGGTGGCCCAAATGCAGGTCATACTTTATATGTGAATGGCACTAAAATGGTTTTGCATCAAATACCTTCTGGTATATTTCACCAAGACAAAATTAATATTATAGGTAATGGAGTGGTACTTGATCCAGTTACATTAAAAAAAGAATGCGATGCGGTGGCCGCCATGGGTGTGGATGTAAAAAAGAATTTATTTATCTCTGAGAGAACCAATATTATTATTCCTTCTCACCGTGCATTAGATAAAGCTTCTGAACTAGCCAAGGGTGAAAGCAAGATAGGATCTACTTTAAAAGGAATAGGCCCAGCCTATATGGATAAGACGGGTCGTAATGCCTTAAGAGTAGGTGATTTGTTAAATAAGAACTTCATTAGCAAGTATATTACTCTAAGAATGAAGCATCAGAAAATTTTAGATAGTTTTAATTTCAACGAAGATATTAGTGAAATGGAAACTGAGTTTTTTGAAGCCTTAGAGTTTCTAAAAACTATGAATATTATTAATTGCGAATATTTTATTAACGATCAAATTTCAAAAGGTAAAAAAGTACTAGCTGAAGGCGCACAAGGCTCTATGTTAGATATTGACTTTGGCACCTTCCCTTTTGTAACTTCTTCTAATACTATTTCAGCAGGTGTTTGTACTGGATTAGGTATTGCCCCAAAACTTATTAATGAAGTATTTGGTATAACAAAAGCTTATTGTACAAGAGTAGGTAGCGGTCCCTTCCCTACCGAATTACATAATGAAGTGGGTGAAGAGTTAAGAAAACTAGGTAGCGAATTTGGAGCCACTACCGGCAGACCAAGAAGATGTGGATGGATTGACCTAGTAGCCCTTAAATACGTTTGCATGATCAATGGTGTAACACAAATTATTATGACCAAGGCCGATATTCTAGATACATTTAAAGAATTAGAACTAGGTATCGCTTATGAAATGGAAGGTAAAGAGATAGATTATGTTCCTTTTCAGTTAGTAGGTACACCCGTAGCTCCTATTTGGAAGAAAATGCAGGGATGGAATATAGATACTACTAAAATGAAGGATGAGAAAGAATTACCTGCTACTATGAAAACCTACATAGGCTTTATTAATAAATACTTAGGTGTTTCTGTGAAATATGTTTCCAACGGACCAGGAAGAGATCAAATCGTACATATTTAATTTTAATTATATTAAAACTGCGTAAAAATTTAATACAAGTATTTTAAAAAAAAGACTCATTTTTTTTGGTAAATACAATTTTGAGTTGAAATTTTACATTGTTAATTTTATAATTACCTATGGCATTAAAAACTATCAAAGAAAAAAAGGCTGCTGCACCAAAAAATGGTGTTTTGAAAGCAGAGAAAGCAAGTAAATCAGCTGCGAAGAAAAAAGACGTAGACGAAGATGACTTGGAGGAAGAGGAAGAAGTGAATGATGATTGGGAAAAGACAGAAGAAGATACAAGCTGGGATCCTGACTTCGAAGAATTTGATATGCCGAAAAAAGCTTCTAAAAAACCAGGTAAGTTTAAGTCAGGTGATGAAGACGATGACTTTAATTTGAATGATGATCTCAAAGATATTGACGACGATGATTTATTTGACGATAAAGATGAATTAGAAGACAATTTTTAGTAGCTCCTCTATACTTTATTAAGCATTTTTTCTTTGCATTTGTTCTTTCGAAAAGCTTAATAAGCCTACCTCATTAAAACTAGCACTCATTACTTGTAAGCCAAATGGCATGCCATTATTATGTGTAAATAAAGGAATGGAAATGGCGGGTATACCCACCAAATTCGCATAGACAGTATAGATATCCGCTAAAAACATTTCAGTAGCTGAATGATTATTCTCTCCTAGGCCAAAGGCTGTTGTGGGAACAGTAGGCGATAGTATTAAATCATATTTTGAAAATACCGTACTCGTTAAGTCCACTAATTTTTGTCTTACTTGTTGCGCCTTGGTAAAATAGGCATCAAAATATCCAGCGCTTAAAACAAAACTGCCTAGTAAAATTCTTCTTTGCACTTCTTCTCCGAAACCTTCTGTTCTTGTTTTTTTATATAGGTCATTCAAATCGGCAATACTTTCCTTAGTTCTATGACCAAACTTAATACCATCAAATCTTGATAAATTACTGGATGCCTCTGCCGTAGTGAGTACATAATAAGTGGGCACCAAATAAGAGAGCAAAGAAAAATCAATAGCTTCCACTATATACCCCTTAGCTGTCAAGTCTTTTAAATAGGTTTCTATTTTCGTTTTAATTTCAGCATCTAGGCCCGGATGAAAAAGTGTTTCTTTAAAATAGGCAATTCTTTTAGGGCTAGTTGTCTTTTCTATTTCTTTACCCTCTATTAATTTACTCTCTATTAATTTACTGTAAGCAGGAACAGGTTTACTAGAAACCGTACTATCAAATTCATCTTCTCCTGCCATTACTTCTAAAACAAGAGCAGCATCTTCAACAGTTTTTGAAAAAATACCTATTTGATCAAAGGATGAGGCATAGGCAATTAAACCATAACGAGAAATTCTTCCATAACTTGGTTTTAATCCTACTACTCCGCAAAAATCAGCAGGTTGTCTCACAGAACCTCCTGTATCGGATCCAATACTAATCATAGATAAACCAGCTTGCACAGAAACGGCAGAGCCTCCTGAAGAACCACCTGGCACTTTTGAAATATCTATGGCGTTTTTTACAGGACCATAAGCAGAATTTTCATTGCTGCTTCCCATAGCGAATTCATCGCAGTTCTGGCGTCCAATAATAATGGCACCCTCGTCTAATAATTTTTGAATAGCGGTGGCTGAATAAACAGCAGTATAATTTTCTAAGATTTTAGAAGCCGCAGTTAGTGTATGTCCTTTATAAGAAAGTACATCCTTGATACCTATAACAACTCCGTGTAATTTTCCTAGCTTTTTACCTTGCTTTCTTTCTGCATCCAATATAGCAGCTTGCGCTAAGGCTTCTTCAGAAAATATTTCTAGATAAGCATTTAAATTTTCATGTGCAGTAATTTGATCCAAGTAATATTTTACCGCTTGGGTACAAGTTGTATGCTCTGCTACTAATGCAGCATGGTAGTCATTGATGGAAGTAAACCGAAACAAAGGCTTATAAATTAAGCAGGTTTTTCGTCTTTTTCTTTGATTCCGTCTTCGATTTCTTTTTTCACGTTGTTTTTAGCATCGTTGAATTCGCGGATACCCTTTCCTAATCCACGCATGAATTCAGGGATTTTACGTCCGCCAAACATTACTAAAATAACCACACCGATAATTAATAATTCTTGAAATCCTAAGTTGCCCATAATGTTGAATTTAGAAGTTTAAAGGTAAGGTAATTATAAAATAGAAAAGCAGTATTTTTTATGAATTAAACCTATGAATAGCTATTATTTGTTATAAAAAAAGCCCGTCACAGTTGTATGGGACGGGCTTTGTATAGTTTACTAGTGGTGTACTAGCTATCTTTTTAGAATCTTTTTTCTTTAATACGAGCACTCTTACCGCTTCTTTCGCGTAAGTAATACAATTTAGCACGACGTACTTTACCAGACTTGTTCAACAAAATACCATCGATATTAGGTGATAAGAAAGGGAATAAACGCTCAACGCCTACTCCATCAGATATTTTACGCACTGTAAAAGAGGCTGTTGCGCCTGTTCCTTGTGTTTTAATGACATCTCCACGGAAACTTTGAATACGCTCTTTACCACCCTCTACAATTTTGTAGTTTACGGTAATATTATCACCAGCTTTGAAGGCTGGATAGTCTTTTTTTGCGGTCAATTGCTCGTGTACAAATTTTACTGCTTCGCTCATAATACATTGTTTTTGCGGACGGCAAAGGTAGGAGAACCCACCTTATTATCCAAATTATTTGATCCAAAATTAATAATCGCCTATCTGGCAATGTTCACAGCCCTTTTCTCTCTTATAACGGTTACTTTAATTTGACCAGGGTAAGTCATCTCAGTTTGTATTTTTTGGGCTATTTCGAAGCTCAATTGATCAGAACTGGCATCCGTTACCTTTTCAGCCTCTACAATAACTCTTAACTCACGCCCCGCTTGAATCGCATAGGCTTTCTCTACCCCTGTGTAGTTCATGTGCTAAGTTTTCTAAGTCCTTGATTCTCTGAATATACTGTTGCATAATCTCTCTTCTTGCTCCTGGTCTAGCACCGCTAATGGCGTCACAAGCCTGGATAATCGGAGAAATCACATATTCCATTTCCATTTCATCATGGTGGGCCCCAATGGCATTCACCACCGCAGGGTTTTCACCGTATTTCTCAGCTAGTTTTGCCCCTAATAAGGCGTGGCTTAATTCAGTTTCCTCATCAGGCACTTTACCTATATCATGTAATAGACCTGCTCTTTTCGCCAATTTTGGATTCAATCCTAATTCAGCCGCCATGATACCACATAAATTTGCGGTCTCACGAGAGTGCATTAATAAGTTTTGACCATAAGAAGAACGGAATCTCATCTTACCAATAATTCTGATCAACTCTTTATGTAATCCATGAATACCTAATTCAATAACGGTACGCTCTCCAATTTCTGCAATTTGATCTTCTAATTGACGACGTGTTTTTTCTACTACTTCTTCAATACGGGCTGGGTGGATACGACCATCTGTTACTAAACGTTGTAAACTTAAACGCGCAATCTCACGACGCAGTGGATCAAATGAAGAAAGTAAAATGGCTTCTGGTGTATCATCTACAATTAAATCTACTCCCGTAGCTGCTTCAATGGCACGAATATTACGACCCTCTCTTCCAATAATTTGACCTTTCATTTCATCTGATTCCAAATTAAATACAGTCACTGTATTTTCAATAGCTACTTCTGCAGCCGTTCTTTGAATAGATTGAATGATAATTTTTCTAGCTTCTTTATTAGCCTTCTGCTTTGCGTCTTCAATAATCTCTTGTTGTAAAACAAGGGCCTGTGTTTGCGCCTCATGCTTTAAGCTTTCAATTAATTGTTGCTTAGCATCTTCAGCACTTAGATTAGCTATCTTTTCTAATCTACGAATATGCTCTTCTTGATTTTTATCTAATTCAGTACGCTTTACATTGATTAAGTCAATCTCACGATTTAGTTTTTCTTTAATGACATCGTTGTCTTTAACTTGCTTATCAATAGAGGCTTCTTTTTGATTAATAGTAAGTTCTTTTTGCTTAATTCTATTTTCCGCTTCCCCCATTTTTTTATTTTTCTCCAATAAGTCACGATCGTATTCGGACTTTAATTGCACGAAACGCTCCTTCGCTTCCAATTGCTTTTCTTTTTTAATCGTCTCCGCTCTTAATTCGGTTTCTTTTAAAATATTAGCAGCTTGTGCTTCGGCTTCTTCAACTTGTTTTTTGGTATTGCGGGCAAATACAATTTTGCCTACGAGTAAGCCCCCGAGTAGGGAAGCGCCTCCAATGATGACGAATAATATGTTCTGGTCCATTGTTTAATTCTTGTTGTTTGTAAATAATGCATACTCCCCTTTTTCGTTGTTAATGAGGTTAAAACTTCATGGTGAGTGAGGTTAAAACATTAATCCTATATTATTTATAAATCATTGATAGTCACCTATAGCAAGCTTCATTTCTTCCTTAACTCTAGGATGACGTATTTAGATTATTCATAATGCGTCAAAGGTTCCGCTACGAAGATAATCAAATAATGGAAAGAATGGAGTCGAAGGAGGCAAATTATGTGGCCTAAAGCGCCTTTTCAATAGAACTAGCCAAGGCATCAATCTGATTTTGAATGTCTTCTAGCTCATAGAGGTTCTGGCCCGTCTGCTGCTGCTCGGTGGTAAACCAAAGTAAAACCATAGATATATAATCCTGCATATCCTTGCCCGCATAGGCATTTTTAAATTCTACCATTTTTTGGTTGATGAGGGCTGCTGTTTTACGAACCGCCTCCTCATCCTTGGCAGCAAGTTTAATACGGTAGGACCTATCGGCAATAGTTATATTAACAGGGATTAAACTGGCTTCTTGGTTGTCTGAGATAGCTTGGTTGTCTGACATAAATTAAGGGTTCAAATTTTTAATGGCAGTATCTATTTCTTTGATATAATGATCTACTTTTTTAATAAGAGCCGCTTTGTCGGTGGGCTGCATGCTGGCCGTATTCACCATGGCAGCCGCTATTTTTGATTTTCCTTCTTGCACCTCGTCCATTAATTCCTTTACATGGTTTTGCTCCTTGTTCAAGCTTGCCTTTAACTGCAAGTTTTCTTTTTCTATTAAAGCAGCACGCTTTAATAAGAGTTGCAATTTGTCTTGTAAATTAGTTAATGAAGTAGCAATATCCACCATACTTGTATTTTGGTTTACTAAAAATAATTATTTTCTAATTTCTGCTTGTAAATTGTTTTCAAATTCTTTAACCAATTTTTTCATCATGGTGTCTATCTCTACATCGGTCAATGTTTTATCGCTTGCATTGAAAACAAAATTAATGGCTACCGATTTTTTCTGGTCTCCCAACTTTTCACTTTCAAATATATCAAAAACACTGCTTTGTTGAAGGGCTGTTAATTTAACAGCTGCAATGCTTTGTTCAATGGCAGCGTAGCCTGTAGCGCTAGGAAGTACTAAGGCTATATCACGCTCTACTGAAGGATATTTAGAAACTTCTTGGTAAACCACTTGCTGACTTTGATACATTGTAAGCAAGTTCGCTAAATCGAATTGAATGTATAATACCGATTGCTTAATGCCAAAGGCTTGTAATTTTTTAGCGCCAATAATATCTAAAGAGCAAACTGTTTTTTTATCCACTACATAATTGACTTGACCTGCATCGCCACTCTTCCACTGTCCAGTAGAAAGTCCTAATAATTTACATATTGCAGTTGTCATTCCTTTGGCTACAAAAAAATCGGCAGGCTGGGCCTTGGTTCTCCACCCGTCTGCATTTTGTTTACCTGAAATATAAATGGCCAATTGCTCCGACTCATAATATTTACCCGCTCCCGACTTACCATATACTTTTCCCATTTCAAAAAAGGAGATAGAAGTATTTTTTCTATTAATATTATAAGCAATGGTTTCAAGACCTGTCTCTAACATAGAAGGACGCATCAAATCTAATTCTGCCGTTAAATTATTCAACATTTTTACAGAACGCGCAATTACTTCTTCAGAAAAATAAGCACTATTGGTAATAGAGTTGGTTAAAATTTCTGTAAAACCACGACCCACTAAATATTGTGCAATCTTATCTTTGAACTTTTCTTTTTTCTCTAGTGGATCAATGGCAGGACTCATAGTAATCACACTTGGAATAGCAATATTATCAAGCCCATCAATTCTTAATACTTCTTCTACTATATCGGCAGCAATACTAATATCTGGTTTATGATAAGGCACGGCTAATGCTAAACCTTCTGTTGTTTGATTTAAAATTTCAAAACCTAAACTACTAAGAATGGTTTTTACTTTATCTGTTGGATAAACCTTACCACTTAATTTTTTTAAATAGGCAAAGCTAATGTCCACCTTGGTTTTAGGAGCTGGTGCAGGATACACATCAATCACTTCACTACATTTTCCACCTGCTAATTCTTGAATTAATTGAGCCGCATGTTCTAAAACAAGCACTGTGCCATCAATGGCCACGCCTTTTTCAAAACGAGAAGCCGCATCGGTTCTTAAACCATGGTGCACAGAAGTTTTTCTTATATGTACATTTTCAAATAGTGCACTTTCTAAAAATAAATTCGTGGTACTTGCTTTTACGCCAGAACTGTAGCCCACCAAAAACACCCGCAATACATAATGGTTTTTGCGTATCGCTAATCATTAAATCATTCGCAGTTAATATTCTCTCCACGCCATCAAGTGTAGTAAATTTAGTACCTGCTGGATATTTTTTAACAAGAATGGTTTTATCTTTTATCTCCCCTGCATCAAATGCATGCAGCGGTTGTCCTGTTTCATGCAAAATATAATTCGTAATATCTACAATATTATTAATGCTACGAACCCCAATGGCTTGTAATTTATTTTTTAACCAAGTAGGAGACTCTTTCACTGTAACACCTTCTATCACTACCCCAGTATATCTTTTACAACCTGCAGTATCTTCAATACTTACTTTAAAAGGCGCTACCGATTTATCTTTACTTGCTTGTTTTTTGAATGGACTAATGGCTGCTACCTGTGATTCATGATAAGATAAATAAGCACAAACATCTTTGGCCACACCATAATGACTCATGGCATCCATTCTGTTGGGTGTAAGTCCAATTTCATAAATCCAATCTTCATAAGATGCATAAATAGTTCGAAACAGCAGTACCTGCTTTTATACTTGCATCTAAAACAATAATGCCTCCATGGTCATCGCTTAAACCAATTTCATCTTCAGCACAAATCATACCTTCACTTTGCTCTCCTCTAATTTTAGCAAGCTTCATGGTAATGGGCTCTCCCCCTTTTGGATATATAGTAGTTCCAATGGTGGCCACTACTACTTTTTGTCCTACTGCTACATTGCTTGCGCCACAAACAATACCTAGGGGTTGGCCCTTACCAATATTTACCTTGGTTAAATTTAATTTATCTGCACCTGGATGCTTTACCACTTCTAAAACCTCTCCCACCACTAAACCTGCAAGGCCTCCTTTGAAATTTTCATATTTTTCCAATGACTCCACCTCAAGCCCAATAGAAGTTAAAATAATGGATAACTTCTTCAGGGCTTACCTCATGTGGTAAATATTCACTACAGCCAGCGATAACTAATCGTCATAGAACAATTTTATAGTATAGCTTCAAAAATACTAATTTTTAAGTGCTTTTAGTTAAAAACTAGGTGCAAAACCCGTTAATAACCCCCTTTTTTTGTGGATTTCATACGGCGAAGACCTGTGCACAACCCTATTGCAAAACTAAATTTCTTGAAGTCCTAATTTGGTTTGATTTTCGCAGTAAGAAAATTGGTCAATCACTATGTCTATCCCTAGTATAAATACAAACAGAACAAAGAAGAAAAATAGCAATATAGATATTAGTTCTATGATGTATGGAAAAATTCCACCACAAGCAAGAGAATTAGAAGAAGCGGTGTTGGGTGCAATACTCTTAGATAAAAGTGCATTCGATACCATTAGCGAAATTTTAAAGCCAGAATGTTTTTATGTAGAAGGGCATCAACTTATTTTCAGTGCCATGCAGGGCTTGCAACAAAAGAACATGCCTATTGATATGCTCACCATGGTGGAAGAATTAAAAATGCGTGAGCAGTTAGATATAATTGGTGGCGCTTACTATATTTCTAAATTAACCAATGTGGTTGTTTCTACTGCGAACATTGAAGCGCATGGAAGAATTGTTTTACAAAAATTTATTCAAAGAGAATTAATAAGAATTAGTGGAGAAGTGATTGCGAACGCTTATGAAGATAGCACCGATGTATTTGATTTACTAGATGATAGTGAAACAAAAATGTTTAATATCACCAATAACTACTTGAAGAAAAACTTCGTGGATATTGGAGATGCCTTAGCACATGCCGTTACGCGTATCGATCAATTAAGAACGAAGAAAGACGAGATATCAGGTGTACCTAGTGGCTTCACTTCATCTTGATAGAATTACTTACGGGTGGCAACCAACGGATTTAATTATTTTAGCAGCGCGTCCTTCAGTGGGTAAAACCGCCTTCGCCTTAAACCTAGCGCGTAATGCAGCATTACATCCTACGAAACCACAGGCCGTTGGATTTTTTAGTTTAGAGATGAGCGCTTCTCAATTAGTGCAACGTATTTTAAGTGCGGAGAGTGAAATTAAAATGGAAAAAATTTCAAGAGGTAAATTAGAAGAGTACGAATACCAACAATTACATAGCAAGGGTATAAAAAAATTAGAACAAGCGCCTATTTATATTGATGACACAGCGGCTTTAAATATTTTTGAATTTAGAGCAAAGGCTAGAAGACTGGTAAACAAACACCAAGTTAAAATGATCATCATTGACTACTTGCAATTAATGAGTGGCTCGGGTGATAGAAATTCGAATCGTGAACAAGAGATTAGTAATATCTCAAGAAGTTTAAAAGCTTTAGCGAAGGAATTAAATATTCCTATTATTGCACTCTCTCAATTAAGTCGTGCAGTTGAAACTAGAAAAGAAAGTAAGATGCCTCAATTGAGTGATTTACGTGAATCGGGTGCGATTGAGCAGGATGCGGATATGGTTATGTTTATTTACCGTCCTGAATACTATGAGGTAATGAGCAATGAGATGGGAGAAAGTACACAAGGGGAAACACATATTAGAATTGCCAAGCATAGAAATGGTCGATTAGATTTAATTAAACTAAGAGCGAATTTAGATATTCAAAGATTTGAAGAATGGGAAGGTGATGCAGGCATACCAGGACTAGCAAGTAATTACAAACCTTTGCAACCCAGTTTAAATAGTGGTGGCACACCAGATGGCGGTAAGTTCTTTATTCAAGGAAGTAAAATGAATGAAGGCGAATTCGATGAAGGCATTAATGACGACCAACCGTTTTAAATAAGTCGAAACTATGTCGATACCTTATTTTTACGAGCCTAGTATTTTGTCTGGCCAAACTAGTTTTACCTTAAATGAAATAAGCAGCAAGCATTGCGTTCAAGTGCTGAGAATGCAAGAAAATCAAAGAGTAGATATTACCAATGGGTTGGGCTATTTATTTGAAGCTACCATTCTCACTGCGCATAAAAAAAACACCCTAGTACAAATACAATCGGAAAAATTTATTGCAGCGCCATCACAAAAAATTACTTTAGGTATTGGGCTTCTAAAAAACCTTACCAGGTTAGAATGGCTATTAGAAAAAGCAACGGAGATGGGCGTTTACGAAATCATGCCGCTTTTATGTGAGCATACCTTGTTTGAAAAATTTAAATTGGAAAGATTTCAAAATATTTTGCAATCGGCCATGATACAAAGTCAACAGGTATGGTTGCCCGTTTTAGGTACCCCTGTAAAATTCAAAGAAGCCATTCAAAATCAAAAACAAGCACAGAAATTAATTGCGCACTGCGAAGCTGGTGATAAAGTAGATATTAAAAAAATAGACCCCTCTTCAGATTTGCTTTTACTCATTGGACCTGAGGGCGATTTTTCTACTGCTGAAATTGAATTAGCTCTTACAAATAATTACCAGGCCATACATTTAGGACCTACCAGGCTTAGAACAGAAACAGCTGCCCTATTTGCTTTAAGTGTCTTAAAAAAATTCTAATTTCAATCAATGAATATGGCTGCAAGCATTATTGAAGTAAATACCCCCTTATTAGAAAAAGAATTTCTAGAAATTAATGCTTCTTTAAATAAAAGCAATCCGAATTATATACGCCCCTTGGATAATGAAGTGAATCAGGTATTTGATCGTGGTCATAATAAATTATTCAAAGGAGGTGACGCTAAAAGATGGATAGCGAAAAATGAAGAAGGTGTTTGCACCGGTCGCATTGCTGCATTTTATTACGAGAGCTATAAAAATAAAGGCACTGAATTTCCTGTGGGTTGTGTTGGTTTTTTTGATTGCATTAATGAACGAGCCACAGCGAATTTACTTTTTTCGACTGCTCAAGCATGGCTCAGTGAAAACGGCATGGAGGCCATGGATGGCCCTATTAATTTTGGAGATAGAGACAAATGGTGGGGACTCATGGTGAAAGGATTTGACAAAGAACCCATGTATGGTATGTCTTTCAACCCAAGTTATTACGAAGCCCTTATCACTAATTATGGTTTTCAAAATTATTATACCCAATATTATTACCAAAAGGATTTACGCGAGCCTCTTCCTCCTCGTTTTGAAGAGCGTTATAATAAATTTAAAGCCAAGCCCGATTATTCAGCCCTGCATTTAGATAAAAATAATTTAGAAAAATTTGCCAAGGACTTTGTGCATATCTATAATAGTGCTTGGGCGCAGCATGGAGAAGAAAAAGCCATTACTCTAGAACAAATATTAAAACTATTTAAAACTTTGAAAGCGGTGATGGATGAAAGAGCTATTTGGTTTGCTTATTATAAACAGGAACCTATTGCAATGTTTATTAATATTCCAGATGTGAATCAATACTTTAAATATTTTAATGGGAAGTTGGGGCTATTTCAAAAACTACATTTGCTTTGGATGAAATTTAGAGGAAGCAATAATAAATTAACAGGTTTGGCTTTTGGAGTAGTACCTAAATACCAAGCCTTGGGCATTGATAGTTATTTAATTAATTGCTGCTATATAATGCTCGATAAAATAAAACTATATAGCGGCTATGAAATGGGCTGGGCTGCAGACTGGAATCCTAAAATGGTGAATATTTATAAAAGCTTAGACGCTCAACCTAGCAGAGAAATGGTCACTTTTAGACATATTTTTAACCCTAGCGTCCACACTTTTGAAAGACATCCTCCCATGGATTATAGTGCAAAATAAGGGCGCGCAATAAGGACCTAAATGGGGCTTTAACAATTAGGGGATAAGATTTATTTCCCCGGTGAATACTTTTGATTTTGAATGTGTATATTGCGCGTCAACTATGGATAATTTCGTCGTATCAGCAAGAAAATATAGGCCCCAAAACTTTAATACAGTGGTGGGACAGGCGCCTATTACTACTACTTTAAAAAATGCCATTTTAAACAATCATTTGGCGCATGCCTTTTTGTTTTGTGGACCAAGAGGAGTGGGTAAAACTACTTGCGCGCGTATTTTAGCCAAAACCATTAACTGTACTAGTATCACCAAGGAAGGAGAAGCTTGTAATACTTGTGAGTCTTGTGTTTCTTTTGAGAAAGGGGCTAGTTTAAATATTCATGAATTAGATGCAGCTTCTAATAATTCAGTAGATGACATTAGAACCTTAGTAGAACAAGTACGCTTTGCACCACAAGCAGGAAAATACAAAGTATATATAGTAGATGAGGTACACATGTTAAGCACCAGTGCCTTCAATGCTTTTTTGAAAACATTAGAAGAGCCACCACCCTATGCTATATTTATTTTAGCCACTACAGAAAAACATAAAATACTTCCTACCATTTTAAGTCGTTGTCAAATTTTTGATTTCAGACGCATTACCTCTAATGATACCGTTACACATTTAGAAGAAATTATTGGTAAAGAAAATATCAAGGCTGAAAAAAATGCATTGCAATTGATTGCGCAAAAAAGTGAAGGTTGTATGCGTGATGCATTAAGTATTTTAGATAAAATTGTAAGTTTTTCAAATGGTGCTTTAACTTATGAAAATACTTTAGAGCATTTAAATATTTTAGACGAGGCTTACTTTTTTAAATTACTAGACCACCTTACTAAACAAGACCTCACCCAGGCCATGTTATTGTATGATGAAATTAATCAAAAAGGTTTTGAGGGAGATATGGTTTTATACGGACTAGCCAGCTTTATTAGAAACCTATTAGTATGCAAGGACCCAGCCAGTGCTAAATTATTAGAATCTATTGAAGGATGGAGAGAACAATATATTAGTGTTGCCAAAGAAATAAGCACCCCTTATTTAGTAAGTGCCTTAAACTTATTAAACGAAGCCGAGATACAATTTAAAATGGCCCGCAATAAAAGACTGCATGTAGAAATGGCCATTATTAAACTCAATTTTTTACAGCAAGCTATTGAACTAAGCATGGAGGATAGCCAAGTTGTAAAAAAAAAACTAGTTGATAGCCACTACCCTATTCGATTAAAGAAAATTATTCCTTTAAGTAATTCAGTAGTTACTGCTGAGGCTAAATTAATTATAGACCAGAAGCCTGTAGTTTCAAAAGCAGCTATTACCAAAACTAATCAAGCAGCGGAGCCTATAGCTGCAGCAGCGGAACCCATAATAGCAGCAGCGGAATTGTCCAAAGAAGAAAATAGCGTTCCAACAAATACAAGTCCAACTGAAAAAGGCAGCAACAAAAACTTACTAGCCGTACTTCAAAATAAATATGGAGAAAAATATAAGATTGAAGAAGTCATCGATTCTATTCCACTTACGATAGAGGATTTAAGAAAATGTTGGGATGATTTTACCCTTACTTTAGAAACAGCTTTAAAACATTCTGCAGCCAGCACTTTTAAATTAGCAGCATTAGATATAGAAAATGAAACTCATTTCACCATTACTGTTCCTGCTTTAACGGCACAAAAATTTGTAGAACAAGAACGCATGAATGTTTTAGAAAGAGTATGGGAGCATTTCCATAATCGCGCCATTCAATTTAGTATACTAGTAGCTGCGAGCGAAAAAGAAGACGTGCCCTTACATTTAAGCTTGAATAGCAAACAAAAATACGAACGCATTGCAGCGCAGTATCCCTTGGTGCAAGAATTAAAAACAAGATTAAACTTAGAAATTTACTACTAGAGCTTCACCTTTTGGTATCCCTTCTGTTTTAGATATTGGAATATTTTCTGGCGGTGATCGCCTTGAATAACTATTTCTCCATCCTTCACCGAGCCCCCTGTACCACAATGATTTTTTAAAGCCTTGCCTAATTCATTCATAGCATCCAAGGAACCTTCAAAGCCATACACAATGGTTACTGTTTTTCCAGCTCTGTGTTTTGTCTCTAAAATAATTCTTAATGCTTGTTCTGCTGGGGCTAGTGTAATGGTTGATACTTCTTCCTTGGGGAGCATGTAATCGGGATTAGTGCTATACACTAAAGGGGAACTATTTTGACTAGCTGTATTTGATTTGGCTTTTTTGCTCATTTTTTAGGTATTATAACAGTATAAAGTTTGTAGTCTGCCTAGTATTTTGAAACTTTGTGGTACAAATTAATAAAAACAAAGTTAAGGCTAAAATAAAGGAAGAATTATGTCAAAAAAACTAATGTTGGTCATCATGGATGGTTGGGGTCTTGGGCTTGTACCCTCTTCCGATGCTATACAACAAGCAAAAGTACCCTTTGTAACAAGCTTGTATAAGCATTATCCTAATACTACACTGGTTACTTGTGGTGAAGCCGTTGGTTTGCCTGAGGGACAAATGGGCAATAGTGAAGTAGGTCATTTAAATTTAGGGGCTGGTCGTATTGTATACCAAGAATTACAAAGAATTAATGTAGCCATTAAAACAGGTGAATTAGCGAGTAACGCTACTTTATTAGCAAGCATTGATTATGCAAAACAAAATAATAAACCATTACACTTAATAGGTTTAGTAAGTGATGGTGGCGTGCATTCTCATACCAGTCATTTGAAAGCCATTTGTGATGTATGTAAAACAAAGGGCTTGAGCGCTGTTTATATTCATGCCTTTACCGACGGCAGAGATACCGATCCTAAAAGTGGATTATGCTATATAGAAGATCTTGAGAATCATTTAAAAAATTCAGCAGGAAAAATAGCGAGTATTAGTGGAAGATACTACGCCATGGATAGAGATAAAAGATGGGAAAGAGTTCAACTAGCGTATGATACACTCGTTAAAGCAGAAGGGCCAACAGCCAGTTCTGCTATGGATGTCCTTAAAGCAAACTATGCTAATAATATTACAGATGAATTTATAAAACCTACGGTCTTAACAGAAAACGGTGCCCCTATTGCTACTATTAATGACGGCGATGCAGTACTTTGTTTTAATTTCAGAACCGATCGTTGTAGAGAAATTACGGAAGTGCTTAGCCAAAAAGATTTTCCAGACTTTGGTATGAAGAAATTGGATTTACATTATACCACTATTACTAAATACGACGAGACCTTTCAAAAAGTAAATATCATATTTGAAAATGATAATTTACAAAATACCTTGGGTGAGGTTTTAGCAAAGCATCATAAAAAACAAATTAGAATTGCAGAAACTGAAAAGTATCCGCATGTTACTTTTTTCTTCAATGGTGGTAGAGAATTGCCATTTGAAGGTGAAACAAGAATTATGGCTCCTTCTCCTAAAGTAGCTACCTATGATTTGCAACCTGAAATGAGTGCAGCGGAATTAACCGATAAATTATTGCCTGAAATTAAAGCAGGTAATCCCGATTTTGTTTGCTTGAACTTTGCCAATGCTGATATGGTAGGACATACGGGCGTTTTTTCAGCGGTGATGAAGGCGGTTGAAACGGTGGACGCTTGCGTTGAAAAAATTGTTACTGCTGGATTAGAGAATGGTTATACTATCTTTTTAACAGCCGATCATGGCAATGCCGACTACATGATTAATGAAGATGGAAGCCCTAATACAGCACATACACTTAACTTGGTGCCTTTTTTCATTATAGATAAAGACTGGAATGGCAGCATAAAACCAGGTAAATTAGGTGACCTAGCCCCTACTATCTTAAAAGTAATGGGCTTAGAAATACCTATTGAGATGACCGGTAATGTTTTGATTTAAGAAAATTTTTATCAGTTTTTTCTTTAATCGATAGCGAAGTCATAGAATAGTAATACAAGATTCGCTATATTGTTAAACTTAGTAAAGAAAAAATAGTCAAAGACTTATTATCAATTTATAACCAACTTAAAAATAATATTATGATCAAGAAAATTCTTATTGGACTACTTGTTATTTTAGTAGCCATTCAATTTATTCGCCCCGCAAAAAATAACTCTGCAGACATTACTAAAGATATTTCTACATTGTATCCAATGCCCGATAGTGTTAAAGTAATTGTAGACAAAGCCTGCGCCGATTGCCATACGAACAACACAAAGTATCCTTTTTATGCAGCTATTCAACCTATTAGCTTTTGGTTAGCAGACCATGTGAATGATGGTAAGCGTCATTTTAATTTTAATGAATTTGCAGGCTATAGACTAGCTAAGCAAAATCATAAATTAGAAGAAGTGATTGAACAAATTAAAGAAGGCGAAATGCCACTACCCTCTTACACTATCATTCATACAGAAGCAAAATTAACAGAAGCAGAAAAAGAAACATTGACTAAATGGTGTCAAAGTATTATGGATACATTGAAAGCTACTTATCCTGCTGATAGTCTAATATTAAAGAAACCAACCCAAACTCAAGCCGCTACTCAATAAGGTTTCTAAAGTATGAAAATTGTAAAAGCAACTTATTTAATTTCTAGTCCAAGCTTTGATCAATGCCCTGCATTGAAAGCGCCAGAATATGCCTTTATTGGAAGAAGTAATGTAGGCAAGTCCTCCATTATTAATGCGCTTTGTTCACAAAAGAATTTAGCCAAGACTTCGGGTACGCCAGGAAAAACACAGCTAATCAACCACTTTGAAATTACAAGCAATAGTGTCGCCAAAGGCAAGCAAGACAAATGGTATATAGTAGATTTACCTGGTTATGGATTTGCGAAAGTATCGCAAAGTAGTAGAAGAAGATGGGAGCAAATGATAGAAAACTATTTAAGAAAAAGAGAAAACTTAAATCGTGTATTTGTTTTAATAGATAGTAGACATGCTCCCCAAAAAATTGATTTAGAATTTGTAGAACAATTATTCAAATGGGAAATTCCGTTCACCCTTATATTCACTAAGTCAGATAAAGAGAAGCCAACTGTGGTGGCAAGAAATGTAAAATCATTTTTTGAGAAGCTCAACGAAATACTTCCTTTTTTACCACAAGGTTTTGTAACCAGTGCAGAGAAAAAGAACAGGTGTGGATGAAGTAATAGCCTGCATTGACCAATACAATAAACTAGACGCTGAAGGGCTTTAGCACTGTTTATAAATTCAAGTGTTAATTCACCGCCTTATCTGCACAGCAACTGCTTGCAAAGGCTTCTGGCTTGGCTTTAAAAGCAAAACCCATTCCTAATATATAACCCATGGCTTCTTTCAAAGCGTCATTGCTTTTAAATTGCGGATTGGTGTTAATGTCGGCATGCACTTCCATTTCAATATTGTGTTCAATAAAAAGATCACAAAGCTCATAAGCAATTTCAATGCTTTTAGCCACTTCCATTAACATTCTTTCTTTCAGATGATATTTTTGTGTGGATTTGTCGTTATGGATATACATGAAACCTCCATTATGTTCTCTTAAAAAAACAATCACTGTCGCAAATTCTGTAACATTCGCTTTTACTTGACTATCTGTGCCAATACATACTTTTAGTTTTGTCTTTTTTTCTGACTCGGCAATGATGGCTTGTTTTACTGCCTCTTTAATAGGTAGTACTATTTTTTCTCCGTTAAATTTTCTCCATAGCATAATATCAATATTATAAGGTGAATAGTATAGGGTGAGCCAGATTGGATAAGTTATTGAATTGGATAAGGAATTGACTACACTAATCTACCATAATAGATTTGAAAGTCACTCTACCTAGCTGCTGCAGTTTTCAACAGCAAGTGGATAAGCCCGCCTTTTAGCTAAAAGCCGTCTATATTTATTACCTTTGATAACTTAATAGATAGCCCATTATGAAGATTTTATTCCAATATATTAAACCCTTTAAAGGCCTTGTTTTACTAGCTTTTATTTTAGCAGCTATTAACCAAACCTTTTCTTTATTCGACCCCATGATTTTTGGTAACCTAATTGATGAATTTGCCAAAAACCCCCTCGTGGATCTAGCTGGTCATAAAAGAACACAGTCCGATTTTTTATGGGGCGTTAGCAATATGTTATTATTACTAGTAGGTACTGCCATGGTAAGTAGAATAGCCAAGGCCTTCCAAGATTATACAGTGAATGTCATTATTCAAAAATTTGGTGCCGCCTTATTTACCGATGGATTAAAGCATTCCATGCAACTTCCCTATCAGGCTTTTGAAGACCAAAGAAGTGGAGAAACCTTGTCTATCTTAACCAAGGCAAGAGCCGATTGTGAAAAATTTATTAGCTATGTAGTCAACGTATTATTTGGCATCATTGTAAGTGTCATCTTTGTGTCTATTTATGCCACTAGATTACATTGGTCTATTATTCCTATATATATTGGTGGAGCAAGCTTGATTGCCTATGTTACCAATTTGTTAAGTAAGCGAATTAAAGTGATTCAAAAAAATATTGTTAAAGAAACCACTTCTTTAGCAGGTACCACTACTGAAAGTTTACGCAATATTGAATTAATTAAAAGTTTAGGCTTAACCACACAAGAAATTCAAAGATTAAATAATAATACTTATAAAATTTTAGCACTTGAATTAAAAAAAGTAAAAAATGTTCGTTCCCTGAGTTTTATCCAAGGCACCATGGTGAACTTTTTAAGACAGGTTATTACTTTTACTTTAATGTGGCTCATCTTCAAAGAAATTTTAACTGTGGGTCAGTTAATCTCTTTACAATTTTATAGCTTTTTTATATTTGGCCCCTTACAAGAAATTGGAAGTATTATTTTAAGTTATAGAGAAACAGAAGCCTCTTTAAATAATTTCGAAGCCTTGATGAAAAAGCCTATCGATCAAACGCCTATCAACCCTATTGCTATTGGCGATATTCAACACTTGGCCTTCCATCAAGTAGGCTTTCAACATCAAACGGCTAATTTTAAAGCTATCGATAATATTAGTTTTGAAGCAAAGAAGGGCGAAACCATTGCCTTTGTGGGACCTTCAGGGGCAGGCAAAAGCACCTTGGTAAAATTATTAGTAGGATTATATCAACCACAAGAGGGGCAAATTTTAGTCAATGATGTGAATTCAAATAATATCGACATGACTGTACTTCGCAATCAAATTAGTTTTGTTACCCAGGACACACAATTATTTGCTGGTACTATTAGAGAAAACTTAGCCTTTGTAGCACCGAATGCTACAGAAGAAGATATGTTAATGGCACTCACCAAGGCAAGTTGTTCTAATATTTTAGACAAAGGTGGTAGTGGACTAGCTACCTTAATTGGTGAAGGTGGATTGAAATTGAGTGGTGGAGAAAAACAAAGATTATCTATAGCGAGGGCCTTATTAAGGCATCCTCATTTATTGATATTTGATGAAGCCACTTCTTCTTTAGATAGTATCACAGAAGAATCAATCACCGATACCATCAGACAGCTATCGGCAGAAAGAGAACAAATTACCATTATGATTGCGCATAGGTTATCTACCATTATTCATGCAACTAGAATTTATGTATTAGAGAAAGGACAAGTCATTGAAAAAGGAACCCATGATTCATTGTTATCAGAAAAGGGATTGTACTATGCCATGTGGAGACAACAAATTGGAGAAAGAAGAATGGCTAATTAGATAGTATTTTTTATCACAGCGGCTATTATGGAAAAAGAGCAGTTCAAAGAAATTCAGTCGAGCATACCCCATGAACCGGGCATCTATCAATATTTTGATGGTAAGGGGGCTTTATTATATGTAGGCAAGGCTAAAGACCTAAGAAAAAGGGTAAGCTCCTATTTCTTCTCCCATCAAGAAAATCAAAAAACAATTGAACTGGTTGAAAAAATTAAGGACATCCAATTTACCATTGTGAATTCGGAGCACGATGCCTTTATACTGGAAAATGAACTCATTAAAAACTACCAGCCCAAGTATAATATTAATTTAAAGGACGATAAAACCTACCCTTATATTATTATCAAAAATGAGTCCTTCCCTAGGGTGTATATTACAAGAAGAAAAATAAAAGATGGTTCTACTTATATAGGTCCTTTTACGCATCCACTAGCGGTAAGAGAATTAATGAATCATATTAAACGAACCATCCCCTTAAGAACTTGCACCCTTCCACTCACTAAAAAAAATATTGAACTAGGTAAGTTTAAAGTTTGTTTAGAATATCATATTGGAAACTGCTTGGGGCCTTGTCAAAATTTTCAGTCAGAAACTAATTATACCGAATCTATAGAACAGGTACAAAATTTATTAAAAGGTAATATCAAACCTGTTATTCAAACATTGCAAACCAAAATGCAAGAGCAGGCCGCTGCTTTGCAATTTGAAAAAGCAGGATTTACCAAAAGAAAAATAGAAGAGCTAGAAAGTTACCAAACTAAATCGGTAGTGTATACAAAACATCAACACCCCATGGATGTTTTTAGTATTGCACACAAGGAAGACCAAGCCTATGTGAGTTATTTAATGGTGCAAGAAGGTAGAATTATACAAACACATATTTTGCCTTTAACAGTGCCTCTTGAAGAAAACAAAGAAACTATTTTGTCCTTTGCGATTCATTATTTCAGAACGAATCTTAGCTCTGATGCCAAAGAAATTATTTTACCTATTGAATTGGACGATGTATTACCGGGTGTAAAATATACTATTCCCTTACAAGGAGATAAAGAACAACTTTTAGCCCTGTCTCAAAAAAATGCCGACTATGCTTTAAAGGATTGGGAGTATAAACAAAAGCTAGTACAAGTGAACCCTATCAAGGATGATAGCGTTTTACAGGAGCTTAAAGAGCAACTACATTTGGGTGCTATGCCTGTGCATATTGAATGTTTTGATAACTCTAATATACAAGGCGCCTTTCCCGTATCGGCCATGGTTTGTTTTAAAAATGGACAACCTAGTAAATCGGACTACCGCAAGTTTAATATTAAAACAGTGGTAGGTATTAATGATTTTGCCAGCATGAAGGAATCGGTGTATAGAAGGTATAAATCGGTACTAGCTAAACAGCAGGCACTACCTCAACTTATAATTATTGATGGTGGTAAGGGGCAATTAAATGCAGCTATAGAAGCTTTAACGGAGCTAGGTATTCAACAGCAGGTGACCACTGTTGGACTTGCTAAAAATTTAGAAGAAATTTTCTTTGTAGGCGATAAAGACTCCCTGAAATTAAACTGGCAGTCCGATGCACACCGACTCATTAGAAATATCAGAGATGAAGTACACCGTTTTGGCATTCAGTTTCATAGAAGCAAGAGGTCTAAAGGGGCGCTTGAAAATAGCTTGGACCAAATTGAAGGCATAGGCCCTAAAACCAAAGATTTATTATTGATTTATTTTAAATCGGTACAAAAAATTAAAGAAGCAAAGCTGGAATTGCTATCAGAAATTATAGGCCCTAGTAAGGCGCAAATTTTAAAAGCCGCTTTTGAAAAAAGACTGGATTAATACACCCATCTATCCTGCTCATAATCGAAGATTCTTTGTCTAATCTTCTCTCCTTCTAACAATCTTTTGGTAGGATCTTTATACAAAGCATTCAACATCTTATCATTGTAATTATCTAGCGTTGACTTTACAACATAGCCATTAAAGTACCTACTTTCAAAAAGTTCTTCCCAAGTAATTCTATTAGAAATATTTTTAGGATTATATACTTCATTCTTCGCTAACGTAGCTCTTAATTCAGGATAGTAAATCCAAAATAAAGTACGCTTAATTGGTTTATTATTAATGACAATGGTAGCCACAGGCGCAATGCCAATGATTCTACAATACATTCTGCTAGTTCTATTATCAAAAATGAATTGTTCTTTTAATCTGAAAGTATAAATAGAATCCGGATTCGGTGCTAGTTTGGTATTGTATATAATACTCGTATCAAATATATTGGGATTATTAATATTTTGTACCAACTGCGTATCTAAACTTCCTTTCAACATTGCATTTACTTCGTCAATACCCAATGGCTTTGTAAAACGATCATCTCCCCCTTCAGCTGAAAAAGGCACCACACCATCTTTTTCAATAGCCCTTAATAAAAGAGCAAAAAAGCGTTGGTCACCATCATCATCATATGCTTGGTATATAAAAGGTCGGTTAATTTTTTCTCTGCCATCAATTTCTTCCCAAATAAACTCACTAAATAAGGCGTCCTCTTCTCTTAAATTCTCATAAGCTAAAGGTGTTCTTTGTTGAACTGCTTTTCTTTTATTGTTCTCAGAAAGAAAAGCATAATTAGGTCTTAAACTTCTTTTATTATTCGCATTAAAACCTCCCACCATGGTAGTATCAATAGTTTTAGTGGATTTGATATTGG
Source organism: Chitinophagales bacterium (assembly GCA_964203405.1). Lineage (GTDB taxonomy): Bacteria > Bacteroidota > Bacteroidia > Chitinophagales > Chitinophagaceae > Sediminibacterium. Next base: position 147,582 of record CAXNLL010000002.1, read on the forward strand.
TATCTATAGCCACCGTTGAAACTACTGGAACAGACACTGGCGCTAATTCAACAGGCTTACCAGCCACTGTATCCTTTGTAGCAGGACCTGCTTTTTTCTTATAGTTAAACTGCGCTTGAGCGCTATTGACTATGGTTAGTGCTAGCACTAAAAACAAAGTATGGAATATTAATTTCTTCATGTCTTATATTTTTCTACTTTTTTTTCAACAGGTAGCTAATTTTTTTGCCTAATTATTGCAAGATAAAAGTAATGGTTTGATCTAATTTTCTAGTGCCACCTCCTGGCTCTGTTACTTTAATTTCACCAATGGTCACTGTGGAACCTGGCTGACACCTTCTGATTAAAGACTGCGCACCACCTGCAAAAGCAGCTCCATTCACTTCGGCTACTTCTGGTTCATCAAAACCTTTTCCAGTAGCGATGACTATAAAGGAAACTACATTAAATTTAATACCGTCAAATACAAAGTCTCTTAAATCGGCAATCACCCCTTGTTGCACTCTAAATTTATTAGCGGTCATATTACCTCCTGCACTTCCTCCAATAATGGCAATAGGATCTGGCACACGCTTAACAGGTATATTAATTTTTTGAGATAATTTACCATCATTCACATTCACCATTACATTTCCAAGTTGAGTACACTTCACAATGTATTGACCAGCGCCAGCTTTACTTACTGTAGCACCCGCTCCTTCTACTGTTACATTTATTTTTTCAGCACCGCCACCACCTGTTACACTTAATGGATTATCTAAACCTTTATAAAATACTCTTGTTTTATCTGTTGATACTACTAAACCAGCAGGTGTACCCACTGTAAACTTCACCTCTTTTTCCACTATAGCTGTTTCTCCATTAGGCTTTAAAAAAGAAATTCTTACTCTTTTTGAATTAATCCCTGGCGCACCAGCTGTTGATTTATAGATAGCAGAGCCATCGGCAGTAATTGGTAAGTTCACGCCATCAATTGAAATAGAGGGCTTCGCTGCACTACTAAAAGCACCTACCCCTGCAGTAATCACTAATTCTTCTCCTTGCATTAAGTATTGAGAATTAGAAGCCGCAAAGGCATTGAACTGATCATATATTAATTCTACTTCTCCAATTTCTTTATGGCAAAACTCTGCCACCTGTGCTTCACTATTACGAATATCGTTTTGAAACTTAGTTAATATAGTAATGGCTGCAACACTAGGTGTCATGTGAAAATAAGCATAGGCCCAGTCATCTTTACCTGCAATACTTGTTGTTGAAGGAATAGATAAGTCTAATGGCAAATTAGGAATTACTTCTTTTGCAATAGCAGGATCAATAGCAGTTAAATCGGCTTTAAATTGAACTAACTTGTTATATAAGTCTTTCCCTTTTGACTCTCCCGCTTTACTATTTAAAAATAATCTTGTAGTGGCATCTAAATCATCTTCTTTATACTCTTCTTTGCCGTCCTTTGTTTTTAAACCCGATTCTACTTTTAGCTCCTTGCTTCAATGATTCTACATAAGTATACATAGCATCAGCAAAGGCATGTGCTTTTTCTGCCTTAGGCGCCCAAATAGCCGCTTTTTCTGCCGATTTTGGATCCGACTAATTTTTGCCTTCAAAGATTTATAGATATCGGCATTCTTTCTTTCTATAATATTACTAGCACTGTTTAAACTTTGCTCAATGGTTTTAAATGCATTCAGAATTTCACTAGATACATTTAATGCCAACAGCGCAGTTAACACTATATACATAATGTTAATCATCTTCTGCCTTGGCTCCTTAGGTAATGACATGTATACTAGATTTTAAAAAATGAAAATTTGAATAATTAAATTAACGTCCTTGCATTGCAATAATCATATTGCCATACACTTTGTTTAATTGTGTTAGATTATCGGCCAGTAATGCAATTTGTTCTTTGGCTCTAACCGCATCTTGGGCAGAACTTGACATAGCATTAGAAGCTTCCGTTAACTTAGCATAATAAGTATTCATGGCTTCCATGCTTTTACTCATCATCGCAAATTGTTCGCTTAAGTTTTGAACACCATCTGTTGCCAATGCAAAACTTCCTAAATTAGTCGTAACCGAACCTGCAGCATCCTTAATAGAACCTAAGGCAATAGCTGCATCCTTTGTATTATGCGTGAAGTCTTTACTTGCTTTGGACATATCTGCTAAATCACCCAAATACATGGCAGTGTCATTTAAGCGTTGGAAACTGCTACTTAATTTCTCAAAAGCAGCGCCATCTAATTTGGCCGCCTCTAAATGCGCCATCACTGAATCCACGGCACCTGCTTGTGGAGCATGGGTTGAATCTGCTACTTCTGGCGGTGGCAAGAATGCATAAATGGTAAAAATCACAGCCTCTGTGACAAAACCAAGTATTAATGCATAATCGGCCCATGCTAGATGTAAGATTTTTGCCAATGTAGCTATAATAACTACCGCAGCTCCTAAGGAGAAAACTACGTTAACGATCTTATTGGTTTTTGGAGAAATTGAATTTGACATTTTAAAAATTTATAAATTTTATATGATACTATTTAATTCGAATGATGATTAATTAATTCTTGGTGCCATAGAAAGTACGCATCTGAAATCCAATATAAGATTTGGCGGTATCTTGGTATTCATAATTTCTAGTACTTACTTGAATATTGTAAGCGATATCTTTCCAAGAACCTCCTCTAACTACTTTTCTTTTCATAGAAATTGGGTCTTCCTCTTTTGCATTGTATTGTAAATCTGGGCTAAAATCTCCCATAAAATTATAGCCACCCTCATAATATACAGAGCTAGTCCATTCAGCGACATTACCTGCCATATCAAATAATTTATAAGCGTTTTCTGGATAAGATTGAACCTTACTTGTATAAATATTATCGTTCTTCGCATCTGATCCAAAATAATCTCCTCTACCTGGTTTAAAATTAGCTAAGAGCCTTCCTTCTTTTGTTCTTGTATAAGGAGAACCCCAAGGATACATTGCATTGGTTTTAGAATTACCTCTTGCAGCATATTCCCACTCTGCTTCTGTAGGCAAGCGGTATATACCATCAATTTTTTCATCTCTCTTACCTCCTTTACCCAAATAAAAATTACTGTTATTAGTTCTCCAATGACAGAAAGCCACTGCTTGCTTCCAGGTAACACCTACCACTGGATAATCGTTGTAAGAAGGGTGTGAAAAGTATAAACGTGTAAAAGGTTCGTTATAAGAATAAGAGAAATCTCTCATCCATACGAGTGAATCAGGATAAACGGCTTCTGTTTGAGAAACTAAAAAATTACTCAAGGGCAGTTCTAGTCCTTTAGAAGATTTAGCAGCCGCTTTTAAATCCACATAAGAATATCTGTAAATTAATTTAGTAGGATCTATTTCAATTTTTACCTTGAATACGATTATCAGGGCTTAACAAAAGTTCATTTAATTTTTCTAGCACAGCCCTGCTATTGACATTAATTCTTAGGGCTCTATTCCAATCCACTTTCACTGTATCTTCTGCTTGATTTACACCACCTGCATACACGGCCAAATATTTAAGAGAATCAGATACATACTTTACAAATTTGCGATATTGTTGATTGGTTACTTCAGTACGGTCCATCCAAAAACCATTAATGGATACTAATTTTTTTCTATTCACCATGGACATATCCACCTGCTCATCGCTTGGTCCCATATAAAAAGCCCCTCCAGGTATCTGAACCATGTTAGGATCTGAACGGAACTTAGCCTCTTTGAAAGATAAAATACTAATAGAACCTAGTATAATAAGCAGCTATTACTAAGGGCAATTTAAAGGGCAGTTTCTTCAATCTTGTAATCATATTTTATTTTTACCGGTTCTTATCTCCTTTAGAACGAATTTCTTTCAATTAAATTTTATTTTAAACAAAAAAATTAGGCTCATTTTTGGCAGAAAGTATTGATTTTCACTGCATAAATTGGAACTGCAAATATAAAACATTAGTTGTTAGATTTTTGCTAAAAATTCGCTAAGACTAGATACTGGCGGATAGCATGTTTTATTTTTACATATAAAGTATTGATTATCCATATGTCTTCCTTTGATAAAGACATGGGGATACGTAGAAGAATTTCTTGGTATGAAAACGAGCATTTTATGAGGTAAAAACCTAGAAACTAGTTTTTCAATATCGTTTCTGACTGTCGGCCCCACCGCGACCAAAGACTGGTAACCTTCTGTCATGATGGAAAAACTTTGGGCCCAATAGCTATAGGCCGACGGATATTGTAATATAAGTTTACGCATAGACCTGATCATTTGCGCTGCCTGACTGGTCCAATGATCTATTTCAAACAAGGTGCCCAAATAATACAAACTGGAGCAAATCATTGCATTGCCACTTGGCTGGGCCCCATCATAGGTTTCTTTTTTTCTGACAATGATATCTTTTTGATAGTCTGCGGTGTAATAGTAAAAAAGTTTGTCTTCTGAAAGAAAATGAGCTTGCACATAGTCCATCCAATTTTTTGCTTTTTCTACATAAACAATATCGCCCGTAATTTCTTGCAAATGAATATAAGCTTGTATTAAACTTGCATAGTCGTCTAAAAATGCAAAAGATTTATTCACCCCCTTGGTATTGGTATGATAAAAATAATTTTCTTTTTCATTCAACATATTTTGCTCTAACCAAGTCATGGTATCGATAGCCTTTTGCTTATAAGCGTTATTACCTAATGCTTCATAGGCTTTACAAAGTCCTACTAATCATTAAATTATTCCAAGCTAAAATAATTTTATAATCAAGCGCTGGTCTTATTTTTTTAGCTCTTGCTTGCAAAAGTGTTTGCCTTGCTTTTTCAAAACCATCTTGCATGCCAAGCTCCATGGGTTCCAGGGTCCATAAAATATTGGTGTGCTCCCAATTGCCCGCTTCAGTTATTTGATAATATTTACAAAAGTCTTCAAAAATAGAATCGTCTAATAAAGTTTTTATTTCTGCATAAGACCATGTATAAAATTTTCCTTCCACGCCTTCGCTATCCGCATCCAACGCTGCATAGTAGGCCCCTTCTTCGTTACATAATTCGCTGTGCAGAAAATGAATGGTTTGATCAATTACTTTTTTATAAGACTGCTTTTTGCGTGATTTGATAGGCTTCAGAAATTACACGTAATAAGTAAAGCATTATCGTATAACATTTTTTCAAAGTGGGGCGCCTGCCACTGCGCATCGGTACTATATCTTGCAAAACCTCCTGCTAAATGATCATAAATACCCCCTTGTATCATTTTATCAATAGAACGAATGGCATGTACAAGTGAAGCTTCCTGTTTATTCAAATAATAATTTCTAAAAAGCATTTGCAAGTACAAATGTTTGCGGAAACTTAGGCGCATTGCCAAATCCACCCCACTGTGTATCGGCTTGTTGTAAAATACGCCCAGCGATGATTTCAATTTCTTCTTTGGTAGCAAGCGGCTCTTCATTATTTTCTATATCACCTTTCGTAATAACGCCAGTCGAATTCACAGGTACAACAACATTTCTTACAATGTGATTAGTAAGTTCATTCGCCTGCTCTACTAATTTTTCATAATTATTTTCAAATGCATTTTTAACGCCTTGTAAAACGTCCATCCAAGAAGCTCTTTGTGGCATGGCTATAGGCGGAAAATAAGTGCCCCCGTAAAATGGTTTTCCATCAGGTAATAAAAAAATATTTAAAGGCCAACCACCTGAGCCTGTCATGGCTTGTAAGGCGTCCATATAAATATGATCAATATCGGGCCTTTCTTCTCTATCCACTTTAATACAGATAAAATGAGCGTTCATAAAGTCAGCCACTGTCTCGTCTTCAAAACTTTCTCTTTCCATCACATGGCACCAATGACAGGCCGCATAGCCAATACTTAATAAAATAGGTTGATTTTTTTTTTTAGCTAAAGACAAAGCTTGTTCAGACCAAGGTTCCCACTGCACTGGATTATGCGCGTGTTGCAATAAGTAAGGGCTGGTCTCGTGTATAAGACTATTGGTGTGCTTAGGATTTGCATTCATTTGAATGCAATTTATTTATTTCTTTTTACTATTAGAGGAAAGAAATTGTTCCAAGCCAGCAATCATACTAGGTGTCTGAGGACTAGGTACTTTAATATGTAATTGAAGCCCTGCCTCTTCTACTGCCTTGCAGGTACTTGAACCAAAGGCGCCAATAGCGGTTCCATTTTGTTTAAACTTAGGCATATTCTGAAACAAGCTTTTTAAACCGCTTGGCGTGAATAAACATATAACATCAAAACTATGTTCATCAAATACTTTTTTAATATCACTAAATTCTGTTCTATACATATAGCCCAAATCGAATTTACATTCATGGTCTTTTAACCAATTCACAATTTCATTGTCTTGTTGGTTTTCGCTACATACATATAAGAAGTTTTCATTGCACTTATGCTTGTTTAAAACATCGAATAATTTTTTATTAGTGCCATCTGCACCAAAAAATACTTTTCTTTTACGGTACATAATAAACTTCTGCAAATAAAGCGCTACCGATTCAGTGACACAGAAATATTTTGTATCCTGATTGATACTTACTTTTAATTCATCACAGGTTCTAAAGAAATGGTCAATAGCATGTTTGCTAGTGAAAACAACTGCCGTAAAAACAGTGATATCAATTTTATTTTTTCTAAAATCTTTGGCGGCAATAGGCACTAACTGAATTAAGGGATGAAAATGAAGCGCTACCTTATGCTTTTTTTCCAAATCAAAATAAGGCGATTTTTCGCTTTCAGGACGTGCTTGCGAAATAAGTATTTTTTTAATAGCCATTTTTTATTATTCAACTTTTAATACGTTCCACCAAAATACTGCACCACCAGTTTATACAAGATCATAAGTGGCAATATTTCGAATGCACAAAGGTAAAGAAAAAAATGAAAGGAGGATATATGTAATTTGTTTCTTACGGAGGTAAGTGAGAACAAGTAACGATACAGGAAAAGCAGCACTGAGAGGCCTCCAGCCCCTATAATAGCCGCTGGAAAATAAATAGGGTTTGCGAATGCCAAAATAAGAATAAAGGGCAGGAGCAATATGCCTAGTACCTTATTAATCATAAACACCACGAAAACATAGGTCTTTACTAATTCTTTCGTACTAAATATAGCACCCGCTATTTCTAAACAAATATATTTACCAAGGTATAGGCTTGTAAAAAAAAGACATATATAGAAGTAAACAAGCCAAAAAGAAATAGGTAATAAGTGTCTATTATAAATAAGCAAGGAAGCCATTAAAGAAAAACTTAAAACAAAACAGAGGTTTAATAATAAAGAAGCAACACTATTGTTTAAGAGCTGTTCCCTATTTTGCATCATTCGCATGGAGGACTGACTAAATTGACTGAATAATTTTTGAAAATACTGGGGATACATATTATTTACGAAACCATAAATAAATATAATTCCCACTATTAAATAAAATAACCAGTCTTTATCTGAAACCGCATAACGCTGTTCAATTTTATAAATAATTTGCGTACCCTTATTGGTTAATGAATTTTGATTATATAACTTAAATGCATTTTTCTTATTACTATAATAGGCTTTATAAGATTTTACATAATCCAACAAACTATCCTTTTTTAATTCTAACTGCTCTTGCATAAACCAAGCATCTGCTTTTTGATAAGTTCCGGGCAGCACGGGAATATGTTTTATCATCAAGCTATCTTTTTTAACTAAAGAGTCCGCAGTCATTTGACTTGTATCTTTAACGGATAAAGCGGTTGAATTTTGTGCATACACCACTATAGAGAGCATGCACCCTACTAACATACATCCTAGTATAAAAAAAGCTTTATGGAGATTTAAAATCATCTACTGCAAAAATAAGTATCCTGATGCATAATTAGTAACTAATAACTAGCTTTGTTAGACAACGCTCCCTATGGCAGGCATCTATATTCATATCCCCTTTTGCAAAAAAGCCTGCCACTATTGTAATTTCCACTTCTCTACTCAAACAGAGTATATACAAGAATTTACCCATGCCCTTGTAGCAGAAATAAAGCTTCAAAAAAATTATCTTACTGCCCCCATTGAAACAATCTATTTTGGAGGCGGCACACCCTCTTTATTAAAGAAGGCCGAATTAGAAATGATTATAGAAGCCCTTAAAGCAAATTTTAATCTGGTCCCTCATTTTGAATTTACCATTGAAGCCAATCCGGATGATATTAACCCAGTCATTGCTGCAGATTGGTTGGCTTTAGGCGTGAACAGGCTTAGCATAGGTATTCAAAGTTTTCAAGCAGCATCACTTGCTTGGATGAATAGAGCACATAGTGTTGAACAATCGCATGCAGCTATAAAAATAGTGCAGGCTGCAGGCTTTAAAGATATCAGTGCCGATTTAATTTATGGCACACCTTATTTAAGTGATGAAGATTTGATGGCCGATATAGTAACATTAATTCAATATAAAGTAAATCATATTTCTTGCTATGCTTTGACAGTGGAAGAAAAAACAGCTTTACATTCAATGATTACCAAAAAACAAATTGAAGATATTGATACTACAAAGCAAGCGAGGCAATTTGAAATAATGGTAGAGGCCTTAACAGCCGCAGGGTTTGAGCATTATGAAATATCTAATTTTGCGATGCCTGGCGCAAGAAGTAAACACAATAGCAATTATTGGAATCAAGTTCCTTATTTAGGCTTAGGACCCGCTGCACATTCTTTTAATGGCAGACCAAAGACAATGGAATATTGCCAACAACTCACTTTATTTTCAATCTATTAAAAATAAGCTAGTTCCTTTTGAATTAGAAAACTTAAGTCTTACTCAAAAGTTTAACGAGTATATGATGATTTCGCTTAGAAAAAGCGAAGGCTTTTCTACTCATTATATTAAAGATGTTTTTGGAGAAAAATATGAAGCTTATGTAATGTCTACTAGTCCTAAGTATATAGCATTGGGGCAACTTAAACCCACTGAGAAGGGATATACACTTACTAAGGAAGCGAAGTTTTTTGCAGATGGTATTGCCAGTGATTTTTTCTGGGTAAATGAATAATATAACTGTCTAAGAATTTAAAAAATACTAGGACAAAACTAGATTAATATTTTTTCTATCTCTTTGAAACTAGCAGCTGGGTCATGACCTTCCCATAATATTTGATACACTGCTTTCATAATAGGTAACTTTACTTGAATAGATTTGATTCATGGCTATAGATACACTTACTTGCATTGTATCCTTCTGCCACCATATTCAATTCTAATTCTGCAGCCCTAACAGAATAACCTTTACCAATCATATTTCCAAAAGTTCTATTTCTACTATGTAAAGAATAACAAGTCACTAAGCAAGTCACCTAAATAAACCGATGCATGTATGATTGCATTACTGCTGCCTCATCATTGGTTGATTTCATAATAGCAGATTTCTTTAAGTAATACAGTCCATTTCGTTGGCAGCAATTGGCAATAAATACACTTAAAAAATTATCGCCATATTCTAAACCATGGGCAATACCCGCGCCTAATGCATATATATTTTTGGCCACTGCTGCATATTGCACCCCTAAAACATCGTTATTCATTCTTGTATTAATATATTCAGTGGCAAAGAAGGAAGCAATATGTTCTGTTTGCTTTGTATCTACACCTGAGAAAGTTAAATAAGAAAGTTGTTCCGCCGCTACTTCTTCTGCATGACTAGGGCCTAGTAAAGTAAAATAATTTTCTAAAGAAAAATTAAACTGTGGTGGCTAAATAATCATTCAATAAAATATTATACTTTGGCAATTACACCTTTGACTGCAGAAATTATTTTTTTATTTTGTAAAACCCCTGGTTCAAGACCTTTCAAGGCTGCCTCAATATGTATAGAAGGTACTGCTATAATTATAATATCGGCAGCTGCCATCCACCAAGGTCTGAACATCTAGCTGTAAAACTGAATTTTAGTAATATCAAAATAAGTATTTCTTAAATAATGGGGGTTATGATGTACGTTTTAGTCGAAGTAGTCAATATTGGACTGTTGGCGCACCCACCAAGTAATGTGGATGGCTCATTATCGGTGACAATTTTAGCAATAGCGGTAGCCCAACTTCCACTACCTATAATACCTATACGGCTGTTTTCCATAGTACAAACATACGAAACAAATAAAAAAGGGGTGCATTTTTGAAATGCACCCCTTTTTAAAGTCAATTTATCTAAAGCTAATTCACTTCTTACTTCTTCTCTTCAAAAAGCTTCTCCTTAGTCACCACTTTTACAAGGGTTCCTTCTTTTAAAGTCTTGCTTACAGTACTATAAGGCCCTGTAATCACTTCATCTCCCACTTTCAATCCAATGATTTCAATAAAATTTAAGATCCTGAATATCTGTTTTCACTTTTACCATTTTCACTTTATTGTCTTTACGCTAAAACAAATACTACTTCAGATAACTCTTCTTCTTTTGAAGTATTCGCATTGTCAGCAGTGTTTTTCATCTGACTTGCCAGAACCTACTTTTGTATCTTTTCCTTCACCGTCTTTATCTCTAGTCGTAACTGCATTCAATGGAACAGTCACCACATTCAGTTTTGATTTGGTTTGAATATCAGCACTTGCTGTCATACCTGGTCTGAAAGGAAAAATATTATTGTCTTTTACTAAGTCTGTGTAGCTTTCTGTTAATAATCTTATATGTACTTTATAATTAGCTACTTCAGCAGAAGAACTTGCTGTATTCGCCGTAGAAGTAATAGGGTTGGCAATTTTATAGACAATACCCTTGAACTTTCTATTATTATAAGCATCCACTTCTACTAAAGCAGTATCGCCTAATTTTACTTTTGTAATATCATTCTCTCCTACATCTACTCTTACTTCAATACTTTTCATATCGGCTACACGCATCATTTCTGTACCCGTCATTTGAGCAGTACCTACCACACGCTCTCCTTTTTTTACATTCATTAAACTAATAATACCATCCATTGGACAAGTAATAATAGTTCGGGCTAAATCTTTTTCAGCTCTGGCTAATTGCGCTCTTACCCCTTGAATTTGCGCTTCTCCACTTTTAATAGATTCTTTTGCCGAATTATAAGAAGATTCTGCAGAACGAAATGCTTGTTCTGTTTGCTCGTATTCAGATCTTGAAACAATTTTATCAGCAAATAATTTTTTAAAACGCTCGTTAGTTGCTTTAGTATTATCATAAGCAGTTTTCAAACCACTTAATGCCGCTTTTACGTTCTCGTATTGTGCTTTTACTTGATTTACACTAGCTGTCACCTGGTCTCTTTGAGAAGAATAAATATCGGCATAAATTTTAGCAAGTATTTGTCCTTTGGTAACTTTATCTCCTTCTTCAACAAATAAGTTTACGATCTCACCAGAGATATCTGGACTTACTTTTACTTCCACTTCAGGATACACTTTACCACTTGCATTCACCGACTCGGTAATAGTTCTTAGTTGTACTTTTTCAGTAGTCACTTCAGTACCATCTACCTTGCCAATCACGCCTGCTTTTTTAAGCCCTACTAAAAGCACTATAACGGCTACTACTGCAACGCTTATCCAAATTAATTTCTTATTCATTGTATTTATTTTTTACTGCTTATTTTTTCTTATTATAATGTTAATGCTTCGCCTTTATAAAACTCTAATAATTTAATTCTAAATACATACTCGTATTGAGAAGTCTTAAAATTAACTTTAGCTCTTAGGTAGTTATTTTGATTGTTTAATAATTCTATGGTGCCTAATAAACCTAACTCATACCTTTTACTAGCAAATTGGTAAGTTTTTTCAGCAGCGTTCAAAGCTTTTTGAGTAGCATTTAATTTATTGAAAGCAACCACCGCATTGGTATAGGCTGCGTAAATATCTTGCTTTAATTTACGTTGTGTGTTCTCTTCTTGTAAGGTTACACTTTGCAAATTCAATTTAGATTGCTTGTAGGCAATTTTAGCTTGATTACCATTGAAAATAGGAATGGACATTTGCAAGCCAACGTTTTGACCAAAGTTGTTGTCTACCTGTGTTCTCCAACCATTCCATACAGAGCTCCAATTTCTTGTTGAAGTAACAGGCGAAAATATGGGTGATTGAACATAATACTTAGCATTGTTGACAGATACAAAGGGCGAAGCCGCATTTGGCGTGCTAAAACCAGTTGCCTGAAAACCACTGATGTAATTGAACTGATTTGAAAAGTTAGAAGTTAAGTTGTATCCAAAGCTAATGGTTGGAAAAAAGCTTGCCTTAGCTACTAAAGTATTTTTTTGCGCTGCCTTCACTCTTAAAGAAGCTGCTTTAACGTTAGGTAAGTTTTGAGAGGCATAATTAAATACATAATCAGGTTGCAAATCGGCAAAAGATTGTAATTTAATTTGATCAACGGGTTGCGATACAATTTCAAAATTTTGAGAAGCATCTAGGTTCAATAAGGCCATTAAATTTAATTTGCCTTGTTGTACATTAGAAATAGCTGTGATATAACTACTACTATCATTGGCTAACTGTGTTTCTAATTCTAATAAGTTTAACTCTGGCAATAAACCTACTTCTACTCTTTTAGTAGTAGCAGCTAATTGCTCCTTTGTTTGTTGTATTTGAATTTTGGCAATTTCTGTTTGCTCAATAGCAGATAAGATTTGTAAATAGAAAGTAGCCACGTTCAATGAAATATCATTGGCAATGGTAAGTTTATCAGTTTCACTTGCAAACCAACTTAAACTACTCGCTGCTGCATTGTTTCTCAACCTGCCTGCATTAAATAATTGCATACCACCATTCACTCCAAAATTATTGAATAAAAATTGAGTGTTAGTGAAATCGTTGGTAGTAGGGTCAATTGAACGGCCTAATCTTAAGCCCATTCCTGTGGAACCACTAATAGTGGGTAGTCGGTTGGATTTAGCCAATTCTGCCTGTAGTTTAGCGAGTCTTGCCTGCACATCTGCTTGCTGCACGGAGATGTTATTTTGAATGGCATACTGCACACAAGATCTTAAATCCCACTGTGCAGGTTCTTGTGCCATCAAACTAATGGAAGAAAAAAATAAGCTTATTGTTATTATGTATTTCATGTAATGTGTTGTTAGAACTCTTTTTACAGTACAAAAATACTACATAAAGGGCTAGTTCAGTAATTTTTAGACAGACGGAAAAGGCAAGCGCTGAACAGCCATTAGTAACGATGAAAGGCTAGAAATTAGGTTTTTTATGCATAAATAAAGGGAAGATGCCTCTAAAATGGGGTTTGATCGGTAGAAATTCCCCCCTCTTATATTATGTAGAAGGCTTGTAGTAAAAGATTCTATATAATATAAGTACAATGCAAAGTAGAATAATGGCAGTTAAGGCGGAATAGGGTTTATCAATAACCACTGCACAGGCCACTAAAGCATAGGATAGCACAAAAACCACACAAAAAATAGGCGTCCATTTCCTTAATGCCCCCGTAACGGTAGCATCGCCTTGTTTTTTTCTTCTTAATATAAGTAAGGTGGCGGCCGAAGTACTCATGCCCATGCAATCCAAAAAGATACTAAAGCTAAGTACATCATCTACCCCTTTACCAAAAAATGTAACAAGTATAGTAGTAATAGCAAATACAGTTAAACCAGGCACGAGGGCATCTGTTTTAGGATGCTTCTTTTGAAAAATAGCAGGTAGTACTTTGTCCTCGCTCATGGCAAACATGACACGAGGGTTACTCATTAATATGACATTCACATAGGCAAGCACACTTAAGACCATGGCAAAATCAAAAACCTTGGCGCCAAATTTTCCAAACCATGCTTCAAATAATAAAGAACCAATGGCATTGGCATTTTTCATTTGATCAAAACCTATTACTTGAATATAAGTATAGTTAATGGCTAAATATAAAAATAGTACTACAAGTATACCCACTACAATTCCTCTTTGCATGGTCTTGGCCGATTTTACTTCCGATCCAAAATTAATAGTTTGTTGATAGCCTCCATAAGTAAAAAACACAGAAACTAGACTTACTAATAACAACAAAGCCCCGTTGGTTCCATCATAGGTATAAATTTTTCCTTCATTAATTCCATGTGGAGGAACCGTGACACCTTTAAACAATGAAGAAATTAATAAAACGATTAAAGAAATTTTCACCACCATTAAAATATTCTGCGTTCGACTACTTGTCTTTAACCCAAGTAAATTAACAATATAAAAAAGCCCCACAGAAGCAGAGGCCACTATAATATTAAAAAAAGTACCAGAAGGTTGTCCAAATAATAAATCACTTACATAGTCGGCGCCAATTAATGCCACTACCGCTAGTGATGCTGCATTACTAATTAAAATTAAAACGTTAATAGTAAAACCAACGCCCGGATGATAGCAATGCGCAAATACTTTATAATAGCCACCCATTACTGGAAGTCTTTGTCCAATTTCTGCATAAGTGAGCGCTCCAAATAAAGCAATTACACCTCCAATAAACCAGGCACTAAAAAAAATAAGGGGTGTACCCGATTTTGCTGCAATAGTAGCAGGGGTTTTAAAAATGCCCATGCCAATGACCAAACTCACCACAATCATGGTAAGGCTAAAAAAATTAATGCCTTGCTTTTGCTTCATATCTAGTCAATGAATTATAAATATAATAAAAATGATTAAGTTTTCAACAAGCCGTTAGTAAATAAAAACTAGCAAGTATAGATAAGTACTAAATTTGATTCAGAATTAGGTTCATGCAAATGATTAAAAGGGAACCCCGTTAAAATCGGGGGCTATTCCCGTAGCTGTAAGTTCGTTGCTGTAAAGCAATTGATGCAAAAAGTCCACTGAAGTAATTTGGGAAGGACGCATCCTAGAAGAACAAGCCAGAAGACCTGCCTAGTTTAAAAAAATCAACAGCTTTCGGGTAAAAAGCAGGGATTGTAAAAAATTAAGGCCGGAAGATATAGACTTGTATGCATTTATTTTTAAGATGCTACTCTCTTAGGACTATCTCTGACGACTCCTTGATCAATTATGGTTCTCTTTCTCCAGGAAGCTCATTGTTAACTCAAAAAAAACAAAACAATGAGCAAAAAATTAATCACGCTCTCGGTGTGTCTAATCACCACCACCCTCCTCTTTGGGCAAAAAGAAAATTCCACTATTTTAAAAGACACGCTTAGAAAAAAAGTGGATTCTTCCATTAGTTTAGAAGAAGTTATTGTGACTGCTAACAAGCTAGAACAAAAACAAAATGCAACGGGCAAAGTAGTGACTGTTATTAATGCAGCTGCCCTTCAAGCGAATGCCGGTAGAACGATTGCACAAATTTTAAATGAACAAGCAGGACTTTATTTACCAGGAAGTTTAAGCAATGCAGGAACGGTGCCTAGTATTTATGTGCGCGGCGCTTCCAGTGGTCGTACCTTAATTTTAATTGATGGTATGCCGGTAGGCGACCCTTCCATGATTAGCAATGAGTTTGATTTAAACTTAGTACCCTTGAATTTAATTGAGCGTATTGAAATTTTAAAAGGTGCTCAAAGTACTTTATATGGCTCAGATGCCATTGGAGGAGTTATTAATATTATCACCAAGAATAAATCTATTCCCAATTTCTCAGGAGATTTTAGTACAGGATCCTATGGTACAAGAAAATTAAATTTACAACATAGCAGAAGCATTGGAAAATTAAATTATGCAGTGGGCTTTGGTAATGAAGCGGCTACTGGTTTTTCATCTGCCACAGATATTACTGGTAAAAATAATTTTGACAAAGATGGTTATAAAAATAATAATTGGTTTGCGAATATTAATTACGCCATTAATAAAAATTGGAATTTGAAAGCTTCCACCAATCAAACAAGTTATAATGCCGATATTGATTACGGCGCTTTCAAAGATGATAAAGACGAAAAGTTTAATAATGCCACTAAGCTGACAGGACTAGTTTTAAAATACAAGAAAGAAAAAACTATTTTTCAATTTCAGTATCAATTAAGTACACAGGACCGTCAATACAAAAACGATAGCCTAGATAAAACCTATACCATTTTTGAAGACAATCAGTACACGGGTAAATCACAGTTCGCAGATGCGTTTTATTCAACCTCGCTTTCAAAAAATATACAATGGATAATTGGGGGTGATTTTAGATATGGCTCTTATAATCAAACCTACGCCTCCATTAGTGGGTACGGGCCTTACAATGATGTTTTTAAAGACACTTTTCAATACCAGACAGCCTTATATAGTTCTTTATTAATAAATGATGCCTCTAATAAATGGTTATTGGAATTAGGAGGAAGAATGAATAAGCATAACCGTTACGGATCTAATCAAACTTTTACGATTAGCCCTTCTTATAAATTAAGCGCTGCATTTCGTTTGATGGCAAGTGCTTCTACAGGGTATAAAGTACCTTCCTTGTATCAGTTAAGTTATAACGATGCTTTAAAACCTGAACAGTCCTTTAATACAGAAATGGGTGTAGAATATAAAACCAATACTGTTTTTGCAAGAGCGGTGTATTATAATAGAACAATTGATAATGGTATTGACTATAATTATATTGACTATAATTTCTTTAATTATATTAGGCAAAAAGTAAATGGTACAGAACTTGAATTTAACTGGAAGGCCAATGAAAAAAATAATATTTCATTGAACTATACTTTAATGAACGGACAAGAAACGAATCAAAATAGAGTAACCACTACTGATACCATTACTTATAACTATTTATTAAAGCGCCCTAAAAATACAGCGGGCATTCAATGGAGTTTTGAGCCATCTTCAAAATTAAGTTTAAGTATAGCCGCTAGATATATAAGCAAGCGTTACGATGTAGGCGGATACGCCGCAGAAGATGTTAGTTTGAAAAGCTATACCCTATTAAATGCGCATATTCAATACAAATTCAGTAAGCATATAATAATGTATGCCGACGCTCAAAATTTACGTAATGTAGTATTTCAGGAAATTAATGGATATAATGCCATGGGGCGAATGTTGATGATAGGTCTTAGGATAAAATAATAGCTAGTCATTAGTTCAACTCAAATAGTTAAAAAAGCTTTGTATCTTCATACAAAGCTTTTTTTATGGTATTTCATTTCGACCAACTACTTACTGTTATTTTTACTTTGTTCGCCGTTATTGATATTGTGGGCTCTATCCCACTATTAATTGCGATGAAAGAAAAATCGGGTGCTATAAAATCACTTAAAGTGACCCTTATTTCAGGAGCACTTATGATATTGTTTTTGTTTATTGGAAAACCCTTCTTGCAATTATTGGGACTTGATGTAAAATCTTTTGCGGTGGGTGGTTCTATTGTTATATTTCTATTAGGCCTTGAAATGGTATTGGGTCATGAAATTTTTAAGGGCGATAAAAATGCACATTCAGGTGCAGTGGTTCCAATTGCCTTTCCTATTATTGCTGGTAGTGGAACGCTTACTACTATTATGTCGTTGAAAGCCAACTTCGATGAATTATATATTGCACTAGGCATACTTATAAACTTAGTAATTGTTTATGCAGTATTAAAATCGCTCAATTTTATTGAACGCTTATTAGGACCAGGTGGCTTACTAGCAGTGCGTAAATTCTTTGGTGTAATTCTTTTAGCTATTGCCGTTAAGATATTCTCTAGTAATGTAGGGGCTTTGAGGCGCTAAAAAGAAACTCTACAACTTATAATATAGTTCCTTCCCACTGCAGAAATTCCACTCGCGAAATACCTGTAGTTAAGGTCGGTAATGTTCTCTATTTGAAAGCCTAGACTTAAATTTTTTCTAGGATTATAATAAGAAGCAAAATTAAGGGTCACCCAACTAGGCATACCATCCTTAGTGGCATAAATCTCATTGTCTTCTCCATTTAAATTATAATCAGCTATTCGCTTCCATCCATTGAATACAGTAAATACTTCGGCATTCCATTTTTCATTACCATGCTTTAGTCCAACTCTTCCATAGCTTGGAGGAATATGATCCAATGGCATAGGCTGTATTCATTCCATCAAGTTTACGATCTGAAAAATTTCCTTTTGTATAAGTATATGTAGCAGCTAAATTGGTATTGGTTGCAATCTTAACTGATCCATTAACATTAAAACCATAGACAACTGCCTTGGCTTTGTTTTGAGACGCATATACATCACTCATAATACCTTGATATAAGATAGTACTTGCATTATTCCATTTGAACTTATCTACCACCAATGCATTTTTAAACCAAGTATAAAATAAGGATGTACCAATGCTATAGCTAGCAGTAGTTTTAGATATATTGGATTCTGTATTGTAGGTATACTCAGGTTTTAAATCCTTATTGGGTACGACAACATAACCAGTTCTAGTATCAAATACTTTTGTCAAGTCATCTACATTGGGTGCTCTAAATCCACTACTTGCACCAAAAGTAATTCTTAATCCATCTGCTCCATTGTAAGCCATACCTAGGTTACCCGTAATAGCCGTATTATTTTGATTGGCATCTGTAAATGGAAAATGCATTAAGGCTGTGTCTTTAAAATTAGCATTCAATTGAACATTGTTCAATCGCAATCCACTATTCAATACCCAATTGCCAGATAAGAACTTTGTATGTTGCGCATAAATAGCATGATTAGACATATTGGTAGGCCCATCACTATATCTAGTGGTAATAGCGCTGCGTACATTCGTGGCAATATTGTTACCATAGGCAGTTGAAACCACATTATTATAATACGACTCTACCCCTACATGTAGTTCACTTAATTTGCCATGGTGTAATAAATCTACATTTACACCAAACAAATCCACTTTCTCAAATCTAAAATCCTTGTTATTGGATTTGAATCTTCTTGTAATTCTGCTTTCTTCAAGGTGCTGGTAATTTACATTCGCAGTCATTTTTTGAAAATACCCATTCAAATTTGACTTGGTTAATTTATAACCGACCATGTTACGTACCTGAGGGCCGTAATACCATTCTGAAAATACAGGTATGCCTTTACTGGTTTCTGTTAAACGATCGTATCTGTTGATATCGGAAGAATTAGAGAATTGTACATTCAATAGATGTTCTGTGTTTTCATTCGGCTTATACAATAGTTTTTGTAGCAAATCGGTTTGTGTATACCCGCTTCCTTTTTGAATGTTCACAGATGCACTATTGTCTTTAATAATATCTGTATTATTTTCACGCGCTACATAAAAAAGTCTTTTACCAAAATCTGGATAATCAGCCATTCTTTTATTACCCTGACGCATATCTCCAAAACTACTACTTGTAAAAGAAGTCAGATAAGCCCATTTGTTATTGGCAATATTAATATCTATATGTTGGCGGTTTTCATTTTGACCATTGCCATATCGATACACTAAATTACCATCCGTTTTCCAAGGCGCTTTTTTGGTTGCTAGATTAGAGATGAATAATTGTGGCTGTTTGGTAAATAAATTCACCACGCCACCTAATGCATCGCTGCCATATAAAGTAGAACTAGGTCCATATATGATTTCTACTCTGTCCAATATCATATTGTCCACTGTAATGATATTTTGTAAATGACCCGCTCTAAAAATAGCACTGTTCATACGAATTCCATCTACCATCAATAGTACCCTACTCGCCTCAAACCCTCTCACCACAGGGCTTCCACCGCCTGCTTGACTTTTTTGCACAAAGACCTGACCAGAAGCAGTTAAGATATCTGCAGTATTGACTTGTTGCTGAATAAAAACTTTATCGGTTAAGGCAACCACCCTTTGTACTATATTTTTTGAGAGTGCTGGAAACTTATTAGCATAAATGACTACCTCTTGCAATTGCTTTGTTGTAGTATCAGATTGCGCCAAAAGTTCCAAACTCATACTAAAAAATAACAGTACGATTAATAATAAACGCATGCTTAATTTTAAAATGAAAATGAAAAATCAATCAAATAGCTCATAGGACATTTGATTGAACTGTCTTATATATTAGACAGCTTCTGGCGGATGCGCAATTTCTCCTGAATAGGTATTCAAAATAGGCATAGCATAATATAAGTAGCCTTTTTTATCTTGTATAATAACAATGTGGTTATATTCAAATAGATGATTGCAATTATAGATAGCGAAACTAAGATTCAATTTTATCTTAGAAGATTCCGAACTTGTTTTAGACTTTGGATCTTTGTTGAATGAATGTACTTTATGCTGATTCGCAACAATGGTAGCTTCTTCTTCATCCGATGCAGCTTTAATTACCCAGCCTTCCTTTGTTTTTTCAATTGAAACAATATCATAGAACATCCCCTTATAACTAAACTCACGTCCTTTTTCCTCCCACTGGTAGCCTTGGGGTAAGATGGTTTTATCTTTTACTAGGAGTGTGATTTGATCGCCACTATTATCATCACTATCATTTTCTTTTTCACCCATTTGACTTGCATCAATCATGGCAAAGCGCTCCGTCTCATGTAGCTTTTCCTGAAGCAAATAAAAATAGCTTAGGCTGCTTGTTGATAATAACAAGGCTGCAAAACAAGCTATGGCAATGAGTTTTTTCACAGTCTAATATACCGTTTTTTGTACAAAAAAGAAGCAAGATCTAACTAATAATAGATCAAATATGATAGATATTAAATAATTTTGCAGTTCATGATTCATTTTATCTATAATCCGAATGCAGGTACTCAAAGTGAAGTGCAAAAAAAACAATGGTTGGACAGCTTGCATGCAATTCCCAATTCAGTTATTTGGGAAACGACCAAACCATTAGAAGCCAATGAATTTGCCAAAAAAGCGATTGAACAAAAAGCCACAAGAATTATTGCTATTGGTGGAGATGGTACTATTAATGAAGTAGCTTCTGCATTAACCAAAACTACTATTCCATTAGGCATTATTCCTATAGGATCAGGCAATGGACTAGCAAGACATTTACAATTACCTCTTCAATTTAATGCCGCACTTACAAGAGCTATGAGTGGCAAAGAAGTTGCCATTGATGTGGGCATTATTAATGACAGAATGTTTTTTTGTACAACAGGAATTGGATTTGATGCAGCAGTAGCAAGCCGCTTTGCCAAAGGCAGCAGTAGAGGTTTTATGAATTATGTAAAATCTACTGTTTATACCTTATTCAATTACAAGCCCATTGGAATTAGTATTAACGGAGGCCCAATAGAAAAAGTTTTCTCACTTACTATTGCAAATGCCAATCAATTTGGAAGTAATGCCTACATCTCTCCTTATTCAGATTTACAAGATGCACAACTTGAAATGGTGAGTATCCAACCGCACACAATTTTAAAAGCAGCTGCACTGGCCATACGATTGTTTAATAAAACCATACACGTATCAAAAAAAGTAAGCATACATTCCATAAAGCATATTTCCATTCAATACAAAAAAGGAAGGCCACTTCATATTGACGGAGAATCTTTAGAAACAGATATGGATGATTTAGCCATTAGCATTGAACCGCAGGCATTACTTGTAATTGTATAAATATTTAAAAGGCCTATATTTGCATCCTAAAAAATTAAAGCCTTGCCTGTCTCCCTTAAAAATACAATATCAGCCCTTCTCGGAATTTTTATTGCACTTACAACAAGTGGTCAAAACATAAGCGGTGTTCTACAAAATGAAAAAGGAAGTCCAATTGATGGTGCTGCTATAAGTATTTTAAATACCAGCTTTCAAACTATTAGCAACCAAAAGGGGTACTTTAGTTTCAATGAATTAAAAAATGGTAAGTATACTCTTTCCATAAAGTCATTAGGGTATGCCGATGTTTCAAAAGAAATTAATATTAACGCAACAAACAATTCTAAAAATACGGATATAAGAGTAACCTTAATCGCTTCAACGAATCAATTAGACGAAGTGGTGGTGACTGCAGAAAAAAAAGAAGAATTGATTCAAAAAATTCCAGCAAGTATTTCTTCTTTAAATGCAAAACAAGTAAATGCATTTAATTTATGGAATACGAAAGAAATTACGGGTATTATTCCGAATTTATATAGCGCCGACCCTGGAGATAATAGAGATATAAGCTTCTGTAAGGGGCATTGCCACTAGCTCTTACGACCCTACAGTAACAACCTATATAGACGGAGTGAATCAATTTAGTTTAGACACTTATATTCCTACCTTGTTCGATATTGAAAGAATTGAAGTACTTCGTGGCCCACAAGGAACCTTGTACGGAAGAAATGCCATGGGTGGCGTTATAAATATTATTACTAAACAACCTACCAATACTAAAACTGGTTTTCTTGATCTAAGCTTAGGCAATTACAATCAACAAAGAATTACAGCAGGCATTAAAACACCGCTTGTAAAAGATAAATTATTTTTTGGCGCTTCTATCTTATCCAATAAAAGAGACGGTTTTTACACCAATGATTTTACGCAAACTAGTTATGATAATCAAAACGGATTTTCTGGAAACTACTTTTTAAAATATATAGTTAGTAGTCGTTGGGATATTAATTTAAATTTTAAACAGCTTGCCAATGAGAATCAAGGGCCCTTCCCTTTGGTTTTTGGAACAGAGGATGCACTTAATAACCCTTATCGCTTAAATCAAAACAGCACTACTACCATGAAGGACAAGACCTCTAATTCGAGTTTGTCTATTCGCTATACTGGTAGCGGCTTTAACTTTTCTAGCCAAACTGCTTACCAACAAAACTACCGCTATTACACTAACCCAATCGATGGCGACTTCTCTCCCATTGATGCCATATCTGTTATTAATAATTATGGTAGTAAGTGGAATAATAATAAAGTAATCACGCAGGATTTTAAATTCACTAGTAATAATGCGAACAATAGCAAGTTCAAATGGACTGGCGGTGCTTTCTTATTTTATCAAGACGCGCCAGTAAAACAAGCTACTCGTTTTGGAATAGATGCCAACTTAATGATGATTGGAGATTCTTTATTTAGCATCATTAATACAAGTACCACTCTAAAAAAAGGTTTTGCTGTATATGGTCAAGCTACCTATGCTTTAAGCGATAAATTAAATATGAGTTTTGGATTAAGAAATGATTATGAAAATCAAACTCAATCTATACTGGGCGAATACCAACGTGACCCTAGTCCTGAATTATATACTACCACCGCAGATACTTTAGGACGCACAAATTTCAATGCATTTTCTCCAAAAATTTCATTAGACTATCAGGTAAATAATAATAGTTTATGGTATGGTAATTACAGTAGAGGATTTAGAGCAGGGGGTTTATCGCCACTCTCCTCAGATCCTTCACAGTCGCCACTTTTGAGCTACTTACCAGAGTACAGCAATAACTTTGAAACAGGTATTAAAAACAATTGGTTGGGCAATAAATTAATTGTAAACATTGCTGTTATTTTATACTAAAATAACAGATGCACAAGTGCCTAGTTTAGTTTTACCTGACGCTATTACTATTACAAAAAATACAGGTCAATTAACAAGTAAAGGAATAGAGGCAGAAATATTTGCCATTCCTGCAAAAGGTTTATTGTTGCAATATTCTTTTGGAACAACCAACGCGCGTTTTGATAAATTAGATATTGCTTCACAAGGGTCCTCTGTAAATTTAGCAGGCAAGCGCCCTATCTTCTCTCCCAATGCTACTTCTTTATTAGCTGCTCAATATAGCTATGCTTTAAATCCAAGATTAAAAATAATGACAAGGGCAGAATGGAAATATATTGGCAGTACTTATTTTGATCTAGCCAATACCATTGAGCAAACACCTTATCATTTATTGAATGCAAAAACAGGTATTGAAACTGAAAAAATAGCGTTCTACTTTTGGGCTAAAAACCTAGCAGGTACAAAGTATATTTCTTATGGCTATGATTTTGGCGCAGTGCACCTGGGAGACCCCGCTATTTGGGGTAGCAGTTTATCCTTCAAATTCTAGGAAAAAACCTTGGTTTTTACACTTTAGGGATCATATTTATCAGACCTAGACAGCCACTTCAATAAAATGCGCTAAAGCGTGAATTAGATGTGGATTACCTAGGGAATTATTAGCCGTTTTAATGCTACTTTTACAGCATCATTTTTATACCAAAATTACTATGGGTGCTATTTCATTAATTGCTTTATTAATTGCCGCTATTGCGTTTTCTGCTGGCGGTATTTTAGTTGGGAAAATTTTAGTAAAAGGAAGTAAAAATCCTCAAAAAGGTCAGGCCTACGAGTGCGGAATTCCCACCGACAGTTCTCCTTGGCATCAATTCAATGTGGGCTACTATTTATTTGCCTTATTATTTTTAATTTTTGATGTGGAATTAGTGTTTTTATACCCTTGGGCCGTGGTGGTTAAAAAAGTAGGTATAGTTGCCTTAGTTGAAATTATCGTTTTCATATTTATATTATTCATGGGCTTTTTATACGCTCATAAAAAAGGTGCATTAAAATGGAGTTAAAAGAAAAAATAGCAGGCAACGAACCTTTTCCAGGTATCGTGCACGATACACCAGGTGGTGGTATTGTGGTAAGTACTTTTGATAGTATTATTAATTGGGCGCGTTCCAATTCTTTATGGCCATTATCCTTTGCGACTAGCTGTTGTGGTATTGAAATGATGTCTACTGCTTCTGCCAAATATGATTTTTCTCGTTTTGGTTTTGAAGTAGCAAGAGCCTCACCGCGTCAAGCCGATGTAATTATTATAGCAGGTACTATCGTTAATAAAATGGCACCGGTTTTAAAAAGATTATACGATCAAATGGCCGATCCTAAATATGTAATTGCCATGGGCGCTTGCGCTATTAGTGGTGGTCCGTTTTTTTACAATACTTATTCTGTAGTAAAAGGCGCCGATCATATTATTCCAGTGGATGTATACATTCCTGGTTGCCCTCCCCGCCCTGAAGCATTATTACACTCTTTAATTTCTTTACAAGAGAAAATTAAATTAGGCATGACACGCGAACAAATTAGAGGAGAATTTAAAGTTTAGAAATACACTATTATGACCACCGAAGAAATAAAAGAATACATCAGCAGCCTCGCTCCAGCAGCGACTTACGACGAAACAGGAGAATGGTTGAACATATTAGTAGAACCTACTGCCTTAAAGCCATTGATGGCTGATTTAAGAACAGGCAAAATGCAAATGAATTATTTGTTTTGTTTAACCTGTGTTGATTTTAAAACACATTTAACCATGGTGTATCATTTGTCTGCGACTACACATCGTCAAAGTATTGTTATCAAAGCAAATGTAAATAGAGATACACCGGTGATTGAAACCGTTTGTGATATTTGGAGAACCGCTGAATTTTTAGAGCGTGAAGTATTTGAAATGTTTGGCGTGCAGTTCACGAACCACCCCGACTTAAGAAAATTAATTCTAGAAGATGACTTCAAAGGATTTCCATTAAGAAAAGATTTTGAAGATCCTATCAACATGATAAAATTATAATTGGCGCATGTACAATCAAACTGAAATAATTAGTGATACCAGTGAATTAGGCGCCGATGGCGAACTAGTTATTAATATGGGACCTCAACATCCTGCCACACATGGTGTACTTCACTTAGTAGTTACTTTAAATGGAGAAACCATTAAAAAAATTGAACCACATTTAGGATTCATACACCGCTCTATTGAAAAAATGTGCGAGAGCTTAACTTATCGTCAATTTATTTATGTGACTAGCAGAATGGATTATTTATCTTCTCACATTAATAATTTAGGCTGCGCATTACTCGTTGAAAAAGGAATGCAAATTGAAGTACCTGAACGCGCTAAATATATACGTGTTATTTTAAGTGAATTAACACGAATTGCTTCACATGAGTTGTGGTTAGGTGCGATGGCCATGGACTTGGGCGCCTTCACTC
The DNA here is from genome assembly GCA_964203405.1 of Chitinophagales bacterium. Lineage (GTDB taxonomy): Bacteria > Bacteroidota > Bacteroidia > Chitinophagales > Chitinophagaceae > Sediminibacterium. Next base: position 173,393 of record CAXNLL010000002.1, read on the forward strand.
CATTTTTCTACGCCTTTAGAGAAAGAGAAATGATTACAGATATTATGGAAGATACTTGCGGTGCAAGATTAACTATGAACTATATAGTACCAGGTGGTTTGATGTATGATCTTCATCCCGATTTTCAAAAGAAAGTGAAAGCCTTTATCACACAATTCAAATCTAAAGTAACAGAGTACGAAGATTTAGTCACCAATAATGTTATTTTCCAAAGTAGAACCAAGGGCGTAGGTATATTAAGTGCAGAAGATGCCATTTCTTATGGTTGCACTGGCCCAGTAGCAAGAGCGAGTGGCGTTAGCTGCGATATCAGAAAAATTTATCCTTATGAAGTATATGATAAAGTAGAATTTGATGAAGTCATAGAAACAGCAGGCGATTCATTTGCGCGTTATATAGTTCGCGTGAAAGAAATGAATCAGTCTATTCGTATTATTGAACAACTTATTGATAATATTCCAGAAGGAGATTTTGTAGGCAAAACAAAAAATGTATTAAAACTACCTAAAGGAGAATTTTATTCAAGAGTAGAAACAGCAAGAGGTGAATTTGGAGTATATGTAGTGAGCGAAGGTGGTACAACTCCGCACAGAATTAAATTCAGGTCTCCAGGCTTCTCCAATTTATCTGTACTCAATCATATTGCTGCAGGAGGTATGATTGGAGATTTGATGGCGAGCATGGGTACACTCGATTTAGTGATACCTGATATTGATAGATAGGTTTGATAGATATAGAATAATATTCGAATAAGATATACTTAGAATTGTTTGTTATATAAAAACAGTAACGCATGTTTAGTTTAGAAGGAATTACAACCAGTGTTCAAGATTGGTTATTTATGAAGTTCAATCCCACCATGGCCTTGGCAATGGAATGTGTCATTGTTATTTTGCTTTCCATAAGTTTATTTGCCCTACTTGGTTTGATATTGGTACTTATGGAAAGAAAGGTAGCTGCGCATATTCAAATTCGTTTGGGACCGAACCGTGTAGGCCCAGGAGGTATGTTTCAAACAGTGGCCGATACTTTGAAGTTAATTATGAAAGAAGGTTTGGTGCCCGACAAAGCAGATAAGTTTTTATTTAACCTAGCGCCTTTTGTGGTAATGATGGTGGGCATGTTATTATTAGCACCCATTGCTTTTGCGAAGAATTTTCAAATCTGGGATATTAATATTGGAGTCTTATATATTTCTGCGGTTTCTTCTTTATCAGTGATAGGTATATTAATGGCAGGCTGGGCAAGTAATAATAAATACTCTTTATTAGGTGCTATGAGAAGCGGTGCTCAAATAGTAAGTTATGAATTGTCTGCAGGTTTTGCAGTATTAACCATAGTAGTTTTAACCGGTAGCTTACAATTATCTGAAATTGTAAAAGCACAAGAAAACGGCTGGTGGATTTTTAAAGGACATATTCCAGCGCTTATTGCATTTGTATTATATATAATAGCAGTGACTGCAGAAACCAATCGTGCCCCATTTGATTTAGCAGAAGCAGAGTCGGAATTAACAGCTGGTTTTCATACCGAATACTCTGGTATGCGTTTTGCCTTATTCTTTTTAGCAGAATACATTAACATATTTATTGTTTGTGCTATTGGCGCTACTTTATTTTTTGGTGGATGGATGCCACTGCATATTGGTAACTGGGAAGCCTTTAATCATATCATGGATTATATCCCTTCTTCAGTTTGGTTTATGGGAAAAACCTTCTTCCTTATCTTTTTAATTATGTGGTTTAGATGGACCTTCCCAAGACTACGCGTAGATCAATTATTGAATTTAGAATGGAAATATTTATTACCTATAAGTTTGTTTAACCTTTTATTAGTAGCAGTGATTGCTATACTAGGTTGGCATTTTTAATTTAAATGATTTAGAAAATGTTTTTGAAAGAGTATATATCAGATGTTGTAAACGGCGTAAGTTCTTTATTAAAAGGAATGCGTAAGACAGGTTATTACTTTACACATCCTAAAGAAATTATTACAGAGCAATACCCTGACAACCGTGCCACCTTATTGTTGTCAGAAAGGTTTAAAGGCGAAGTAGTCATGCCGCATGACGCACAACAACGAACATGCTTGTACCGGTTGTACGGCTTGTGAATTGGCCTGCCCGAATGGTACTATTAAAGTAGTAACCAAGTTTGAAGTTTCACCAGAAGGCAAAAAGAAAAAAGCCATTGACACTTTAGTTTACAGGTTAGAGCTTTGCACCATGTGTAATTTATGCATAGTAGCCTGCCCAAGTGACGCTATTAAAATGGCGCCTAATTTTGAACATAGCGTTTTTGATAGAACCAAATTAACCAAGGTATTAAATCAACCAGGATCTAAAATAAGGGAGGGAATAGAATAATGAATACATCAGCCATTATATTTTACGCGATTGCTACACTTATATTGAGGTGCAGCATTACTAGCAGTAACTTCACTTAAAATATTTCGATCAGCCATCTGGTTGTTATTTTCTTTAGTAGGTATTGCAGCACTTTATTTTTGGATGCAGGTAGAATTTATCGCAGCCATTCAAATTGTGGTCTATGTGGGAGGAATTGTAGTCTTAATTATCTTCTCTATTTTCTTAACCCAACAATCGGGCAAGGAAATGGCTAAGCCTGCCACAAGTAAAATTATTTTTTCAGCCTTGGCTGCTTTATTAGGAATAGCCTTTACTTTTAATTTAATCAATCATTACGGATTCAATACTTTATCATCACAGCCTTTTAATTCAAGTGTAAGTGAAATTGGCACACAAATGCTAAGCACTACAGCGTATGGTTTTATTTTACCATTCGAGGTTGTGAGTATGCTATTATTAGCTGCCATGGTGGGCTGTATTGTGATTGCAATGAAGCCTACAAGTGCTGATATTGTTCACCTAAACAAAAAGGAGGATTAATACTATGAACGAAGTACCCTTAACCCATATACTTTTTCTAAGCACTGCCCTATTTTTCATAGGCATGTATGGTTTATTTACGAGAAGAAATTTAATTACTATGTTAATGTCTATTGAGCTTATGCTTAATAGCGTGAATATTAATTTTGTTGCTTTTAATAAATATTTATTTCCCGATAAACTAGACGGCTTGTTCTTTTCTTTATTTATTATCACCATTGCAGCAGCGGAAGCGGCGGTGGCCATTGCCATTATCATTAATTTATATCGTAGTCACCAATCTATTGATGTTGACGATGCAACAGAAATGAAATTTTAATTATGTCAAACTACTTATATATACTTTGGATTCCTTTATTACCTCTAGCTACTTTTGTAGTATTAGGTTTATTTGGACGCAAATACTTTGCTAAAACCGCTGGTATTATTTCTACTGCTTCTTTGCTTAGCTCTACGATTCTTTCTTTTGTAGCTGCAAAGCAATACTTTTTTGTAGACGGAAAAGTAGATGGCATTTACCAAAAAATTATTGCTTTAAAATATACTTGGTTGGAGTTTAGCCCCAATGTCTCTATTGATATGGGTGTAATAGTTGACCCCATTTCTGTGATGATGCTTATTGTAGTGACATCTGTTTCTTTAATGGTGCATGTATTTAGTTTAGGTTACATGAAAGGCGAAGAGCGATTTGCTACTTATTATGCTTTCTTGTCTTTATTTACCTTCTCTATGTTGGGCTTAATATTATCTGTTAATATTTTCCAAGTGTATATTTTCTGGGAGTTAGTAGGTGTATCTAGTTTCTTATTAATTGGTTACTACTTTAATAAACCCTCTGCTGTAGCGGCTTCTAAAAAAGCATTTATTGTAACACGCTTTGCCGATTTAGGATTTTTAATAGGCATTTTGATTATGGGCTTTTACGGAGGCACTTTAGATATTGGTTTATTGATAGAAAAATTAACATCGGCTCAGTCTCCTGAATTTTTAAGCATAACCAGTGCTAGCTTTTTAGGAGCGAGTATGCTTACTTGGGGACTCACATTAATATTTATGGGTGGTGCAGGAAAGTCGGCTATGTTTCCTTTGCATATTTGGTTGCCCGATGCCATGGAAGGCCCTACTCCAGTATCGGCATTAATCCACGCTGCAACCATGGTAGTAGCGGGTGTGTATTTAGTAGCAAGATTATTCCCCATCTTCTCCATGGATGAAGCGGCCTTAACCATTGTCACTTATGTAGGTGCTTTTTCAGCCTTATTGGCGGCCATTATTGCATGTACACAAACCGATATTAAAAGAGTACTCGCTTATTCTACTATGTCGCAAATTGGATACATGATGTTTGCCTTAGGTATTTCAAAAAATGGTGGAGAAGCTGGATTAGGTTATATGGCTTCTATGTTTCATTTATTTACGCATGCCTTCTTTAAGAGTTTATTATTCCTAGGGGCAGGTTCAGTAATACATATGGTGCATAGCAATGAAATGAAAGACATGGGTGGATTAAGAAAATTAATGCCCATCACACATGCTGCCTTTTTAATTGCTTGCTTGGCTATTGCAGGTATTCCTCCTTTTGCAGGATTTTTTAGCAAGGAAGAAATATTGACTGCCGCCTTTCATGAGAATAAATTAATTTATGGTGTGGCTTTATTTACAGCAGCACTTACAAGTTTTTATATGTTCCGCTTATATTTTAATATTTTCTGGAGCAAGGAAGCCCCTGCAAAAGCACATAATGCTGGTCACGACGATGCACATGACCATGGCGAAGGAACTTGGACAATGAAACTACCTTTAGTTATTTTAGCTGCATGTGCAGTGGGTGTAGGCTTTATTCCATTCTCTCAATTTATCACATCCGATGGTGCTGCCCTGGAAACACATATTGATTTAATCTTCTCTATTGCACCGGTGACACTATCTATTATTGCTATTTTACTGTCTGCTAGTTTTTATAAAAAAGAAAATACAAAATCAGATAAAGCTGTAGCTGTATTTGGTGGCTTTTACAGAGCGGCTTATAAAAAGTTTTATGTTGATGAATTGTATTTGTTTATCACTAAAAAAATTGTCTTCCCACTTATAGGACAACCTATTGCTTGGGCAGATAGAAATATAGTAGATGGTTTTGTCTTATTATTAGCTAGTACCACTGCCAAAATTTCAACAGCTATTAAAGGCTTGCAATCGGGTAAGGTTCAAAACTATGCCTTGTACTTCTTTGGTGGTGTATTGGCCTTATCGGTTTTATTTATTTATATCTGGAAATAAAATATTTATATGAATTTATCTTTATTAATCTTATTACCCTTGCTTACTGCCCTACTCATTTTATTGAGTAAGCAATTAGCGCAAATAAGAGTTATTGGACTGGTGGGCTCTCTAGCACAATTAGGTGCTGCAGCTTGGTTATTGAAATTGTATATGGATCAAAGAGCTGCTGGCAATACCGCTACGCATTTATTTGAAACCAATACTGTTTGGTTTAAAGCATTGAATATTAACTACCATATAGGTATTGATGGCATCGCACTTTCTATGATTTTATTAACCTCCCTTATTGTGGTGGCGGGTATACTGGTTTCTTGGACTATGGAAAAACTAAGCAAGGAATACTTCTTCTTACTAGTATTATTAAGCATGGGTGCTTATGGATTCTTTATCTCTTTGGATTTATTTACTTTATTTTTCTTTTTAGAAGTAGCCGTTATTCCTAAGTTTTTATTAATAGGTATTTGGGGATCTGGTAAAAAAGAAAACAGTGCCATGAAACTAGCCTTAATGTTAATGGCAGGTTCTGCCTTAGTATTTGTGGGCTTAATGGGTATTTATTATAACACCAACACATTTGATATGGTGGAAATAGGAAAAATGAGTATGAATATAGGTGTGCAAAAATTCTTCTTCCCATTTCTATTCTTAGGCTTTGGCATATTTGCTGCTTTATTTCCTTTTCATACATGGGTACCCGATGGTCACGCATCTGCACCCACAGCAGCTTCTATGTTTTTAGCAGGTATCTCCATGAAACTAGGAGGCTATGGTTGTTTACGCATGGCAGCTTTAATGCCCGATGCAGCACATAGTTATTCATGGATCATTATTTTACTTGCTACCATTGCCATTATTTATGGTGCATTCGCCACCTTGATGCAAACCGATTTAAAATACATCAATGCCTACTCTTCCATTAGTCACTGTGGATTTGTGATTTTTGGTATTGGCATGTTAAATAAAACTTCCATTAATGGTGCAGTTATTCAAATGGTCTCTCATGGTTTAATGACTGCCCTATTTTTCGCAGCTATTGGAATGATTTATTCTAGAACACATACCAGAATGGTGGCGCAATTAGGTGGTTTATTAAAAGTCATGCCTTTTATATCTACTGTATTTGTGATAGCAGGTTTATGTTCTTTAGGTCTTCCAGGATTTAGTGGATTTGTGGCCGAGATGACTGTATTTATGGGCTCTTGGCAAAACCCAGATGGTGTATATCGTGCTGCAACAGTAATATCTGCAGCTTCTATTGTAGTGACTGCCGTATATATATTACGCGCCACAGGTAAAACCATTATGGGCCCTATCTCTGATGAGCATGCCTTATTAAGCGATGCTACTTGGAATGAAAAATTAGCAGCAGGTTTATTAATTATAGGAATTTTAATTATCGGATTAGCGCCATTTTTAATCAATCAATTAATTATGCCTTCCACCGATTTTTTAATGATTAACATTGATAAAGCCATTACCCTTAAATAATTTCGTATAATGTCATCTAACATTTTTATATTACTAAGACAGGAACTTTTACTAAGCTTACTTATATTTATTTTACTATTTATTAAAATTGGTAAAGAGAGAAGCAATGAAACTGTTTTAAACCTCATCAATATTTTATTGTTTGTGAACTTGGCTGCAGGTTTATTTGGAATGACTGAAGGCGGTATTTTCAATGGCATGTTCACCACTAATGCCTTTATTGTACTAGAGAAAAATATTCTAAACCTGGCAATGCTTCTTATATCCATGCAGTCTTACGCTTGGTTAAAAAATCATAAGCAGTTAGCTGAATTTTATTTATTGTTGTTTACTTCATTGTTAGGTATGTTCTTTATGATATCTAGTGGGAACTTATTAATGTTTTATTTAGGACTGGAAATGTCTACCATACCACTAGCTGCTGCAGCTAATTTCGATTTAGCTAAAAGAAAATCATCAGAGGCTGCTATGAAATTAATTTTATCTTCTGCCTTTTCTTCAGGTATCTTATTAATGGGTATTTCTTTTTTATATGGTACAACGGGTACACTTAGTTTTGATGTATTAACCGCATATATTAGCAATAACCCCATGCAATTGTTTGCCTTTATATTATTAGTGTCTGGTTTTGCTTTTAAAATATCTGCAGTGCCTTTTCACCTATGGACAGCGGATGTATACGAAGGCGCTCCAGTAGCGGTGACTGCTTTTTTATCGGTGGTTTCTAAAGCTGCGGTACTATTCACTTTCACCACTATTTTATATAAAGTATTTACCCCTATTGCATCAGTATGGTATGGTGTTCTAGTGGTTTTATCTGTTGCTACTATTTTAATTGGTAATTTATTTGCCTTAAGACAAGATAATTTTAAACGCTTCTTAGCTTTTTCTTCAATTGCACAAGTAGGTTTTATTTTAATTGGTATTTCAGGAAGCTCTCAAGCAGGATCTGCTTCACTAGTATACTTTGTATTAATTTATGTATTCTCTAACCTTGCTGCCTTTGGGGTAGTATCGGTGGTAAGTGCATTAGCAGGTAAAGAAAATATTTCAGACTTTAAAGGCTTTTATAAAACCAATCCGTTTTTGTCTTGGGTATTAACCATTGCTTTATTTTCATTAGCAGGGGTGCCGCCTACAGCTGGCTTTTTTGGTAAACTATTTTTAATGATGGCAGGTGCCGCTAAAGATAATTACGGCCTTATCATTTTTGCTGCATTGAATATGGTGGTTTCCTTTTACTACTATTTAAAAGTGGTAAAAGCTATATTCATGGATGAGAACGAAGCACCTATTCAAAAATTAAACGTTCCGGGTATTACTAAATTGGCCATGTATATATGTATGGCAGGTATTATTATTACAGGTTTAGCAAGTTTAGTGTACGATTATATTTACTCATTAAGTATTGGTATTTAAATAAAATATTATGGCTATTAATAAGAACCACGAATTTGAAGACTTAGGTACAAGCAAATGTGCCATTGTAGAAAAAAATGCAAGTCCCAAGCGTGTACAGTTTTTAAAAACTTTATTGGAATTTAATAAATACGAAGTGGTGGTGGTAGACAGCCCTGCACCAAAAGCTGCGCCTGCTGCACCGGTGGCAGCAGCAGTGGAAGGTGAAGCGCCTGCACCAGTACCCGCGGAACCAGCGGCTCCAATAGCTCCTCCAGCTCCCACTACATTTACAATAGGTGTAACCGATTTATGTTTTAATGCGACCAATGCTATTTTTGGCCGTCAGTTAAAAACGACAGACGGACATATTGTATCACTTGCTTATTGGCAAGAAAAGGAGTTTGTATCTAACGACGAACTACCTTATTTCGATAATAAATAATAAACTTAGCTTACTCTGGCTTCCACATTTGATTAACCTGTGCTTCACGGAAACCTTGATTAGTTGATTTTAATTTCCAGATTTCAAGTTTATTTATAGTAATTGGCTTACCAACAGTAAAGGCGCTTAAATTATTTTTATTTTGGTAATCGGCATAAGAGGCAACCAATGCTTGTCTTTCGTTCACAAACACTTCAACAAGATACTTATCTAAAAAAATACGTAAATCAATATCCTCCCCTGGTGGTAAATCGGCAATTGAAAAAGGTGCTTCTGTATTGCCTAAACGTATAGTACCAGTTTCTGGACGAAATAAAATAGGTAAACCACCGTCTTTACCATCAGAAAAAAGAGTAAATCCAAAAATCTTTCTATCTGCTTGATTGCGGGCTATCTTGATATGAATTTCAAGAGCATCGCTATTTAAAGTTCCAATTTTTGTGCCAACAGGAGCGCGAGTTGGTAAAACCTCAGCACTTAGTTCAGTAATTTTAATATCGTTATTACTTATAGGATCATAGCGTAGTGTTTCTAGTTCACGCAATGGCTTAATACGTAATATACCGTCTTTAGGTAAGCTTAATTCTCTAGGTAAAGACTGAATTGTTCTACCGTCCATCTTGCCATCTGGACTACCTATTGTTGCTAGCCATGCCCACATCACACGTCGTCCATCAGGTGTAAAAATTCGAGGTAAACAGGATTCATGTTTCCAAAATAGCTCCCAATAATTTGTTTGGCTAGCATTTCATTCGTAACCATAATAATTACTTTATGCTATTTGGCGCCATCAATTGTGCTGCTTTTTACTTTCCCCATTGTTTCTGGTTTGTATTCCACATGCTCAATTTTCAGCACCACCGGATTTGGCCATTTGTTGTTCGTATAAAGTCTTTGTCCATTGACCGCACTAATTACCAGTCCGATAGGCGTATTTGATACATATATTTTAGCATCTAATCCTTCTTTGTACTCTAACAACTCACTGCCATAGCCCAAAATGCTTACTTTGGTTTTATCAGAACCCTGCAAGGTTTTAAAAACAAATTCTTTGCGAGTTTGATATTTCCAGGCTTCACCAGCCGGAACAAAGGCATAAACGGTATTTTCGTCTTTGGCTTTGGTAAACCAGATATCGCCTTCTTTTGTAATTTTCCAGGGCCGGATACCGTGTATGGCTTCCTGATTCACCAAATTCCACAATGCCAGTTCCTGTAACCGGGCTTCTTGCTCAATTTGCAATTCCCCGTTTGGTTTAGGACCAACGTTCATCAACAGATTACCACCTTTGGCCCTGATTTCAATCAACATGTTGATGATTTCCGTGCCGCTTTTGTGCGGATCGTTAGTAGGTTTATACTGCCAGTCGGTTCCCATTGTAAAACATGCTTCCCAAGGCCCAGGAAGGGGTTTATCCGGTAGATTTTGTTCAGGTGTTTGCATTTGTCCGCGGGTAACAATGATGTCCGGTTGCAATTCCCAGGCATATTCTTTCAAGCCTTGAGCCGGACCATCAAAAAAGATCAGGTCGATTTTGCCGTAGTTAGTCAGCAGTTCTTTTATTTGCGCTTTATCCAATGCCATCAAATCAGCATTATTTTTCGGATAGTGCATTGGGTTTTGCACACGACCAATAGGAATATGTTTCTCATACAACAAATGAAAATCTTCAGGAGAAAAATAGACACCAATGGCAATGCCCTGTTTACGGAACGCATCAAAAATCTCTTTTGTAATATCCCGTTTAAAAGGGGTATTCATCACGTTAAAGTCAGTGGTTTTGGTATTCCACATGCAAAAGCCAGAATGGTGTTTAGTCGTAAAAACCACGTATTTCATCCCAGCCAGCTTGGCTAAAATAGCCCATTCCTCAGGATCAAATTTTTTAGGATTGAATGTTTTGGGAAGTTCGTTTACAAAACGATCTAGGTAATCGACAGAGGCGCCTGCCAAGGAATGACTGATTACCGCACCCACCTGGGAATCCATGCTCCAATGGATAAACATACCGAAACCCATGTCCATAAAATGTTGCTCGTGCACGGGTTTATTGGTGGTTTGCTGAGCGGCAGCCACGTAAAAAAATGTTAGTGCACAAATAGTTATAAAAAGTTTAATTCTCATGTTATTATTCGTTTATTATTGAATGATTGTTTCCCTTGCTTATTGGCAAGAAAAAGAGTCGGTATCTAACGACGAACTACCTTATTTCGATAATAAATAATTTACTGTACTTACTCTGGCTTCCAAATTTGATTGATCTGTGCTTCTCGGAAACCTTGATTAGTTGGATTTAATTTCCAGATTTCAAGTTTATTTATAGTAATTGGCTTACCAACAGTAAAGGCGCTTAAATTATTTTTATTTCGGTAATCGGCATAAGAGGCAACCAATGCTTGTCTTTCGTTCACAAACACTTCAACAAGATACTTATCTAAAAAAATACGTAAATCAATATCCTCCCCTGGTGGTAAATCGGCAATTGAAAAAGGTGCTTCTGTATTGCCTAAACGTATAGTACCAGTTTCTGGACGAAATAAAATAGGTAAACCACCGTCTTTACCATCAGAAAAAAGAGTAAATCCAAAAATCTTTCTATCTGCTTGATTGCGGGCTATCTTGATATGAATTTCAAGAGCATCGCTATTTAAAGTTCCAATTTTTGTGCCAACAGGAGCGCGAGTTGGTAAAACCTCAGCACTTAGTTCAGTAATTTTAATATCGTTATTACTTATAGGATCATAGCGTAGTGTTTCTAGTTCACGTAATGGCTTAATACGTAATATACCGTCTTTAGGTAAGCTTAATTCTCTAGGTAAAGACTGAATTGTTCTACCGTCCATCTTGCCATCTGGACTACCTATTGTTGCTAGCCATGCCCACATCACACGTCGTCCATCAGGTGTAAGTAAACTTTCAGGAGCAAAAAAGTCAACACGCCAAGCTGGTCTGCCAAAAAAACTTTGGTCATCTCTTCGCCAGTTCATACGTCCATGTTTTTCTGGAATAAATTGTTCTGCCTTAGCATCCCAATCCCCAATATAATATCTGCATCCGATTGGATGGCTAATACAAAGTAGCATCCATTTGTCTCCTATTTTGAAAAAATTTGGACATGAAATATCCTCACCAAATGCAACATCAGACATATTGTGACTTAAAAAATCACCCACAAGTGTCCATTTTTTTAAGTCTTTCGATTTCATTAAGGGATTATCCTCGCCGCCAGAAATGGCATAATAAGTATCTCCAATAAGAAAACAATCAGGATCCCAATGATTCATTTTAGCCTCTGTACCATCCACATTAAAAACATCCATTGGGTAAGGTTTTTCCCAACCAGTGAGTTTTCTGTCTTTTGCAATAGCAATTTGATTTCTATTAGATCCTTGACCATGATAAATGGCTGCCGGTTTACCTTCTTTAGTAATGAAACCTGTTCCGCTAAACATACCATGGCCAGTAAATGAAGGTTGAAGCGTTGTCGGTTGCCATGTCCAGTGAAGCATATCTGTACTAGTTACATGCACAAAAGAGAAAGATGTCTTTTCATTAAAGGTATGAGATAAAATATAGTGAAGATGATATACACCATCAAGATAAAATGCAGCGTTAGGATCCCCAGGGAGACTTTTACCACCTGGATGCATGAGATGATAACTTAGTACCATACTATCTGCAGGTTCCATTTTACTTAGTGTAGTAGCTTCAGTTTTAGCTAAATTTTGCCCATTTAAAAAATTAGGCAAATATAATAAGCAAACTAGCAAAGCGGTAAATAAATTTTTCATATTTATATTTTTTAAATTAGATTCACATTCATGATTAAAATACATGATAACTTCATCCCAATTATTTATTCATAAATGCTTTTCATTTGCCAAGCATCTAAAGATTTTAAAGTAGCTTCTTGTCCCTGTGATCTAATAGACACCCCCGTACTATTGTTGAGACCTGGATATACACGCATTGAAACACATTGTTGACCATTTACAAAAACTTCAACTACACTTTTATCAATGAACACACGAAGTTTGGCTGTTTCTCCTTTAGCTAAAAAAAATGGTGCAGTTTCTGGAGCACGTAATAAAACATCAGGTAAAATTGAGGAGTAAGATGACTCAATAGATACTAAACTAGCGCGTCCTCTATTTACTCTATCAGATTCAGCTAAAGGCCCATATTCTCTTCCTTTAGCAAAACCGTTATCCTTATATAATATAATTCTTGTATACTCTTCTTTGTTTGGCGAGCGTAAAATATTTAATTCGATCAATTCTGAATTTTTAAAATCTATTTCTGCTGAAATTTCCATGGAATTGCCTGTAATACCCTTCAGCATAATTTCCTGATTTGCAGGAATATTCATTTCTTCAATATGTTTAGCATTATAACGAAGTGATTCTATATCTCCCGCAGGTTCTTGTCCTAATTCATCATTTGGTAATAATGTTAAACGACGAGGTAGGGTCATAATTTGGTTCCAACCTTCTGTAGGCCTACCTGCATTCATGTTGAATATAATCATTACGCCTCCTTTTCCATCAGGGGTTGCAGAGGGTGCATGAACACCCGAAGGGTGGGCTGCACCTTGATTATATTTTCCAGCTGTTGTTGCATTAAACTTATCATTTTTTTTATCATAATCACCTAACAAATATTGTCCGCCACTCATATGGCTAAAAAAGTTTAAAATATACTTATTACCAATTGGCCAAAAGTAAGGACAAGCGCCATCATCACCGATTAAAGTAAATCTATCATCTTTCACAAACTCATGCATATATTCCCAATGTTCTAAATCTTTAGATCTAAATAGAAAATTAGCACGTATATTTTTATTGCCTGGTCCTGTAGCAGTTCTTCCTGCAGAAAGGGAATAATAAATGCTATCTTTCTTCCATATAGATGGATCAAATACTGAATATGGTAATGGAAACCCGTTAGTACTTTGCATTGGAATAACTGCTTTACCGCTTACTTTTTCCCAATTTAATAATAGTGGGTCACTAGATGTTGCAACCATATTACCAACAGTTGTACCATGATACATTGCAATGACTCTATTTTCTTCCACAAGTGTTGAGCCTGAAAAAACTGCTTTTTCTGGACCTGGATAAATTGCATATGGAAGGTCTCTCCAATGAATTAAATCTTTACTAATAGCATGCCCCCAATGTTGTCGTGTATCTTCAGGGGGATAGGCTTGATAAAACAAATGCCAATTACCTTGCCAATAAGAAAGCCCATTAGGATCGTTTAGTGTACCTTCTGGGTTTACATAATGATATATTGGTCGATATTTATCTCCTGATAATTTTTTACGCGATTCAATTAGTCTTAACATTAACGGATTTGATTTCAATTCTTCTTCCTGCTGCGACAATGTAGTGCTAAAAGTATATTTTGGCACTTTTGAAGTATTGTCAACTGTAGTTGATTGTCCGTTAATTGATTGACTACTCGATAGAATAATTAAAAAAGTAATAATACTTAAGACAACTGAATTTTTCATATTTATTTTTATTTAAGAAATTATATTAAGATTCATTATTAAAAATATGATATAATCATACCAATTAAGCAACCTTAAAAGATGTCATTCTAAGACATAGTAGGAAAATTTACTGAGAGCGAATTTTATTTTGAAACTACCCAGGATGATTTAAGGTTATGAATAATAATTGAATTAATCTTTGTGTTTTCTATTGCATTAATTGAAATCTTATTATTATTCAATTCTGGGGTAGCATAAAATGTAGCTACTATTAACCCATCATTTGCAAAAAATTCAATAGAAGACCTGTCAAGTAAAATTCGAAGCTTAATTTTTCCGTTTTCTAAATGAGCTGGGAAACTATTCTTGCCAAAAAAGAACATTCCCTTATTCTTATTATATGTTATATCCAAACCCCTAAGATTAATATTGATAGAATCCTTTGGCTCAAACTCAATACTCATGTCAATTAAATTAGCTTTAATATTAGTTAATTCCGTATTAACATCTTTTGTTGAAACGTTATAAAATTTATGGGTAGAAGCATATAGATTTTCAATTTCCTTAATAGGCAACCTAAAAAGCCTTATGCCTTCAGGAGTAGTTTTTAACTCCAAAGTGGAGGGAAATGACATTTGTTGATTAAAAGGCATTCCAGCTTTTTCAAAAATACTATTTTCACCTTGATTCATCCATCCAATATTTATTGTTCTTTCATCTGGGTTATTACTAAAAGTTTGTGAAGCATAAAAATTAGTACCGTAATCTCCTTTATGATAAATTTTATCAGAAGTGAAAGTTTTTCCATCAAATTCTCCAATTTCATATTCGAAACTTGCATCATAAATTAGCCACTTTTTATTTTTAACATCCCCATCCACTGAAAGTTGAACAAAATCCATACACTCAAATACCCATTCTCTATCAAAATCACTTGCTACTTCCCAGTCTGTGAAATTTTTAGAAGTAAAAAAACGTACCTTCCCAAGTTCTACTGCTGAAGTACCCTCCCTTTTACCCGAAGGATCACTTCCTATTTTAACCCATAAAACTAAAACCCATTTTTTACTTTCTTTGTGCCAAAATATTTTAGGGTCACGTTCACCTTTATCAAAACCTTGATTAGGGATAAGTGCTTTACCATCATTTAGCAAAGTAAAGCTGCGACCTTTATCTGTACTATATGCAGCAGTTTGATAAAATGGCTCTTTAGCATATGTATAAACTGCAATAATTGTTTTTGTATTTCCCTTTTGTTTTCCAAGAATATTATTGTGGTCAACGATAGCGGTTCCAGAAAAAATAGTACCTCCTCCATATGGTAAAATGGCATGTTTCAGTTGTTTCCAATGCACCATATCAGGACTAACTGCATGACCCCAAGTCATATTTCCCCACTTTATACTCTTTGGATTATGTTGAAAAAAAAGATGGTATTCGCCTTCATACCAAACCATACCGTTTGGATCATTAAACCAATTTTTTAACGAGGTAAAATGGAACTGTGGTCGAAGTGACTGGTTGTAATCAACATCTTTGTATGAATCAAAAGTTTGCATCTCTTGATTTTGGATATTTGTATTAATAGTTTGAGCAAGTAGATTTTCATTATATATCATTAATATTAGAAATGCAAAATAGAGTATATATTTTTTCATTGTATGTTTTTATTTATTTAAAAAAGTATGGGGGCTGTGCGAAAACCCCCATATTGCGAAAATCAACCCGAAACTGTAAATTAATGAACTAAAATTTGAATTAATTAAAACCAGGATTTTGTTTATATAAACCATTTGTAAAAATAATTTCAGATTGTGGTATTGGAAGATATTCATCTCTGCCTGCCGTGAATTTTGCAGTTGCTAAGAATGTTCTTCTTGATTTTTCAATTGAAATATAATTATTTAAAGTTGACTCTGCAATTCCCCATCTTACTAGATCAAAAAAACGTTCACCTTCAGTTGCAAATTCTAACCTTCTTTCCCATTGTAAAGCAATTCTAGCATAATCTTGAGTCCAACCAACACTTGTGTATTCCTTGACATTATAATTTGAAGCAAAAGTGCCATCTATTTTTTTCAACCTACCAGTACTAGTAGCAGCTCTTTTTCTAATTTGATTGATAATTATCATGGCCTTATCTTGCTGACCTAATTCAATATAAGCTTCAGCTTGCATCAATAAAACATCATCAAATCTGATGATATCATAATTTCGTGCTGTACCCATAAATGGTCCTAGTTTAAAATAAGAAGCACTTGTTGCTAATTGTTGCTTACGCATAGTATGAAAATTGCCATAAACACCTGGGTCACGTACCCATGATTTTGAATACGGTTTTGTATTATCATATTTATATGGATGACCATCTATTCCAACTGTATGATCAATACGTACATCTACAGTAGCAGTAGTTAAATCAGCTATGCTATTATTAAAAGTAGTAAAATTGGGTAACCCATCAGCATCAGTAGTAAAAGCATTTACTAAATTTTGACTACTTGCATGGAATCCACAACAACCATATTGAGGCGCACCATGAGGATAATTTAATCCGTCTTCAAAACTTAATCTTCCAGTAGTTGTACCGTCATTAATTGTAAATTGAATAGCAAAAACCGATTCAGGTCCATTTTCGGTCTCTGGTAAAAAATTATCAGCGATATCGTTACTTAATGCATAGTTACCTGAAGAGATAACTGACTGTGCTAAGTCTACTACTTGTTGCATTCTAGCTTTGTTAATACTTATAACTTTATGTTTATCATCTTGTTCATATGCTTGGTAAAGTCTTAGTTTAGCCAAATATGCTTGTGCAGAAAATTTATTAACTCGACCTAGATTTGCTTGCTTAGCAGGTAAGTTATCAATTGCAAATTGAAAATCAGCACCAATTTTATTCCATGAATCTTCGTTTTTCAAATCATTAGAAACTTTTAAAATATCTTCTGCTGTAGCGGTTTCATCAAAAATTGGAATATTTTTGTACAATAATTTCAAAGTCATATAGCTATGGGCTCTTAAAAATTTCAATTCAGCTATACGAATTTTTTTATTTGGAAACTCAGCATCTGTTAAAGTATTTACAGCACGTAGTGCAACATTTGCTCTTGAAATTGATTTGTATACATTGGTCCAAGTTCTTGATACAAAGGCGCCCATGGAAGGTGAGACTAAATTATAATGCTCCATGGCATCAATGTCTCCAACATCCCCTGTCCCCCCACCTCCTTTATAACTATCATCTGAACGAACACTTCCATATGCCCATTTACTATATATTGGGCCAATCATATCACCATTGCCAATTGATGAATAAGCAGCATTTACAAGACCTTCAATGGCAATGGGTGATTTTAAATCAGAAGAAGCTAATACTCCAGTTGGAGTATAATCCAAAACTTTTGAACATGAACTAAATATTAATAGTCCAGAGGTTATAAAAGTTACTAATAATTTATTTTTCATTTTATGTAATTTTTTAATTTAAAAAGTTGTATTAATTCCAATAGAGAAAGTTTTCGGAATTGGTATAGGAGAAATATTTATTCTTTCTGGATCTGGTCCTATAAAATTATTGCTCTTAATCCAAAATAAATTTTCTGCCATTGCAAAGATGTGTAATCTAGAAAATATTGACTTTGGTGTGATGCTATAGCCTATTTGAATATTTCTTAATTTGAAATAGGAAGTACTCACCATAAAATAATCTGAAGTTCTACCTTCATTGTTGCCATCCTTTAGCGTAGCAGCAGGGGTCGAAGAATTAGTATTCTGAGCACTCCAAGCATTTAAAATGCCAGGTCCTACGTTTTCTCTTGCTCTCATTAGATTATTAAAAGACGTATAAGCGTCAAAGCCAGTTCTTCCGCCAACACCTGATCCGAAAATTGATAAATCAAATTTCTTATAATTTAGATCGACTCTCATTCCATATTCGATTGCAGGAAGTGAAGTCCCAATCCAAGTTCTATCTAAATCATTTATAAATCCATCATTGTTGATATCAACATAACGAATTCTTCCAGGACCAGCACCAATTTGCTTAGGCGCAGCATCAACTTCAGATTGTGATTGGAATAAACCGTTTGTCTTATAGCCAAAAATATCAAATTGAGAGTGCCCAATAATTGTACTTACTAGATTACCAGCATAAGCAGGACGCACATTTTCTGGCAATTCTGTGATTTGATCTCTAAAACGTGCAAGGTTTAAAGTTACATTGTAATTAAAATCTCCCTTTTTGGGTGGGTTATAGCTTACAATGAATTCCCAGCCTTTATTGGATTTAGAAGCACCATTCACCGCTTTAGATTGACCCTCGCCTAATGCAGACGCTACTGGTGGTGTAATTAAAATACCGGTTGTATTTCTAGAAAAATAATCAAATGAACCAGAGATTTTATTATTAAAAATAGAGAAGTCGATACCTGTATTTATTTCATCTGTTGTTTCCCACTTAAGTCCAGCATTTTCAGCTTGTGTTTGTACAAAACCAGAAGGCAATGTTCCTGTATTTGCACCATTTAAAGCATAAGCTGTTCCAATATTCATATACTGTTCCCAGAAACCACCTACGAGTTGTGCCTGGGTCGTTCCATATCTTGTTCCAAACAAACCGAAACGTGCAACATCACCAATTTGTTGGTTACCTACGCGTCCTACTCCTAATCTAAATTTCAATTCTGAGAAAAAAGTATTATTCTTCATGAAATTTTCCTTGTCTACTCTCCAACCGAATGAAGCAGCTGGAAAAATTCCATATTGGTTATCAGTACCAAAACGAGAAGAACCATCACGACGAACAGTTGCGGCTAACAAATATTTGTCTGAAAAGCTATAATCAATACGACCAAATTGTGAAAACAAACTGTTTCCAGTTGAACCACCTGATAAAGTAGTATTTCCTGTACCAGCATTTAAAGTAAAGTAGTCTTCGGTTTGTATAGCGAATCCTTCTTTTTTGGATGCTTGGAAATCAAGGTTAGTTTTAATTAATTCAGTTCCTAACAAAAATTTAAACTTATGTAAATCCTTTAATGTATAATTATACCTCAAAGTATTTGTAAACGTGGTACTTAAGTAATGATTTTGGTCGAAAGCCAAACTATTAGTTGATCTATTCAAAGCGCCTTCGGTAAATGTTTTTGCAATTACCTTACTCAGATAATTAGAATTATCAGCTCCATAAGTAGATTTAAAAAATAAGTTTTTTATTGGTTGGATTTCAAGATAAACGTTACCAAAGGTTTCTAAACGATTTGCATTGTTCCACTTTGAAATGTCTTGCATATGCAATGGATTATTTCTATCTGAATAGCCCGCTCCTAGTTCACCCGCATAAGTTTTACCATCTGTTTGGAAAACTGGTATGGTCGGCGCTAATGAAATAGCTAATCCTGTAGTAGGAGAACCACCTAAATCATTTGCTTGAAGTAGTTCATCAGAGTTAGACATACGAAAATTTACACCATAAATAACTTTATCATTAAAAGAGCGCGTAACAGTACTAATACTTCCACTTGTACGTTCATAACCAGTATATCTTAGCATACCAGTATTTTTTATATGGCTGAAATTAACTTCTATAGATGAATTCTTATTACCTACAGATGCTGTCAAACTATTATTAGTAACAATTCCAGTTTTATACATAACATCCTGCCAATTGGTATTCCCAGCAGGAGAATTTACATCCCCACCAACATATGGTTGTAAACTAACTCCATTTAATATAGGATTATTAAAATCTTTATTCCAATCAAATTTATATATTTCTCCATAACCAGCTGTTGGATCTTGTTTGTCATTTACAGAGGCTCTCCATAAGGCCTTTCCTCTATCTAAAGAGCTTAACATGTTGTATCTAACTGATTTTTCAGATTGAGTGGAAGTACTATTGTTGAATTGAAATTCTACTTTTCCGTTTGTATTACCACCATTTTTTGTTGTAACAATAATTACACCATTTGAAGCTCTCGCTCCATATATTGATTCGGCAGAAGCGTCTTTCAATACTTGTATATTTGCAATATTAGCAGGATTTAACATTTGAAATATTTCAGGTCTTGTTGTTGGAATTCCATCTATGACGTAAAGAGGATTATTGTTTCCTAGGGTATTTGCTCCACGGATTAAAATTCGATTTGTTCCACCATTAGGTGATCCGTCTTTTTCAATGAAAAGACCAGCAACACGGCCCTGTAATGCTTGCATAGTATTACCGGAGCTATTATTTTTGACTGCAGAAATATCGACTACAGCAATAGCTCCCGTTAAATCTTGTTTTCTTTGTGAGGTATATCCTACAACAACAACTTCATCCAGCTCTTTGAGTTCAGAAAGCAAAACATTAACTTGATTTATACCATCAATTGAAATGGTTTGTGCTACATAACCAACATAACTTACTATGATAGCTTTTACATTTACAGGAATAGTAAGGTTGAATTTACCCTCAGTATTTGTATTGGTACCATTAGATGTTCCTTGTAGGACAATACTAGCCCCCACCAAAGGTTTATTTGTATTTGCATCTGTAACAGTCCCAGTAAACTGTTTTTGTGCATTCACATATTGCAATGATGATATCACTACAATAATAAAAAATAGAAACTTTTTTTTCATTTTTTTGTTTTATTTGTTATTAATATTATTTGTAAACTTTGATTCTAAATCTTCTAATGAAATTCCTTTGGTTTCCGAAACCTTGTTTACAACCCATATAAATTGTAAAATCATCATGATTGAGAAAAAACAGAATATAATCCAAGGATTAGAATTAAATATTCCTTCATTTTTATCAAAGAAAAATGGAGTAAATAATGTGATAAGTGCTGCACAACCCCAATGAATACTAGCACCAAAAGATTGGCCCGTTGCTCTTAATGAATTTGGGAAAATTTCAGAAATGAATACCCAAATTACGGTTCCTTGACCAATGGAATGAGAGGCAATAAATAATAGCAAAAAGAACAACAAAAGATTAGAATTAAGATTTCCATAAAAACAACCTGCTATCATTGTTAAACTGACGATATAACCAATTGATCCTATAATTAATAATTTCTTACGACCTATTTTATCGATTAAATAAAGACCAAGTAATGTAAAAACTAAAATATCGCAACCAAGTAAAATTGAATTAAATAAGGAATCTTTTGTATTCATCCCTATTGTAGAAAATATTTCAGGTGCATAATATAAAACAAAATTGATACCAGAAAATTGATTAAAAAAAGCAATAAAGAACGCTAGCCAAATAATTTTTTTATTTTGGTTAGTAAAAAATTTATTTACTTTACTATTTGAGTTATTTTTTTCGTTAGCTTTAACAATTAAGTCAATTTCAATATTAACATTAGCTATTCCCATCTTAGTGAGAATACTTCTTGCAGAAATAAAATCATTTTTTTTGGTAATAAGCCAACGTGGACTTTCTGGTATTCCTACAACAAGGAAAATGTAAAGGATAGAAGGCAAAAGCATGATGCCGAGCATCCAACGCCAGTCGTTTACACCATCAAAACCATCAAAGAAATAATTAGATAAATAAGCTATTAATATCCCAAAAACTATATTAAACTGATATAATGCTACTAATTTACCTCTTTGGTTAGCTTTAGATATTTCAGATATATATATAGGCGCAGCAACTGTTGAAGCACCAATGCCAATCCCTCCAATAAATCTAAAAAATGAAAATGTATATGGATCATTAGCGAATGCTGAGCCAATGGCTGATACTGCGAATAGAATACCAATCCAAAATAAGGTTTTTTTCCTTCCTAACTTATCAGCTGGGTAGCCCCCAAAAATAGAACCAAATAATGTCCCCCATAAAGCCATAGACATAATAAAAAAGCCATGAAAAAATGGAGTAGTATGCCATAAATTTTTTAAAGGTAAATTGGCGCCTGAAATGACTACTGTGTCAAATCCAAAAATGAATCCAGCTAGTCCTGCAACCAATGACCAATGAAATATAATATTTTTAGACATTTTACATTCTATTTAATAATACTCAATGTAGAAAAGTCAGAACAGGGTAATATTAGAATTAGTACTTAATAAGTATAGATTTGTATCATATTATATAAATTATTGATTTTCAATATTATATGATAGCAAAAATGAATAGAGTTATAATAATTTATTAGGTTTTGTAACAGCAATTTTAAATATTGTATGAAAAAAATGACGATTTATTAAATATTAGAAGATTGAAAAATTTACCGATGGAGCATTGACCCCCATTCATATTTAATTAGTGTAAAATTTTTGATCAAACAAACGTTTAACAATTCATATTAGATGTTCATATACTGAGATTAAAGGGCGATGTGGTAATACAAAATATTATTATAAACCTTAAAAAGGAAAAAATCATAGGGAATGAAAATAAATTACATTTGATATACAAGCAAGTAAGTTGTTAGAGTAAATATTTTATATGAAAATTAATAATAAAAAATATAATTTTAATATAATTGGCAATTTTGTTATGTTCATATTAATAATGAGCTTTCATTGTGCATATTCTCAATCATCTGGTAATATACAATTTACTAATAATGGAGTTTCGCCAGTACCTATTTTTTCATTGGGGAAGCCTGCGATATTGGGGAGTGCTGTTATAAGAAAAGGAAAATTTTATTTTAATCCTGAATTTAATTTAGGTATAGATGCTAAACCATGGACTATATTTTCTAGAGTGGGTTATTATTTATTGGAAAAAAAGAAATTGACTATTGGAATTACTGTCAATACTAATTGGTATTTTCAAGAAAATAAACCCATTATAAATAATCAAGAATATCAAGTACAGCAATACTATTCATTTGAATTCAATGGAGAATATAGGCCAAGAGAAAATCAAAGATTTATATTTTCCTATTGGCGATCTGACCGCTTAAGTAAGGCGGGAGTATTATTTGAAGATTTTGTAAACCTGGCCTACTGCTTTGATAAAATAAAATTTGGAGATAAGAATATTATCAATACAAAACCAAGTTTCTTTTACTTAGAAGATTATGGTTGGCTTAAAGGTTTCTTTACTGCACAAACAACTACTTATCAAAGAGAAAATTGGAAAGGAAATATATTTTTAACAACTTCATGGCCAGTATCTAATATGTTAGGTACTGGATTTATTTGGAATACTGGTATAAATATTCCTTTTTAAATATAGAGTCTAGTTATATTTTTAAAATATTCTAGTTTAGATGGTAAGTAATCAAATAAGAGAAAGAATGGTATTCATATTAAAAAATAATATAAAAACGATAGGAAATAGATAAGTAGTTATAAATCAACATTTTGTATTATTAATAAAGCTAATAACATTATTTACAAATTATAATTTATAATATTTATAGTTTAAAATGAATACATTACAAATATAAAATTAATTAAATGTTACTACATAATCTTAAATTAAACATTTACTGTATAATAACTCTAATACTATTAAGTAATATAGGATGTATACCTAATAGGAATGAAAAAATAAGTAAAAAATTCAAAATTGGATTTGCACAATTAGCTACTAATAATGAATGGAGGAGAGAGATGATAGAAGAAATGCAAATGGAATTATTAAATTATGAAAACGTAGATTTAATAATAAAGGATGCTGCTGCTGATAGTAAAAAGCAAATAAATCAAATTCAAGAATTAATTGATAGTAAAATAGATTTATTAATTGTAAGTCCAAATGAAAGTGAACCACTAAAGATAATTATTGAAAAAGTATTTGATTTAAAAATTCCGGTAATTATGTTAGATAGAAATATAAAATCGCATAAATATACCGCTTTTATTGGTGCCTCTAATACAGATATAGGTATGATTGCTGGAAAATACGTTGTAGATGCTACAAAAGGCAAAGGTAAAGTAATGGAGTTAAAAGGATTAAATACTGCATCTCCATTTATCGAAAGAGCAATTGGATTTGAGGCATATATAAAGAAAAATAAAGGAATTAATCTGATTACGAAAATAGATTATGAATCAAAAAATAAAAAACAAGAAATATTGTTAGCATTAAAGGATAATAAAATAGATATTGTATTTGCCCATACGGATTTTATAGCAAAATCTTTTTATAACATTATAAAAAATGATACTAAACAAGATAGAATAAAAATAATAGGAGTTGATGGGCTTATGGAAAAGGGAATGGGATTAGACATGGTAATAAATAAAGAAATAACTGCTACGATATTATATCCAACAGGAGGAAAACAATCAATAGAAACGGCGATGAATATTTTGAATAATAAAAATTATGAAAAAGAAAATCAATTAGAAACGATAATGATAGATTCCAATAATATTGAATATTTCAAAAGAATAAGAATAAAATTAAATGAACAAAAACTTAATAGAATAAAATTAAATAATGAAATAGTAGAACAAAATATAATAAGTACATATCAAAAATCATTAATTTTATTATTTTATATTATTTTAACTATAGCCGCAATTTTAATTTGTATATTAGTTTATATATTAAATATAAATAAAAAAATTAATATAAAATTAAAAATAAAAAGAGAAAAATTAATTGAACAAAAAAATAATATAATAGAATTGAATAAAGTTCTTAACGAAGCTAATAATCAAAAACTTTTATATTTTACAAAGTTTACGCATGAATTGAGAACACCACTCACATTAATTTTGGGACCTTTAGAAGATATCATTAATTCAAAAAGACTTCATTTTACATTGAAAGATAATTTAGAGCTCTGTTATAGAAATGCTAGACTTTTAGATCAAATTATAGATCAAATAATTGATTTTAAAAAAATAGAGTCAGGCAAAATGCAATTAAATATTTCTAAAAATAATTTAGGGCAATTTATAAATTCAATAGTTCAAAATTTTAAAGAAAGTGCGAGAAACAGAAATATATCAATCAATTTTAATAATAAAGCGGATAAGCTAGAACTATATTTCGACGAAAGAAAGATGGGAATGGTGATCTATAATTTAATTTCAAATGCAATTAAATTTACAAAAGAAGAAGGTACCATAAATATTTCAATAGAAAATGACCTAATGAACACTTTTGCAATTATAAAGATAGAGGATAATGGAGAAGGTATGACTGAAATTGAAACTGAAAACATCTTCGATCTGTTTTACCAGGGGCATAGTTCAAATTTTAAAGGCTCAGGACTTGGACTAACACTTACAAAAGAACTGATTTTATTACATAAAGGAACCATTGAGGTAACTAGCAAAAAAAATATTGGGACTTGTTTTGAAATTTCAATATCAATTATTGAAAACCATCTTCTAATTAATAATCATAATTTGGAAAGTATAGTTGATAATATAAATTCTGAGTACGGTATAAAAAAGCCCTCAATAAATTTTTTAGAAGAAAATACTACTAAAATAATAAATAGCGAGCTTGCTATAGATGAAAATATAAAGTTAAATTTTATAGAAATTCCGACAATACTAATAATTGAAGATAATGAAGACATAAAAACGTATTTAAAAAATAAGTTTTCATTCGAATACGAAATACATACATCAAATGATGGGCGATTAGGAATTAGTAAGGCATTAGATATTATCCCCGATATCATCATAACCGATATAATGATGGCGAATGAAAACGGATTTCAAGTAACAGAATTTTTAAAGAATGATTTACGAACCTCTCATATTCCAATCATAATTTTAACCTCCAAAACATCGATACAAGACAAGATTGAAGGAATGAAAGTGAAAGCAGATGCATTTATAACAAAACCATTTAATATTGAATACTTAGGGGAAACAATTAAAAATTTATTAAATAACAGGATTATATTAAGAGATCATTATACAAATTCACTGCCGCTTGAATCAAAATCAAATAATCTTAATAAATTAGATAGAAAATTCATCAATGCTTTCACTTCAATCATTGAAAATAATATCTCTAATAGTAATTTATCAATTATAACAATATTAGATGAATTAAAAATATCGAGGGTTCAATTATATAGAAAAGTTAAAGCCTTAATTGGATACAATATAAACGATTACCTTCTTTCAGTAAGAATACAGAAGGCGAAATTTTTATTAGGCGATGATAATTTTTCAATTTCTGAAATAGCCTATAAAGTTGGATTTACTTCACAATCATATTTTTCTACTGTATTTAAATCAAAAGTTTTTTTTACGCCTTCGGAATATAGAGAAGAGAAGAAGAAAAATAAATAAATAAAATGCAACTTTAGACTGTCAACTTCACTTCGTTCATTGACTTTCCAAACGCATTGGCTTTGTAGCCACGCCGGGAATCGAACCTGGATTAAGAGCTTCGGAAACTCATGTACTATCCATTGTACTACGTGGCTGAAAAAACAAATTTAGGGAAAAAAAATTATTTACGACCGCCGTAAAAGCACTTTAATGGCAGCTGGTAAAAATATGTGTGTAGGTAAAGAACGCATAATTTGAATATCCTCTAGTAAGCTAGAAGTATTAGATAAAAATTTAAATACCGTTGCGGCTTCGTTTTTAGCAAATATGCGTTTAAATATTTCAGCACCTTTCATTTTATGGTGAAATAAAATATCTAGTAATACTGCATCATAAAACTGGTGTCTTGTGTTATGTACCTTAGTTTGAATAGGTAATCCTTTGTCTAATTGATCAACTATATTTTTACATTGCTCCTGAATAAACTGAAAAGCATAACCTGTACTTGCTTTAATGGCAGCCCCTAAGGCACCAATGGTATAAATAGGGGCTTGCGTGGAAGCTAATTCAATCTGTGTCATAGGAATAGCGCCTATTTCATCGTGCTTAGTTATATAATTACTGCCCGGGAACGCTTTCGCTAAATAAGCATCTAGCACTTTATCGTACTCTGAAATTGCTAAAACATTTTCTGAAAATATAGTGTACTCCACCAAGGCTTCCATTTCATTTAAAGGTAATTGATACATAAAGGCAGTGGCTCCTTGTTGTGGCACATTAAAATCCATCAGCTTCGCAATAGCTTTATTAAATACAGGTGTATCGAACTGCACTACCCTTCCTTTAAAATGTTGCCATAAAAAAGGGGCTTTATTATTTAAAGAAGTACCCGACTGTAATGAATTGGAATAAACAGTCGCAGTAGCTAACTGATTCATTTGAAAAGGCAGCAAACTAGAAAAAATATATTCCCCCATTGCAGACCCACCCTCCCAATCAACTTTAGCGCCTTTACTCGGATTTGTTGAATCAATGGCTGTAATGTCAAGGATGATGGCTTCCTGAAAATGTATATTTGTTTTGGATTTTGCTTTGCTAAGAACGGTATTGTAAAAATCAATCCCCTGAATCATCTTATAAGAAAAGGGAGTAGTAGGTAACTCTTTATCAAACCCTTCTGCATGTATTGAAATAGTGTCCCAGCGATTTTTGACTAAATTTTCAAAAGCACTGGCATCTTTATTCCAAAAACACCAAGTACGGTCATTGGTTTTATTGAATGACTTATCAATGACTAAAATAGACTTTGAAACTAAATTTGAACACTGCATTAAATAATGCAATAAAGATAAACCTGCCCCACCGGCTCCTGCTATAATATAATCGTAGCTTGCTATTTCAGTATTAGTATGGGTAGCATTAGTCATTGCTTTGTATAGCTTCGTCTCGACGAACTTTATCCCAGTATTTTTTGGCAACGATTAACATACCAAAGCTTTCACTATCCTCTTTGTTCAAATGCTTATGGTGCATTTTATGTGCCCAACGAATAGCTTTGATGTAGCGGTTATTAGATTTAGTAAACCATTTAATTCTTTGGTGTATAATTACTTCATGTACTATAAAATAAGCAAAGCCATACATAGCAACGCCCGTTCCTATACCCGCTATCCATATAGGGCCTACGAAATTACCATAGAAAATACAGGCCATGCTTGGAATAGCAAATATTAAAAAGAAGGCATCGTTCTTTTCAAAGAAATGCCCTGTGGGCTGATGATGGTCCTCGTGTAAATACCATAAAAAACCATGCATTACATAACGGTGGGTTAACCAAGTAATCCCTTCCATAATGCAAAAAGTAAGTAAAGCCACTAATATAAAAACCATAAAATCAATTTTATTAAATTATTTAACAAATTTATTACAATAAATTCAACTGACTACGCAGTGTAGCCTTGGCCACAATAAATATTTTTGCAGGGGTAGGAATTCTGATTCTTGCTTTCAAAATAGCCTCCGGATGCGTTTTCTTTATTTTTTTAAACAAAGAATAGTAATATTTAAATGCCACATACACCCCAAATCTAGCTTTCAGCGGAAGCATTTTAATGCCCTGTAAAGCTTTTTCGAAATCGGCCTGAATATCGGCTTCAATCATTTCCTTTTCTGCTTGGGTAAATTTTGAAAAATCACAGTTAGGGAAATACATTCTATCTAAGCCTTCAAAATCGGCTTTAATATCACGTAAGAAATTTACTTTTTGAAAAGCAGCGCCTAAATGTTTTGCTGATGGTTTCAATTTTTCAAATTGGGCCATATCCCCTTCACAAAAAATATGTAAGCACATTAAACCTACTACTTCCGCACTTCCGTAAATATAGGTTTGATAAGTAGCTAAATCGTATTGCTGCTTATTTAAATCCATTTCCATACTTACTAAAAAGGCTTCTAATAAGGCAGGGTCAATTTTATATTTTGAATAAGTTAATTGAAAACGGTGCAATATGGGATTTAAACTAATGCCTTGTTCTAAAGCTAAGTAAGTATCTTTTTTAAACTGCGCAAGCAATGTTGCTTTGTCAAATTCATGAAAAGTGTCTACAATTTCATCGGCGAATCTTACAAAACCATAAATGTCATATATGGGCTGACGTAAATCGGCATGTAGTAACTTAATAGCAGATGAAAAACTAGAGCTATACAATAGCGTAGTTGTTTTACTGCTTAAGCCAGTGACTTCATTATATAGTTTTAAATCAGACATTTCTAGGTTGCAAATTTATATAATTTTTTTCAATCAGCTCCGCTACCACTTCTCCACTAATTAAACTAGGCGGTACACCTGGCCCAGGCACAGTTAATTGCCCTGTATAATATAAGTTTTTTACCTTTTTGCTTTTACAAGAAGGCTTTAAAATAGCTGTTTGTAGTAGTGTGTTGGCAAGGCCATAGGCATTCCCCTTAAAGGAATGATAATCGTTTTTAAAATCAGATACAGCAAAAGTCCTTTTATAGACAATGCTATCTGCAATAGACTGACCCCATCTTTGCTCTAAACGGGCGATCAGTTCTTGAAAATATTTTTCTCTAACTTCTTCTGTATCCCCTTCAAGACCTGCAGCCACTGGAATTAATAAAAATAAATTTTCACTACCTACTGGTGCCACTGTAGGATCGGTAACAGAGGGTACAGATGCATAAAACAAAGGCTTGGTGGGCCAACTTGGTTCGGTATAAATTTCTTTACCATGAATGGCAAAGTCGGTGTCAAAAAATAAAGAGTGATGCGTCACACCCGTTAATTTTTTATTCAATCCCACATAATATAATAATGAACTAGGTGCCATGGTGCGGGTATCCCAATAACTAGCAGTATAAGATTGATACTTACTTGTTAATAGTTTTGTTTCAATATGATGATAATCGCCAGCACCTACAACTACATCAAATTCATAGTGCTTTTGTTCGCCCGTAATACTTGATTTAGTGTAGCAAGACTGTGCCACTCCATTGAGTACATCAATTTGCAAAGCTTCTTCAGAAAATTGAAACTGAACGCCTTGCGCTACAGCGGTATCATACATAGCTTGTACAATACTATACATACCAAATTCAGGATACCAGGTACCACCTTTAATATCGGCATAATTCATTAAACTATATAAGGCCGGCGTATTTTGTGGAAGGGCTCCTAAAAATAAAACCGGGAACTCCATTAAGGTTTGTATATAAGGATGTTTGAAAAAACGAGCTACATGTTTTTTCATAGATTGAAATACATCTAATTTAAAAACACCCTTGAGTAAATCAATGTCTATAAATTCTTTTAAAGAAATACCTGGCTGATGAACAAGTTTACCCACGCCTATATCATACTTGTATTTGGCTTCCTCCATGAATTGATCCAAAGCCTTGGCAGCACCGGGTTCTACGCTTTCTAATAAAGCTGCTAGTTCAGTATAATTAGCAGGCATATCCCAATGCGTTTCATCAAAGTAAACACGGTAAGAGGGGTCTAGCCTTTTTAATTTATAAAAATCGGAAACCTTTTTTCCAAAGGCCGCAAAATAACGCTCAAAAACATCGGGCATCCAATACCAACTTGGACCCATATCAAATGTAAAACCTTCGGCTTCAAATTTTCTGGCGCGGCCTCCAGGTAAATTATGTTTTTCAATAACAGTTACAGACCATCCTTTCTTTGCTAAAAAAGTAGCTACTGACATGCCAGCGAAACCAGCACCAATCACTAATGCTTTTTTAGAAGAGGCCATATTTTAGTATCGTTGTATTTTCTGTTTTAATATTTTTCTAGCAAAGTGAATTCGACTCTTAATAGTGCCTAATGGCTCATTTAATTCTTCTGCAATTTCATTATACTTATACCCTTCGAAATATAAATTAAAGGGCGTTCTAAATAATTCAGGTAGGTCGTAAATAAGCTGCTTTACTTCTCTCAAATTTAAGTTAGTCACTCCATCATTCAAAACCTTTGTTCTAGTTTGATCAATTAAAAAATCGTTGGGAGAATTGTCCAATACCACCGATTGTTTTGCTTTTTTACGGTAATCATTAATAAAAATATTACGCATAATAGTATACAACCAAGCCTTGATATTGGTACCTACATTATACTTGTCTTTATTGGACAAGGCTCTGTACAAGGTTTCCTGAAATAAGTCCTTGGCTGTTTCATGATCCTTAGTCAAATTAATGGCAAAAGGCTTTAGAAAATCGGCATTTTCAGTAAGTAGTAAGGAGAATTCTGCTGTTGACATATAGTTCTGTTTAACTTTAAGAAATTAAAGCTAAACAAAATAATGAGTTTGAAAGCCATTTTTGTTTAATATTTTTAAAAAAGAATTAAACATTTCGGGTTTGGTAAGCCCAAAAAACACCAATCTCAGACCAAAATAATGATAAATGTATGACTATCAATATTTTAAGAAAAGTCAAGGTTTTGAGCTAGTAGGAGTAAAACTTCGAGAATAGATAATTAGATAGTATTCAGAAACTGAATAGTCTCTCCTAAGCTTCTTTTAATGGAGATATTGGAAGCGACTTGTCCCTTATAATCACGAACAATTTGACCCGATAAAACCACTGGAGAGCTTTTATTAATTTTAGATAAGCCTTCTAAAAACTTATCTAATTTAAACTTCTTCGCTGGAGAGGTGATATGACAAAATAAATAATCAGGTTTCGTTCTGCTCACTAAAAATTCAAGATCTACCATGGGTATGTTGGTACCTAAATAATCTACGTATATGCCATTTTGTTTTAATAAAAAATGTACATATAAAATGCCTAATTCATGGTACTCTGCTTCAGGTAAGAATAAAACTACTCTCTTTGTATATTTAGTGACTGGCGTTAATTTTTCAATGCCATAAATAATTTTCTGTCTTAAGATATTAGTTGCAAGATGCTCCTGTGCTGGATTGATATGACTTGTCATCCATAATATACCCACTCTTTCTAAAAAAGAGAAAATCACTTCCACAATGGTTTTTTCAATACCCTTTTGTGCAATGTAATTGTCTAGTTGTTGTTCAAAGGCTGGCATATTCAATGATACCATATCCTTAATCAAATTATTCACCACCCTTTCCTTCTGCGCGTCCATCTGGTTAATGGTAAGAATTTTTTCTTCCATTTGCTCAGGACTCATCTTGTCAATATGTGAAATCTTAAACCCGTATTTATTTAAAAACGATACGTTTAAAATGATCTTTATTTCAACGGCTGAATAGGTTCTTATATTCGTCTCAGTACGAGAGGGTTGCAGGAAATTATAGCGCTGCTCCCATATACGAATGGTGTGGGCCTTGATCCCAGAAATTTGCTCTAAATCCTTGATTGAATAAGTTGACATATCATAAGAACAACATATTTATAAAATTGTTCATTTTTTGTTCAAGAAAACAGAAAATAGCTGCTACAAACTAGAAAAGTCTATTTTTTTAACTGTCTAAGGTATTCTCCATAGCCGCTTTTAGCATATTTATCGGCTAAAACTAGTAATTGAGTCTTATCTATAAAGCCCATACGGTAGGCAACTTCTTCTATACAACCCACTTTTTGACTTTGTCTTTTCTCAATAACCCTTACAAATTCACAGGCGTCGGCATAGGAGTCAAAAGTACCTGTATCTAACCAAGCGGTACCTCTATTCATAATACCCACCTGTAATTTCTTTTTTTGCAGGTATACTTTATTGACATCTGTAATTTCATATTCCCCTCTTGGAGAAGCGGGAATATTTTTAGCAATCTCTACCACTTCATTATCATAAAAATATAAACCAGGCACTGCATAATTGGACTTTGGTTGGTTTGGCTTTTCCTCTAAAGAAAGTGCATTGTTATTCGCATCAAACTCTACCACACCATAACGCTCAGGATCATTTACTTCATAAGCAAATACCGCAGCGCCTTCTACATTATTAAATGATTGAACCAGCTTACTAAAGCCAGCACCATAAAATATATTATCACCTAATATTAAGGCTACTTTATCCTTACCAATAAAATTAGCACCAATGACAAAGGCTTGTGCTAGTCCATTAGGTACTGCTTGCACTTCATAATGAAAAGAACAACCTATTTCAGCACCATCGCCTAATAATCTTTTGAATTGATCGCTGTCTTCTGGTGTGGTGATAATTAAAATATCTTTAATGCCCGCTAATAATAATACAGATAACGGATAATAAATCATGGGCTTATCATAGATAGGCATTAATTGCTTACTGATACCCTTGGTAATAGGATACAACCTAGTACCTGATCCGCCTGCTAATATAATTCCTTTCATAAACCTAATTTTTGTTTTTTATTTGTGTTTATGTTTTCGCACTTGCGTGCTCAAATCATAACAGTTTTTCTACATACCTAAACTTTTCGAATATTCCGCAAAGCTTCCTAATGTTTTATCTTTTTCTGAAAATGTTAGTTCTGATGTAGCTAATTTCCAATCAATGTTTAAATCCTTATCATTGTACATTATGCCCACTTCATTGCCTGGCTCATAAAACTTATCTACTTTATAAAAGAAAGTAGCCGACTCGCTCAATACTACAAAGCCATGAGCAAACCCGGCAGGAACAAAAAATTGTTTATGATTTTCTGCTGTTAGCTCAATGGTGAAATGCTGCCCAAAGCTAGGAGAACCTTTTCTTAAATCTACTACCACATCTAATACCGCTCCTTCTAAAACCCTTACTAGCTTTGCTTGTGCAGAAGCTCCTCTTTGCATATGCAAGCCTCTCAAAACGCCTTTACTTGATCTAGATTGATTGTCTTGTACAAATATAATATCTAAACCACTTGCTGCATTAAAATCTCTTTGGTTAAATGTTTCAATAAAATAACCTCTCGCATCGCCATGAACTGTGTCGTGAATTATAAAACAATCTTTTAAGGGTGTCGCTTCTATTTTCATTCTTTGGATCTTATCTATTTGAGTACATGGAGTTATAATAGGTTTGGTAATTACCACTCGTTACATTTTCTAACCAAGGGCCATTATTCAAATACCAATCAATGGTAGCCGCCAAGCCTTGCTCAAAAGTAACGGAAGGGCTCCAACCTAATTCTTTATTTAATTTAGTCGCATCAATGGCATATCTACGGTCATGGCCTGGTCTGTCTTTTACATAAGTAATTAAGGCTTCGCTTTCTCCTACTGCCCTTCCTAGTTTAACATCCATTTGAGCGCACATTAATTTTACTAAATCAATATTGGTCCACTCATTAAAGCCCCCAATATTATAAGTGTCTCCATTTTTTCCTTCATGAAAAATAATATCAATGGCACGGGCATGGTCTATAACATATAACCAATCACGGGTGTATAAACCATCGCCATAAACCGGCAATGCTTTTTTATTAATGATATTATGTATGAATAAAGGAATTAATTTTTCTGGAAAATGATTCGGTCCATAATTATTAGAACAGTTAGAAACTACATATGGCAAATGATAAGTTTCTCCATAGGCACGCACAAAATGATCGCTGGCCGCTTTACTTGCAGAATAAGGAGAGTTAGGATCGTAGGCAGTAGTTTCTTTAAACAAGCCTTCTTTGCCTAGGCTTCCATATACCTCGTCTGTTGAGACATGGTAAAAAATATGATTACGATTTTTTTCCCAAGATCCGTCATGCGCTTTTTCATAACTTAAATCACCTTTCCAATATTCTTTAGCGGTATTTAATAAGTTCACGGTGCCAATAACATTCGTATACACAAAATCTAAAGGAGAAACTATTGAACGGTCAACATGCGATTCTGCTGCTAAATGAATGACATCGGTAATAGCATGTTTTTCAAAAATGTCTTTTAAACTATCGGCTTCTAAAATATTGGCTTTTATAAAATGATAATTCGCTGCTTTTTCAATATCCTTTAAATTCTCCAAATTACCTGCATAGGTAAGTGCATCTAAATTAAAGATTTGATACTGAGGGTATTTAGTCACCATTAAACGTACCACATGCGACCCAATAAAGCCTGCTCCACCTGTAATTAATATATTTTTTCCCATCTGAATTTGTATCTTACAAAGATATTAAAATGGAGCTATTTATTACTAAATTTTTTATACTATAATATTCTATGAGTCAGCAGCGATATTATTCTTTAGATGTATTTAGAGGCGCCACAGTGGCGCTTATGATTTTGGTTAATAATCCAGGCTCTTGGGCACATATCTATAGTCCTTTAGGTCACGCTAGCTGGCATGGTTGTACCCCTACCGATTTAGTATTTCCCTTCTTTTTATTTGCAGTGGGTAATGCCATGTCTTTTGTAATGCCCAAATTACAAAATGCAGGCGCCGCTGAATTTTGGTCAAAAATAATAAAGCGTACCCTTTTAATTTTTGGCATTGGACTATTTTTAAATTGGAGCCCCTTTGTAAAATTCTCAGGTACTGAATTAGTTTTTAAGCCTTGGGAAATGGTGCGCATTTTAGGCGTCTTGCAAAGAATTGCACTTTGTTATTTTTTCGCCTCTATTATTATTTATTATGGAAAATCTCGCATAGCACTTTTTGTTGGCATGATGATACTCGTTATTTATTGGGTACTCACTTATGCATTAGGCGCGGCCGGACATCCCTTTAGTTTATCGGGTTATTTTGGTAATAGTATTGACCAAACCATTTTAGGTGTATCGCATATTTATAAAGGAGAAGGCGTTCCCTTTGACCCAGAAGGATTAATAAGTACAATGCCTGCCATCGTACAAGTGATACTTGGTTTTTTAGTGGGTGAATACATTCAATTGAAAGGAAAGAATTACGAGATGTTAGCGCAATTACTTTTAACAGGAGTGGTGCTTATACTGGTTGGCTATATTTGGGATTTTAGTTTTCCCATTAATAAAAAAATATGGACCAGTAGTTATGTATTATATACTTCTGGACTAGCCATGGTTAGTTTAGGTATGCTTATTTATTTATTAGAGTTTCAAAATGCAAAAGGTAAATGGAGTCATTTTTTCGATCTGTTTGGAAAGAACCCCTTATTTGTATTTGTACTCAGCGGATTTTTACCACGCGTATTAGCCTTACTAAGATGGACAGACCATACAGACGAAAAAGGAGAGCCCGTCTATACTTCAGCCCTGCCTTGGTTTTACGAAAATGTTTGCAAGAATATAAATACTGATTTACGCGTAGGCTCTTTTGTATATGCCTTAAGCATTATTGCTTTTTTTGGAGTACTTGCTTATTTCTTAGATAAAAAGAAAATATACATTAAAGTATAAAGTTGGCGTTGCGATAATTGAAGTGCATTACTTATCTAAGCTTAAATTTTAAGGATACTTATTTAAAAAGGCTTTCTGCTTTTTCAATGTTTTCAGGTCTTCCTACAT
The DNA here is from genome assembly GCA_964203405.1 of Chitinophagales bacterium. GTDB lineage: Bacteria > Bacteroidota > Bacteroidia > Chitinophagales > Chitinophagaceae > Sediminibacterium. The sequence continues at coordinate 209,501 of CAXNLL010000002.1, forward strand.
CTAATAAAATACTATCGCTATGGTCGTAATAACCAATTGTACCTTTTGCTGCTGCTTGTAAATAAGCATCTATTAAAGAAAACTTACCTGTCATTTCTATACTTGAATAAAAAGAAGCATGTAGTATTTGAATACCGCTGAAGGCTTTTGCAATAGAATGAATGCCAGCAGGCTGTTCAGTGTTATTTACACCTGCCCATTTCTCTTCGCGTGTAGTATTATTTCTCCAGCCTATTAAATTACCTTCTGTTGTAAATAATAAGTTTCTACTAGTCACTCTGTTCGTTACTGCTAAAGTAGCAATATAATTTTCTACTCCTTCTGACAATACTTTATCTGCAGCAATTAATTTATCAATATCTAAGTTGGTTAAAATATCGGCGTTCATCACTAACCAATTTTCTTCTTTTTGAAAAAAAGATTTTGCAAACAACACACCCCCTCCAGTTTCTAAAACTTCACTGCTTTCGTCAGAAATAGTTACGGTGCTTCCCCATCCCTTATTCGATGCAACGGCTTCCATAATTTGATCTGCAAAATGATGCACATTTACCACTACTTCATTAATACCAAATACTTGCAAGTATTCTATATTCCTTTGCAGCAATGACTTTCCATTCACCATGGCCAAGGCCTTGGGATGAAAATCGGTAAAAGGCTTGAGCCTTGTACCTAAACCTGCTGCTAAAATCATGGCTTTCATACTAATATTATTTAACCCAATTTTCTTTATTGGTATGTGCTAGCAATACTTTTATCTTGTATTTATTTCTAAGATGCCTTGCAGTTTGTTCTGCTGCAAATACACTGCGATGCTGCCCCCCTGTGCATCCAAAATTAATATGTAGTGAAGTAAAGCCTCTTTTTAAATAATCTTCTACTGTAATGTCAATTAAATCCCAAACGCTATTTAAAAAACTATTCATTTTAGTTCTTTGTTCTAAAAAATCTTGAACAGGTTTGTCTAAACCCGATTGTTTTTTATACTCATCCACTCTGCCTGGATTTAAAATTCCTCGCATATCAAATACAAAGCCACCGCCATTCTCAGAACTATCCGAAGGAATCCCTTTTTTATAACTAAAGCTGTTAATAGTTATTTCTAAAGGTGTATTTGCACCAGCAGTAGGTGGCGTAAACCGTTCTATCACTTCTTCACTCACCATCCACTTCAAGATAGAAGCAAATACAGGTATGTCTTTGTCTAAAGTATAAGTTGATAAAAAACTTTTTAAATTTTCTAAGCCTAAAGGAATGCTGCTTAAAAAATGTGCCTTTCTTTCAAACAAGCCTCTAAAGCCATAGGCGCCTAAAACTTGTAATAATCTTAATAGCACAAAACCATTGTACTGCTTTTTAAATGTTCCGGCTTCTAATGGGCTTGGTAGTAGTTTTTGTAATTCCGCAATATAATGATCTAATAATTTTTCTTTCCATTCATTGGATAGGGCTGCTTTTGCTTGCCATAACAAGGAAGCTACGTCATAAGGCAGTCCACCTTGCATGCCTCCTTGAAAGTCTATAAAATACACTTCCCCATTTTGCACCATAATATTTCTGCTCTGAAAATCACGGAACATAAAATTATCAAAATGACTTACCGCTAACTGATCACTTACTATTTCAAACTCATCAATTAAAGCTTGTTTGTCATAAGCATATTTCAAAGTATCTAAGAAATAATATTTGTAATATAGTAAGTCGGTTAAAATAGAATGCTTACCAAAATACTTAGAGGTTAAACATTTAGAATAATCTAAACCCTTGGCGCCTTCAATTTGTAATTTAGCCAAGGCGGTTAAACTTTTTTGAAACAATGTAAATACTGCATCCGTCTTTCCTTCTTTTTCTAAAACATCTAATAAAGAAACCGCACCTACATCTTCTTGTAAATAAGTATTGCAAGATTCATTCACCGCTAAAATTTTAGGAACAGGCATTCCCTTTTCATAAAAATAATTAGCGAAATAAATAAAGGTCTGATTTTCCTTAATATTTAAATTATAGGTCGCAATCCAAGATTTCTCCCCCTGACTTATTCTAAAATAGATACGATCGCCTCCACTTTGAGGTATTTTTTGAATTCTATCCCAAGCATGGGGATGAATTGTATTATATAGATTTTCAATATGCTTTAAAATAGCCTCCATGGGGTAAAAAATTGATGCATTATGCCCAATAAAAGTACTGACATTAAACCACTTATAAAAAATAATCCCTCCAAAACAGCGTATAAATAGGTGAAAAAAGGGTACAAATAAATATACCAAATACTAAATTATTTAGTTAATATTGCTAATAAATTTAGTTTTATGTCATTTATAGATAGAGAGCCAGCAGAAGGAATTGCTACCCAACAAATTAATAAGAACTACCAATCAGGTCAAATTATACAGGCAAATGCCACCGGTTTTGGAGCAGCCTCCGACGATTTTATGGAAAGAGGTATTGACCTTAACGAGCAACTCATTCGCAATAAGCCCGCTACTTTTTTCTTTCGCGTGAATAGCGATGCCATGTTAGGTGCAGGCATTCACATAGGCGATATTTTAATTGTAGATAGAAGCCTTCCTGCGAGCTCAGGCAAAGTAGTGGTAGCTGTTTTGAATGGAGAATTTTTAGTACGCCGATTACAAATACAAGAAAATAGTATTAGCCTGGTGCCTGAAAATAAAAGATATGGCATTATCCAAGTAGCTCAACTAGAACAGTATAGCACTTGGGGCATTGTTAGTTTTGTGATACATAGTTTATAAAATGGTTCATCTTGAAAATAATTTTTTGTGCAAGCCATTGTAGATTGTAATAGTTTTTATTGTTCTTGTGAAAGGCTTTTTCAACCACAACTTAAACAAGCCCCTATTGTGGTCTTAAGTAATAACGATGGTTGCATTGTATCTCGTTCCGATGAAGCGAAGCAGTTAGGCATCGCCATGGCCGTTCCCTATTTTCAAGCCAAAGAACTTATTGAAAAAAATAAAGTACACGCTTTTTCTTCTAACTATCATTTATACGGAGACCTTAGTTGGCGTGTCATGGAAACCATGCGACAGATACTACCACCGGGCTGTGTAGAAGTGTATTCGGTAGATGAAGCCTTCTTAGATTTAGCACATATTCAGCCCGATGCCTTAGAAGCATTTTGTATCAACATTAAAAACACCATTGAAAATTGGACAGGCATTTCTGTGTCTATTGGCGTAGGGCCTAATAAAGTATTAAGTAAAGTCGCGAACCGACTAGCCAAAAAAAATAAAATAAAAACAGGTTGCATTGTTATTTTAAATACCACTCAAAAAATACAAAAAGCTTTACAAGAAACACCGGTGGAAGATATTTGGGGCATTGGTTTTAGTTATAGTGAAAAATTAAAAATATACGGCGTGCATACAGCCTTTGCACTTAGCATCAAAGACCTTAGTTGGGGCAAACGTTTTTTAGGGGGCATTACAGGTATTAAATTAATAAGAGAATTAAAAGGCCATAAAACGCATGGCATGCAAGCGCCTCGCAACGAAAAAAAAATGATTGCTACTACCCGCATGTTTGGAAGAGAAGTAAGTGAATGGCAAGAAATAGAAGAAGCACTTGCTACCTATGCCGCCCGTGCGACTGAAAAATTAAGAAGACAACATAGTGCGGCCTGCGGTGTAAGTGTTTTTTTACTCAAAAAAGCGCCTGTTCATTTAGACAAGGCTTACTACCAACAGGGGCAGGCAAGTAAGCGGCTTCACCCTGCTAGACAACCCCAGCCAAATTAGCCCCGATATTATTAAAGCGGTGGTCGCCCTAGGCAAAAGCTTATTCGAAGAGGGTGAAATTTATAAAAAAGCAGGGGTGATCTTAAGCGATTTTGTCCCCGATAATAGCCTTCAAACCAACTTATTTGTGGCCCCTAGCGACACGAGGCGTAAGAAACTAATGAATGTTATAGACAATATGAATGCCGCCTACCGCAACGATATATTAAAATTTGGCACTAGTGGTACCCAGAAAAACTGGAAAATGCGTAGCGAAAGGCGCAGCAAACGCTATACCACCCGCTGGGAGGAGCTATGCCTAGTAAGGTAAAAGCTGTTGGAAAACCCTTGGATAAAAATTCGTAAAAATGATTTCACTGATGTATTTTTGCCCAATTTAATACCTATGAGCAAGACGCTACATTCTAACGAATCTATCTCCACCAAAAAGAAGAAAATTATTGTTTTAGGCAGTGGTCCCAATAGAATTGGACAAGGTATTGAATTTGATTATTGTTGTGTACATGGATTACTAGCCGTTAAAGAATCAGGATACGAAGCCATCATGGTGAACTGTAACCCAGAAACAGTTTCTACCGATTTTGATATGGCAGATAAATTATATTTCGAACCCGTTTTCTGGGAACATCTTTGGGAAATTATTGAACTAGAAAAACCAGAAGGTGTTATTGTACAATTAGGAGGTCAGACAGCTTTGAAATTAGCAAAGCGTTTAAGCGAAAGAGGCATTAAAATAATTGGTACTTCTTTTGATAGCTTAGACATTGCAGAAGACAGAGGTCGTTTCAGTGACTTACTAAAAGAATTAGAAATCCCTTATCCCGATTACGGAACAGCCTATACTGCAGAAGAAGCCATTGAAGTAGCCAATAAAGTAGGTTACCCAGTGCTAGTAAGACCTAGTTATGTGATTGGTGGACAAAGAATGCGTATTGTAATTAACGACGCAGAAGTAGAAAAAGCAGTGGTAAGTATCTTAAAACATATTCCTAGCAATAAAATATTAATCGATCATTTCTTAGATCGTTGTCAAGAAGCAGAAGTAGATGCCATTTTTGATGGTGAAACTTTTCATGTCATGGGTGTGATGGAACATATTGAACCAGCAGGTATACATAGTGGAGATAGCAATGCGGTATTACCAGCATTTAATCTAACACCACTCATTGTGGCTACCATGGAATTTTATAGTGAAAAAATTGCACGCGCTTTAAATATCAAGGGACTTATCAATATTCAATTTGCTATCAAGGACGATAAAGTGTTTGTGATAGAAGCCAACCCAAGAGCTTCAAGAACCACTCCTTTTATTGCTAAAGCTTATCAGATACCTTATTTAAATATTGCCACTAAAGTAATGTTGGGTGCAGCAAAATTAACAGAATTTACGATGGAGAAAAAACTAGACGGATTCGCCATCAAAGAGCCTGTATTTAGTTTTGATAAATTCCCTGGCGTGAATAAAGAATTAGGACCTGAGATGAAAAGTACTGGAGAAGCCATCAGGTTTATCAAAGACTTACGCGATCCTTACTTTAGAAATTTATACAAAGAGCGTTCAATGAACCTTAGCCGATAAGTTCTACTTAAAATAATAAAAAAAGCCCTCCGATTTTTCGGGGGCTTTTTGTAATTAAGCTTTATCTGGTATAAACCCTGACTGTTGTTTGCTGCCACTAGAACTAATAATTACATAAATAGCTAGTATTGTAAAAATTATTAGAAACCCGTACAAAAACATTTTCTTAAAATTAAGTTTTAGATTCCACTGATAATAGTGGTTCATTAATTTCAATATGTAGAAAAAAATTGAAAAAGAAAAAGTATAACTAATTATTAAGCTAATAATTTCTTGCATTCCCATTGTCATAATATTTATTTTAAGGTGTGGTAATATCTGTGATTCTTACTAGCCATTGGGAATTATAATCTGTATTTACAACTATTTCGTAAGTTTCTCTGCTTACCCAGCCTAGAACAGTGCCACCCATTGATATTCCGTAGGTTGCGGTTCCAGAAATTGTAAAAGTAGATGTATGATTAGCTAAATTATATGATATTGGTGATAAATAACCTTGATTCCAAGTAAATAAAGTAATTCCTGAAAAAATTAATGATGGACTGCCTACTACCCTTCCATAGGCATCTGTATTAAATAATAAAGTCATGCTTGACAATATAGAAGAATTTCCATTATTATTTTGAGTAATAGAATTGTAATTTGTAAACCAATGAAATCCAGATCGTATAACACGAGGCCCAGAGCCATCTTCAGCATCTTCATACATATCAAAAGACTTTATTGTACTTTTTGATTCGACTATTTTCTCATTATTTCCTGCTGTATCTTTTTGAAATTTAGATTCTTTTAATTCAATTCTTTTATTTCGGCCAGCTTTAATATTTTGATAAATTTTTGAAAATTCATCAAGCGTTAGGGTTTTGATTGACTGCTTATTGATTCCTTGAATTGAATTTGAAATAATATTTGAAGACGCTGGAATTGCCTTTAGAATAAGGCCTTCATTACCTACTATTTTTTTTAATTGGCTAATATTTACTTCATCCTGATCGACACTGGCTACTTGTTTTGCACAACTTGTAAGAAAGAAAAAAATGAGAAAATTGATAAATAAAATGAGATTGTTCTTTTTCATAAAAAAATTTTAAAGATGATAGATTTGAATTTTACTAATAAAAACAAACCTAATTTTTTTATGAAATGGAAATTAGCGTATTTATACGCTATCAGAATCCATAAAAATGCAGTATAAAAAAGCCCCTCGAAAAATCGAAGGGCTTTTTTATACTGCTATAATATTTGTTGTAAATAAAACAATTAGAAAATAATACTAAGTATCGACGAACTTTCGAGCTTGCGAGCAGTGAGACGATGCTTAGGTATTTTTTCTATAAAGTTTTATTTACGGATTAACACCGTACTGATCTATTAAGTAAACAATCGCCGCCATATTCACTGCACCTAAAAGCAGTTCACGCTTATTTACATTTTCAAATACATCAGTTTTTGCATGATGTAAATCAAAGTACCTTTGACTGTCTGGAACAAGTCCAGATAAAACCACATTGCTATCAACTGTTTTTAAGGGACCAATATCAGCGCCACCGCCACCAGCAGTTATTTCAGTGCCATATGGTTTTAATAAACTAGACCAAGTTTGAAATTTTTTGAACTGTGTTGGGCTAGCACTAATACCAATGGATCTTGGCGTAAATCCACCCGCATCACTTTCTAAAGCGAAAATATGTTTTTCATTATTCTGTTTTGCGAGTTCTGCATATTTATTGCCACCGCGCATTCCATTTTCTTCATTGGCAAATAATACAAAACGAATGGTACGCTTTGGAACATAATTACTTGCTTTCATGGCACGTAATATTTCCATTGTTTGAACAATACCTGCACCATCATCATGTGCACCTTCGTTAACATCCCAACTATCTAAGTGACCGCCAATAGTAATTATCTCATCTGGAAATTGAGAACCTTTTAATTCTGCCACTACATTATTCTCATCTGCGTCTGGCAAGAAGAAACCATAGGTTTGCATTTGCACACGCATCTTTGAAGTTTTAGCAGCTTCCCAAAGTGCTTTTGCATCATTAGGTCCTAAAGCCACTGCAGGAATTTTTGGAAAAGACTCATCGTAACGCATACCCCCTGTATGTGGTTCATTGTCGGGCGCAGTGCTTAATGAATGAATCATCACACCCACTGCACCATATTTTGCAGCGCGGCTCGCACCAGCACTACGATAAATGCCAGATTCTCCGTAAGCTGTAAAAGTTTGAATTCTTGTAGGATTAAAAACACTATGGTAGTATACTATCTTTCCTTTTACTTCATCTTTTCTTTTTTCAAGTTCATCAAAATTAGCCACTGCTAATAACTCCGCTTCTATTAGTCCATTACTACTTAAAGAATTTCCTAAAGCCAGTGCAGCCAAGGGTGCATTTTGAGCCTTTCCATTCACATTGACTACCGCTGCAAAATCATTGCCGCCTCTTTGCCAATTAGGTGTTTTACAGGCTTGCATAAATACTTTATCGGGATGCAAGGCCTCTAAATTTCTTTTACCCCAAATAGCAGCATTCTGTTGTTGAGGAGAACCTGCTAAACGACCACCAATTTTTTTGGTAAGCTCTCTAAGAAGGTCGTAAGCCTTGCCGTTAGTCATGATTTCATCGGCTAATTTTTTTATACTAACACTGTCTTGGTTGGTTTGTGCTGAAGCCATAATAGGCAAGCATAATAATAAGGTAACTAGGATACGCATGGTGGTAAATTTTTCGTTCATATAATTCTTAAATATAATTAAAATTTATTGAATAATTAGTTGTTATTTGCATAATCAATAGTACTAAAATGAAGATTGGAATTGTTTGCTATCCTACATTTGGCGGAAGTGGTGTTTTGGCTACCGAATTAGGTAAAGCCTTGGCTGAGAAAGGTCATGAAATTCATTTTATTACCTACCAACAGCCCGTAAGATTAAATGGCTTTCACACTAATATATTTTACCATGAAGTAAGGGTGCCAACTTATCCTTTGTTTGACTACCCTCCTTATGAATTGGCTTTAGCTAGTACCATGGTGGATGTAATTTTAAACCACGACTTAGATTTAATACATGCGCATTATGCCATTCCACATGCATCGGCTGCTTATACTGCCAAACAAATTGTAAAACAAAAAACGGGCAGGTCGGTTCCAGTTATTACTACTTTACACGGAACAGATATTACTTTAGTAGGTCGAGATAAAACTTATGAGCCGGTGGTTACTTTTTCAATTAATGAAAGCGATAGTATCACCGCTGTATCAGAAAATTTAAAAGAAGAAACTTATAAGCATTTTGATATTAAAAAAGATATTGAAGTGATACATAATTTTGTAGATGTACATAGGTACAATAAAAAACCAGTGACTGCTTTTAGACAAGTGATTGCACCTAACAATGAAAGAATCATTATTCACGCTTCTAACTTTAGAAAAATTAAGCGTATCGATAATGTAATGGATATATTTAAAAATATTCATGCAGCACTACCTTCCAAATTATTAATGGTGGGTGATGGACCTGAACGTCCACTGGCCGAGGACCTTACTAGACAATACGGACTAGAAGCTGATGTTCGTTTTTTAGGAAAGCAAGAACAAATGGAAGAAATTTTAGCAGTGAGTGATGTATTCCTACTTCCTTCTGAATACGAAAGTTTTGGATTGGCTGCCCTAGAAGCCATGGCTGCAAGCACTGTAGTCATTAGTACAGATGCAGGTGGATTAAATGAAATTAATATTAATGGAGAGACGGGTTATACCTCCCCCATTGGAGATGTAGAGTCTATGAGTAAAAATGCCATTGCATTATTAAAAGATGAGGCTAAATTAAAAACCTTTAAACATAACGCTTTAAAAGAAGCGAAGCTTTTTGACATTCATCATATTATTCCAAAGTACGAGGCTTTATATAGAAAATATTGCAGAACAGGCGATTGCTAATACTAAGCAAACAATTTATTTTAATTTACTCAGAACAATGACTACTACAATAATTATAAAATTATTGTATAGCTTGATCTATACTTAATTTAATTTTTTCAATAGCGCTAGAAAGTTCATCAGCGCTTATACATAATGGAGGGGCAATTCTAATTTTATCTTCTGCAAATAAAAACCAATCGGTAATAATACCGTTTGCTACACAGGTAGCTGCTATTTTTTTAGTAAGCGTATCCGATTCAAATTGAAGCGACATCCATAAACCTTTATGCGTTCTATTTATAATCGCAGGGTGAATCATTTGCTTCACTAAAATATTTTCTTTCTCGGACACTTCTTTTATCCATCCTGAATTTTGCAAAACTTTCAAGGCTGCACTACCCGCCGCACAGGAAACTGGATTGCCTCCAAAGGTAGTAATATGGCCAAGTACAGGGCTTTCAGTAAGCAGGCCCATCATACGGGGATGACTAATAAAAGCACCTAATGGAAGCCCACCACCCAAGGCCTTTCCTACTAATAATATATCGGGCACCACCCCTAAATTGTTCAAAAGCAAACATAGATCCTGTTCTGCCAAATCCGGATTGTATCTCATCAAATATTAAAAGTACACAATGTTCTTTGCATTTTTCAGCAATGGCTGCTAACCAGTCTTTACTTGCGGGCGTAATACCCGACTCTGCTTGCACAGGTTCCACTATCACGCAAGCAACCGAAGAGTCAATTTGTTCAAGGTCTTCAAAATTATTATACCTTAATTGTAGGGTATCTGGAAGAAGTGGTCTAAATGCATTTTTAAAATATTCATCTCCCATTACACTTAAAGCACCTTGTGTACTTCCATGATAACCTCCTATAAAAGAAATAATTTTTGTTCTCTTCGTTACACGCTTTGCTAATTTCATAGCCCCTTCTGCTGCTTCTGTACCACTACTCGTAAAATAAACCGATTGTAAATTTTCTGGAAGTAAACTTGTTAAGGCCTTTGCATATTGCACTTGTGGTGCTTGTATAAATTCTCCATAGACAATTACATGCATATACTTTTCAACCTGCTGCTTAATAGCTTGAATCACATCGGGATGACTATGGCCAATATTGCAAACACTAAAACCTGCAATCATATCTACAAACTTTTTTCCGTTCACATCCTTAATATAAATGCCTTCGGCAGAGGCCACTTCGATACCAATAGGTTTATCGGAGGTTTGCGCTAAATGTTGAAAAAAGAGTTGTCTATTATTCATACTGGACATAATAACTATTAAATTGCAGTACAAAAGTCGCATTTTTATGGCAACCATACTAACTGTTCAAGGGAAAGATCCACAATTTGGTGAAAATTGTTTTATAGCACCCAATGCCACCATCGCAGGTGATGTCACTATGGGTAATGATTGCTCCATTTGGTTTAATGCTGTACTTAGAGGCGATGTTCATTATATTAAAATGGGCAATAAGGTAAATGTGCAGGATGGCGCTGTCATTCATTGTACCTATTTAAAACACCCCACTACTATTGGCAATAATGTTTCTATTGGACATAACGCGCTGGTGCATGGTTGCACTATTCACGATAATGTATTAATAGGTATGGGCAGTATAGTGATGGATGGCTGCGTGGTTCATTCTAATTCTATTATTGCCGCAGGTGCAGTGGTTTTAGAAGGAACCATTGTAGAAGAAGGAAGTATTTATGCTGGAGTGCCTGCTAAAAAAGTTAAAATGGTTTCTGAAGCTATGATTACAGGTGAGATTAATAGAATTGCTGATAACTATGTAAAATATTCAAGTTGGTTTGAGGCGTACAACGACGCAAAAAAATAAAGACTAAAATAATTACTGAGACTACTAGTAAAAATTAATACTGAAATTAATACATCGGCCCTTGTATTCCATGCCATAAATCGACATAGCTATAAAAGCGGGCTTCAGTAATAATTCCTTTTTCAACCGCTGCTTTTACTGCACAACCTGGCTCATTAATATGTTGGCAGTTATTAAATTGACAACCATTCATTTTGGCGCGCATTTCAGGAAAGTATTGCGCTAACTCTTCTTTTTCTAAATTCACCAAACCTAATTCTCTCATACCCGGCGTGTCAATCACAGCGCCGCCTTCAGGCAAATCATACATTTGGGCAAAAGTAGTCGTATGTAGTCCCTTACCACTCCAATCACTTACTTCTTGGGTCGTTAAATCTAAGTGTGGAAATAAATAATTTATAAGAGAAGATTTTCCTACCCCACTATGTCCACTAATAAGTGTGGTTTTATTTTCTAATAATTTTTGAACTATATCTAAACCCTCTTTTTTCTCCACGCTTATTAAAAATACTTGATAACCAATAGCTTCATACATTTTTTTCATTTCATCATAAGTATGCATTTCTTTTTCACCATAGATATCCGATTTATTAAAAACAATAATAGCGGGTATATGAAAAGCTTCACAAGAAATTAAAAAGCGGTCAATAAAACCTTGGGAGGTTTTAGGAGATTTTAAAGTGCCGAGCAAAATGGATTGATCCAAGTTGGAGGCAATAATATGTTGTTGTCTTTTATTATGAGGTGACTGCCTTGCTACATAATTATTACGGTCAAGAATTTCAGAAATCATTACCGTTCCACGCTCCTCATCTTCCATATCATATTCTACCCAATCACCCACGGCAATGGGGTTGGTAGAAGTGATATTGTCTAACTTAATCACCCCCTTAATACGGGCCTGATAAAACAGTCCCGCCTCGGATTTGACCGAATACCAACTACCTGTAGACTTATAAATACGTGCTTTCATGCTCTGCGAAGATAAAAGTATTTGTTAAGAACTACACTATCCAAAAAGCAGCACAAATTCAATATCTTTGCGCCATGAGTCAATTTGCACATGATAAAGTGGTTCCCTATAGCCAAAGTAATGCCGAAAAGAAAGAACAGGTAGCTACTATGTTTGATTCTATTGCAAAAAGATATGATTTTTTGAACCGATTTTTAAGTTTGGGTATTGACCAAGGGTGGCGTAAAAAAGCCATCGCTCATTTAAAAGATAAAAAAATAAATCATTTATTAGATATTGCAACGGGTACGGCCGATATGGCACTAACGGCTAATAGTCAAATTCATCCAGGTAAAATTACCGGCATTGATATTTCAGAAGGGATGATGCAGTATGGAAGAATAAAAATTCAAGAAAAAGGCCTGAACGAAAAAATTCAATTAAGTTTGGGCGATAGCACGGCCATTCCTTTTGAAGCTTCAACATTTGATGGAGCCATGGTAGCCTTTGGGGTGCGTAATTTCGCGCATCTAGAAAAAGGCTTATCAGAAATTTATCGTGTACTAACCCCAGGCAGTAAACTCGTTATTTTAGAATTTTCACAACCTTCTAGCTTTTGGTTCAAACCCATTTATACATTTTATATGAAATGGGTTACCCCTAGTATTGGAAAATTATTTTCAGGTAATAAAGAAGCTTACGCCTATTTAAATGAAAGTGTGATTGCTTTTCCAGAAGGCGCTGCTTTTTTAACTATATTAGAGCAAGTAGGATTTAACAATATTTCACAAGAAAAATTAAGTTTAGGCATATGCAGCATTTACTGCGCAAGCAAATAATCACGGGGGCTTTACTGCTTTGTATTTCTTTTGCGTCCATGGCGCAAAGAGGCGAAGTGTATCAACCCTTCCACGACGACTTACCTTACTATTTAGGAATGAGTATTGGCGTTAACAATAGCTATTTCAATTTCAATAGGAATGCAGAGTTTACTAACACACCAAAAGGTGCTGTCTATGCTATTAATCCAAACAATAATCTTGCCTTAAACCTTGGCCTCGTTGGCACATTACGTCTAAGCAAGCATAGTTTACTTAGACTAAACCCTACTGTGCTTATCGCTGGTTCAAAAAATGTATATACTTTTAAAGAATTGGGAGACACGGCTATCAAAACTATGAATATTTCATCTGCGATTATTAATATTCCATTGGCCTTGAAAATTGAGTCAGACAGATACAATGCTTTTCATTACAACGATATCATGCGTCATTATGTTTTTATAGGCGGGAAAATAGATTACGATTTACTAGGATCAAACAAAGCTGTTATTACTAGCAATGGAACTGGAAGTAATAGAACCCCTTACCCCAATACTTTAAAAAGCATTGACTATGGCCTTGAAATGGGTTTAGGACTTAGTTTTTATTTACAGTACGCTACTATTTCACCAGAAATAAAATTTAGTTACGGTTTAAGAAATTTAAATAAAGGAGATGCACTTTTATCTAGTATTAGAGATATCACCGGCAATTTTGTTTATTTCACCATTCATATAGAAAACTAATTAAGTATGAATAGCTACTTAATAAAAAATACACAAATAGTTAATGAAAGCAGAACCATTCAGGGAGATGTCTTGATTAAAAATGGTCGTATTGAAAAAATAGCTAGTCAAATAGATACCAAGGGCGCTATTACAGAAATCAATGGGGAAAACCAATTTTTACTTCCTGGTGTAATTGATGATCAAGTGCATTTTAGAGAGCCCGGCTTAACACATAAAGCCAATATTTATAGTGAGGCCAAGGCAGCTATAGCAGGCGGCACCACAAGTTTTATGGAAATGCCCAATACACAACCACCTGTATTTACACAAGCATTACTTGAAGATAAATATCAAATAGGCGCTACTACTTCTTTAGCAAATTATTCTTTTTACATGGGTACTTCTCAAGACAACTTGGAAGAAATTTTAAGAACCAACGATAAAAAAAAGGATGTCTGCGGATTGAAAATATTTATGGGATCATCTACTGGTAATTTATTAGTAGAAAACCCCTTGGTACTTGAAAAAATATTTGGTGGCACTGAGTTATTAATTGCTACACACTGTGAAGAAGAAAGTCTTATTAAACGAAATAAAGCAGCGCTAGAAGCCATCAAGCCTATTTTAGAACCCGCTGACCATCCTATTATTAGAGACGAAGAAGTTTGTTTTGAATCGTCTTTCAAAGCCATTCAACTAGCCAAAAAATTCGATGCAAGATTACATATTTTACATATTAGTACTGCTAAAGAATTACAATTATTCTCGAATTTAAGAACCTTAGCAGATAAAAGAATTACTGCAGAAGTCTGTGTGCATCATTTACACTTTACCGCTAATGACTACGCTAGTTTAGGTAATTTAATTAAATGCAACCCTGCTATTAAAGCCCCAGAAAATAAAAATGCATTATGGGAAGGCTTATTGAATGATCAATTAGATGTCATTGCCACCGACCATGCACCTCATACCTGGGCCGAGAAACAAGAAGCCTATGCGCATGCACACGCTGGCCTGCCGTTAGTACAACATGGTCTACTATTAATGCTTAAATATGTTGATGAAGGGAAAATAAGTATGGAGAAGATGGTAGAAAAAATGAGTCATGCAGTTGCCACTTGTTTTCAAATCAAAGACCGTGGTTTTATTAGAGAGGGCTATCATGCCGACTTAGTGCTTGTTAAAAAAGCCCCTTACACAGTTACTAAAGAAAATATTTTATACCACTGTGGCTGGAGCCCTTTTGAAGGTAAGAGCTTTCCTTACCAAGTGAATACCACTTTTGTGAATGGATACAAAGTATACCACGAAGGGGTATTTAATGAAGCACAGAAAGGTCAACGCCTTCAATTTACAAGAAGCTAAAAGTAATTTTATGCAGGTGGATAAAATTACTTTAAAAGATATTGGCTTATTTGATAATGAAGAGTCGATAGGTCTTATATCTCATCTCAATTTTTGCAAGTCCAATGGAGGTAAAATACATTTAGACCACTACCTTTCAAATCCATTATCTACTATAGCCTCCATTGAGCAAAGACAAAATGCCATTGCTTATTTTATAGGCAATATCAATTTTGTAGAAGCATTGAAAATTACCAATGGCACTACACTTGTCATTGAGAAGTTTTTTGATACCGGTTTTAAAAGAATTCCTACACAAATTAGTTTGCCTGCTGCCTACTGGTATCAATTTATGAGCGCTTCAGACTATTCCTTACTTCATTATTCACTAGGCCATTTAATTTTATTTTATGAAAATTTAAATAAATGGTTGTCGGTATTTGAAAACATAAAGGATAATCCCATCATTGAATCGCTGGTTCAAAAAATTAAGAAATATACGAGCCATCCTTCTTTAGTAAGCCTTCCTGCTTCTACTAAGTTAGAGAACCCGCAAACAGTACTTTCTTTCTGCCATTTTTTCTTATATCATTATAAAAATAATACCCTACAACTTTTAGAATATTATTACGAACTAGACGCCTATTATAGTATGGCCATGGCTTCTAAAAATTATAACTTTGTTTTTCCTACTTGGCTAGATAATGATACACCTATTTTTGAAGTCACTGCCGCCATTCACCCCTTAGTGCATAATGCAGTTGATAATGAACTCTCCCTTAGCCATCAAAGCAATTTACTTTTTTTAACGGGGGCAAATATGGCTGGTAAAAGCACATTTATAAAAACAACGGGTATTGTTTTATACCTAGCCCATATTGGCATTGGCGTGCCTGCTAAAAAATTAGCATTGACTTTATTTGATGGCCTTATTACCAATTTAACCATTGCAGACAATATCGTAAAAGGAGAAAGTTATTTTTTCAATGAAGTACAAAGAATAAAAAATACCATCGAAAAAATAATAGACGGTAAAAAATATTTTGTTTTAATTGACGAATTATTCAAAGGCACGAATATTCAAGATGCCATGAAATGTAGCAGCGCCGTTATTGAAGGTTTACAAAATTTAAGAAACAGTTTATTTATTATATCTACTCATTTATATGAAATAAGTGATGGCTTAAAAGGTTTTGATAATATACAGTTTAGTTATTTTGAAACAGCCGTCAAAGAAAAAGAATTGATTTTTCATTATCAATTAAAAAATGGAGTAAGTCAAGATAGACTCGGTTATTTAATCCTAGAAAGAGAGGGCGTGGTAGACCTGCTAAAAAATATTAGCAAAAACAAGTATTAATACTTTCAATTCGCTTTAATATCTAATTTAGTTTCAAGCAAAAAGATGCTTGTAAAAACCAAGGGCAGCGCTATTGTAGGCATTGACGCTGTCACTATTACCATTGAAGTGAATGTAAGTATGGGCCAAGGCTATTGTATAGTGGGCCTTCCCGATAATGCTGTCAAAGAAAGTTTAGATCGCACCGAAAGCGCCATTAAGTCTAATGGCTTTCATATGCCGCGCACTAAACTGGTTATTAATTTATCGCCCGCCGATTTAAAAAAATCCGGAGCTGCCTTTGATTTACCCATTGCCATTGGCATATTAGCTGCCTCAGAACAAATTACCCAACCTTCCCTCATTGAAAAATATGTATGCATGGGTGAGCTGGGATTGGATGGTAGTTTATATCCCATTAAAGGCATACTTGCCATGGCCATGCAAGCTAAAGAAGAAGGCTTTGCAGCCATGATTGTTCCAAAACAAAATGCCGCAGAGGCTTTAATGGTAGAAGGTATTCCCGTTTTTGCTTTTTCTTCTTTACAGGAAGTCGTTTATTTTTTAAATAACCCCTATGCTGAAAAACAAAATAAGCTGCAGCAAAACAATGCTTGTATAACACAAACTATGCAAGCCGAAACCAGTCCTAATTTTGCAGATATAAAAGGGCAGTCAGCAGCCAAGCGTGCTTTAGAAATTGCAAGTGCAGGAGGACATAATTTAATTATGATTGGGCCACCCGGCGCAGGAAAAACCTTGCTTTCAAAAAGTATCGTTTCTATTTTACCCCCTTTAAATAAAAACGAAGCACTTGAGACCAGTAAAATTTACAGTGTAAGTGGAAAGATCCCCCTAGATAAACAATTAATAAGTCAAAGGCCCTTTAGGCAACCCCATCATACCTTATCGGCCATTGCCATGATTGGAGGAGGTGGCCATCCTCAACCTGGAGAAATTTCTTTAGCCCACAATGGAGTTTTATTTTTAGATGAACTTCCAGAGTTCAATAAATCGGTGATTGAAGTGCTAAGACAACCCATGGAAGCGGGTACTGTGAGCATTGCAAGGGCTAAAATGACGGTCAATTTTCCCGCCAGATTTATGCTACTGGCAGCTATGAACCCCTGCCCCTGTGGCTATTATAACCATCCACATAAAGCCTGTCATTGCAGCAGTTCGCAAGTACAGAAATACCTACATAAAATTTCAGGACCCTTATTAGATAGAATTGATATGCATATTGAAGTGACCCCTGTACCCTATCATGAACTGACTAAATCCGAAACTGCTGAAAACTCTATCGAAATTGCTAAAAGAGTTGAATTAGCAAGAGCCATTCAAATAGAAAGGTTCAAAACCGAGCCAGGTATTTACACCAATGCCCAAATGAACGAGGCTTTATTAAAAAAATGGGGCCTTCTTTCCCCTGCAGCCGAAAAATTATTAGCATTAGCGATGGAAAAATTTCAATTAAGCGCTCGGGCCTATGATAGAATTAGAAAATTGAGTCGAACAATTGCCGATTTAGAAGGTAATTCTAGCATAAAAGAAGAGCATATTAGCGAAGCCATCCAATATCGCAACTTAGACAGGTCTACCTGGGGTCAATTTAAAAATTAAAGGCAAAAAAAAATAAAACAGTTAGTATTGCCCTGTTTTTAGCATGACTAAAGTGCAGGCCTCGATTGTTTCAATACCTTTTTCTGTAGCTAACTGATTCAAAATTGGATTCTCAGTACCCGGATTAAATATAATTCTTCTAGGCTTCAAGTCTATAATAGCATTGTAGTAGGTTTCTTGTGCAGATGGGCCCAAATACAGAGTGACAGTGTCTATATGCTCATTCGTAGGCCATTCATTAATGATAGGCGTGCTAAGTATTTCCCCTTTTTTTATCCCAAAAGGATACACAGCATAGCCTTTTTCTACTAATAAGGCAGTTGCCATAAAACTATATCTGTCTGCATTGGGTGTTGCTCCCAAAATAAATGTAATGGGTGTATTCATTTTACAAAGCTATTACAAAAAATGAAAATGTTTTAATATAGTTCAATAAAACAATGTAATTTTATCCTCCAATTCGTTTACACAAAATCAAATTAACAAAAATGGCAAAGTCAAGTAAGAAGAAAGTAGCTACCAAAAAGAAAGTAGCCCCTAAGAAAAATGTGGTAGCAAAGAAATCTGTTAAAAAAGCAGCCAAGAAAGCAGCAAAAAAAACAACTAAGAAAGCAGCCCCTAAGAAAAAGGCAGTGGCTCCAAAAACTGTTAAAAAGGCAGTAAAAAAAGCAGCTCCTAAAAAGAAGGTGGCTCCAAAGAAAAAAGTAGTTACCCCTGTAGCAGTAGCTCCAGTAGTAGCGCCTACTTTATTTACTGAACCAACAACAAATTCGACGCCTACAGTTTAGTAAAAAAAACTTAAATTACAATCCCGCCCCATTTCCGATTTTTCGGTGGAGGCGGGATTTTTTATTTTTAATATAAATTCATTTTTATGCGTATCATTTTAATGTTATTATGTTTTCCTTTTTTACTGCAAGCGCAAAACAATTCAATTGCAGAAAAAACAAAGACCATGGAATTGAGAAAAGGATTTTATGATTTTTATTGGGACAATGCCAATGGAAAAATATACCTAGTTGTAGATAAATTAAATATGCCTTTTTTGTATGTCAACTCTTTGCCAGCTGGGCTAGGATCCAATGATATTGGACTTGATAGAGGCCAGTTAGGAGATTCAAGAATTGTCTACTTTAATCGAGTAGGTAAAAAATTATTCTTAACACAGCCCAATCTAGATTATAGAGCCGTTACCAATGACAAAAGAGAGCAAAAAGCCGTGGAGCAATCTTTTGCGCAGTCTATTCTTTTTAATTTTACAATCGAAGCCGAGGAAGGAAATGCTAGTGATCCATCGATGCATAAAATTTTAGTGGATGCTACCAGCTTCTTTTTAAGAGATGCACATGGTGTGGTTGACAGAATTAAACGCGCAAGACAAGGTACTTATTCAATTAACGAAAATAGATCTGCCATCTATATTCAAAATACAAAGAACTTTCCAAAAAATGCAGAGTTCGAAGCTACTGTAACATTTGTTGGTGGATCAGACGCTGGAAGATTGGTGCAATCAGTCACTCCCTCTCCAGAAGCGATCACAGTTAGGATGCATCATAGCTTTGTAGAATTACCAGATAATAATTACACACCAAGAAAATATGATATTCGAAGTGGCTTTTTTGGTACAAGTTATTTTGATTACAGCTCAGACATAAGCGAACCCATTCAACAAATGGTTATCAATAGACATCGCTTAGAGAAAAAAGATCCTACTGCTGCTGTGAGTGAAGCAGTTAAACCCATCATTTATTATTTAGACAATGGCACGCCTGAACCAATTCGTTCTGCTTTGTTAGAAGGTGGAAGATGGTGGAACCAGGCTTTTGAAGCTGCGGGTTATAAAAATGCTTTCCAATTATACATCCTTCCTGACTCTGCAGATCCAATGGATATTCGTTACAATATGATCAATTGGGTGCACCGTTCTACCAGAGGATGGAGTTATGGTGCTTCTGTAGCAGACCCTAGAACAGGAGAAATTATCAAAGGTCAAGTGTCTCATTAGGCTCATTGAGAGTGAGACAGGATTATTTAATTTTTGCTGCATTACTTTCCCCTTATACAACAGGTAAGCCAGTTTCAGAGGAAATGCGTAAAGCTGCTATTCACAGATTAAGGCAACTTTCTGCGCATGAAATTGGACATACTTTAGGTTTACAACATAATTATGCATCTAGCTTCAACGATCAGGGCTTCTGTGATGGACTACCCGCATCCAAATGTTTTTGTAAATGAAAAAGGTGCTTTAGATTTCTCTAAAATTTACACAGACGAAATTGGTCTTTGGGATAAACGCGCCATCACTTATGGTTACCAAGATTTTCCAAAAGGCACCAGATGAATCAAATGCATTGAATCAATTATTGGAAGAAAATTCAAAAAATGGATGGCAATTTATTGCTGATGCAGATGCAAGAGCAGCTGGAGGCATGCACCCGAATGCGCATTTATGGGACAATCAAGCTGATGCTGTAGATGGATTAATGCAAACTTTTGCTGTGCGTACTAAAGCAATGCAGCAGTTTGGAGAAGAAGCTGTGAAAGATTGGTACCCCATTTGGCACAACTAGAAGACATGCTTGTACCAGTCTACAATTACCATCGCTATCAATACGAAGCAGTGACAAAATTAATTGGAGGCGTCAATTATCAATATAGTGTTAGAGGCGACAAAAATCAAATTCAACCCACTATTCTTACCGAATGCATTACAGCAAAAAGCTTTAGAATGCAGCCTTGGCATGTTTAGGATCCTAGCTTCTTATCCATTCCAGAAAATATTTTACAACTCATTCCTCCAAGACCACCAATGTATTATGGCGTGGGTGAATTATTTACAAAAAGAACTGGATTAAGTTTCGATGCTTTATCTCCAGCCGAAGCCTTGGTCGATTTTGAATTGTCTTTTTTATTCAATGCAGAAAGAGCCAATCGTTTAGTACAAAACAAAGCTAGAGCAGCTACTATGGGATGGGACAATGTACTGGATGCAATACTAGATAAAACATGGTATGCGCCATGCTGTATCTGGCTTAGCGGGTGCTGTTCAACTACAAACACAACAACAAACTTTAAGCTGGCTGATTGGCATGAGCCAAAGTAGTGATGCTAATTTTGAAGTAAAAAGTATTTGTGCCAGTAGATTGAATAAGTTGAAATCAAAATTAACGAGTCTATTCAGTCAGCAACCCTGCAGCTTGCAGCACATTATCAATATGCAATTAGCAGAATCAATGATCCTGAGAAAATCACGCTTCCTAAACCTGTCGTGATTCCTCCAGGTGCGCCGATTGGATGTGATCTAGATTAACTAAAAAAGCCCCGCGATTTTCGCGGGGCTTTTTTAAAATCATTAGAGTGAAAATAATAAGAGTGTAAAAAAAATCGAGGGGCCCGTTCATGGGGTCCCTCGAAAAAATCATTAGAGAAGAATTTATTTGAGCTTATATTTCATAAAGCTCTAATAAATTACACGAACATTCTTATAGGTTCTTCTAAATAGCTTTTCAAAGTTTGTAAGAAAGCCGATCCTGTTGCACCATCTACTACTCTATGGTCGCAACTTAAAGTTACATTCATTACATTACCTGGTACTATTTGACCATTCTTTACCACAGGCTCTTGTGCAATACCACCCACCGCTAGTATACAAGCATCGGGAGGGTTAATAATGGCAGTGAAAGAATCTATTCCAAACATACCTAAATTAGAAATGGTGAAAGTGCTTCCTTCCCAATCTGAAGGTTGTAATTTTTTATCTTTTGCTTTTTTAGCAAACTCTTTTACAGATACACTTATTTCATCCAAAGAAAGTCCATCTGCAAAACGAAGTACGGGAACCAATAAACCTTCGTCAACTGCTACAGCAATGCCAATATTTACATGATGGTTTTCACGAATGATATCGCCTAACCAACTACTATTTACTTTAGGATGTTGTTTTAAAGAAAGGGCTACTGCTTTTACGATAAAATCGTTGAAGCTAATTTTAACAGGGGCTGTTTCATTCACTACCGTTCTTGCAGCAATGGTCGCATCCATGTTAATTTTCATGGTTAAGTAGAAATGCGGAGCCGTAAATAAACTTTCGCTTAAACGTCTTGCAATAGTTTTACGCATTTGCGAAACCGGTGTATCCACAAAACTTACTTGACCTACGAAATTTGTATTTCTAGGAGCTGCTGCTCTAGCAGTACTTGAAGTATTACCTGGCTTATAATTTTCTAAATCTGTTCTTGTAATTCTTCCATGCTCGCCTGTGCCTTGCACATATTTTAAATCGATGCCTTTGTCTTTCGCAATTTTCTTAGCTAAGGGTGATGCAAATATTCTTCCTTCATTCACCACCGTTGCAGATGACTGCAGCAGTTGGAGCAACTGCTTGAAGAGCTGTAGCTGCAGCCGTTGCTTTTGGCGCTTCTGAACTTGATGGCGCTTTAATTGATTTTACAATTGCTATCAATATCCAAACCAGGCTGTCCAATGATACACAACAACTGATTCACTAATATTTTCTCACCTGCTTGTGCACCTTGGTATAATAAAATACCATCTTTATAAGATTCTAATTCCATGGTGGCTTTATCTGTTTCGATATCTGCCAATACTTCTCCTTTTGCAACTTTATCTCCTACTTTTTTATGCCAACCTGCAATCACACCTTCTGTCATCGTATCACTTAAGCGTGGCATTAATACTACTTCTTCCATAGTACTTGCATCAATACTATTTGCAGTTGCTGCACTTGCAGTTGAAGCAGCAGGTGTTGCAGGAGCTGTTGCAGTTTCAGTTGCAGCTGGCGAAGTCGCCATTGGTATTTCGCTGCAATCAAGTGCAGTAATATCTTCTCCTTGCTTTTCCGAAAATGGCTAATAAATCATTCACTTGTAATTTGCCTCCACGAGGTGTGCCTATATGCAATAAAACACCATCCTGATAGCTCTCCAATTCCATGGTTGCTTTATCCGTTTCTATTTCGGCTAATAAGTCTCCTTTTTTAACAGTATCCCCCACTTTTTTATGCCAAGCAGCCACCACACCTTCTGTCATGGTATCGCTTAAACGGGGCATTAATATTACTTCAGCCATAGGTAAAAGGGCTGTTTTGTAATTGAGTGCGTGAAATTACGCTCAAAAATGTTTTTTTTCCCACCAGAAAAAGTAATTTTCTATCAAAATGAGGGTAAAAACAGGGCTATTTAAGTAAAAGCCTAGATTCTTATTGACCCTGCGCCAAACTATAGGCTTTTTTGTCGGCCCACATATTCAATATTTCTAAAGAACATATCTTAAAATTCACCGCTAAGGCACTATATAAATCAATGACATCATTTTGAGAAAGTGGCGATTCATTCACTGTTTCAAAACGACAATAATACTGATTAATTAAATTGGTAAACACCGAACCTGAAGGCCAAACCTGCGTTCCTCTATTGGTAATAGTTACCAATTTTAAAGTAGCACTCGTATGTAATAAACATTTATCAGCAATGACTTGCGGTTGCTCCGCACTTTCGATAAAAAAGTCTACCCCTACAATTTTATGATGATCATTTAAATCACTTTGTAACATTGGGTTGCTTGCTAATTTAAAATTAGTAGGCGTTACATAAAAATCTAGCTAAACTTGGTTTGGGATTATGGCTTGGTAATTTTCCAAAATTTTGAATGACTGCTTGCGCAAAGGCAGTAGTGGATAAAGAAGCGGTAGCACGATCTCCAAAATCACCTGTGTGCACACCCGATTCTAAAGTATACAATAATGCATTTTCAATGGTTACTGCTTGTTCCATTAAACCTAAATGATGCAACATACCTAAACCACTTAATAATAAAGCAGTAGGATTCGCAATATTTTTTCCAGCAATATCTGGAGCGGTTCCATGTACTGCTTCGAATATAGAAATATGATCTCCAATATTGGCAGAAGGCGCAAAACCAAGCCCACCCACTAATCCAGCGCATAAGTCACTTACAATATCTCCTTGTAAATTAGTTAATACTACTACATCAAATAAGTCTGGACGACTTACTAATTTCATACAAAGGTCATCCACAATTACATCATCTGCTTTTAATTCAGGGTATTCTTTGGCTACTTCTTTAAATACTTCTAAAAACAAACCATCTGTTAATTTCATGATGTTTGCTTTATGGCCGCAAGTAATACGCTTGGCTCCTTTTTTCTTAGCCATCTCAAAAGCGTAACGAATAACTTGCATGCTACCTGGACGCGTAATAAAACGACGACCCAAGGCCACATCCTGCGTTAACATATGTTCAATACCTCCATAGGTATCTTCAATATTTTCTCTAACAATAGTAATATCAATAGGTATACCTGCTTTACTAAAAACAGTGTCAACCCCACTTAATGTTTGAAAAGTTCTTTTGTTCGCGTAAGTATTCCAAGTTTTACGAGCCGTTACATTTACACTTTTTACGCCCTTGCCCTTGGGTGTTTCCATCGGTCCTTTAAAAAGGATACCTAATTCTTCAATGGTGTCCTTCGCCTGGGCAGTCATGCCATTATTAAAGCCTTTGTCAAAAACCCATTTTCCCATGTCTACAAAATCGTATTCCAAAGGCACTTTGGCGGCATTAAACACATCAATTACGGCGTCCATAATCTCTGGCCCGATTCCGTCTCCTTTAGCTACTGCGATCTTCATTATGACTGATTTTATTAGATTTTTACCACATTACCCTATACGTAATGCATTAGTTTTCGCGAAGTTACGCGACTTAGAGGGTCTAATAAAAAAATAGAGGGTTTTTTTATATAATCGGGGCAAATTTTTGGTACTTTTATCCCGCAGTATTCTCTGCAATAGCACTTATTGACTTTAATTCTTATGGTCTCTAAAATTTCAGAAGGCGTAGAGGTGAGTATCGAGACTTTTTACCAAAAAGACTATAGCAATCCTTTGCAAAATGAATACATGTTTGCTTACAGAATTACCATCGAAAATCACAACTCTTTCCCCGTTAAATTATTAAGACGTTATTGGGAAGTATTTGATAGCAATAGTGAACACCGAATTGTAGAAGGCGAAGGCGTGGTAGGTGTGCAACCTTTAATTATGCCAGGTAAACATTATCAATATGTAAGTGGCTGTCACTTAAAAAGTGAATTAGGTAAAATGCAAGGTTATTATACCATGGAGAATATTGAAACAAAGGATTTAATCAATGTCAATATTCCAGCCTTTAAAATGGCTGCGCCTGTTAAATTAAACTAAGCCTACCTTTGGCCCATGAAAATTTGTATCGCCCAACAAAATTATCAGATTGGCAATTTTGAAAAGAACACTCAACAAATGCTTTCTGCTATTGAAGCAGCTAAAAAGCAAGGGGCTGATTTAATTTTATTTAGCGAGATGAGTGTTTGCGGCTACCCTGCTAGAGATTTTGTAGAGTTCAATGATTTCATTACTAAATGTTACGCTCAAATTGATATTATTAAAGAAGCAGCCGATACCATTGGGGTTTTAATTGGTAGCCCTGCGCGCAACCCGAATAAAAAAGGAAAAGATTTATATAACGCTGCTTTTTTCTTGCACGAAAAAAAAATTATTGCAGAAATTCATAAAACATTACTGCCCACTTACGATGTTTTTGATGAGAACAGATATTTCGAAGCTGCAGATGATTGGAAAGTGGTTTCTTTTAAAGGAAAAAAATTAGCCATCACCATTTGTGAAGATATTTGGAACTTGGGTGACAACCCACTGTACCGAATTTGTCCAATGGATAAAATGATGGAGCAGTCTCCAGATATTTTATTAAACTTAAGTGCCTCTCCTTTTGATTATACACATGATGAAGATAGAAAAGCAACTATTAAGGCCAATGTATTAAAATATAAAATTCCTTTATTTTATTGTAATGCAGTGGGAAGTCAAACTGAGATTGTATTTGACGGAGCTTCTTTAGCTTTTGATAAGCAGGCGAACCTTTGTGGTTCACTGCCTATGTTTGAATCTGCGATGGAAGTTTTTGAATGCACAGAAGAGGGTATGATTAATGCGCCCATTATTGAACCAGCTGCAAGAGTACCCAATAAAGAATTAAATCCATTAACACTTGAACCTGCACTCAATATTGATCAAGTCTATAAAGCACTCGTATTAGGGGTGAAAGATTATTTTACTAAAATGGGTTTTACCAAGGCCATTATAGGTTCTTCAGGTGGAATTGATTCAGCTGTTACTTTAGTGATTGCTTGCGAAGCCTTAGGCGCTGAAAATGTGAGAGCTGTATTAATGCCCTCCCCTTATTCTACTAGTCATTCAGTGGATGATGCTGTAGCATTGAGCAAAAATTTACAAAACCCTTACGACACTATTGCTATTAAAGAAGTGTATGAAAGTTTTTTAGATACCTTAAAACCATTATTCAAAGACTTACCTTTTTCTTTAGCAGAAGAAAATATACAAAGCAGGTCAAGAGGTAATATTTTAATGGCCATTGCTAATAAATTTGGCTATGTATTATTAAATACTTCTAATAAAAGTGAACTAGCCACAGGTTATGGTACTTTATATGGTGATATGGCGGGTGGCTTAGGTGTTTTAGGTGATTGCTATAAAATGCAGGTATATGAACTAGCTAAATATATTAATCGTCAAAAAGAAATAATTCCTGCTCACATTATGACCAAGGATCCTAGTGCTGAACTAAGACCCGACCAAAAAGACAGCGATAGTTTACCTGCTTATGAAATACTTGATCAAATACTTTTTCAATACATAGAAAAAAGAGCCGATCCTGCAAGCATCAAGGCGCTTGGCTTTGAAGCATCACTAGTAGATAAGACTTTGAAAATGGTGAATACCAACGAATATAAAAGAAATCAATTCTGTCCTATTATTCGTATTTCTCCTAAAGCATTTGGTGTTGGAAGAAGGATGCCAATTGTAGCTAAGTATTTGAATTAGTGGTGGCTTGTACTTATAAACTTCAATTTGTACTTATACACTTTAATTAATTACATATGAAAAAAGTATTCATAGTTTTTCTTGTTTGCCTTATCGCGAATATGCCATTCACTTTATTAGGACAAAACAAAAAAGAAATATTACCAGGCGCGTATCAAACTGAACAAGTATATTCCTTTATTATTAAATAAAAGAGTGGGTGTATTTACCAACCATACAGCCATCGTCAATAAAAAACATTTAATAGATGCCTTACTTTCAAAGGGTATTCAAATACAAAAAGTATTTACACCAGAACATGGCCTTAGAGGCACTGCAGATGCAGGAGAAAAAACTAAGGATGGCATAGATGAAGCCACTGGCGTAAAGATTGTTTCACTCTATGGAAAAAAATACGGACCAAGTGAAGAAGATCTTAAAGATGTAGACGTATTGGTATTTGATATTCAAGATGTGGGCACGAGATTTTATACTTATATCTCTTCGCTGCAATACTATATGGAAGCTGCATGGGCCAATAATAAGCCGTTGGTTATCTTAGATCGTCCTAATCCAAATGGCCACTATGTAGATGGGCCTGTATTAGAAAAACCCTTTAGTAGTTTTGTTGGCAAGCAATCTATTCCAACTGTTTATGGTATGACCATTGGCGAATACGCAACAATGTTGGTGGGTGAAAAATGGTTAACAGCACCAACTGATACTAGTATCAATAAAGCAGGAAGTCCAATTCAATTCACTGTGATTGGATGCAAGAATTATGACCATAGTTCCATGTATACCTTTAATATTGCACCCTCACCAAATTTACCAGATATGAATGCCATCTACTGGTATCCAACTACCTGTTTAATAGAAGGCTCAGTAATGAGTGAAGGTCGTGGTACTGCTCATGCATTTGCGCATATTGGTCACCCAAGTATTCAAGGCAAAAGTTTTAGCTTTATTCCTGGGCCAAGAACGGGCGCAATGAGTTCAAAATTGTATGGACAGACTTGCTATGGATGGGATTTAAGCAAGAGGCAAGCGCCTAATAAGATTGATCTAGATTTGATCATCGAGATGTACCAGGCTTTCCCTGTAAAAGATAGTTTTTTTATTGAGCCTAAATCAAAATTAGCCACCGACTACTTCTTTAATAAATTAGCTGGTAACGCTACTTTGATAGAACAATTAAAATCAGGCCAATCTGCTGCAGCTATAAGAGCTAGCTGGCAAAAAGACCTTTCTAATTTTAAAATGATTAGAAAGAAATACTTATTATATAAAGATTTTGAATAAGCATATAGTATTCTAGAAAACTACAATACTATTTTACATAAATACGCTATAAATTTTACATAAAAAAAGGTCCTCTGTTGAAGAGGACCTTTTTTTATGCGTATTTTTTAAGGTAAGGGTTATTTAAAATATTCCATACCATTAAAACTATTAATTCCCAATAATAGGTATCATTAATTTATGTACCGCATCATTTAAAGCTTTAACACCTTCTTTCTTTAGCGTTTCATACTTTTTTAATTGCTCGTCTACTTGGGCTTTTAAATCAGTATAGGTTTCTTTTACTTGCTTAGTAGGGGCCACATAGCCTGATGCTGCAGATTCAAACACACCAGATAACTTATCATCTAAACGAATAGGGAAGTTTAAAACGTCTTGTCCACTCTTCGCCTTAGTTTGATGTAAGGCCTCTTCAATGGTTTTAAGACTAGCTAATAAAGATTCGCTTTGCTTTTGGAAACTAGAATCCTTAGTTTTCTTTTGTAAAACTTGTACTTGTGAGCGAATTTCTTTAATACCTTTTAAAGCCTTCATAACGGTATTAAAACTACCTGCTACTTCTAATAAGAATTGTTCCTGTGCTTTTAAATCGGCATTAGATACTTTATAATTAGGATCGGCAATCAATTCAAAAGGATAAACAGTAGAGTCTTTATCAATACTAACTTTAGCATAGTATTTACCAGGTGCTGCCAATACTGGACTTGTTGAACCATTCCATAATATTAAATCATCAGAAGGCTTCTCTATTTCTTTATGGTACAAATTCCAAGTAAATTGTTGAAAGCCATTCTCCACTACAATACCAGATTTGTCTTTGCCCGTTTCTTTTGAACTAAAATGTCTAACTAATTTTTTATTTTCATCTAAGATATCAATTTGAACAGTCGTGCTGTCATTCACCTCTTTCAACCAATAATTAATAACCGCACCTTTTGGAGGGTTAACGCCCACATTGGCTGGCATACCTGTTCTTGCACCACGATTACGACGACCTCCCATTTGAGGCGGCACACGATAAGTGTTCGCCACTGCAAATACCTTTGAAGCGTTTACATTAGTTGCTTGATAATTTTCAATAAAAGATACATCATCTAAAATATAAATACTACGTCCTTGTGTACCTACGATTAAATTATTATCTCTAATTAATAAATCGGTAATAGGTGTTAGGGGTAAATTTAATTGCAATTGCTCCCAAGATTTTCCATCATTCATAGAAACGTACAATCCATATTCAGTACCTGCAAATAAAACACCTGCTTTTCTTGGACTTGCTACAATGGCTCTTGTGAAATGTAGAGGGTTAATGCCACTCGTAATTTTTTCCCAAGTTTCGCCATAGTCATGCGTTACATATAAATAAGGAGTGAAGTCGTCTAACTTATAACGAGTTCCTGCAAAATAAGCAGTTCCTTTTCTAATTGGATCTATTTCTACTCTATTCCACATCATCCATTGTGGGATATCCTTAGGCGTTACATTTTTCCAATTGGCGCCACCATCTTTACTTACATTAATGATACCATCATCACTACCTGTCCACAATAAGTCTTTCTCTAATGGAGATTCTGCTGCAGTAAATATGGTACAATAATATTCTACACTAGTATTGTCTTGTGTAATAGGTCCGCCTGAACTTTTTTGACGGCTCTTATCATTGGTAGTTAAGTCTGGTGATAACATATTCCAACTTGCACCTTCATTTTCAGTAGCAAATAAATGATTACCTGCCGTGTATAATTTTTTAGGGTTATGTGGAGAAAAGAAAATAGGATGATTCCATTGGAAACGATATTTCATGGCTTCCGCACCAGCACCCATTGGATTATCAGGCCAAACATTGATCACACGGTTCTCACCCGTTTTGTGATCATACCTTGTAATTAAACCACCATAAGAACCACCATATACAATATCACTATTGGTTGGATCAGCAACAATATAGCCACTCTCACCACCGGCAGTAACATCAAAATCACTTTCTCCAATATAAGCACCATAAGTACTTGATAAAATTCTAAAAGCAGAATTATCTTGTTGTGCACCTAAGACTCTATAAGGAAAATGATTGTCCGTGCTTAAACGGTAAACTTGCACAGTAGGTTGGTTCATTAAAGTACTCCAATTTTTCGCACCATCTAAACTTACTTGCGCGCCACCATCATCTGCCACAATCATACGCTTACCATTTTTTGGATCAATCCATAAATCGTGATGGTCACCATGAGGTGTTCTCATACTTGAAAAAGATTTTCCTCCATCACTTGATACCATAAAATTTACATTCGGGCAGTAAATTTTATTTTCGTCAGCTGGGTCAATAAATACTTTTGTATAATACCATGCTCTTTGACGAATATTATTATCACTGTTTACTAATTCCCAAGTCTTACCTGCATTTTCAGATACATATAAACCACCGTCTTTATTTTCAATTAAAGCATATAATTTATCGGAATTGGATTTAGCTACCGCAATAGCGGTGATACCCCATACTCCTTTAGGAAAACCTTTGTTGGTCTTGATAGAAGTCCAAGTATCTCCACCATCTGTACTTTTAAATAAACCAGAACCAGCTCCGCCACTTTCTAAACTATAAGGTGTGCGCATTAATTGCCAAGTACCCGCATATAAAATTTCAGGATTACTTGGGTCAATCACTAAATCACTTGCCCCAGTTTGCTCATTAACATACAATACTTTTTTCCAGTTTTGTCCACCATCGGTACTTTTAAAAACACCTCTAGTTTCATTAGGTCCAAATAAATGTCCCATAGCTGCTACCCAAATAACGTCAGGATTTTTTGGATGCACTATAATTCTTACAATATGTCTAGCTTCTTTTAAGCCCAAGTTTTTCCATGTCTTTCCATCGTCTGTAGACTTCCACATACCACCCAAACCCTCACTCACATTACCTCTCATGCTATTCTCCCCTTCTCCCACATACACAATTGATTCATTCGTAGGTGCAATGGCAATAGCACCCATACTACCTCCAAAAAATCCGTCAGAAATATTTTTCCAATTACTACCTGCATCTGTGGTTTTCCAAATACCTCCGCCCGTAGCTCCCATATAAAATGTATTGACATCGGTATAAGAACCCACCGCCGAGGCAGCTCTTCCGCCTCTGAAGGGACCTATTAGTCTAAAATTTTGTGCTTTGATAATTGCGTCCTCAGACAAAGTATTAGTTGCAAGAGGTGCTACTGTTTTTTTCTTCTGCGCTACTACGATAGTAGACACCATCAAAGAACTTAGCGAGAGGGTCATTAATAAAAACTTTTTCATACTACTTATTTTTAAAATTATTAGAGTAAAAAAAATTGAATCCTAGATTTTTATTAGGATGTACAATTTCTTAAAATTTATTTTATAGAATCATAATCTTTGAACTTCTTAATAGGAGTGGCTTCTACTAATTTTCTAAAGTTTGCCCAATCCTTTGTAAAAAATTCATTCGCTTTGGCAATGACATTTTGAATAGCCGTTTCAGCCTCTTGTAATTTTCTTTCTTCTTGTGCACCCGGCATTGTATTCTTGCCGCCAATTAACATAGAAGCGTCTCTGATGATAGAAATAGGTGTAATGACATCTACCGTACCATACCCTTGCTTTTCTTGCTTTTTACCAAAAATAGATTCGCGTAAAACTTTAGCACTTGCAGTTATTGTCTTATGGGCCTTGTTTAAAGTATCAAGACCTTTGTCTTTTTTATCTTTCCATTCAGCCTTTAATTCCAATAATAAAGCATCTACTTCATCTAATTGATCCATTACACTATTAAATTTATCAGCACTAGGTTGATGTTTTGCCATTAATTCATCTTGCTTTTTCACCACTAAGGTTCTATCTGCTAAGCGCTCATCACCTTTCACTTCAATCCACATAGAATCTTTTTGCTTATTAGCAGTTACGACTACTTTATATTTTCCAGGTAAAACAGCTCTACCTCTATACTCTCTTTCTTCTTCTGGATCCGCAGGTGCTTCTTCCACCATTCTTCTACGGCCTCCGCCGCCTACTTTAGACATACCCGCTGCACGTTTTCCTTTTTGCTCAAAGCCCCAGTATTGTCTATTGAAACCAGAATCCACTTTGAAGGTTAAATTTCTAATCACTGAATCTTGCGCATCTTTAATTTGAACTTTTACTTTTTTAACACTATCTATTAAATAAACAGTGAAAGGATAACCTGATGGACGATTCTCCGCATCATACATTCCCCAAGTGCTCCACTCATAAGATGAGTTTTTATAAGAAGCATTGATAACTGCATTTGGCGCAGATACAAAAAAGTTATTTGCTACACCTTTGTTCTTCGCTAACTTACGAAGTGGCTTAATATCGTCTAATACCCATAAAGCACGACCAAAAGTAGCAATGGCTAAATCGGCTTCTCTTTCTTGAATCGCAAAATCATAAGTAGATACAGAAGGATATCCATTTTTCCATTGTTGGAAAGTTTCCGCATTGTCTAAACTTACATACAGACCTTGCTCTGTACCCACAAAAATTAAATTAGGTTCAGCAATATCTTGAATCACTGTTAAAGCGTAGCCTGTTACTTTTGCTGCACTTACAATATTAGTCCATGTTTTTCCTTGGTCAGTGGTTCTAAAAATATAAGGAGCAAAATCTCCTTGTCTATAATTATTAGCCACCACAAAAACTTCGTTGGCATTATAAGTAGAAGTTCTTACTTGAGCAACCCAGGCACCTTTAGGAAGGCCTGTAATATTCGCTGTCATATTTGTCCATGTAGATCCACCATTAGTAGTCATTTGAACATTGCCATCATCGGTTCCTATCCAGATTAAATCTTTTTGAACGCTGGAAGGTGCGATGGTTAAAATAGTACAATGATTTTCTGCACCCGTGATGTCAACACTTAAACCACCATTATTGGTTTGGTCCATTTTTACACTATCATTAGTAGTTAGATCGGGAGAAATAACTTGCCATGCAGCTCCCTTATTCGTACTCTTATGTAAAAATTGAGAACCGTAGTAAACTGTTTTTTTATCGAATGGATCTTGTGCAATAGCCGCATTCCAGTTAAAACGTAAAAGTGTTTTTGCATCTGGTGCAGGTGGTTGTATATAAGATGATTCACCCGTCACTGTATTATATCTTCCTACAGAACCTCCTTGGCTCATCGCGTATACCCAATTGGCATCTTCAGGATCTGGTACGACATCAAATCCATCTCCACCCCATAAATTATCCCAATAGAAATTCTTAATACCCCCTTGAATATAAGTATAAGCAGGACCTCTCCAAGAACCATTGTCTTGCATACCACCCATTACATGATAAGGTGTTTCATTGTCAACATTGATATGATAGAATTGACCAATGGGAAGTTTCTCATCAAACATCCAAGTCTTACCGCCGTCTCTTGTAATACCAATACCACCATCGTTTCCATCAACCATAAATTTATTATCGGTAGGGTGAATCCAAAACGCATGATGGTCTGGATGAATACCACTATAAGGAATAATAGTTTCGAAGTTTTTTCCACCATCAATACTTTTCACCACTGTTTGACTTATATACCAAAGTGTATTTTCATTTAAAGGATCACAAATAATATCTTGGAAATAAAAAGGACGATTGTCAACAATTGATTTTTGTGCATTCACTAAAATAAAATTATATCCACCATCATCACTTCTATATAAACCACTCTTAGTAGACTCCACCAAAGCATACACTCTATTAGGATTAGACTTACTAATGGTAATACCCACACGACCTAAATTACCCTCAGGTAGTCCATTCTCTTTTCCCAATTTGGTGAAATTTTTTCCTCCATCAATAGTCATATAAATACCACTTCCCTTTCCACCACTTTCTAAATGATAAGGGTTACGGTAATGGTGCCACATGGCTACGAATAATTTATTTGGATTTTTTGGATCCATAATCATATCACCAGGACCAGAAGTATCATTGGTAAATAAAATTTGATTCCAGGTATCTCCTCCGTCGGTTGTTTTATACACTCCTCTGTTTTTGCTTTGTCCATAAGGGTTTCCAATGGCGCCTGCATACACTGTATTAGGATTTGTTGGATCGATAATCACACGGTGAATATTTCTTGTTTGCTCCAAGCCCATTCTCTTCCATGTTTTTCCTGCATCCAATGTTTTATAGATACCTTCTCCAATGCTAATAGAATTTCTTGGATTACCTTCTCCTGTTCCAGCCCATACCACACTTGGATTAGATTGTTGAATAGCGATAGCACCAATATTTAAAATAGGCTGCTCATCAAAAACGGGTGTCCAACTCACACCACTATTATTTGTTTTCCAAACACCTCCCGATGCAGCGCCTATCCAAATATTATTTGGATTCGCTACTTCCACATCTATGGAAGTAACACGACCACTCATGGAAGCTGGACCCACATTACGTGGTTTCCAATTTTTAAATACTTTATTAATATCCACTTTAGTTTCAGTGGCAGCTAGAGCAGCAGTTGTTTTTTTTGCCTTCTGTGCTGATAAATTAGTGATTGACAAAATAGATGCCAATACAATAGACCCAAGAATAGATATACGCATAGTTATTAATTTACTTATTTTGAAATAAATAGAGTACCTAAGCTATTATATTTTAGGCAAAAAATGGAGAAAAAAGCCAAGAAAAGGTGCAGCTTTTGTGATGTATGGTAGGGTTTCTACTAGGATTTACATTCTTTCAATGATGCCGGCAATACCCTGACCTCCGCCCACGCAGGCAGTCACTATGCCGTATTTCTTATGAAGGCGCTCTAAATCGTTCAAAATTTGCACGGTTAATTTGCTGCCTGTGCAGCCCAAAGGATGGCCCAAGGCAATGGCGCCGCCGTTAATATTGACTTTATTTGTATCTAAATTAAGGGTTCTAATAACCGCTAAAGACTGAGAGGCAAAGGCTTCATTTAGTTCAAATAAATCAATTTGATCCTGTGTCATACCCGCCTGCTTTAGTACTTTTGGCACAGCCTCAATAGGACCAATGCCCATAATTCTTGGGTGCACTCCTGCAGAAGCGCAGTTCACTAAACGACCTATAGGTTTTAAACCCAAAGAATTCATTAATTTTTCACTCATCACCATTACAAAACTTGAACCATCACTTGTTTGAGAGGAGTTACCTGCCGTCACAGAACCTTTTACAGCAAAAGCTGGTTTTAATTTAGCCAATGCTTCAATAGTGGTATCTGCTCTTACGCCTTCATCTGTATCTATGGTATAAGTTCGATTGGCTCTTTTATTTTTTTCATTGATATAGGTTTCATTTATTTCAATAGGTAAGATTCCTTTTTTGAAATAACCATTATCAATAGCTTGTTTTGCTTTTTGATGTGACGCTAATGCAAATGCATCTTGATCTTCTCTTGAAATTTTATATTCGTTGGCTACTGCCTCTGCAGTTAAACCCATCGATAAATAATAATCAGGTTCATCTACTGTAATAGAATACGCTGGAACCGTTTTCCAGCCTGCGGTTGGGACCATCGACATCGATTCTGTTCCACCTGCAATAATACATTGCGCCATCCCTGTTCTTATTTTTGCAGTGGCCATAGCAATACTTTCTAAACCACTTGCACAATATCTATTAATAGTAATACCAGGTACTTCAATGCCTAAAGCTTTCGCTGCAATAATTCTTCCAAACTGTAATCCTTGTTCTGCTTCAGGAACTGCATTGCCCACAATCACATCATCTACTAATTTTGGATCAACAGCAGGTAAAGTTTTCATTAAACCCTTGATGACTTCAATGGCTAATTCATCGGAACGCATGAATCTGAAACCACCTTTTTTACTTTTTGTAACAGCTGTTCTAAAGCCTGCAACGATATACGCTTCTTGCATAAAATATGAATTTTAACACCCTAAATGTAGTCATTTTTGTAAAAAGTTGTTTATGCAACTAAATATTTCATCGTAAATTTGTAGTATGCTATATTCATTGCTACGAAACAGCTTATTTGTGCTCCCTCCGGAAACTGCACATCATCTTAGTATGGGCGGTTTGCAATTGGCACATTCCCTCCCTTTGGTAAAAAATCAATTAGCCAAACAATTCCAATACAGTGCATCCGATTTATCTAAAACTTGCTTTGGGCTAAACTTCCCCAACCCCGTTGGTTTAGGCGCCGGCTTTGATAAAAATGCAGCTTATTTAAATGAATTAGAAATGCTAGGTTTTGGATTTGTTGAAATTGGAACGGTCACACCGAAACCACAGGCAGGCAATGCACAACCTCGTTTATTTAGAATACCCGATCAAAAAGCATTAATCAATAGAATGGGTTTTAACAATGAAGGCTTAGACATTATTTCAAAAAGATTAAAAGATAGAAAAGCAAAAAATAATTCCCCTTTAATAGTAGGTGGAAATATTGGAAAAAATAAAGTGACCGAAAACGCTGATGCCTGGAAAGATTATTGCACCAACTTTATAGGCCTTGAAGAAGTAGTGGATTATTTTGTAGTGAATGTAAGTTCTCCCAATACACCAGGACTGCGCGAACTGCAAGAAAAAGAATCTTTAAGAAAAATATTTTCAGAACTACAAAACTTAAATAAAAATAATAAACCTATTTTATTAAAAATAGCACCCGATTTAGAAACAAGTGCATTAGATGATATTATTGCATTAACCAATGAAATAAAAATAGACGGACTGGTCGCAACCAATACCACCATTGATCGCAGCTTACTTAATACAATGAACCAAGAGAAAGGAAAAAAAATGGGCGCAGGAGGATTAAGTGGCCAACCTCTATTAGAAAAATCAAATGAAGTATTAAAATATTTACATAAAGGCATCTCAGGTCGTATTCCTATAATTGCTAGTGGCGGTATTTTTACCGGAGCCGATGCACAGTCAAAAATAAATGCAGGTGCTTCCTTAGTTCAAATTTGGACAGGATTTATTTATGAAGGTCCTATGATTGTAAAAAATATCTGTCAACACCTAAGCGCCCATAAATAATTATGATTACCATCCAAGATTTTTGCTTTAGCGCTTTTCAAGAAAATACTTATGTTTTATATAATGAGTTAAAGGAAGCTATTATTATTGATCCAGGTTGCTATACCCGTATCGAAGAAAAAATATTATCTGATTTTATTCGTAAAGAAAATTTAACGCCCACCCTATTATTAAATACACATTGTCATTTAGACCATGTCTTTGGTAATAATTATGTTAGTGAAACCTATGGACTGACAGCCCATATTCATCCCAATGAACAAATTGTATTAGACCGTTTACCTGAGGCTGCTGCTAAATGGGGGGCTCCTACGGAAGCCTATAAAGGACCCATTCAATATATACAAGAAGGTGAAATCATTCCATTGGGTAATGATGCATTCAAAGTATTACTTACCCCGGGCCATTCCCCAGGTAGTGTTTGTTTCTATCATGTAGAACAAGATTTTATGATTGGTGGAGACCTTATTTTTAAAGATGGTGTGGGTCGAACAGACTTACCAGGGGCTAACCCTCAAGATTTAATAAAAAGTATTCGCGAACAAATATTTCCTTTACCTGATTCACTTACTATTTACTCCGGTCACGGACCAGTCACTACTTGGGGCAGGGAAAAAGAGCATAACCCTTATATTAAATATATTGACAGCCATTCTTAACCTATAAATATTGGTTAGTTAACAATTTGATAATGTAAACCCCCTTCATAGATCTGATATTTAAAGGGTAATTTTGCACTTATAACTATGGAAGCACCTATAAAAATATTAATTGCAGACGACGAGCCAGATATAATTGAAATTATCAGCTTTCATTTAAATAAGTTAGGCTATGAAGTAGCCACTGCCAAAGATGGCAGCGAGGCCATTGAAAAAGCAAACTCCTTTGCACCAGACTGTATTATTTTGGATGTGATGATGCCCAAGAGAACTGGATTTGAAGTTTGTGAATATTTAAGAACGCAGAAACAATTCGATAAAACACTTATTGTTTTACTTACTGCCTTAAACGATGAAGCTTCCCATATTAAAGGATTAGAATTAGGAGGTGATGATTTTATTAGCAAACCCATTAGCCCTAAAGTATTAGTAAGTAGAATTACGGCTTTATTTAGACGATTACAACCTGCTGAATCAGATAAAAAAGTAATTACTGTCAATGATTTAATAATTGATATCACACAATATAAAACGGTATTGAAAGGCGTGACCCATGTACTTGCCAAAAAAGAATTTGAATTATTATACTTATTAGCCGCTCAACCAGGTCGCGTATTTTTAAGAGGAGAGATTCTATCTCAAGTATGGGGAAACGATGTGATTGTAGGAGACCGCACTATTGATGTACACGTTAGAAAAATTAGAGCCAAATTAGGTATCGAATGTATCACCACTGTAAAAGGGGTAGGCTACAAATTCGATTATTAAATCAATTTATTAGATCTATTATTAGGAAGATTTAATACCTTCATACTGCCTCTTAGAACGAGGCTTTGTTTACATGTTTAAAGAAAAGAACTTATCGCCCAAACAATTGGCGGCACTCACTGCGCTAGTGATCGCTACCTTAGTAGCTTTAAGCATTTTCATGCTTTTTTCGAATGCAAAATTGTGCATTACTTATTTTATTGTAAGCTTTATTAGTATCTATTTTTTAATGGGTCAACTTTTAGAATATTTTATTTATCGTAAAATAAAATTAATCTATAAACTTATTTCTCAAACCAAGGCGAGTAAAAGAGAAGAAGCTTATCAAAAATATGTACTGCCTCGAAAAGGTATTGACGATGTAAGAGAAGATGTAGAAGAATGGGCAGCTCAAAAAGCAAAAGAAATTCAGGACCTGCAATCTAATGAAGCTTTTAGAAAAGAATTTTTACAAAACTTATCGCACGAAATTAAAACACCCATATTCGCCATTCAGGGTTATTTAGAATTATTAGGCGATGGCGCCATGGACGAACCCATTACAGGCAAAAAATTTGTAGAACAGGCACAATCTAATGTACAAAGGCTAGTTCAATTATTAAGCGATGTAGATGCGATCACCAATTTAGAAATTAATAAAGATCCTATCTTAAAGCAGTCTTTTATTATTCAAGATATTATTTCAGAAGCGGTGAATAATTTAAGTGTGAAATGGATTAAAAAAAATATTCAATTTCAATTTAAAAAAGGATCTGAAACACCCACTTCTGTATTTGCGGATAAAAATAAAATTTATCAAGTGCTAGTGAATATTTTATCAAACGCTGCTAAGTATGGTAAAATAGATGGGCAAGTTATAGCCAGTGTTTATAAGATGGAGGACCAAAAAATACTTATTGAAATAAGTGATGATGGAACGGGTATTGCAGAAGAACATTTACCCCGTTTATTTGAAAGGTTCTACCGAACCGATGATGCAAGGGCCCGTGAAATTGGCGGTACGGGTTTAGGACTAGCTATTTGCAAACATATAGTGGAGGCGCACGGAGAAACCATTCATGTGAGAAGCGCGGTGAATGTAGGTACCACGCTTGGATTTACCCTAGCAAGCAAAGCATAATTTTCGTTACTTTTGTTGCAAATAATTTTCAATGCAAACTATTCTTGTTACAGGCGGGACTGGCTATATTGGCGCTCATACCATTGTGGATTTAATAGAAAATGGATTTGAGGTCATCTCTGCCGATAATTTATCAAGATCATCTGCTGACAGTTTAAAAGGCATTGAAAAAATTACAGGAAAAAAAATTAAAAATTACGAGATTGATTTAACGGATAAAAAAGCGGCTGAGCAAATTTTTATCCAACATAAAAACATTACAGGCATTATTCATTTTGCTGCCTATAAAGCAGTGGGTGAATCGGTTGAAATGCCACTGGACTATTATCAAAATAATATTAGTTCTTTAATTAACCTTTTACAATTATCGGTTCAATACCAAGCCAAGCATTTTATTTTTTCTTCCTCTTGCACAGTGTATGGTAATCCAGATAAAATTCCTGTCACAGAACAAACGCCTTTAAAAACAGCAGCCTCCCCTTATGGAGCTACTAAACAAATGGGGGAAACTATCGTGCACGATACCGCAGTGGCGCATCCACTTTCTGCTATACTACTTCGTTATTTTAATCCAGTAGGCGCCCATCCTTCTATTGCTATTGGCGAACTACCTATTGGTCGTCCTCAAAACTTAGTACCCGCTATTACACAAACTGCTATTGGTAAATTACCAAAGATGCAAGTACATGGCAATGATTACGATACCCGCGATGGTAGTTGTATTCGCGATTATATTCATGTTTGCGATATTGCACACGCACATACTTTAGCTTTACAACTTTCTATCAAAGAAAATAAATTAAATCATTGCGATATTTTTAATTTAGGCACAGGCAATGGCATATCTGTACTAGAAGCCATTGAAGCTTTTGAAAAAGTATCGGGTGTAAAATTAAATTACGAGATTGGACCAAGAAGGGCGGGTGATATTGTGGCTATTTATGCCAACAACGACTATGCCGTTCAAAAACTAGGCTGGCATTGTAAGTTTGATTTAAACGAAATGATGCGTACGGCCTGGGAATGGGAAAAAACGATTGCTGGAAAATAAAGTTTGTATTATTGTTTCACCAACATCTTCTCTGCATTCTCTGCTACTTGTAAGGCTTCTATAAATTCTTCTATCTCTCCATTAATAACGGCGTCTAAGTTATAAGAAGTAACCCCTACGCGGTGGTCTGTGACTCTGCCTTGCGGCCAATTATAAGTTCTAATCTTAGCACTTCTATCTCCTGTACTTACCAATGTTTTACGATGTCTTGAAATTTCATCTTCTTGTTTACGCACTTGCTCTTCAAATAATTTAGTACGCATCATGGTCATTGCCTTTTCTCTATTACCTAATTGAGAACGCTCTGTTTGACAAATAATAACAGTGCCCGTAGGTATATGCGTTAACATTACTTTCGTCTCTACCTTATTTACGTTTTGTCCACCCGCACCACCACTTCGAGAAGTTTCCATTTTTACATCTGCAGGATTCAATACAAAGTCTACTTCTTCTGCTTCAGGCATCACGGCCACGGTAGCTGCTGAAGTATGCACCCTACCTTGCGTTTCAGTAGAAGGTACACGTTGCACGCGGTGCACGCCACTTTCAAATTTCATGGTACCATATACATCTTCACCCACTACTTCTAATATGACTTCTTTATATCCACCCACTGAACCTTCACTCTCACTTACTAATGCTACTTTCCATCCTTTTTTCTGACAATACCTTGTGTACATCGTCAGTAAATCACCCACAAATAAACTTGCTTCATCACCACCTGTACCTGCTCTTAATTCAATAATGGCATTCTTGTCGTCCTGCGGATCCTTGGGTATTAATAATTTCGTTAAATCTTTTTCAAGTGTTTCTTTTTCTGCATCCAATCCTGGCATTTCCATTTTTGCCAATTCTCTCATTTCTGCATCATCTCCATTCAAAGTTTCTTTGGCAAACTTATGCTCTTCCAACACCTTCATATAACGCTCATAAGGTATAATAATCTTCTCCAAGGAACGGTATTCCTTGCTCATTTTACCAAATTCTGATTGGTTATTGATGATCTCTGGATTGGTCAAAGCCACGCCCACTTGCTGAAATCTTGCTTTTATGGCTTCTAGTTTGTCTAACATAGTCGGTTTTCTGTGCGCAAAAATAGCTATTTTAGTTGTCAATCAAAACAATCCTATACTATGAAATACTTAGCAGCCCTTTTTTTGCTTATTTCAGGCGGCGCCAATGCCCAAGCCATTCACTATAAATCGATATTAGTAGATACCCACAATGATTGCATCACTGCATGTATCGAAAAAAAAGTAAGCCTTGACCAGGACCTTACCGGCATCAACCACTCCGATTTAAAGCGAATGAAAACTGGGGGATTAGACTACCAATTATTTTCAGTTTGGTGCGATGGCGAAAAAGCCAACCCTTATGCATGGGCAATGAGATCCATGGATACCTTAGAAGCTGTTGCTAATAGAAACCCTGACAAAATTGTGATAGCGAAAACTTGGAAGCAAATTCAAAAAGCTTTGAAAGAAAATAAAATTGTGGCACAGTATGGAGTGGAAGGTGGTCATATGATTGAAGATAATATTGATAGACTAGATACTTTTTATAATAGAGGTGTTCGCTACATGACACTTACTTGGAACAACTCCCCTTCATGGGCTAGCTCTCATACCGCTGAAAAAGATCCTAGCTATACAGGACCCAAGGGCTTGACTAGTTTTGGTAAAGAAATTATAGCACGCATGAATAAGCTAGGTATGATTGTAGACATTTCACATGTGGGGGAAGCCACTTTCTGGGATGCGATTAATACCACTACTAAACCTGTGATTGCATCCCATAGTAATGCTTATAGTATTTGTCCAGTTACAAGAAATTTAAAAGATGATCAAATTATGGCAGTAGGAAAAAATGGTGGTGTGATACATTTAAATTTCTTCTCTGGTTTTGTGGATAGTAATTTTAGTAAAAAAGATGCGGCCTTTAGAAATAATCATAAAGCAGAAATAGATTCATTATTAGCCACTGGCTTGCAACGTGAATATGCATTCACCATGGTCTCTGAGAAATATCCTGAACAAAGCGAAGCCATCAAACCAGACTTAGAACAACTCATGCAACACTTTGACCATATTGTAAAATTAATAGGCATAGACCATGTAGGCATTGGATCTGACTTCGATGGTATTAACTCTGCACCCAAAGAATTAAAGACTGTTTTAGACTATCCTGCATTTACACAAAGCATTAATAGCAAGAGGTTATTCTAATAAAGATGTAAGTAAAGTATTGGGAGGAAATTTCCTTCGTGTGTATCGTATTAATAACCCTAATTAATAAGAAAGCAGTTTTTGCATCATTTCTTCTAACCTGCTATTCGCTAAGTATTGTTTTTCTAAAACAGTATTAAATGGAATAGGTGTATCTAAAGAAGCACAGCGCATAACAGGTGCGTCTAAATATTCAAAGCAGTGCTCTGCAATCCATGCACTAATTTCTCCACCAATACCACCGGTTAAATTATCCTCGTGTAGGACCATTACTTTCCCCGTGGCCTTCACCACTTTTTCGATGGCTTCATAATCTAAGGGTGACAAGGTTCTTAAATCTACAATAGAAATAGAGGCTTCACTATGCGCTGCTTGATATTGTTTTGCCCAATGCACACCCATACCATAAGTAATTATACAAGCGGCTTCTCCTTCACTTAATAGCGCAGCCTTTCCAATAGGAATTTGATAATATTCATCGGGCACTTCTGCTTCAATACTTCTATACATTACTTTATGTTCAAAATAAAGTATGGGATTAGGATCGGCTAAGGCAGCAATCAATAAACCTTTTGCATCAATAGGATTAGATGGGTAAACCACTTTTAATCCGGGCACATGCGTGAACCAGGCCTCATTCGATTGAGAATGAAAAGGGCCCGCTCCTACGCCCGCGCCTGTTGGCATACGAATCACCACATCTGCATTCTGTCCCCATCTGTAA
Source organism: Chitinophagales bacterium (assembly GCA_964203405.1). Lineage (GTDB taxonomy): Bacteria > Bacteroidota > Bacteroidia > Chitinophagales > Chitinophagaceae > Sediminibacterium. Next base: position 253,199 of record CAXNLL010000002.1, read on the forward strand.
TTTATTTTCGCTAAATTATTTACAATTTGATTAAAGCCAACTGTTACAAAATCGGCAAACTGCATTTCCATCACCGACTTAATGCCTTCTAAACTTAATCCCAAGGCAGCACCTACAATGGCACTTTCACAAATAGGTGTATTGCGCACTCTTTGTTTTCCAAATTGTTGTACAAAACCTTCTGTTACTTTAAAAGCCCCTCCATATTCTGCAATGTCCTGGCCCATAATAATTAATTCAGGATAAAGTACCATGGATTGTCTTAAGGCTTCACTAATAGCTTCTATAAAACGTTTCTTCGTTAAGATAGGATTATTTAGTTCTGTAAAATTCAAAATAGTATTAGGTAAAGTAGGTGCAAATAAATCTGCAATTTCTTCTTGAATAGATGGCTCCCAGCTTTCGGGCTCCATCGCTATTTTTAAATCGGCTTCAATACTTTTTTTTAAATCATTTCTCATCGTAGCCACTTCCATTTCAGTGATCACTTTTTCTTTCACTAAATATTGCTCGTAATTTTTAATAGGATCTTTTCTTGACCATGTTTCCATTAATTCTTTTGGAACATATTTCACACCACTTGCTTCTTCATGCCCACGCATTCTAAAAGTGGTACACTCAATTAAATAAGGGCGTTGATTATTAATACAATAATCTCTTACACCTCTCACCGTATCGTATACCTCTAAAATATTATTACCATCAATGCGAATACCATCAATACCATAACCTTTGGCACGGTCTACTAAATAATCACATTTGTATTGTTCATTGGTAGGCGTGCTTAATCCGTATCCATTATTTTCAATAATAAAAATAACGGGCAGTCCCCATACAGCGGCTACGTTTAAGGCTTCATGAAAATCACCTTCACTTGTTCCTCCCTCACCTGTAAATGCTAAAGTGGCTTTTAATTGTCCTCTTTGTTGGTAAGCGAGTGCAACGCCATCAGCGATAGCTAATTGAGGGCCTAAATGAGAAATCATACCACATACATGATGTGCTTTAGAACCAAAATGAAAACTTCTTTCGCGCGCTTTACTATAACCCGACTTATATCCTTGCCATTGTTTAAATAAATCAATTAATGGCATATTACGTGCAGTAAATACACCTAAATTTCTATGCAAGGGCATGATCCATTCAGTAGGATCCATAGCTAAGCTAGCCCCTACTGCGATGGCTTCTTGCCCAATACCACTAAACCATTTGCTAATTTTTCCTTGACGAAGTAAAAGCAACATTTTATCTTCTATCATCCTTGGCAAAAGCAAAGATTTATATAGATGTACAAGTTGCTCGTTCGATAATTTACCCCGCTTAAACTCCATTATAATTTTTATTAAAAGGGATAAATATTCCCACTAGTCTTTCGAGTTTAATTTACTCAGCAATCTTAAAATTTCCATATACAACCATACTAAAGTAACTAGTAATCCGAAGGCACCATACCATTCCATATATTTAGGCGCACCCATTTCAGCGGCTTTTTCAATGGCATCAAAATCTAATAATAAATTTAAAGCGGCAATACCTACTATAAATAAACTAATTCCAATACTTAATGGAGAGCTATCAAATGCAAAACCCATATTCACTCCAAACATTCCCAGTATCCAAACAATTAAATAAAATAAACCAATACCCATGGTGGCCGACATAATAATAGAACGGAAGCGATTGGTTACACTGATAATTCTAAAATTATATAATAAGAACATAGAAAGCGCTACGCCTAAAGTTAAACCCACTGCATGTAGTATAATATTGGGATAGGTTTTTTGAAACATCTCATTAAAAAAAGCACTAATACCTCCAATAAATAATCCTTCTAGTATTCCATATGCAGGTGCAATATAACCAGCCCACTGAGGCTTAAACATCATCACTAAGGCTACGACAAAACCACCAATAGCGCCCACTAACATATAAGTGGTGGCAGAACTTGTATTGCCTTCAGCATATACATTCCAAACGTACATAGCCGATGCCATGACCATGATTAATAAAAAACCAAATTTTTGAATAGTACCACGAATGCTCATTACGCCAAAAGATTGTGCATTACTATGCAAACTCTTATCAAATATTTTTTCAGTAAGTGTTGGGTTACCCGATTTAAAAATAGCCATAGTTTTAAGTTTTTTTTCTACTATAAAAATACTAAATACTTTGAATGATTGTCTAAAAAAGGTTAATTCAAGGCATTTTTAAGCCCTAGATATTGGGTGATCTTATCAAAGCGGAATGCGCTCGCTTTTTTAATAAGCCCCCCATTTTTGCTAATAAAGCGACACTGCCATTGACTGAGCGGGCAGAATGAGTAGTAAAAATTGACTCAATAGGTAAAAAAAGGCCCAATAAGCATAATATCAAAGCTTTGTGGCCGGGAAGGTAGACAAGAAAACTATAAAAAAACTATAAAAAGTTAAGGTTTTAGCCCTCGGATTTGTACCTTCGTGCTCCAATTAAATCGAATATGCAAAAAGAAGTTGTTTTACAGGATGTAGTTATAAAATTTGCGGGTGATAGTGGTGATGGTATGCAATTAACGGGTCAGCAATTTACCAATAACACTGCCTTATTAGGTATTGATTTAGCTACTTTCCCCGATTTCCCTGCGGAAATCAGAGCTCCATTAGGTACCCTTCCAGGTGTAAGTGGATTCCAAATTCATTTTAGTTCTAATAGAGTATATACACCAGGTGATATTTGTGATGTATTGGTTGCGATGAATGCAGCCGCTTTAAAAGTAAATTTAAAAGGCTTAAAAAAAGGCGGAAAAATTATTGCGAACATTGAAGGTTTTGATACAAAGAATTTACGCTTAGCTGCCTACCCTGATGGAATTAATCCATTAGAAGATGGCAGTTTAGATGGATATGATTTAACAAAAGTAGACGTCACTAAATTAACACGTGAAGCCCTAAAAGCCTATACAGACTTGGGTAACAAAGAAAGAGACCGTGCGAAGAACATGTTTGTATTGGGTATGATTTATTGGTTATACAACAGAGATTTAGATACCACTATTGAATATTTAAAAGATAAGTTCAAAAAGAAAGAATCTATTTTAAATAGTAATATCGATGTATTAAAAGCAGGTTATTTCTATGGCGAAACAGCTGAACTTTTTTCTTCTAGATACAAAGTAGAAAAAGCAAAAATGGAGCCAGGTGTTTACAGAAGTATCATGGGTAACCAAGCTTTATCAATGGGTTTAATTGCCGCTGGTCAAAAAAGTGGTTTACAAATATTTTTAGGAAGTTATCCTATTACACCTGCTACCGATATCTTACATGAATTAAGTAAGTACAAGAACTTTAATGTAAAAACTTTCCAAGCAGAAGATGAGATTGCTGGTATTAGTGCTGCTATTGGCGCAAGTTATGGTGGTTCTATTGGATTAACCACTACTTCAGGACCAGGTATGGCTTTAAAAACAGAGGCCATGGGACTTGCCATGATGTTAGAGATTCCTTTAGTGATTGTGAATATTCAAAGAGGGGGCCCTTCAACAGGCTTACCAACTAAAACTGAGCAAAGCGATTTAATGCAAGCCTATTATGGAAGAAATGGTGAGGCGCCTATTCCTATTATTGCCACTTCAACACCTAGTGATTGTTTTGATTTAGCATTTGAGGCAGTTAGAATTGCGCTTCAACATATGACTCCGGTTATTTTATTAAGTGATGGATATATTGCTAATGGCGCTGAACCCTGGAAATTCCCTTCTGCTGCCGACTTACCTACTATCGAAGTGAAATTTAAAAAAGCATTAGACGAAGGCGAAGAAAAATTCCTTCCTTATAAGAGAAATGAAAAAGGCGCAAGACCTTGGGCAATTCCAGGTACACCAGGTTTAGAGCATAGAATTGGTGGATTAGAAAAACAAGCAGAAACCGGAAACGTAAGCTATGATTCTGAGAACCACGAATTCATGGTGAAATCAAGAGAAGCTAAAGTAGATAAAATTGCAGACTATATTCCTTTACAAACCATTGATACTGGTGCTGAAAAAGGAAAAGTATTAATACTTGGATGGGGTTCTACTTATGGAACTATTAAGAGTGCCGCACTTCATTTACAAAGTCAAGGCAAAGCAGTAAGTCATGCACATATTAAGTACATGCGTCCTTTCCCTAAAAACTTAGGCGATATTTTAAAGAATTTTGAAACTGTGGTTATTCCAGAAATTAACAACGGGCAATTAATTAAAATTATTCGCGATAAATATTTTGTAGACGCTAAAGGTTATAATAAAATCATGGGCGTTCCTATTACTAAACAAGAATTAGTAACAGCAGTAGAACAATATTTGTAGTGTATTAATAGCTGATAAAATATTCAGCCTTAACTTATAATAAAGCGTCTCTAATTTAAGAGGCGCTTTTTTTTGCCCCTTCCTTACAAAAAGAAACTAAGCCACAGGCATTACATTTAGGGCTTCTTGCCAAACAGGTATACCTGCCATGTAGTATTAACCAATGATGTGCTGTATGAACAAGCGCTGTTGGAATATGTTTTATTAATGCTTTCTCTACTGCCAAGGGCGTAGTAGCAGTCATGGGTACCAGGCCCAATCTTCTACTGACTCTAAATACATGGGTATCTACCGCCATATTAGGTTGCTTGTCCACCACAGAGGTAATTACATTGGCTGTCTTGCGTCCTACGCCAGGAAGTGTAATTAACGCATCCACTGTCAAAGGCACTTCTGCATTAAAATTGTCTACTAATAATTGACTCATGCCAATTAAATGCTTGGCCTTATTATTAGGATAAGAAATGCTTTTTATAAGTGCAAACATTTGCTCAAAACTAGCCTTGGACATTTTTTGAGGGGTAGGAAATTGTTTAAAAATAGCAGGCGTGGTTAAGTTGACGCGTTTGTCAGTGCACTGTGCCGATAAAATAACAGCTACTAATAATTGAAAGGGATTCTCATACAGCAGCTCCGTTTCAGCAATAGGCACTTGCTCTTGAAAATAAGCAAGCACTAATTCGTAGCGTTCTTTCTTTGTCATTATTTTGTGCTGGTATGGAGTGTATCTTCAAACAAATACAGCTCCTCTCCTTCTCTGCGTAGTAAATATCTTTCACGGGCATATTTTTCAATAGCCGATTTATTATTTTGAATATTATTCAATTGCTTTTGCGTGTACTCTATTTCTTTTTGATAATATTTTTTAGCGTCTTCTACTTTTTTAAGTTCTGCTGCTCTTTCTCTTTGTTGAAAAAAATCTCTTTGGTCAAAAAACAACATCCATACCACAAATCCAATACTTACAATAAAGTAACGATTGGCTACATAGGGCATTATTTTTTTAATGAATTTCATATTGAAGACTTGGCGTAAAATTAAGATAGTTCTCATGATATGACAAAAAAAAGAGGAGCCCCTGGGAGCTCCTCTTCGTATTTTAAGAGTGGGTATCTTTATTTAGTGCCAAACTTCAACTTGCCCTTAGTTGGGAAAACACCTGTTTCACCTAACTGTTCTTCGATACGAATTAATTGGTTGTACTTAGCCATACGATCGGAACGAGAAGCAGAACCTGTCTTAATTTGACCGCAATTTAAAGCCACGGCTAAATCGGCAATAGTAGTGTCTTCTGTTTCACCACTTCTATGTGACATAATGGTATTGTAACCATTGTGTTGTGCTAAACTTACTGCATTGATGGTTTCAGTTAAAGTACCAATTTGGTTCACTTTCACAAGTAAGCCATTGGCAATTTTCTTATCAATACCTGTTTGAATTCTTTTTACATTGGTTACAAATAAATCGTCCCCTACTAATTGACATTTATCGCCAATGGTTTCAGTTAAATTTTTCCAACCTGCCCAATCGTCTTCAGCCATACCATCTTCAATAGATACGATAGGATATTTTTTCACCCAGCTTTCCCAATACTTTACTAATTGGTCGCTGCTCATTTCTTTACCAGAACTTTTATGGAAAACATATTTTTTCTTCTTCGCATTCCAAAGTTCACTATTCGCTGCATCCATTGCTATTGCTATTTGGCTTCCTGTTTTATAACCAGCTGCTTGAATTGACTCAAGTACAGTTTCAATCGCTTCTTCATTGCTTTGAATATTTGGTGCAAATCCGCCTTCATCACCCACATTCGTGCTATATCCTTTTTTCTTTAAAGTACTTTTTAATTGGTGGAAAATTTCAACGCCCCAACGAAGTCCTTCACTGAAACTAGTTGCGCCCACTGGCATAACCATGAACTCTTGGAAGTCAATTTTATTATCAGCGTGTGCTCCACCGTTTAAAATATTCATCATGGGCATCGGTAATGTTCTTGCATTCGTGCCACCAATATATCTGTATAAAGGAAGGTTCGCTTCTTCAGCTGCTGCTTTGGCAACGGCCATACTTACTGCTAAGTATTGCATTGGCTCCTAATTTGCTTTTATTCGGCGTGCCGTCTAAGTCAATCATAATTTGATCAATCTCTGCTTGCGCAGTAATATCAAAACCAGTGATAGATTTTGCAATTAAATCGTTTACATTTTTTACAGCCTTTAATACACCTTTACCAACGTATTTTTTCTTGTCGTTATCTCTTAATTCTACTGCTTCATGAATACCTGTACTTGCACCACTTGGCACTGCAGCACGGCCCAAAGCCCCTTCGTCCGTTAATACATCTACTTCTACAGTAGGATTTCCACGACTGTCTAAAATTTGTCTTGCACGTACTTCAATAATGTAACTCATATAAATTATTTAATTTTTACTTTCAATGGTTTAAAGTCAAAAGGAGACTGCAATTTACACCCTTTTTTTTAATGGGTAAGCATTTTGAATATTTCTTCTAAACTTGCATCGTGTTTTTCCAATAACTGGCCTATGGGCTCGTCTGCCACTAGCTTTCCTTGGTGTAATACTAACACTCGATCACATATGGCCGTAACCTCTTGTAAGATATGTGTTGAAAATAAAATCATGGTGTCCTTGCTTAACGATTGTATCAAGGCCCTGATTTCAATTAATTGATTGGGATCTAAACCCGCCGTAGGTTCATCTAATAAAATAAGTTTAGGCTTATGTATAATGGCAGCTGCAATACCTAGTCTTTGTTTATATCCTTTGGAGAGGGCTGCTATTTTTTTATGTTGCATTGACTGAAGACCCGTTTGCTCGATGACAGCACTAATGGCTTCGGCTGCATTCGTTATAGAATGAACAGCAGTTAAAAACTGTAAATATTCTTTCACATATAAGTCCTGGTATAATGCATTTGATTCTGGCAGGTAGCCAATTTGTTTTTTTACATCACTTGCATTTGGATGAACTGCAGATGCATTCAATAAAATAGACCCCTTATCCGCTTCTAAAAAACCAGCGAGCATTTTTAGAGTAGTAGATTTTCCAGCGCCATTGGGCCCTAAAAAACCAACAATTTCTCCAGGCTTCAATTCAAAGGAAACTTCATCTACCGCCACTTGATGGCCGTAATTTTTACAAAGGGTATTTACTACTAAAGACATAGATCAAAACTACTTATATAAAATGATTTTACCACTAATCTATTTCAGAAGATGTCGCAGGTAAATGATCATATTCACCCTTGCTAGCATAGCTGCCGAATATAAAAAAGCCCACACAAATAGGTGTAAAAATTAATAATATAATAACCCACTGCAAAATAACATTCGACTGTGTAGCAGCAGGAGCTTTTGAAATTTTATCGTAAGCTTCATATACTAAAAAAAAGATAATAATGGGCGCTATCAGCATCCATACATATCCTAATAATTTTTTAATCGTATTCATATAATTTTTATTTTAAAGAAGAATAAACATAAGGACTTAAGCCATATCTCCATTACGTTTTAATTAGTCCATTACATTTTTATCTATTTTATTGGTTAAATATATAAGTCCAATAATAAAACATACAGAAGCGACTCCAATCGGATACCATAAGCCTGCTAAAGAATCGCCAGCAGGATTTGCTGAACTTTTAGTAAACTCTACAATTAAAGTACCTAAAAAAGGAACCAATCCTCCAAATACGCCATTACCTATATGATAAGGAAGTGACATGGATGTATACCTAATTTTTGTAGGAAACATTTCTACCAAGAAAGCGGCAATAGGACCATAGACCATGGTTACATATACAATTTGAATAAAGACCAACCAAATCATATCCCAATACGCCGAATTTCCCATCGTTTTCTCCACTACCAAATTCGGCTTAGGCGAACTATACTGAATCATATCAGGATTAATTAAAGTAATAGGCCTTGTTTCATCTCTTGGCGCTTTCAATATAATAGTATCTGTTCTGTAATATTTAAAAACAGACCCATCATAATAAGTAGTATCTGTTTGCTGCTTCAAATATATTTTTGTTTTATCCTTGGCATCATAAATAGGATAACTTGTCATGGTACTGGTAAGTCTTGCATCTACTATTTTAGTTCTATTCGCAGCTGAAGTAATATTTATAAATTCTTTATAAATAGGCCTATAAGTAAGCACAGCTGCTAACATGCCTATTAACATAATCCATTTTCTGCCTACTTTATCACTTAACCAACCAAATAAAACAAAGCAGGGCGTGGCCATTAGTATTGCAATCAGCATTACATTTCGTGATTGTACAAACTCCACTTTACAAACTGTTTCAATAAAACTTTGCGCATAAAATTGTCCTGTATACCAAACAACCCCTTGTCCCATCACAGCTCCAAACAATGCCAATAAAACCATTTTAAAATTGGCCTTTTGCCCAAAACTTTCTTTCAAAGGATTGGTTGAAGTTTTTCCTTCTGATTTTAATTTAGTAAACATGGGTGATTCACTCATGCGCATTCTAATTAATACAGAAACGCCTACTAGTAAAATGGATATCCAAAAAGGATATCTCCATCCACCCCACTCTGCACTAAAATTTTCCACCCCTTGATTCGTTCTTATTAATATAATAATACCTAAGGCTAAAAATAAACCCAGCGTAGCCGTAGTTTGTATCCAACTTGTCCAAAAACCTCTCTGACCAGCTGGTGCATGTTCGGCTACATAAGTAGCTGCTCCTCCATATTCACCTCCCAAGGCCAAACCTTGTAATAAACGTAGAATTAATACCAAGATAGGCGCCGCCCAACCAATAGTAGCATAACCTGGTACCAATCCAATGGCAAAAGTAGAACCTCCCATTATGATTAAGGTCAGTAAAAAAGTGTGTTTGCGTCCAATGAGGTCGCCTAGTCTTCCAAAGACCAAGGCTCCAAAAGGTCTTACAATAAAACCTGCAGCAAAGATAGCCAAAGTGCTTAATAGTGCCGCTGTGCCTGCATCTGCAGGAAAGAACTGCTTTGAAATAATGGTCGCTAACATTCCAAAAATGTAAAAATCATACCACTCAATTAAGGTGCCCACCGAAGAAGCGCCTATTACAAAGGCGATATTATTTTGTTTTGTTTCTTGAGGCATATTTTTATTTGTTGGCCAGTGAGTATTCAAGTTAAATATTTAAACTGAAAAATGTAAATTTGGTAATCATTATTTATTCAATCTGTGTATATGAGTTATCCTTATCAAATTAAAACCTTAGAAGCTTACCACGAAGCTTATAAAAATAGTATCGACCATCCAGAAAAATTTTGGGGAGCCATTGCAGAAAATTTTACTTGGCGTAAAAAATGGGATAAGGTATTAGATTGGAATTTTACGGAACCTAAAGTAGAATGGTTCAAGGGTGGCAAACTAAACATTACAGAAAATTGCATCGATAGACATTTAGTAAAAAATGGAGATAAGCCTGCCATTATTTGGGAGCCCAATGATCCCAAAGAAAATCACCGCATTATTACTTATAAACAATTGCATTTAAATGTTTCTCAATTTGCACAAGTGCTTATTAATAACGGCGTGCAAAAAGGAGATCGTGTTTGTATTTATATGGGTATGATTCCTGAGCTTGCCATTGCAGTATTAGCCTGCGCAAGAATTGGAGCTATTCATAGTGTAATATTTGGAGGCTTCTCTGCGCAAAGTATTGCAGACCGTTTAGACGATGCAAAAGCTACTTATATTATTACTTGCGATGGAGCCTACCGAGGTGCCAAAGACATTCCGTTAAAATCAATTATTGACGATGCACTAGTAGGCAATACCACCATAAAAAATGTAATTGTTTGTACAAGAACTAGAACTGCTGTGTCCATGTTAAAAGGCCGTGATCTTTGGTGGGAAGATGAAATTAATAAAGTAGAAGCGCAAGGTATTAGTTCAGTAGATGCAGTAGAAATGGATGCAGAAGATCCTTTATTTATTTTATATACTTCAGGTTCTACGGGTAAACCTAAGGGCGTGGTGCATAGTACTGCTGGTTATATGGTGTACACCAATTATACTTTTGTAAATGTTTTTCAATACCAACCCAATGATCTTTTTTTCTGTACGGCAGATATTGGTTGGATTACAGGACATAGTTATATAGTATATGCACCATTGAGTGCAGGCGGTACTTCTTTAATGTTTGAAGGCATTCCTACTTTTCCCGATGCAGGAAGATTCTGGGATATCATTGATAAATTCAAAGTCAATATTTTATATACGGCACCTACTGCCATAAGATCATTGATGAGTTTTGGATTAGGCCCAGTGGAAGGACATGATTTAAGTAGTTTAAAAGTATTAGGTACTGTAGGAGAACCTATTAATGAAGAAGCATGGCATTGGTATGATGAAAATATTGGTAAGAAAAAATGTCCCATTGTAGATACTTGGTGGCAAACAGAAACAGGTGGTATTATGATATCTAATATGGCGGGTATTACGCCCGGCAAACCAGGTTGGGCCACTTATCCGATGCCTGGTGTGCAAACTATTTTAGTAGATGATAAAGGAGCAGAAGTAACTACCATCGAAGAAGGTTTGTATCGTGGAAATTTATGTATCACTCAACCTTGGCCTGCCACCATTCGAACTACTTATGGCGACCACGAAAGATGCAGAACGAATTATTTCGCTACTTATCCTAATTTATATTTTACAGGAGATGGTGCTTTAAAAAATGAACTAGGTCAAATTAGAATTACAGGCAGAGTGGATGATGTATTAAATGTAAGTGGCCATAGAATTGGCACGGCTGAAGTAGAGAACGCAATTAATATGCATGCAGGTGTGGTGGAAAGCGCGGTAGTAGGTTATCCGCATGATGTTAAAGGACAAGGTATTTACGCTTATGTAATTTATACTGGATCGCATAGTCAAGACACAGATGGCTCTGCGAATTTGATTAGAAAAGATATTTTACAAACTGTCACTAGAATTATTGGACCTATTGCCAAGCCAGATAAAATTCAATTTGTATCGGGTCTTCCTAAAACTCGTTCTGGAAAAATTATGCGTCGTATACTTCGCAAAGTTGCAGAAGGTGAATTGAAAAGTTTAGGAGATACTTCAACACTGCTTGATCCTGCAGTGGTAGAAGAGATTGTTAAAGGAGTACTTTAGTAATTTAGAAAGTAAATTTAAAATACCAATCCTTCGCTCCCTCTCGCTTCGCTCAAAAGTGCGCTCAGTATTGTATTTAAATTTACTTTTAATAAATTACCGGTTCTTTAACTAGTCATCAAAAAAATTACTGGGTCATTAAGTTTTTCAACTTATTTGAAATTAAAAACAGAATAATGGAAGCAATTCCTGCCATGAATACGAAGAACATAAAGAACTCATTCAAGTTGGAAATTTGATAGCCTGCAAAAGAAGTAATTTTTCCATTTTCAGGATACAGGGCACTAAATACACCGGCTAATTTATTCGCAAAGGCATTGGCTGTAAACCATACTGCCATTAATAAAGAGGCGAATTTAATGGGAGCTAAGTTTATTGAAAATAGCTAGGCCAATAGGTGATAAACATAGTTCGCCAAATGTATGCATCATATACATTCCTATTAACCAAATCATACTTACTTTAACACCCGTTCCCACTCCGTTCACTCCAGTAGCTATCCATAAATAACCAATGGCTAATAGCATTAAACCCATGGCCATTTTAAAAGGAGAAGAGGGTTCTCTTTTTGCTTTACCTAATTTAATCCATACCCATGCCACTAAGGGCGCAAGTGTTACAACAAATAAAGAATTAAGTGATTGGAAAAAACTTGCAGGTACTATATAAAACCCCAAGTCTCTTTGTGTATTTTCTGAAGCGAAAAAAGTAAGTGAGGCGCCAGCTTGTTCAAAAGCGCTCCAGAAAAATATCACGAAAAAAGAAACTGTAAATAGCACGGCTACTTTTTTCTTTTGAATTATATCCAATGACTTATCTGAAAAAATAACAAATGCGATTAAAATAATACAAGCTAGTAATAACCAAAATAAATAACTCACTACTTTAATATCAATATATACTAATGCAATAGTGCCTAAAGAAATTAAAAATAAAAAGCCCACCATCACTGGAATTTTTTGAAACCATTTTGGTGCATCTTCAGGCGCCTCTCCAATGGACTGCCCTTCTGCATTCACTAAATATTTTTTTTGAAAAACCATTTGCGTAATGACACTTAACAACATGGCAACTCCTCCTGCGAAAAAAGCCCATTTAAAATCTCCAGAATTACCTGTTTCTCCAAAGAGACCACAGACCATTGGACCCAATGCGCCACCGGTATTAATACCCATATAAAAAATAGTGTAGGCTGCGTCAATTTTAGAGTCCCCCTTTGCATACAACTGCCCTACCATACTTGAAATGTTGGGCTTGAAAAAACCATTGCCTGCAATCATACATCCCAGTCCAATATAAAATAAGGGCATGGCCAGGTCTGCATTTTCATAAAAATGTCCGCAAAAAAATAGTACAAATTCCCCAATGGCCATCACCAAGCCACCTGCAATGATAGAGCGGTTATTGCCCCAATACCTATCGGCTATATAGCCACCTAAAAGGGGTGTTAAATAAACCAAACCTGTATAACTACCATATACTTGAGAGGCAAAAACTTTGTCAAACAACAGGGCCTTGGTTAAAAACAAAACCAAGATAGCACGCATACCATAGTAGTTAAATCGCTCCCACATTTCTGTTGCAAACAAAACATATAATCCTTTGGGGTGTTTCTGAGTGGTAGCTGACATAAGTATTTGTTTTATTTAATTGACTCAAATTAATAAAATCCATTCAATAAATTTTACTTTCGTGGTGCAATCCCTTTAAATATGAATATTTTACTCATTGGTAGTGGTGGAAGAGAAAATGCTTTAGCATGGAAAATGGCGCAAAGTCATCAGTGTGATGAAATTTTTATAGCCCCTGGAAACCCTGGTACTGCTCAGTTTGGAACGAATTTACCTATTGAAATAAATGATTTTGAAGCCCTTAAAAAAGCAGCCCTAGCCAATCAAATAGAAATGATTGTAGTGGGGCCCGAGGAGCCTCTTGTAAAAGGGATTTATGATTTTTTCAATGACGATCCCTTAACGGCTCATATCAATATTATTGGTCCTTCAGCCAAAGCAGCACAGTTAGAAGGAAGCAAGGCTTTCAGTAAGCATTTCATGCAAAGGCATCAAATACCTACTGCTAGTTATGCAGAATTTACCCTTGAAAATTATGAGCAAGGCCTTGCCTATATTAGCGCACATGCCTTACCCATTGTTTTAAAAGCAGATGGACTAGCGGCTGGTAAAGGAGTTATTATTGCCACCACACACCAAGAAGCATTGACGAGTTTTAAAGAAATGTTACAGGACAAACAGTTTGGAGCAGCCAGTGATAAAGTAGTCATAGAGCAGTTTTTAGAAGGCATTGAGGTAAGCGTTTTTGCTTTAACCGACGGGATAAATTATAAAATTATAGGACATGCCAAGGATTATAAAAGAATTGGCGAGGGCGATACAGGATTAAACACAGGTGGCATGGGTTGTGTGAGTCCGGTTCCCTTTATGGATGAGGCCTTTATGGCTAAGGTAAATACGCAAATTGTGGAGCCCACTATTAAAGGTATTCAGCAGGAAGGCCTTGTATATAAGGGATTTGTGTTCTTTGGACTTATGAATTGCAAGGGAGAACCCTATGTGATTGAATACAATTGCAGGTTGGGGGACCCAGAAACAGAGGTAATTCTACCTCGCTTGCAAACCGACTTAGTAAGTCTGCTAGCTGCTGCTGATAATGGCACTTTAGAAGATGTAAATATTCAATACCATGACGATGCCTTTGCTACAGTGATGGCTGTAAGTGGTGGCTACCCAGGTTCCTATCAAAAAAACTTTTCCATTGCTGGAATAGAAGCTGCACAACAATTACCCGACTGCCTTGTATTTCAAGCTGGTACTGGGTTTCAAGATAATGCAATCGTTACCAATGGAGGTCGTGTATTAACAGTTACTTCTAAAGGCACAGACCTACAAGATGCAGTTCAAAAAGCGCAAAAAGCACTCTCCCATATTCAGTTTGAAGGCATGTATTTTAGAAAAGATATTGGCTACGAGTTTGCATAAAATTTTGGGTTAAAAAAACTTTGTGAATCATTTGCAAAAAGCTTTGTATTGTAAGGATTTTAGATGAATTTTGCTTCATTCAACTTCAACTATTCAAATAACGATCTACAATGGGATTATTTAATTTTTTTACGCAGGAAATAGCGATGGACTTAGGTACAGCCAACACGCTTATTATTCACAACGATGAAGTAGTCGTGAATGAACCTTCTATTATTGCTTTAAACAGGAATAATATGAAAGAAGTTTTAGGCGTAGGTAAAAAAGCATTGTTGATGCATGAAAAAACGCATGAAAGTATTAAAACAGTTCGCCCCTTAAAAGATGGTGTAATCGCCGACTTTAACGCTGCTGAATTAATGATTCGTGAGTTGATGAAAATGATTTATCCAAAGAAGCCTTTATTTCCTCCAAGTTGGAGAATGGTTATTTGTATTCCTTCTTCCATTACTGAAGTAGAAAAAAGAGCGGTGCGTGATAGTGCTGAGCAAGCAGGTGCTAAAGAAGTATATATGATTCACGAACCTATGGCAGCTGCATTAGGAATTGGTATTGATGTGGAAGAACCAGTTGGAAATATGATTATTGATATTGGAGGTGGTACAACAGGTATTACAGTTATTGCACTTGCAGGAATAGTTTGTGATCAAAGTATTCGTATTGCGGGTGATGAATTTACTGCAGATATCATGGAAGCATTAAGACGTTATCATAGTTTATTAATTGGTGAGCGTACTGCAGAACAAATTAAAATTCATGTGGGTGCTGCTTTAAAGGATTTAGACAATCCTCCAGACGACATGCCAGTGAATGGTCGTGACTTAGTAACAGGTATTCCTAAACAAATTATGGTTACTTATCAAGAAGTAGCCGAGGCTTTAGATAAGAGTATTTTTAAAATTGAAGAGGCTATCTTAAAAGCCTTAGAAACAACGCCACCAGAGCTTGCATCAGATATATACCGTAGAGGTTTATACTTAACAGGAGGTGGTGCACTACTGCGCGGTTTAGATAAAAGATTAAGTCAAAAAATAAAATTACCCGTTCATGTAGCTGAGGATCCACTGAAAAGTGTGGTGCGCGGAACAGGAATTGCACTTAAGAATTATCAACGCTTTCCATTTATTATGAGATAATACCAAATGAAGAATATCATTGGGTTCATACGACAAAATTTTACTTTCTTTAGTTTTCTGATACTTCAGATTCTGTCACTAGTCATGTTGTCTTCCAACAGTAAAACACATGAAACTTTTTTTGGCGGCTGGAGCAACCAAGTTAGCGGAAATATTAATAGGTACTATTCTAGTTGGACTTATTTTTTTAGTTTAAAAGCAACCAACGAAAAATTAGCTGCAGAAAATGTAGCCTTAAGAAATCAATTAGCACAAAACTTTATAGGATTCGACACCACTAAAAAATTAGGCACCCTTATTTTAAGAAGAGATAGTTTAGAAAAAATTAGAAAATTCTATTACTACCCTGCTAAAGTAGTGGGCAATACTTTTACGCTTCAAAAAAATTATATCGTTATTGAAAGAGGAAGCAAGCAAGGTATTAAAAAAGATATGGCTGCCATTAGTCCTGATGGAAGTATTGTGGGCGTAGTGGTAGAAGTGAACGAAAATTATAGCACCATTATGAGCTTACTACATCGCAATAGTAAAGTAAGTGCGATGTTGAAAAGAGATAAGATTGCAGGAAGTATCGAATGGGATGGCGCCGACCCCAATATATTAGTGCTTAAAAATATTTCAAAAAGTGCAGCACCTAAAGTAGGAGACACGGTTATTACCAGCCCCTACTCTTCTAATTTCCCGGCTCAGTTAATGGTAGGACGCGTAACGACTGTCATTCAAGACCCCTCTAGTAATTTCTTAACCTTGAATGTAAAGGCAGGCACTAACTTTTTTAATTTAGAATATGTTTATTTAGTAGAGAATAGAAGAATGGAAGACCAAAACAAGGTAAATATAAAGGAGGCAGGCAATGAATAATTTACTTAAAAATACAGCTCGATTTGTTTTGTTCTTATTAGTACAAATTGTCATTTTAAATGAAGTGCCTCCTATTCATCAATTTATCACTCCCTATATTTATTTTCTATTTTTATTATGGCTACCTTTTGGAACCAGTCGTATTAGCACCACCTTACTTGGATTTATATTCGGCTACAGCCTTGATATATTTACGAAAACCCCTGGACTGCATGCCGCTGCTTGCGGTTTAATGGGATACCTTAGACCTACTATTTTAAATTTACTTTTATCCCAAGAGGCCTCTGAAGAAGTGAGCAAAGAACCAAGTATTGCCACCATGGGCTGGGGCCCTTATGCTTTTTATGCATTTGCACTTACTTTTATTCACCATTTCTATTTAGTCTTATTAGAATGGTTGCAGTTTGGTAACTTTGGTTACTTCATTGGAAAAGTGTTCTTCACTAGTATCATTAGTTTATTATTAATTTTTAGTGTAGAGCTTATCATGAACAGAAGAAAGCTAAAAAGATAATTCATGTCAATGTACAATTCGAATCGCGGGGGTATCATTCAAATTATCATTGGTATTATTTTTGTCTTAATCATCGCTCAACTCATTAGTTTACAAATATTTTCTAGCAAGTATGTACTCGCTGCTAATAACAATGCCATTTTTAGAAAAATTATTTATCCAGATAGAGGCATTATCTACGATCGTAAAAAAAGAGCCCTTTTAGAAAATACCATTAGCTATGACTTAGTAGTTATACCCAATGAAGCCAGGGGTGTTGACACAGCTACTTTATGTGAAATTTTAAAAATAGATAAAGCAACGTATAACAAAAGAATTGTGGAAGTGATCATTAAAAATACACGTGTTAAAGCTGGTATATTCGAGGCCTTTCTTTCTGCAGAATCATATGCGCAGTTAACGGAGAACTTATACCGCTTTCCGGGCTTCTCTATATCTGAGCGTTCTATTCGTTCTTATCCTTATAATACAGCAGCCCATGTACTTGGCTATGTAGCAGAAGTAGATGTTAAATTTTTAAAAACACATGGCGAAGAAGGCTATGAGATGGGTGACTATGCGGGCATGACAGGACTAGAAAAACAATATGAATCAATCTTAATGGGACAAAGAGGTGTCAAAAGATTTTTAAGAGACAATAAAGGAAAAATACAAGGTCCTTTTGAAAAAGGAGAATTTGATACCCTAGCCATTGCAGGTAGAAATTTATTTACGAGCATGGATGTAGAAGTGCAACAATTAGCAGAAAAATTATTGCAACATAAAATAGGAAGTGTGGTGGCATTGAATCCTAAAACAGGATCTGTGATTGCGATGGCTTCTAGTCCAGGGTACAATCCTAATTTATTAACGGGTAATCAAAGAAGGAAAACAATTGGCAGGTTATTAACCGATACAGCGCGCCCTATTTACAATCGTGCCATTAAAGGTCAATACCCTCCAGGTTCTACCTTTAAACCCTTGGGCGCTTTGATTGCATTAGATGAAGGACTTATCACACCTAGTTTTGGATACAATTGTTTTGGATTATATACATCTTGTGGTGACCCAAGAAAATGTGAGCACCATAATGCCGGACACGCTGCTAATTTACAATTGGCTTTGGCTTATTCTTGTAACTCTTATTTTTTACAAGTTTTTAGAATGGCTATTGATAATCCAAAATACCGTGATGCCAAAAAAGGGTATTTGAAATGGAAGCAGTACATGAATAGCTTTGGACTAGGTAGAAAATTAGGGATTGACTTACCTAGTGAAAATAGAGCCAACATTCCCGATACCGCCCAGTACAATAAAGACTTTGGTGGCGCTAAGTACTGGAATAGTTGCTATATGTTAACCTTAGGTATTGGCCAAGATAGAATGACAGCTACTCCTTTACAATTAGCCAATGCAATGGCCTTTATTGCGAATAAAGGATACTATTATACCCCACATTTTATTGACAGTGTAGAAGAAGAAGATGAAATAGATAAAAAATTACTAGAGAACTTTCGCGTGAAGCAAGAAGTAACCAAAATACCTACTGAATATTTTGATGTCATTAAAGAAGGTATGCATGATGTAACTGTTTTTGGAACGGCTGCTTTTATTAAAGTACCTGGTCATGAATTTTGTGCCAAAACAGGAACTGCACAAAACCCACATGGAAAAAATCACTCCTTATTTGTTTGTTTTGCACCCAAAGACAATCCCAAAATTGCAGTTGCTGTGATAGTGGAGAATGCGGGCTTCGGTTCTACTTGGGCAGGTCCTATAGCAGGACTTATTATGGAAAAGTATTTAAATGATACTTTAACTAAAGAAAGTAAAACCAAGGTAGACTACTTATCCAATGTTGATTTAATGCCGGAATCTATTAAAGCCTGGTATATTAGAAATAATAAAACTGAAATGCTTACTCCTATTGAATATAACAATGATGAATTAGCAGATGTTTGGGATATGGAAATGATATCTGAAAATACACCTATCAAAGCTCAAGTAGATACCATCAAAAAAATAGATACTGCAGCTCCACCAGCTAAACCAGTAGCCCCTCCTATAAAAAATAAAAAAACAAAAGAGCAGGGATTAAATCCTACTATGAAAAAAAAGAAAGCAAATAGTAAAATAAATAATGTCAACATATAGTAATAATAATAATTTTTCAAAAGGGACCGACTTAGCCGTCATCCTACTTTACCTTATTATGGTGGCTATTGGCATTATGTGCATTTTTATGGTAGAGTACAATCCTAATTTAACTTGGAGTAATTCTTTTTTAACGGCTAAAACCAATTATAGTAAGCAAATTTACTTTGCTATTTTCTGCGGATTTGTGGCCATCTTTATTTTACTTGTCGATAGTAAATTATTTACAGCCCTTGCCAATATTTCTTATGTACTAGGTATCTTATTAATGATAGCCACTTTTGTTTTAGGCAAAAATATCAATGGCTCCAAGAGTTGGATTCCCATTGCAGGAGGCTTTAATTTACAACCTGCAGAATTATGCAAAATTTTCACTGCCCTCATTTTAGCAAAATTCATTGCTAAACCAGAAACCGATTTTACTAAATTGAAGTCTCATATCATTGCGGGTATGATGATTGCCTTTCCTGCTGTTTTATCCATCATGCAACATGAATTAGGCCTGGCATTGGTTTATAGCGCTTTTATATTTGCTATGTACCGTGAAGGATTGCCTCCAGTCATTCTTGTAATCTTGCTTTCATTTGCCATATTGGTTATTGCTACTTTATTATTAGCACCTACCACGCTTTCCATTATCTTAACTGCCCTAGCAGGTTTATTTATTGCCAATATGATTAAAAGGTTCAAGCGTAATAAAAAAAATATCTTAATAGTACTTGCTATTTGGTTGGTAAGTTTTGGTACGGTTCGATTTGCGGTACCCTATATATTTAATAATGTATTTGAGTGTTACCAAAGTACCCGCATATATTCAATGATTGGTAAAGAGTACGATTGTTCTTTAAATAAAAAATCGGCTAGCTCCATTACAGAAAAGAAAAGTAAAAAACCCGATGACTACAATGTGAAGCAAAGTAAAATTGCTATAGGCTCTGGTGGTTTTTGGGGTAGAGGTTTTTTAAAGGGCACACAAACTAGAGGAAGATATGTACCAGCACAGCATACCGATTTTATATTCACTTCCCTAGGAGAAGCTTTTGGCTTTGTAGGTACATTTACTTTCTTAGCGCTTTATTTATTTTTCTTGTTTAGACTTATTAGAATTGCGGAGAGACAAAGGAGTACTTTTTCAAGAGTATATGCCTATAGTGTAGTGGGTATTTTCTTTTTTCATATTGCGGTGAATATCTGTATGTCCATTGGCTTATTTCCTGTAGTGGGTATACCACTGCCTTTAATTAGTTATGGCGGTTCATCCCTACTTACCTTTACAGCCCTTTTATTTATTTTATTAAGATTAGACGCAGACAGACAGATGGTGCTGCGTTAATGCTTATTTTTGCTGTATGCGCATTTACCCTTTATCCGAAGGCAGTTTTTCCATTGATGAAACAAAAGTCTTTAAGCCTTTTGATAACAGCAGTCCCGATTATCCTAATAGGCCCAAGGGCAGTATACTTGTAGAAGTTCAGCCCTTTGTACTTATTACCGACAACGATATTATTTTATTGGATACAGGACTTGGCTATTTAAATAAACTAGGTGTCTTACAAATTCATGAAAATTTAATGGCCTTAGGCATTGACCCTTCAAAAGTGACCAAGGTTTTTTTAAGCCATTTACACAAGGACCATGCTGGTGGGATAAGTTATTTACATCCTATACATCAGGAGCAATTTATAAGTTTTCCTTATGCAAAGTACTATGTGCAAAAAAGAGAATTTGAAGAAGTCATGCAAAATAGCAAGAACCCCACACTACTTGCACAAGTAGGTATCTTAGAAAGTTTTAGCGGAACAGTATGGCTTACTGAAGACAAAGGTATTATTGATAATTTGATTCATTATGAAATAACGGGCGGTCATTGCGAGTTTCATCAAGCAGCTTGGGTTAAAGAAAATGAGGAAATTATTTTTTTTGGAGCAGATGTCGCTCCACAATTACAACAAATGAAATCAAGATTTGTGGCTAAATACGATTTAGACGGAAAGAAAGCATTAGAATACAGACAGCGTTGGTGGGAGGAAGGAAATAAAGAGGGCTGGACCTTCGCATTTTACCATGATATTAATCAGCCTACTTTTCTTTCCAATAGAAATATCTAGAAATATTTTTTGTACTACTATTAAACCGCTCCACTGTCTTTCCAATTCCATAAATGCAAACAGGCATAGGTTCTATAGGGGGCCCAGCTCAGCGACCTTTTCAACATTTTTGTATGCAGTTCTTTTTTAGTGGCATATTTTATTTTATACAATTTTATCATGGCTTGTTGAATAACTAAATCATCTTCTGCAAAAACATCTTCGTGTCCAAGACTAAACATAAGTAGCATCTCTACCGTCCACCTACCTACTCCCTTAATTTGTACGAGTAGTTCAATCACTGCTTCCGGCTCCATCGCATATAATTGCTTATCTGTAATTTTTTGACTTATAAAAAACTGTGCTACATTTTGAACATAGTTCACTTTTGAATTGCTTAAACCAATGCCTCTTAGTATATCAAAAGGAGTATCTATAATAGCTTGCATACTAGGCTCTTTGCCTTTATAGATATCTAAAAATCTTTTAAAAATAATAGCGGCTACTTTAGTGTTTAACTGCTGAGAGATAATACTTGCTATTAAACGAATGGCTGTATTCTTTCTTTTATCTAAAGTATACGCCTCTCCCTTTACTAGTTCCGCTAAGCCTTTATCTTTTTTCAAATGTCTTTGATAGCTCATAGGCACAAAATAGGTAGAATTCAATAATTTTAATTAACTTTTCAATGAATAAATCATAGACTATGAAAAAATATTTCACCATTGCAGGGCTTTTTATATGCATCATTGGTTTTGCACAAAACAAGGACAAGCAAGCCATTCAGCAATTATTAGATAAGCAAGTGATTGCTTGGAATACAGGCAATATAGATGCCTTTATGTTGGGCTATTGGGAAAATGATAGCCTTTTATTTATGGGTAAAAATGGTCCTACTTATGGCTACAATACGACCATGGTGAATTATAAAAAGAATTATCCCGATACCGACCATATGGGTCAATTAGCTTTTACCATTACAAGAATGCAAGCGCTCAATTCTGACCATTATTTTATCATTGGACAATTTCATTTAAAAAGAAATATAGGCGATGCCCATGGAAATTTTACACTCTTATTTAGAAAAATAAAGGGAGTTTGGAAAATAATTGCAGATCATACGAGCTAGATAAATTAAATATAGCTACTAGACTGATATAACCTATCTAGAAAGGTATTAGTCTATTTTTATACCAATAGGATTTTTCCAAATTCTATACAGTGTGTAAGCAAATCCTATAAAGCTAATGATTAGGTATAGGTAAAATAATATATTGCCTAGCTTCCACTCGGTTTCAATAAAAGCATAGCCCCACATAATGCCAAAGGCTACATTGATGGACATATACAATACCACCAAGCCAATGGTGCGCATAATTCTATTTAAGTATTGAAGTAATAATGGCTCCATAATTAGTCTAAGCTTTGTTTATTATTGGCTGCTGCTTTTAATAAGCGATCAAATTGCGCAGGCGTTAAATCGTTATAGAAATAGTAAACAGGATCTACTTTTACATTTCTTTTGATCACTTCATAATGACAATGCGGGCCAGTACTCTTTCCTGTGTTACCAATGTATCCTATCACTTCCCCTCTTTTTACAGACTGACCCACCTTCGCTTTTACACGCACCATATGTCCATACAAGGTTTGATAACCAAAGCCATGATTAATCACTACTTTGTTGCCATAGCCATCGGTATTGAAACCTGCGGCCTGCACTACTCCATCTGCTGTAGCATAAATAGGCGTACCCGATGGAGCTGTAAAATCTAAACCCTGATGAAAACGAACGTCTTTATAGATGGGGTCAATTCTATAACCAAAACTTCCTGCAATTCTATTTAAGTTTTTATTACTCACTGGCTGAATAGAAGGAATAGCCTTTAATAATTTTTCTTTGTTCTTCACCATGGTACCTATCTCTGCAAAGGAAGTAGTTTGATAGGCCATTCTTAAACTTAAATTGTTTAATTGATCAACCATACTCTCTAACAATTCATTATTTGAAAAACTTTGTAATAAGCGCACTTCTTTTTTAGATTCCATTTCTTTGACTCTTGCACTATCCGGTATAGGGCTAGATTCAAAAATAGATCGATACACTTCATTGTCTCTACTTTCTAATTCAACCATTTGTAATTGTAATTGTTTTAGCTCGGCAGACAAGACACTGTAATTCTCTTTATACGTCTCATTTTGTTGACGCAATAGCTTTTCTTTAGGAGAGTCGATATACTGAAACATAACAATGACAATAATAACACCTGTTACTATAGAAGCAGCTACAAAGCCGAAAAGCTGAAGCAGGCGCACTCGAAGGGGCACTTCCACTTTTTCAAATCGAAGGCTATGGGTATTAAAGAAGTATTTTATTTTCTTCATTTGAAATAAGCCATTTTTTTGTCTAATTAGGCCATAAAAAAGCCCCAATTCCTTACCTTTGAGGACATTAAAAAAGCATAACAAATATAGCTTTTAAGACCAATACAGCCTAAAATTAAGCTACATGATGACTAGCCCTGAAATAAGACAACAATTTTTAGATTTTTTTGCATCTAAAGGGCATGCCATTGTTCCTTCCGCTCCTATTGTCGTAAAGAACGACCCTACCTTGCTTTTCACCAATGCAGGTATGAACCAGTTTAAAGACTTTTTTTTAGGCAACCAAGAACCTAGCCATAAAAGAATTGCCGATACACAAAAATGTTTACGCGTGAGTGGTAAGCATAACGACTTAGAAGAAGTAGGTGTGGATACCTATCACCATACCATGTTTGAAATGTTGGGCAACTGGAGCTTTGGTGATTATTTTAAAGGAGAAGCCATTGAGTGGAGCTGGGAATTATTAACAAAAGTATACGGCATCGATCCTGCAAGATTATATGTATCTGTTTTTGAAGGAGACGCTTCAGAAAATTTACCTGCTTCGAGCGTAGCATTAATGCATTGGAAAAAATGGGTAACAGAAGATAAAATTATTTACGGCAATAAAAAAGATAATTTCTGGGAGATGGGGGATACCGGACCTTGTGGCCCATGTAGTGAAATACATGTCGACATGAGATCCGAAGAAGAGATTGCTAAAATACCGGGTCGTGATTTAGTAAACAAAGACCATCCTCAAGTGATTGAAATTTGGAACAATGTATTTATTCAATACAATCGAAAAAAAGATGGCAGCTTAGAGCCACTACCCAATAAGCATGTGGATACCGGTATGGGTTTTGAAAGACTAGTGCGTGTGATTCAAAATAAAAAAAGCAATTACGATACAGATGTTTTCACCGGCACTATTGAAGTGGTTGAAAAAATTACGAATAAAAAATACGATTACAGCGATACTAAGCAGGCTGTAGCTTTTAGAGTCATTAGCCGATCATATTCGTGCCATTGCCTTTACCATTGCAGATGGTCAGCTCCCTGCCAATACAGGCGCTGGTTATGTTATACGTCGTATTTTAAGAAGAGCCGTAAGGTATTATTATTCTTATCTTGGATTACAAGCATCCCTTACTACATCAGTTAATGCCTCAATTGGCTAAACAATTTGAAAATGTGTTTCCTGAATTAACAGGACAACTTGAATTTGTAACTAAAGTAGTGAAAGAAGAAGAGGAAGGTTTTTTACGCACTTTAGAAAAGGGATTAAAACGCATGGATGATATTATAAGTACCCATCCAAAAAATGCGACTATTGAAGGAAAATTAGTTTTTGAATTATTTGATACTTTCGGATTCCCTGTAGATTTAACAAGGTTGATAGCAAGTGAAAATGAATTGCAAGTGGATGAACCCGGCTTTGAAAAAGAAATGCAACAACAAAAAAACAGAAGCCGCGCTGCTACAGCCATAGATACTGGAGATTGGATACAAGTAAATCCAGATAAGGAAACCAATTTTGTGGGTTATACAAAAATGGAGTCTACTGCTACTATTATTAAATATAGAAATGTAAAAGCCAAAGGAAAGGAAGCCTACCAATGGGTTTTATCTGAAACACCTTTTTATGCAGAGAGCGGTGGACAAGTGGGTGATACAGGCAGTTTGCAATTTGAAGATGGGACAAACATTGCAGTAACAGATACTAAAAAAGAAAATAATTTATTTATACATTTCACGGAAAGCTTGCCAGCCAGTATTTCTAATACTGTTAAAGCTACTGTGAATATAAGTGCAAGAAAAGCAACCACGCTTCACCATTCTGCAACACATTTATTACATGCTGCACTTAGAAATATACTAGGCAAGCATGTGGCACAGAAAGGCAGTTTGGTCAATACCGAACAATTACGATTTGACTTTTCACATTTCGCTAAAATGACTGCAGAAGAAATAAGTAAAGTAGAAGCAATTGTGAATGCTAAAATAAAAGAAAATATTCCAGTTGTTATAAAAGAAATGAATAAAGAAGAAGCTATTGGTTTAGGTGCGATGGCTTTATTTGGAGAAAAGTATGGAGATAAAGTACGCGTGGTAGTGATGGACCCTGGCTATTCTATTGAATTATGCGGTGGTACCCATGTGGGACATACTGGAGAAATAGGTGCCTTTATTTTAAAAGCAGAAGCATCTGTTGCTGCTGGTGTAAGAAGAATAGAAGCGGTAGTGGGCGCAGCAGCTGCAAAACATATTACAGAAGTCAATGAAAAATTACATAAACAAATAGTACAACTAACCGAGGCTTGTGCATTACTTGCCGCAAAAATAAGTACTCCCTTTAAAGCACCTGAGTGGAATGAAAATTCTTCTGTATCTGTTTTAAATGATACAATTGCTTCTTTGCAATTAAATCAAAAAGAACTCTCTAAAAAATTAGAAAGCCAGGAAGCATTGCTTGTCAATGAATTAACCACTCAATATAGTAGTCAATTTGAAACTATTAATGGAATTGCATTTTTAGGTAAGGAAATAGCATTGTCAAGCGCCGATAATTTAAAAAAATTAGCAGTAGCCCTGGGACTTACTCAAAATAATCATTGTATTATTTTAGTAGCTACTATTGAAGGGAAAGCTTCTGTTGCACTTTCCATTAGTGAATCACTAAGTACTAGCCTGCCAGCTACTCAAATGATTAAAGAAAAAATTGCACCTCTAATTAAAGGGGGTGGTGGTGGACAAAAAACATTGGCTACAGCAGGTGGTCAAGATGCAAGTCAACTTAATAAAGTAATTGAGGTAGTCAAACAAAGCTTGTAGTTTGTATTAATTTGTTGATTTTCAACCGAATACCACTTTAACAAAATAATATTTGCGAATAGTTTCGTAGTTAATAATTTTTCCTATTTTTGAAATTCAAATTCAATTTTAGTACACTAAAAATATCATTAAAGAATTAATCAATTAACGACCATGAAAAAAATACTTTTCTCTTTATTAGTAATCTTTACTTTTCATTTTGCAATGGCACAAACTGGAGAAGTGATCATCACAAAGAAAAATCCAAAAGAAAATACGCCTGCAGTAATCATTAGTAAAGATGGTAAAACACCTTTGTATATACTAGATGGTAAAATTGTAACAAGCATTAGTGATATTGCACCAACTGATATAGAAAGCGTAAGTGTATTAAAAGGTACCATGGCTATAAAAAAATATGGTGAGAAGGCAGCTGATGGCGTGGTAGAAATTACTAGTAAAAAGAATGCAAAAAAAGAGGGGGCAAAAGATGCACTAAAAAATTTATCCAAAGATTCTACTAAATTAATAGTAACCATTGACCAAAATAAGAATGGTAAAGTAAATACAGAGGTAGATGTAAATATGACGGTGGTAGTGGATGGCAACAAAGTAACCATTAACGGAAAAGAAGTGGACGAGAATGATCCTCGCTTGCAAATAGAAGGAAAAGGGAATAAGCGAATTATTTTAAAAAAATTAGATAAGCAGCCAAGAATAATAGTAGAAGGCAAACCCCTTAATAGTCTTGACTTAGGTAAAGGCCTGCAATTAGATGGCGATATTATTATTAATGAAAATGGGGAAGATAATTTTGATATAATAGTTCCTAATGAACCAAAAACAAATCAAGCTTTTCTAGGAGTAGTTACAGAACAAATAGAACAAGGTGCTAAAGTGAATCAAGTAAGTGATGAAAGCCCTGCAGCGAAGGCAGGACTAAAAGAAGGAGATATTATTACAAAAGTAAATGATATAAAAATTGATGGACCGGCTTCTTTATACGATGCCATTGGTAAATCTAAACCAGAAGATAAAGTAACCATTAGTTACATTAGAAAAGGTAAAACCAATACACTTGTCGCAAGTTTAGCAAAGAATAAAAATACCATGCAGTATTATAATTTCAGCAGCCCTGAGGGACAAGGAGGACCTAGTTTTGATATTACACCCAAACAATACTTTGATCCCAATACTAGAAAATTACAACCAGGTCAAAGAGGATTTAGTTTTATACCTAATTTCCCAGGCATGGAAGGTATGACCATACCTGGCTTTGAGAAAAAACCAAAGTTGGGTATTAGTATTGAAGATTTGGAAGAAGGGAAAGGTGTCAAAATTAAAGCTATTCAAGAGGGTTCTCCAGCAGATAAAGCTGGATTAAAAGTAGGTGATATCATTACAAGTATTGATAAAGATGAAGTCAAAGAGGTAAATGATATCAAAGGGCAATACTTTGAAGCAGGCCAGAGCATTAAAGTGGTTATCTTTAGAGATAAAGCTTCAAAAACAATTGAGGTTAAAATTCCAAAAAAAATAAATTCTGCAGATTTATAGAAAATACTAAAGTTGATATTGAAAGCCTATCATATATTGATGGGCTTTTTTATGCCAAAGGCTTTTAAATTAGTACTTTTGCCTTATGGCAGACGGACAAAAATATGAGGCAGTTATTGGTTTAGAAATTCATGCTCAATTAGCAACTAATAGTAAATTGTTTTGTGGAGACGACGCTTCCTTTGGAGCAGCGCCCAATACTCATATAAGCCCTATCACCATGGGTCATCCTGGTACTTTGCCCAAGACCAATGCCAAGGCCATTGAATATGCTATTCGGATTGGACTAGCCTGCGGATCCAAGATTGCAAAGGATAATTATTTTGCACGAAAAAATTATTTCTACCCCGATTTGCCTAAGGGCTATCAAGTATCACAACATACTACTCCTATTTGCGAAGGTGGAACCATTAGCATACAATTACCTACAGGAGAAAAAATAGTACAACTCAATAGGATTCATTTAGAAGAGGATGCTGGTAAAAGCATACATGATATTTCAGCAACTGATACCCTTATTGATTTAAACCGTGCAGGTACGCCCTTAATTGAAATGGTCACCGAACCTTGTATTCATTCTGCAGAAGAAGCTTTTATATTTGTAACAGAAGTAAGAAAGCTAGTTCGTTGGATAGGAATTTGTGATGGCAATATGGAAGAAGGTAGTTTAAGGTGCGATGCGAATATTTCTATTCGCTTAAAAGGTGTAACTACATTAGGCACAAGAGTAGAAGTTAAAAATTTAAATTCTATTCGCAATATTAAAAAGGCTATCGAATTTGAAATTGATCGTCTTATTGAAATAACAGAAACAGGCGGCACCATCATTCAACAAACAAGAAGTTTTGATGCGAATAATGATACTACTTTTTCTATCAGAGATAAGGAAGATGCCAATGATTACAGGTATTTTCCCGATCCGGACTTAGCCCCCTTTCATTTAACAGATGCTTTTATTGAAAGCATTCAAAAAAAATTACCTACCCTACCCGTTAGTTTAAAAAAACAATGGAAAACACAATATGATTTATCGGACTACGTCATTGATCAATTAGTAGAAGATAAAGAAGAAGCCGATTTTTATATGGACTGGGCGGCTGCTTCTACACATTACAAAGCCATAGCCAATTGGATGATTGGCCCCATTAGAGTGGCTCTCCATGAAGGCCTAACTAATTTTCAAACCTTGTCTACCATGATTCCTTTTTTAGTTGAACTGGTAGATTTAGTAGAAAGCAATCAACTAAGTTTTTCGGTGGCAAGTACGAAGGTCTTAAAAGAAATGATTGCCCATCCTGGCTCCCCCAAGGCATATGCCAGCACTCATAATTTATTGCAAACAGGCTCTACTGAAGAAATAGAAAAATGGATAGATGAAGTCTTAGCAATACACCCTGAGAAAGTGGCTGAATACAAAAAGGGGAAAAAAGGACTTTTAGGATTATTTATGGGTGAAGTGAAGAAAATAAGCAAGGGCAAGGCCGATCCCAAAATGACCACTAGTTTATTAGAACAAAAATTAACTTAATTTAGTACTATGAATATTAAAAACCTATTGGCCTGTATAGCTGCCATGATGATCATTGTCACAGGCTGTAAAAATAGTTCCAACGAAAAAAATTATATTATTTCTGGAACCATACAACACGCTGCTAAGCAAAAGCTATTATTGCAAGAAGTACCTTATGGAGGATTGCCTATTATTACCATGGATTCTATCACTCTAGGGGAAGACGGAAAATATTCATTTGAGTTCATAGCTAAACAAGAAGGCATTTACCGTATTGCTACTGAAAAAGAAATGGAAATACTATTTATCAATGATGAAGAAAACATACAAATAAATGCAGATGCAAATAATTATCAATCGTATAGCATTAAAGGATCTGCAACAAGTCAAGCTTTAATTAATTTTTTAAAGGAATACCGCAAAAAGGACTCTTCTTTAATGTCTACTATTTATAATTTAGACGCATTGCAAGAACAAAATGGAAAAGACAGTACCATCTTCTGGTTACAAAAACAACGCTTAAACAAAATAAACGATATCAATAAATTGGTTGAAAATATCATTAGTAATTCTACCAGCCCCTCTTTCGTTTACTATACTTTAGGGCTTAGTTTAAGATCCATGGAATCGGCGCAGGTATTGGCTTTAGCCAAGGCTGCTGCAGAAAAATTAAAAGCAGAACCGCTTACACAATTTGCCAATTTATTAAGTACACAAGTTCAGGCCAATGTAAAAACAAGCGCCATTACTATTGGAAGTATGGCCCCTGAAATTGCACTACCTGATGCCAATGGAAAAATAATTTCACTCACTAGCTTAAGAGGTAAGTATATACTAGTAGATTTTTGGGCAAGCTGGTGTGGCCCTTGCAGAGGGGAGAATCCCAATGTAGTGGTTGCTTATGAAAAGTATAAGAAAAAGAATTTTACTATTTTAGGTGTTTCTTTAGATGATGATAAAGATAGTTGGCTAGAAGCCATTCAAGATGATAAATTAAATTGGCAACATATTAGCGATCTCAAAAAATGGGAAAGCATTGTAGTGAGTGCTTATCAAATTGAAGGTATCCCTTTTAATATTTTAATTGACCCTACTGGAAAAATAATTGCTACAGACTTAAGAGGCGATGCCCTTACAACAAACACTTGCTTCTATTTTACAATAAAGATTAACGCTGCTTAATAAATGTTTTAATTAAAGCAGGTAACAATATTAAATTGGTAAATGTACTTACCACTAAGGTGAGTGAAGTTAGCCATCCTAAAGCCTTGGTACCTCCAAAATCACTAAAGCAAAAGATAACAAAGCCTGCCACTAATACTAAAGAGGTATAAATAATACTAATACCGGTATGTTTAATGGTTTGAATAAGTGTTGCATGCACCTTATTATGTAAACGTGGTAGTTCCTGTTTATAGTTTACTAAAAAACGAATAGTTACATCAATGGCTATACCAAGGGCTACACTAAAAACGAGTACAGTTGAAGGTTTTAAAGAAATACCTAGCCATCCCATTAAGCCTGCCGTTATCAGTAAGGGTACAATATTGGGCACTAAAGAACACATTAATATAGGGAAAGAACGAAATAAGAAAATCATACAAATGGCAATTAATAAAAATGCCCAAAATATAGATTCACCTAATCCTCTTACAATAAAATTACTGCCTTCTAAAAAGGTGACACTACTACCCGTAATTTCTACCTTGTATTTAGCTTGTGTCAAAAATAGCCTTTGTTGCACTATCTAGTCTTTGTAAAAAGAGAGGTAATTGAGCACTACCAATATCTTTCATATTCACACTCACTCTTGTTTCTCTTTTAGCGGAGTCAATAAATTTAGATAATAACTGCGTGGGGCTTGTGCCTGTTGAGGTATTCGTTTTTTGAGAATCAGTTTTTAAATAAGGAGCCATAAAAGCCATTTCTGTTCCAGTAGGCACTGTATAGGCGTTCGAGTCGCCATCATAAAAAGCTTGTTTGGCAAACTTAATACCCTCTAGTAAACCCAATGGCTTTCCCAACTCTGGTTGCGCTACTAAATACTGGTGTAACTCATCTATTGCTTCTAATGGTTTAATGGACCGTACTAAACCATTTTTTTTCTTGGTATCAATCACAATTTCTAAAGGCATTACCCCACCCGCTTCTTTTTCAAACCATTTTAAATCGGTGTATAATGTATCTTTTTTAGGCAAATCATCTACAATAAAGGCTTCTTTCTTTATACGCATCAAACCCATTAATAGAAACAACCACTAAAATACTGGTAATGGCAAAGACCCATTGAGTATGCTTAAATGTCCACCTTTCAATTTTAATCAATACCCTTTCTAAAAATTTATTTTCTAAATATTTTACATGTTTAGTACTAGGTGGTGGTAAAAAAGTAAGCACAGGAGGTATAAATAATAAGACTAATTAAAAACAAGGCCATAATATTTAAACCAGATACCCAACCAAATTCTTTTAATAAAGGGCTTTTAGTGAGCGCAAAAACAAAAAAACCAATGGCTGCTGTAATATTACAAAACAAAGTAACAATGCCCATTCTGCCCACCATTTGCTCAATGGCTTCTTGTTTGTTTTTTGATCTCCTTATAAGAAGTGTGGTATTTATTTAAAAAATAAATGCAGTTAGGAATACCAATGACCACAATCAAAGGAGGTATAAGCGCAGTGAGTAAAGTAATTTTTTGGCCTAATAATACCATGGTACCAAAACTCCAAATTACGCCCATCACAACCACGGACAAGCTAAGCAAGGTGGCGGAAAGTGATCTGAAAAATAAAAATAAAGTAATAGCAGATAATAATAAGGACCCTATTAGAAACCATAGCATTTCTTTTTTAATTCTATCTGCAATGTATAGTTCTGATATAAGGCAGGCCACTAATATGCACGGCCAATTTTGTTTTAGAAGAAAAGCCATCCAACTTCGATTGCAAATTTTTAATAATAGCCGACCTAGCACCACTATTAATTGAATCTGGTAATAAAACTAATAGCCATTATATAAGCATGGCTATCTAGGGTTATACATTAAGTTTTTATAAAAAGGAAGATTCTCTAAAACAGCTCTATCTACTAGCTAATACACTATCAGATGTATAGGGCGCGTTAAAAATTTTATGTGGTAATGAATTTACTCGCAGCGCTGTCTTTAACAATGGTATAGGCATTGGGTACACTCACTACCTCTGTGACGCCTGGTATAGTTTTGATATCTTTTTGTAAGTCGGCTACTTGATTAAATATACCTGCCGTGAAAAATGAATCGGTCTGAAAGCCCACTACCATTGTAGTGCCATCGACACCGAACTTTTTTACAAAATCTTGATAAATAACAAATTTTGGATTGTCTTCGGGAATGGCTTTTGTAAACTCATAACTAAGCTTAACTTGTATAGCAAAATAGCCCATGAACAAGGTGCTCAATGCTAAAAAAGTTAAAGCTGCTACTTTATACTTTACAATGATTCTTTCCTAATTGAAGCCAAGTCATAGTCTATATTTTAAAATTAGTTCACCCATAAATAACGCTGCTAATTGCGTACTAAGTCCAATGACAAAACCCACTACTAGCTCTTTATTCGTGTGATCACTTACTATCATTCTAGCGCTCCATACTATGGCAGCTATTGCAACAGATGCCACCACCCAAGGTAAATTATTGATAGGATAAGTAAAGCTTACGAGTACGACCGCTGTTAATAAACCGCTTACCCCCATTGTATGCAAACTCACTTTTATAAAATGATTCGCTGTAAGTCCAATGGCGCTTGCAATAAAAATACCAAAGTAAAAATATTTTAAAGCCAATGGGTTGGTCTGCAAAATTTCTACTTAAATAATACATCCACCAATAAAAAAACATTACAATCACATAGGGGATAATTCTATCTTTCTGTGTTTTTAAAAAAATACTATCGCTAAATTTTAATCTCCACAATAAAAAAACAGCAAAGGCTGGGAAAAAAGCGGTTAACCAAAAAACACTAAATAATTTTAATTTCAATTGCCAGTCGGTAATACCTAGCAAATTCGAAATGGCACTACTTGCATTAAATAAAGAAAAAAATAAGTAGGGATAAATAAAGGGTGTAGTACATAAGACACTAAATGTGCCAAATATTTGATTAAGTACTTCGGTGTATTGATTTTCCATTAGTCTGTTTAGATTTTTGACTACAATTCTTTACGCAATCTGAGCAACGGGTATATTTAATTGTTCTCTGATATTTGGCAACGGTTCTTCTTGCAATATTGTACCCTTTTTCTTGCAACTGATCGGTTAACTCATCATCACTAAAAGGCTTATGTTTGTCTTCTCGACTTCAATAAATTCTTCTAATATTGCTTTCACCTCTTTGGTACTCACTTCTTCTCCAGAATCGGTGGTTAAAGACTCACTGAAAAAATATTTTAATAAATAAGTGCCAAATTCTGTTTGTACATACTTGCTATTCGCAACCCTACTTACGGTAGATACATCTAGAGAAGTTTTCTCTGCAATATCTTTTAATATCATGGGCTGCAACTGTAGTGGTATCGCCCGTCATAAAGAATGCTTCTTGATGCAATAAAATGGCATTTCATCGTATGCAATAAAGTTTGCTGTCTTTGCTGAATCATTTCAATAAACCATTTAGCAGAATCAATTTTTTGTTTGATGAAAAATACAGCTTCCTTTTGAGATTTATCTTGCTTATTACCACGCTCGTATTCTTTTAGCATCAATTTATAATCATCACTAATGACTAAGTGGTGGCGCATTGCGGCTATTCAAGGTTAATTCTAAATGACCATTATTAATAAGCACTGTAAAGTCTGGTATAATATACATTATCGGCCTCACTGCGTATGCTCCGTCTCCGCCCCTGGCTTTGGATTTAAAGTTAAAATCTGATGCAAGACTTCTTTCATTTCAGACTTCATCTAAATGCAAACTCTTTTGAATTTTATCGTAGTGCTTACGTGTAAATTCTTCAAAATGTTTTTCAATAACCAGTAATGGCTAACTTTCTTATTTCATCTGGAAGCCGCATCTTGTGCTGATATCGAACCATTCTGACAATGACATCGCCTTGTTCCAATTGTCTGCTTTTCAATTGAATGAATAAACATTCTTGTAAATCTCTTGCAGCAATACCCAGCTGGATCAAACTGCTTGTACTTGTTAATAATAATTGCTTCAATTTCTTTTTCTTCTACCCACATACTTTGCTTAAAGGCTAAATCATCGGCAATAGATTGCAAGGCTCTTCTTAAATAACCATCATCATCTAAACTCCCTATAATTTGTTCTGCAATTTTAAATTCATGTGTCATCCAAATGCCAACATGCTCAATTGATCCATCAATAATTCATGTAAACTTATGTTCCGCTCTAATGGGAATGACTTTATCATTATCTAGTTCCGGGTAATAATCGTCTTTGGTTTTATAATCAGCTACATCTCCTTCATCATCAAAACTATATTCACTTAATTCTTCATTGCTCATTTCAAATTCATCTACAGGAACAGCCTCCTCTTCCTCATCAAACTGCCTTGCAATAAATCATCCGGCATTTCTTCTACCGATTTTTCCATATCTCCTTCCAATAAATCGGCATTCATTTCTAAGGCTGGATTTTCTTCCAACTCTTCTTTCATTCTTTGTTCTATTTGGGCAGTAGGAATTTGCAACAACTTCATCAGTTGTATTTGCTGTGGCGACAATCTTTGTAATTGTCTTTGTTGCAAGGATTGGCCTAATGACATAATCGCTGCTTTAAGAAATTGCTTTTTCTATCACCTTTAAAAATGTGGCTCCTTTTTCATGCACTTGGGCTTCAGTCCATAGCTAAACTAATTGCTGTGGAAATACACTTACTCATAATAGCATCACTTTTTTCAAAAGATTTAGTATCTGTAATGCAATCTAGTGCTTTTTGTTGTGGTTCATTTAATGGCAGATAAGCTTTGTACATTTTTTAAGATGCGCCCACTTTTTAATATAATGCCAGTTGTTAGCATACCAATAAAAATTACCTGCTAATATATTGGCTTGCTTCATTGCCTCTATTGCTTTTTCAGTGGCTTCTTGTGAAGGTAAAAACCAAGTTAAAAAACTTCCACTATCTCCTGCAGGGTCCGGCACTGTTCTAAATACGAATGCCTGGCACTTTTTCCATATAAGATTGTAAAATTTGATTGTTCTTTTTTTGTACCGTTAAAAACTGTATCTAATTTTCTTATTTGTGCAAGACCAACGGCTGCATGCAATTCACTAATTCTAAAATTATAACCTAAAAAAGGATGTAAGTCTGCTCCTCTATCAACGCCTGCATGATCGTGTCCATGATCGGTGTATGCATCTGCCTTGGTATACACTTCTTTGCTATTCGTCATCACCACACCGCCTTCTCCACAAGTAATTGTTTTTACAAAATCAAAAGAAAAAGTACCTGCATGACCAATACGTACCTAAATGGCTTTCCTTTATAAGTGCCTCCAATACTTTGACAAGCATCTTCTAATAAAATTAAATTGATGTTCTATTACAAATAGCTACCAATGCATCCATATCGGCCATGCTTCCACACATATGCACGGGCATCACACATTTTGTTTTAGGTGTAATCGCGGCTTTCACTGCTGCTGGGTCGACAGGTAAGTCAAGCTTTCGTCAATATCCACCAAAACCGGAATGGCACCCATACTTAAGATTGCTTCAAAACTTGCTACAAAAGTAAAAGCAGGCATAATCACCTCGTCTCCAGCACTCCAACACCTAAGGCAGCCATCGCTGTGGTCAAGGCAGCAGTTCCACTAGAGGTTAAGTTGTGCATATTGTGTGCCAAAACGTGCTACAAACTAGCCTGCTTCTAGCTCTTTGGATTTCCACATCCCATTTCTTGGACCATCAAAGCCATAACGCATTAGAATACCGGTCTCTAAGACCTCATTCACTTCTTTTTTTTCTTCTGCTCCAAATAATTCAAAACCTGGCATATGCTTGATCTTTTTATTGATAAACAAAGGTAGTTTAAAAAACGAAAATTGGGTGTTTTTCAGTAATTTGCGCCCGTAAAAAAACTACACCGAATTTATGGAATACAACAAATTGATCTCCGTTTCAGGCATGTCAGGATTATTTGAATTATTGACCAGCAAAAGTGATGGCGCGATAGCTAAGATCACTAGAAAATAATGCCACTCAATTCATTAGCTCAAGAGCGCACCAGTTCTCTCATTTAGAGAGTATTGAGGTGTTTACGACCCGCGAAAACGTGTTTTTAGCGGAAGTATTTATTGCCATGGGTAAATCAAAGGAAGCCTTACCTAATGAGAAAGAACCCAAAAGTCGGTAGAAGCCTACTTTAAAAAGACTTACCCTAATATGGACTTTACAAGAGTGTATGCAAGTGATATGAAGAAAATGATAAAATGGTTTGCACAATTACAAAAGCATAAGGTAGAACCTACCTTGCCTGAGGCAGACGACGAAGCCGAAGCGGAAGAAGCAAAGGCGTAGGCCTTTTGCTTACCACCCACTAACTTATATAAAAAGCTTACCTAACCTAGGGTAAGTTTTTTTTTATCCTTAAATTGCAATACCGCCAATGGCTGGAAAAGCGATTGCATAAATAATTACACATGAAAAAAATAGTTGTCCTCCTTACGCTTTGTTTATTTTTTATTACACAGGGCTTTTCGCAAAGCAAGGCAGAAAAAAAATGGATTAGACTTCAATTTAAACAATTGTCATTAGACGAGAAGATTGCGCAATTAATGATTATTAGAGCGCATAGTAATTGGGATGCTAAAAGATTAGATACGCTGAGCGATATTATTAAAAAATACAATGTAGGGGGTTTATGTTTTTTTCAAGGAGGTCCAGTGAGAGAAGCTATGCAAACCAACTATTATCAATCTATTGCTAAAACTCCACTTCTTATTACCATGGACGCAGAATGGGGCGTGGGTATGCGACTGGACAGTGTTGAGATGTTTCCAAGACAACTTTCTTTAGGTGCAATTGCCTCTGATAATTTAGTATATCAAATGGGAGCCGCTGTGGCAGCACAATGTAAAAGATTAGGCATACAAGTGAACTATGCACCCGATGTTGATATTAATAATAATCCAAGTAACCCTGTTATTAACGAAAGAAGTTTTGGTCAAAATAAACAAAGAGTAATTCAACATGGTATTGCCTATATGAAAGGTTTGCAAGACAATGGCGTAATGGCCACTGCTAAACATTTTCCTGGACATGGCGATGTATCGGTGGATTCTCACGCAGATATTCCTGTGATTAATAAAAGTATGGAACAGCTAACAGAAATGGAACTAGCTCCTTTCAAAGCCTTGATTGATGCAGGTATTGAATCGGTGATGGTAGGACATTTATCGGTACCAGCTATTGACAACAGACCTAAGTATGCTACTTCTTTATCTTCAAAAGCCATTCATGATTTACTAAAAAAAGATTTAGGCTTTAAAGGCATTGCAGTAACAGATGCATTAGATATGAAAGCCATTAGTAATTATTTTCCAAGAGGAGAAGCCAATGTGCAAGCCCTACTTGCAGGTAATGACATGCTATGCTTACCTGGTGATATTGGAGAGTCTATTGAAAAAATAAAATTAGCCATTAAAGAAAAGCGTATTACTAAAAAAGAAATTGATGCAAGGGTTAAAAAAATATTAGTGGCAAAATATAAATATGGTTTAAATAATTTTCAACCTATTGACACCACGAATATCATAGCAGATTTAAATAAATCGGTAGGAGCCATTAAATCTCAAATGGCTGCACAGTCACTTAGCTTTGTAAAACCTAGCGCAGGGGCTAGTATGGGGCTTCAAAAAAAGACAGCCTATATTGCCTTAAATCTTGCAAAACCAAATTTGCTCACTCAAGCACTTACAGAAAAATACGGTTTTCAAATATTTTATATCAATGCTAAAGATAGCAGCGCTCTTGAAACAGTAAAAAAATCGGTAACTCAATTTGATCAAGTTATTGTGGGTTTACATAATTATAATCGTAAGCCTGCCAATCATTTTGAAATACCTAATCAAATGATTCAATTTTTAAATGAAGCACATCCTGCCAATTGGTTTCATTTAATTTTTGGCAACCCCTATGCAGTAGGTGAATTTAGAAAAATACAAAATATCTTATTTGCCTACGAAGACAATAACTTTACACAAGAAGCTGTACTTCATTGGATCGAAGGTAAAATACTAGCTACAGGCGAGCTACCTGTTACAGTAAGCGAGGACCTACCCTATGGTACAGGTAGCCATCCCTTGGAATCTAGTACAAGTATCATAACACCTACTGCGCCTAATTTATCTTTTATTGACGCGATGGTACAAGAAGCCATTGATAAAAAAGCCATACCCGGTTGTCAAATATTAGTGGCAAAAAATAATAAAATTATTTTCAATAAAGCCTATGGTTATACTGCAGGAGAAGGTTCTGCACCTGTTAGCCTAGACACTTATTACGATTTAGCTTCAGTGACTAAAATAACTGCGACTACCGTATCTATTATGAAATTAGTAGAGCAAGGAAAAGTAGATATCAATAAAACTATTGGCGACTATTTACCCTGGGTACTGGGTAATGCAAAGGCATCTATTACTTTAAAGGATTTACTACTGCATCAAGCAGGCCTATACCCTTACATCAAATTTTATGAAGCATTATTAAGCTCCACAGGGGAATACCTCGATGGGCTCATTACAAAAATACCTGATAATAGCCATCATAAAATGATCACCCCCACTAAATATTTATTAGATAACTGGGAAGACAGTATTAAAAATAAAATTTTAAGAAGCCCAGTGACTGCAGCTGGTAAATATGTGTATAGTGATAACGATTTTATTTTCTTAGGGCTGATTGTAGAAAAAGTAACAGGAATGAGTTTACAAGATTATGCTACGCAACAATTTTATGCGCCTTTAGAAATGCAGTCTACCGGATTTTTACCCTTAACAAAAACAACCTTAGATAATATTGCTGCCTCTGAAGTCGATAATTACTATCGTCATGAATTAATTCAAGGTGCGGTGCATGATGAAGGCGCCTCTGTAATGGGTGGCATTGCAGGTCATGCAGGTTTATTTAGCAATGCAAGCGATTTAGCTAAATTATATCTCATGCTTTTAAATAAAGGTTCTTGGAATGGAAAAAATTATTTTAATCAAAGTACAATTGATTTATTTACTGCTTATAATACCGATAATAGTCGTCGTGGTTTAGGTTTTGATAAACCCGAAAAAAATAATGCAACTGCTGCAGATCCCTATCCTTGTTTAAGTGCCTCCCCTAGCACTTTTGGCCATACAGGTTTTACAGGTACTTGTGTATGGGCCGATCCTGAAAAGGAATTGTTATTTATTTTTCTATCTAATAGAGTATACCCCAGTAGAGATAACAAAGCTTTTAGCGAGTCTAATATAAGAGCTAAAATTCAAGATGCCATTTATGCCTCACTTAATTAAAAACATGTTTAAAAAATGTTTTTTAGGCTTATGTTGGTTAAGCATTTATCTGCAAGCTGCTGCTCAAACATCAATAGGGCCGCTGGGACAATGGAGAGAGCATTACAATAATAAAAGTGTTCAATATTTAGTTAAAGGTAATGACTTGTACGGCGCAACTACTAATCAAGTATTTAGTATTGATGCAAAAAATAATATTCAATTTCTAGGCAAGTCGAATGGATTGCACGACATAGAAATTGCCGCCATTGCTTGGGACCCAAGTCAGTCGCAGTTAATGATTGCTTATAAGAATAGTAATATTGATATAGTTAAAGGAGATGAAATTTTCTCTATTGCCGATATTTATTTATCTAAAGTATATGCGAATAAAAAAATAAATTCCATTCAAATACTTGGGCCATGGGCACTTGTATCAACCCATTTTGGCATTGTGGTAGTGGACTTAATCAAACATGAAATAAAGGATACTTGGTTTGCCAATAATTCCAGACAGGCCATTATCACCTACCAAACCATTAGCACTGCGGATAGCTTGTACGCCTTAACTGAAGAGGGATTGTTTAGCACGGCTTTGAAAAATAATTATATAATAAGTAATCAGTGGAAAAAAATAAATGGATATACAGATGTTAAAAAACTAAGTAGTTTTAATAAAACTGTTTTCGCCATAGGCAATAAAAATATATATCAATTGCCAATAAGTAGTCCTATTTACCAAACAAGCATTGATATTATCAATAACGCATTCGCGCATAAAGAAGGCTTATATATCATTCAATCGAATGGTGTCAACGGAAGCTTACTAAATTTAAATACCAATAATACTACTACCAACATACTTGATAAAAATTTCTTAGCCATGCCAGTAGACATGGCCATAGACCAAAATACAATTTGGATTGCTGACAGCCTCAATGGATTAATTATAAAAAATACAGAAACCAAAAATATAAGCTTAGGAGGACCTTCTGAAAAAATAAGAGGTGCTGGTTTTGTAAACGGCAATTATTTGTTAGCCCCTTTTGGAGAAAAGATAGGAGGCTTTAGCAGTTATAGTGATGCGGGTTGGAAAAATTATACCAAATTAAATGGCATTAATTTACCAGTAATTACTTCTGCAAGCATTGACCCTCTAGATGCTAGTTGGTGGTTTACAGCTGGCGCTTCTCTTTTGCATTACAATATAAGTTCGAATAATATTGAAACTATTAGCCCCAATACATTAGCTGGAAATTATACACAAATACAATTTTCAAAGGATGGTATTTTTTGGGGGCTACAAGACGGGCAAGGACTTGTTCAAAAACAAGATAATAAATGGACAAGCATCCCGCTACCCATCAATTATTTAAAAAATGGATTAAAGAAAATGGTTGTTAATAGCCAAGGGCAGGCTTGGATACCAGGCCCCGCGAATCAAGGGCTATACGTATATCAATCCAATAAATATTTTAGTACTGCAATTTGGAAACAATTAAATACTTCAAAGTCTTCAGGTAATTTACCAAGCAATACTGTTTTAAGTGTTGCCCTAGACAATGCAGGTTCTATTTGGGTAGGTACCGATAATGGTATTGGCATTTTTAATTGTGGGGATATTACTAAAGAGGTATGTGACGCCTACCTACCTACTATAAAAAATACCAATGGATTTTTAGGATTATTGTTGCAAAGAGAATCGGTGAACTGTATTGCTGTAGATGGAGCGAATAGAAAATGGGTGGGCACTCAAAATGGAGTTTGGTTATTAAGTGCAGACGGTAGTTCTATCATTGAACATTTCACCAAAAATAATAGCCCCCTTCCTAACGATACCATTTTACAAATTCTAGTAGAACCTAAGTACGGAGAAGTTTTTTTTAATACTGCTAATGAAATGGTAAGTTATAGAGGTTTTGCAACAGAAGGATCTGCTACGCAAAGCGAAATTAAAATTTTTCCTAATCCAGTGCCGCCTAATTACAATGGACCCATTGCTTTTAGAGGACTTGTAGAAAATGCATTCGTGAAAATAACCGATATCAATGGAAGCTTAGTATTTGAAACACGCGCTTTAGGCGGACAAGCAATTTGGAATGGAAAATCATTGACTGGTAATAAAGTGGCCACTGGTATTTACCTTGTATTTGTAAGAGATGATATGGGTAATGAAAAATCCGTTGGTAAAATAGTCATTACGAAAGGCGAGTAAAATTAGTCCGCTACTAAATCAAAACTTTTGAAAGATTTAAATCGCCAGCTACCTTGATCACCTGTCATTACCCTGTACATAATTTGTCTAACCTTGTTAGTGGGTGTTTTAATAGTTGTATCTGATTCGAAAATAGGAAACTTTCTAAAAAGTACGCCTTCAACTAATTTATATTCATCCTTCCCTCTATAGCCTTTACTTAATTGCATATCATTGGTAATATCTGGAAAATAAATGGGCTCTATTCTTTCATTGTCTCTTGATCCAACACTAAAAAGGCTTAATTTATCTTTGGCATCTATTACGAAAATGATAATGTCGGGAAATCCATCATTGTTTAAATCGTCGATTTCGGTAGAAACCACCCTGCCCCTTAATTCTAAACTCGCTTCCCTTGTTTCTGATTTAAAACCAATGGGTCTAATATTTAAGGTATTACGATCTACGCTTCTATTCATACAAGTAACGCGGTAACCCGCTTTACCCATTTTAACGGTGCTATCATACTTATTTCCTTTTTGACCAAAGCTGGCTAAAGAAATAAACAGGAATGCGGAAAATAAACTTTTATACATATTTTATTTATTACTATTCAAAGTTAATAGAATAGTTTTAATTTTCCACTCAAACAATTTGCCATGTCTTTTGAAATTCAAATTGCCTCCCTTAGCCATTTTGAACTTGTCCGATTAATAGATACAAGTACCAAGACCGTTATAGAAATAGCCACCAAGGGGGCCTTATTAAATAGCTGGCAGACGATGGGAGCTACCCAGGCATTAGAAATAGTGGAAGGCAATGATTTTTCTAAGGGTTGGGGGGACTTTGAAAATAATGGATTTAGAGGGGGGAAAATGAGCCCCTTTTCTTGTCGCATCGAAAATGGGCAGTATACATTTGAAGACAGCACTTATACCATAGAAAAATTCTACCATGAAAAACATGCCCTTCATGGTATTTTATATGACGCGCTGTTTAGTGTTGAATTAAGTGAAACAGATGACCAGGGCGCTTATCTACATTTACAATACCATTATGAAGCTACAGATAAGGGATTCCCTTTTGCTTATACTGTACTTATAAAATGGCATTTGCTTAAAAATAATCTAGTGACCGCAGAAACCATTATCACTAACCTAAGTGATTCAACCATTCCTATGATGGATGGATGGCATCCTTATTTTAAATTAGATACGAATGTCAACGATACATTTATAGAATTAAAAGCAAATGGGAAAATGGAGTATGATGAAATGCTACTGCCTACTGGAAAAATATTAGATGAAAACGAATTTACAATTAGTAAAAAAATAGGAGCCCTTCATTTAGACAACTGCTATCTAGTGGACGCTTCAGCAAATACCTGTGTGCTTGAAAATGAAAAATATCAATTAATAGTACAACCTCTAATGAACTACCCTTATTTACAATTATATACACCTGCAGATAGAAAAAGTATTGCTATTGAAAATTTAAGCGGCATACCCAATTGTTTTAATAATAAAATAGGGCTTCAATTAATGAAGCCCCATCAAAATTTAGTACTGAAAACAAGTTATCAGTTTATTATAAAGTAATCACCGCTGTAATACTTACTTCTATATTTACATTGCGTGGCAATGTTTTTACAGCCACTGTTTCACGCGCTGGAAAATTAGCCGTGAAATAACTTCCATACACTTCATTGACTTGCGCAAACAATTGCATATCGCTTAAAAAGATGGTAGTTTTCACAACATGGGCAAAACTTAGTTTCGCTTCTTCTAAAATAGCTTTAATGTTTTCCATTACCTGTCTTGTTTCAGCCTGGATATCGGTTAAAACTAATTCGCCTGTAGCAGGATCAAATGCTACCTGACCACTAGCAAATAAAAATCCGTTAGCAATAACTGCTTGACTATAGGGGCCAATAGGTGCAGGCACTTTACTTGATTGAATGATTTCTTTTGACATAATATTGAATTAAGATTGCAATTTCTTGTTTTTCTAGCAATTCCACACCTATTTTTGTAAAACATTTAAAAGAATTTGGCAACCCTATTACATATTGATACAGCTGGCGAAAAGGCCATGGTAGCCATTAGCCAAAATGGGGTCTTATTGGCTATTCAAGAAAATGAGGTGTTCCAAACACATGCTTCCTTTTTGCAGGTGGCTATTCAAACATTAGTGGCTGAAACAGCCATCCCCTTAAATAGTATTGATGCCATT
Organism: Chitinophagales bacterium; assembly: GCA_964203405.1. Classification (GTDB taxonomy): domain Bacteria; phylum Bacteroidota; class Bacteroidia; order Chitinophagales; family Chitinophagaceae; genus Sediminibacterium. Next base: position 297,576 of record CAXNLL010000002.1, read on the forward strand.
ACAGTAACAATGGGCCCAGGATCCTATACAGGTTTAAGAGTAGGTCTATCTAGTGCTAAAGGCATTGCCTACGCTTTAAATAAACCAATCATTGGACTCTCTACCCTTGCCCTATTAGCCAATGCAGCATCAAAACTGCCATGGTTTATCGAAAAAAAAGAGCAGGTGCAAATTTTTGCCATGATAGACGCTAAAAGAATGGAAGTCTTTGGTGCCATATATGATAGCAAATTAAATTGTCAACTTGCTGAGCAAGCCATAGTCATTGACAGTAATTATTTAACAAGCTTAATCGAAAAGCTACCAACGCTTTGTATTGGATCGGCGGCCACCAAGGCCAAGGCATTATTGGAAGATCCTGCCCTATTTTATCTGGAGCAGTCTTATAATATATTGGATAACATTCAGTTAGCAGAATCCGCATTTACCAAAGGTGAATTTGTAGATACCGCCTATAGCAGCCCCTCTTATTTAAAAGAGTTTTTCTTTAAAAAATAGCTCGTTTATATAATATTTTTAGCTCCAAAATGTGATGAGTGGTTTTAAACCTTCTTTGTATAAGAGAATCTAAGATGTTGGCAAATATCATACACAAAACCTATGGCTTTAACATTTTACATATAAAATATTAATTATATTTTAAATATTAATTGTAATTTTGTACTAGCATTTAACCCCCAAAATAAAAGAACATGAATCAGTCATTACCACAACTACAATTAGCGAATGGAACAAGTCCATTGAAAGTAGATTTATTACACAGCAAAAAAGCCGCTATGATTTTGCGCGCTTTAAATCATAAGCTTCGTCAACAAATTGTAAAACTAATTGACGAACATAAAAAAGTAACTGTTACAGAAATTTATGTAAAGTTAAGATTGGAACAATCTGTGGCTTCACAACATTTAGCAATTCTAAGAAGAGCTAGTATTGTAACTACTATTCGTGAAGGAAAATTTATTTATTATGCTGTCGATTATAATCGCTTAGAGCAAATCAATAAATTTGTAGAACAACTTGTTGGATAGTATGCAAGTAGAGTTAGCCCAATTTCTTACAATTATTGAAGACGAATCGGTCATCATTATTGATGCAAGGCCCAGCGCAGCATTAATGCTTGGCTATATTCCTAATGCAATACATATTACACCACTCACGGCAAAGTATGCCATTGCCATGGACATTATTAGAAAAGATAGTCCCCTAGTATTTATTTTAGAAGAGTCCATTGCAGCTGAAACATTGGCTTATTTTACAAAGGCTGAATTCACAGGCATCAAAGGTTATTTAGAAGGTGGCTTTGCCACTTGGGCAGCAGATAAAAGGGTTGACTTAATTATTGATGTGGAAGTAGATGAACTAGCCATGGATATTCCTTTTGATGAATACTTAATGGTATTAGATTGTAGAACAGAAGCCGATTTTGATAAAAGCCATATAAAAAATTCAGTGTCTCTTCCCTTAGCCGATATGGGTGACCCTGGTTCTATGTCTGAATTAGACGAACATTTTAATATTTATATTCTTACTGAAAATGGAGATAACAGCACACTGGCTGCGAGTCTTTTAAAAAAACAAGGCATTCATAATATTAGAATAGTCCTAGGTGGCTGGGAGGCAGTACAAAGTTTGAAAGAAAAATTTAGCTTCGAAGTCACTAAGGTAAAGCCTGTAAGTGATGATGATATTTTATTGAACTACAAAGTTTCTCATGTAGCTTCACATCATATTCATATCTCCATCTTCGATGACTCCATAAATAATTAGCCGGTTTTGCTTTAATTTTCTCTTCTAAAGTTTTTACAAATAAAGCAGTCAACTGTCCGTCTTTAAAATAATTAGGAGAAGTCGTCATGACTTCATATTCTGAATGATAATACCCTCGTTTCAGCACGGTAAAAATGTACAAATACCTGGGCAGTATTATTTAATAGAGCACCCTTTTCTGGACCTTTTACAAAAGGCGTTAGTCTGTCCAAAAAATGGCACCCAATAGGCCGATAAAGGATTACCTGGATTTTGATCTGCAGCTAATGCCATGGCATAATTACCCTGGGTAGCATATTTATGAAACTGTGATTTAAAATTAGTAGCTGGAATCATAATGCTACCAAAACGCATTCTTAATTTTAAAATAATTTTATTAAAATAAGGATTACTCAATGGCATATACACTGCAATGAAAGCGATATTTGCTATATTTACCCACTCCCCAGTTCGCAAATTCCCAATTAAAAAAATGCCCTGCCATAATTTGAACAGACTGGCCCGTTGCATGTAGCTTATTTAACACTTCTACATTAGAGGTAAACCTTTTGTCGAAATTTTTATCAGAAATGGAAATCAAGCTTAAAAGTTTCAATAAAAGAATCGGTGAACTGCTGATAAAATTCATTGGCAATTTGCTGTCTTTCTTTTATAGTTTTTTGAGGAAAGGCAATGGCTAAATTTTGTTGTACAATAGCTAGTCTATATTTGAAAACATGTTGTAATAATAAAGCAATGATATCACTTATAAAATAAAGTAGTCTCCATGGTAAAAGAGAAAATAAATAAACTAAAATATAAATAAATAAATACATGATTAAAATTAAAAAGAAAAAAAGTCAAGCAAATTAGACTAGGTCTATCCAGGCATTATGTTCTTTTAAAAGAAGTATAAGTTCATCTACTGCCACGGCACTATCTATATTACGCTTCATCACTTCTTTTCCTTTGTATAAAGTTATCTTACCCACCCCACTTCCTACATAACCAAAATCGGCATCGGCCATTTCTCCTGGTCCATTGACAATACAACCCATAATAGCAATTTTTAAACCTTTTAAATGACTAGTCACTGCTCTAATTTTTGCAGTGGTTTCTTGCAATTCAAATAAGGTTCTACCACAGCTTGGACAAGAGATATATTCTGTTTTAGAAATTCTGGTGCGCGTGGCTTGTAAGATACCAAAAGCCGTTGAATTTAAAAACTGCTCCGTTGAATCATTGCTATAATAATTTCTTCCAGAAACATGCGCATGCTCAGTACCAGCTTCATTTTCACTAGCCGAAGCTTCTACTTGCTTACCTTGTATGCCAATGCAAATACCATCTCCAAAACCATCTAATAAAAGCGCCCCCGTCTCGGTAGCAAAATGAATTAAATGCTCGTCTGTCGTTTGCCAAGCACTATCAGTTACTAATATTACTGGAGATTGAATTTTTAATTCCATCATGCGCATCATCATTCTTCTAACTGCAGGCATGGCATGTGACAATGTACTACTTAAACAAAATACCACTGTAGGATCCTTTGCAATAGATAGTAATTGCTCGTCTCTAATGCCATTTTTACTTCCATAACAATCTACTTCTACAAAGTTGATGCTATCACTTTTTTTAGTTGCCTGGAAATAAGTTTTAAAATTAAATAAGGGTAAATACTTTTGAGTATCGCTTGCCATCTCCCAAAGAGCAGGGCTTGTTATAACGCGTAATGTTCCAGGTAAGTCAAAAGACAATAAATCAGTTGGGCTATAAATAAAGTCGGCAGCTGCATCGGTAATGGTCCATTTATCTATGGCTTCATCGTATATATATCCAATCGCCATTAAATCGGATGGTAATAATGCAGTTTTATTTTTGTAAATCGGCCACTACCACTGGCACCGATTTACTTCCAATGGTAGTTACTTGAATCGTTTCTCTTCTTTTATATTCAAATGGGCTATAAGGTAATTGGGCAATCAGGCACAATCATGATCAGCTCCTTTGATTCTATTCGCTGGATACCTTTTTACTAAGTCTTTACAAACCGGAATTTCTAATTCTGGATCCTCGGTTAAACTTACTCTAATGGTATCTCCAATGCCATCTTCTAATAATGTACCAATACCTACTGCACTTTTAATACGACCATCTTCTCCATCTCCTGCTTCTGTAACACCTAAATGCAAAGGATAACATTCATTGAATTCATGCTTGCATTTGTTGAATGAGTAATCGATAGGCTTGCACCATCACTTGCGGATTACTTGACTTCATACTTAAAATAATCTGATGATAGTCCAAGCTTCTTGCAATACGTAAAAATTCCATGGCACTTTCTACCATGCCAATAGCGGTATCGCCATACCTACTCATGATACGATCACTTAATGAACCATGATTGGTTCCAATACGCATAGCAGTTCCATGTTCTTTACAAATAAGCACTAAGGGGGTAAATCTTTCTCTAATACGTTCAATTTCTTCTAGATATTCTGCATCCGTATACTCAATTTGTTCAAATTTTTTCTTGTCCACATAATTACCTGGGTTCACTCTTACTTTTTCAATAATAGTGGCAGCTATTTCTGCAGCATTGGGTGTGAAATGAATATCGGCAACCAATAGGAGTTGTATATCCTTTTTCTTTTAGAGAGGCTTTAATGGCCGCTAAATTTTCTGCTTCTGTTTTACTAGGGGCTGTAATTCTTACTAATTCTGTGCCTGCTTGAATACAACGAATAACTTGTTCCACTGTTTTTTCAGTGGCCATGGTGTCGGTAGTAGTCATAGTTTGGACCCTAATAGGATGCCCTCCTCCAATGATGAGGTTACCCACTTTTACTTCGCGCGTAATTAAACGATTATAAGATGTAATAGAGTTGCAGTACTGTTCCATAATTAACTACCGTAAAGATAATTATTTAATTGACGTAATGTCTAAAATATTAACGAAGGCCTTGTAAAAAACCTTGCTCTAAGAGTATCTTTTTTAATAAGGCTACCGAATTATTACTAGCTGCCGCTGTTTTACTCGTTGTATGTAAAATAAAGAAGTAAATATGTGTATTTTCTTCCTCATAGCCCATCACCCATGAATTATTCGTAAGCGTATCGGTGGCATGGAGATAAGATAATCTATAATTGCTATTTTCTTCTTTTAGGATCATCTTTTTGAAAACTTCTTGAGAACGTTTTTGAAAAGGCAATTCTTTGAAAAAGGCTCTTTTGATTAAACCCAATTGTTCATCGGCAGTTATTTTCAGTGAGCCGTCTTTCCAGAATTCATTCATATTAGCACTCACCACTCCTTTGCCATATTTTATAGAATCGATGGTTTTTAAAATTTCTTGTCTTCCCAATTGCGTAATAATATTTTGATAATAAGGGATAGAATCCATCGACGCCCAAGAGGCTTGGTTCTGATTGATAATACCTTTATCTAAAGCAATTAAAGTAGGCAGAATGAAAAAACTACTTAAAGGAGAAGATGCGCTGTCTTTATAATGAGATAAATTAGCAATGGTAAATTTACCCGTACCGTTTTCTAATAAAGCAAAGCTGCCCACCACACCTGCACTATCCATCATTTTTACAACAGAGGAGTCAATGGTTACATTGTTCGGAGAACAAGCAAACAAGCTAACTGACAAGAAAACTGCAAATACATATTTTTTCATGAGAGACCTATTAATCTTAATTATAAATAGGGACTTAATAAGTAGATGATTTACTATTAAGCCCCTATTATTAAAAACTTATTGAAAGTTAATACTTACTGATAGCTTATTCGATGCCTAATAATTCTACTTCAAAAATTAAAGTAGAGCCTGGCCCAATCATAGGACCAGCTTGACGATCGCCATAGCCTAATTCAGCAGGGATATATAATCTCCACTTACTTCCTATAGACATTAAAGGCAAAGACTCTTGCCATCCTTTAATCACGCCATTTAAAGGGAAGGTAATAGGCTCACCTCTTTGAACAGAACTATCAAATATAGATCCGTCAATTAAAGTGCCATGGTAATGACATCTTACTTTGTCTTTTATAGTAGGCTTAGTAGTGTCCTTGCCTGCTACTAAAATTTCATACTGAATACCGTTAGGTAAACTAACGACACCTGGTTTTTTAGCATTCTTTACTAAAAATTCTTGTCCTGCTAACTTGTTAGCGGCTGATTTTTCTGCACTCATTGTTTCTTGGTATGTTTTAATACAATAATCTAATATACTATCAATAATAATTGACTTTCCTTCAAATCCTGCTAATAATCCTTTATTGAAAACAGCAAGATTAATTTTTTGTAGGCCTTGTCCATTCAAGCTCTGGGCAATTCTATACCCCAATGCATAAGAGGCACTGTCTTTAACATTCTTAATGACTAAAGGGGGTGTAACACTCATGGTTAATTTAGTATTTCCTACTTTCAATGGCTTAGCTGCAGCGGTTGCTTTAGCCGGAACCGCTGGTTTTGTAGGCGTTGCTGGCTTTGGACTTGTTTGTGCTTGTACTAATTGCAATGTAGCAACTGCCATTAAGACTAAAATTTGTTTTTTCATTATACTCATTATACTATTTTTTAAAGATAGATGCGGGAGCAAAAATACACTATGTATTTAATAATTCAGCAATTCTTTGTTCTACTTTTTCAAAACCCATTTCAGCCAGCACTGCTTTCATTTTCTCCCCAATAATAGCAGTGCCTAAATTACCCATACTCCCTTCATGGGTATGGGCTAAAGCGGTCGAATAAGTGAATTTACCTGCTTCAATGGAGGCGCCCACTTGCTTATAGGCATCTCTAAAAGGCATGCCCGTTAATACCAATTTGTTTACTTCTTCTACGCTAAATAAATATTGGTATTTAGGGTCTTCTAATATGTCTTTTTTAACTTCCATATTTTGGATCATCAAAGAAGCCATTTCTAAGCAATTTTTGAGTTCTGTGAAAGCAGGAAATAAATGTTCTTTTAATAATTGTAGATCGCGGTGATAACCTGAAGGCAAGTTCGTGGTCATCATCATTATTTCATTGGGCAAGGCTTTAATTCTATTACAATAAGATCTTATTAATTCAAATACATCTGGATTTTTTTTATGCGGCATGATGCTTGAACCTGTTGTCAACTCTTCTGGAAAATGAATGAACCCAAAATTTTGATTCATGAATAAAGAAGCGTCCATACTTAATTTAGATAAAGTATCTGCAATATTGGCCATGGCCATAGCTGTTATTCTTTCTGCTTTACCACGTCCCATTTGTGCATACACTACATTATAGTTCAATGATTCAAACCCTAATAATTCAGTAGTACGCGTTCTATTAATAGGAAAAGAAGATCCATAACCCGCAGCCGATCCTAATGGGTTTTTATTCACTACTTTATAAGCCGCTTGTAGAACTGTAATATCATCTACTAAACTTTCAGCATAAGCGCCCAACCATAAACCAAAGGAAGAAGGCATGGCTAATTGCAAATGCGTATAGCCTGGTAGTAAATCATTTTTATGGGCTTCGCTTTTTGCTTGTAATACTTTGAAAAATGAATGCACCGATTCCGTTAAACTTATTATCTCAGCGCGTAAAAATAATTTGATATCTACAAGCACTTGATCATTTCTACTTCTAGCACTATGAATTTTTTTACCTGCATCTCCTAAGGCTTCTGTTAATAACATTTCTACTTGAGAATGTATGTCTTCTACACCAGGAGCTAATGAAAAAGTTCCTGCTTGTATTTTTTCATAAATGGCTACTAAGGCTTTTTTAATAGCTATTTGTTCTGCTGAACTTAATAAGCCCACTTCAGCAAGCATAGTAGTATGCGCAATAGAACCTAATACATCATAGGGCGCCAAATACATATCCATGGTCTGATCATTGCCAATGGTAAATTTTTCCACTAGTTCAGATACTTTATTATTTTTTTGCCAAAGCTTGCTCATGGTTATACTATTTTTTCAAGTAATTGAATATAAGTTAAAATACCTTCCTCTATTTCTTTGATATAAATAAATTCATCGGCCGTATGCGATCTAGCAGAATCGCCAGGGCCCATTTTTAAAGTTGGAAAAGACATTAAGGCTTTATCTGATGTAGTCACTGAGCCATAATAGCCTTTACCTAAATCCTTGCCTGCCTTTACTAATACATGATCAAGCCCAATACTAGTAGAACGCATTCTTACACTTCTTGGCTTCACTTCTGCTTGCACATTATGCCTGTATAGTTTTTAAAACTTCCTCAAAACTATACAGCTCATTCACACGAACATCTACTACTATTTTACAAGTGGAAGGCAGTACATTATGTTGCTTGTTGTCTGTTTCTATTACTGTAACGCTCATTTTTACCTTACCCAATAAATCAGATACTTTTTCAAACTGATAATTTTTAAACCATTCAATGTCTGGTAATATTTTGTACAAAGCACTTTCACCCTCTTCTCTTGCAGCATGACCGGCTTTACCATTTGCTATTACATCTAAAACTAGTAAGCCTCTTTCTGCAATAGCCATTTCCATTTTGGTGGGCTCTCCTACAATGCCAAAATCAATTTTTGGTATTGCTGGTAATACCAATTCAATACCATCAGGGCCAGAAATTTCCTCTTCAGCAGAGGCTACAAAAATTATATTGTACCCCAAATTAGGCATTGCATAAAAATGTAAAAAGCAGGCTATTAAACTTACTAAAGAACCACCTGCATCATTAGCACCTAAGCCATATAATTTACCCTCCTTTTCAATAGGGCTAAAGGGCTCATTCGTATAGCCTTTATTGGGCTTCACCGTATCGTGATGTGAGTTCAATAATATAGAAGGCTTATTCGCATCAAAATGCAAATTAGCTGCCCAAATATTATTTTTAATAGTATTTACTTTTAATATTTCTATCTGTAAAAAACTGAGTCAGCAATAAGGCAGTTTTATCTTCTTCTTTACTAAAAGAAGGTATAGCGATTAATTTTTTTAATAAATCAATGGCCTCTTTTTGTAAGACGCTGGTATTTGTATTATGTATAGTAGGTTACTTCTGACATTATTTTGTGATTGTGGTACCTGCCATACCATTAATTAATTCATTCATTTTTTCAGCCTTCCCAATGATAACAGATGCTACACCATTATCAAGGGCTTCAAACGCGTTATCTATTTTGGGGATCATTCCTTCAAAAATAATTTTTTGATCTTTAAGTGTAGCGTAAATGGGTTTATCCATTCGCGCAATGACTGAACTAGGATCGTTTATATCCTTTAGTACGCCTTCTTTTTCAAAACCATAGATTAAATGCAGTTTATACTTGGAAGCTAATGCAGTAGCCAAGCTTTGTGCAATGGTATCTGCATTGGTATTTAATAGCTGACCCTTACCATCGTGGGTAATGGGCGCTACTACTAATTTAATATTCGTTGCAAGTAATTGTAAAAGCAAATCGAGTATTCACTGTATCTATATCTCCTACAAAACCATAATCAATACTGTCATGATTTCTTTTATGCGCTTGAATTAAATTACCATCTACACCCGATAAACCCATTGCATTCACACCCAAGGCTTGCAGTTGTGCTACTATATTTTTATTAATATAACCCGCATACACCATGGTAACTATTTTCAATGTGGCTTCATCTGTAATTCTTCTGCCTTCTATTATAGTTTGTTCAACACCCATGGACTGAGCCATGCTCGTAGCCATTTTGCCACCGCCATGTACTAAAATAGCTTGGCCCTTTACTTTCGCAAAAGCTTGCAAGCAAGTAGTTAACAATGCAGGATTGTCAACAATATTACCTCCTATTTTAATAACATATAATGATTCCATAAATTATTGTATAATTTTTTCCAATTGAATTTAAATATTGATTGCATTTAAAATTTCAGCTAAGACCGCCTGAGCTGCCCATACTCTGTTGGAAGCTTCCTTCGTTACCAAACTATTGGGACCATCTAAAATTTCATCACTTAATTCTATATTTCTTCTTACAGGTAAGCAGTGCATAATTTTTGCATTATTCGTAAGCGCTAATTTTTTATTCGTCATCATCCAAGCTGCATCGGTACTTAATAGCTTCCCATACTGCTCATAGCTACTCCAATTTTTTACATATACAAAATCGGCGTTTTTTAGTGCTTGGTCTTGGTTATGTTCTATGGTAGCGCCTTTGGTAAATTCAGTAGAAAGTGCATAGCCTTCAGGATGTGTAATCACAAAATCGGCTTCTCCCCATGCACCCACCCATTCACTAAAACTATTGGCCACACATTGTGGAATAGGCTTTAATATGAGGGGCCCATGTTAAAACTACTTTAGGTTTTTTATTTTTAAAATTGGTATTAGATGCTATCGATTCTTGAATAGTAATAATATCTGTCAAGGATTGCAGTGGATGTAAGGTGGCCGATTCTAAACTCACCACAGGTATGCCTGCATACTTAATAAATTGCTTGATAATTTTTTCGCTGTAATCTGCCTGCTTATCTACCAGGCCTGGAAAAGTACGAATACAAAGTATATCGAAATAATTTCCTAAAATAGGTGCTGCGTCTTTAATATGTTCAACAGTAGTTCCATTCATAATAGCGCCTTCTGTAAATTCTAAAGCCCAGCCCTCTTTATCAACATTAAACACGATGGGCTCCATACCTAAATTTTGAGCAGCTACTTGAGTGCTTAATCTTGTTCTTAAACTTGGATTTAAAAAAAGTAGTCCAATACGTTTATCTGCACCCAATTTTTTATCACTAAAAGGTAATTTTTTATAGGAAAGCGCTTTTGCTACTAAAGCATTCATATCCTGCACATCTTTTACTGATATAAATTGTTTCATAGTTAAAACTTTAACTGGTTTTATTTAAAATTTGAGCAGTGGCCTCTTTTAAGCCTTTTAAAAATAGCTCTATGTGCTGCATTACTAATAGATAAAGAAGGTAATAAACGAATCACATTCGGCTTCGCTTCTCCTGTAAATATTTTATAATCATTCAATAAAACTTTTCTGATATCTTCCAGTCCTGTTTCCATTTCAAATCCTATCATTAATCCTTTTCCTCTTACTACCTTCACGCCTTTAGTATTTTTCAATGCCTCTATTAAATATTTTCCTTTTTCAGTCAGCAGCTTCCATTAAATTTTCTTTCTCCATTACTTCTAATACCGCTAAGGCAGCAGCGCAAGCTAAAGGGTTGCCTCCAAAAGTAGTGCCTAATAAACCAAACTTTGCTTTTATAGAGGGTGCTATTAAAATGCCTCCAATAGGAAAACCATTACCCATTCCTTTTGCCATTGAATAAATATCGGCGTTCACGCCCGCATAGTCATGTGCAAAGAATTTACCAGAACGGCCATATCCACATTGCACACTATCGGCTATATATACTGCACCATGCTTATCACATAGGGCACGAATGGTTTGTAAAAAAATATTGGTGGCCTCATATATACCTGCCACACCTTGTATGCCTTCAATAATAACCCCTGCAATTTCATCTCCTTGATTGGCGAAACAGGCTGATAATGCTTCTACATCATTGAAGGGTAAGAAAATAATATTACCTGTTTCATTCACAGGCGCTATAATACTTGGATTATCGGTAGCAGCCACTGCCAATGAAGTTCTTCCATGAAATGCTTTTGAAAAAGAAATTATTTTTTTTCTGCCCGTATGAAAGGAAGCTAATTTTAAAGCATTTTCATTCGCCTCTGCGCCGCTATTGCATAAAAACAATTGGTAGTCCTGCTTACCGCTTATTTTATTTAAGGCAGTTGCCAATTCTTCTTGAATAGGCATAATCACTGAATTAGAATAAAAAGCCATTGCATGTAACTGCGTCTTCAATTCTTTTTACCCAATGCGGATGCGTATGGCCAATACTAATGACTGCATGGCCACCATACATGTCTAAATACTCGGTGCCCTTATCATCCCAAACATGAGATCCCAAGGCCTTGGTAATGGCAATAGGTTGTAAAGGATATACTTGAAATAAAGACATCTTATTTGTTTTAAAAATTACTTGCTTTTAATTGAATGCCTGCAGTTTCTTCTAAGCCCATCATCAAATTCATATTCTGCACTGCCTGACCCACTGCGCCTTTTAATAAATTATCTATAGCTGTATGTATCACTATTTTATTTTCTTTTTGTTCTATATGAATTAAACATTTATTGGTGTTCACTACTTGTTTTAAATCAATAGGGCTTAATGAAACATGTGTGAAAGGATGGCCGGTATAATAGTCGCTATAGATTTTATTAAGCTCATTTAGGCTTAATCTAGTTTCCAAAATACTACTTACAAAAATACCTCTTGTAAAATCGCCTCTCCAAGGCACAAAATGTACAGATGCATTTTGATGACCTTGTAATTGATGCAAGCTTTCTTGTATCTCATTCAAGTGTTGATGCTCTAGTGTTTTATAAGGCTGGATATTATTCGCTCTCCAACTAAAGTGGCCGGTGTTAGATAAACCTTGTCCAGCCCCTGTGGATCCTGTAATGCCCGTTGTATATACTTCTTTTAATAAACCTTTTGCCCCCAAGGGTAATAGGCCTAATTGAATAGCCGTTGCAAAGCAACCTGGGTTGGCAATATTTTGAGCTTTTTGAATAGCCGCTTTATTTAATTCTGGTAAACCGTAGACAAAATTTCTATCTCCTTGTTTAGAACTAGCCGCTAATCTAAAATCTTGTGACAAGATCAATAATTTTTATTGTAGGTGCAATTGCATTCGATGCTAAAAACTTCACTGCTTCTCCATGTCCTAAACATAAAAATAAAATATCAATATTGTCTTGAAGACTACTAGTGAAAACTAAATCGGTGTCGCCTACTAAGTCGGTATGTACTGAACTTATTAATTGACCAGCGCTACTAGTACTATGCACAAAATTAATTTGCACTTGCGCATGGTGAACTAATACACGCAGTAATTCACCACCTGTATACCCTGCTCCACCCACAATACCTATATTTATCTTTTGCATTACTGTTTACTTTTTATTCGATTCTTTTATTTGATGAAAGATGCTTACTTGATTACCAAATATTTTGGTGAACCCTCTTACATCATTGCCTGTCCAGCCTGTATTCATTTCTCCATACTTTCCAAACTTCGCACTCATTAAATCGTTGGCCGATTCAATACCTATGATTTGAAAACGATAAGGATGAAGTTGTATAGACACAATACCTGTTACTTGTTCTTGTGCACTAGTAAAATAAGATTCGATATCACGCATAACGGGATCTAGTATTTGACCCTCATGCAACCAGTTGCCATAAAACTGCGCCAGTTGGTCTTTCCATGATAATTGCCATTTTGTTAAAACATGTTTTTCTAAAGCATGATGTGCTTTTAAAATAACCATGGGCCCTGCTGCTTCAAAACCCACACGGCCTTTAATGCCAATAATAGTATCTCCTACATGAATATCTCTACCAATACCATAAGCGCCTGCTATAGACTGTATATACTGAATGGCTTCAGTAGGATGACTAAAGTTTTTATTATTCACCGATTTTATTTCTCCTTTTTCAAAACCAATACTCATTTCTTCCTGCTGCCCTTCCTTGGTCATAGGGGTGGGCCATGCCGATTCTGGCAAAATGCCCTTTGACTGCAAGGTTTCTTTGCCGCCTACACTTGTACCCCATAAACCTTTATTAATAGAGTAAGCAGCTTTTTCAAAATTCATTTGCACGCCTTTCTCTTTTAAATAGGTAATCTCTGCTTCTCTACTTAATTGTAAATCACGAATAGGTGTTAAAATTTCAACTCCTGGAATCATGATTTGAAAAATCATATCAAAACGCACTTGATCATTGCCAGCGCCTGTACTACCATGTGCTACTTTATTCGCCCCTAATTTTTTTACATGCGCAGCAATATGCAATGCCTGACTTAAACGCTCTGCACTTACACTTAAAGGATAGGTATTGTTTTTTAAAACATTACCATAAATCAAGTATTTAATGATACTATCATAATAGCCTTTCACCGCATCCACAGTGGTATGCGTTTTCACACCTAAGGCATAAGCATGTGCTTCAATCTTTTTTAATTCTTCTTCTGAAAAGCCGCCGGTATTCACTACTACACTATGCACTTCTAAACCTTTGTCTTCGGTTAAATATTTAACGCAGTAAGTGGTGTCTAATCCGCCGCTAAAACCTAAAACTACTTTTTCCATTTTCTTAATTATTTTCTAAACCAGTTTAATAATTTGCTTTGCTTTATTTTCATAAAGCGTTCGTACAATTTTGAATTGTTTGTAAAATCCGCCGCTACTTCTTCAATAGTATGGGCTTGCTTCGGTTCATATAACATGGCTGTACACATACAATTTTTACGATCCTTACTCATTAGAATATCATAATTCACACAGCTCTTGCAACCTGCCCAAAACTCTTCATCATCGGTAAGTTCACTATAGGTCACAGGCTCATAGCCTAATTCACTATTAATTTTCATGACCGCCAAGCCAGTGGTTAATCCAAATATTTTAGCATTTGGATATTTTTCTCTGGACAATTGAAAAATAGTTTGCTTAATTTTTTTAGCAATCCCTGTTTTACGAAAAGTAGGTGCAACGATTAAACCACTATTGGCAACAAACTGTCCATGCTGCCAAGCCTCGATATAACAAAAGCCTACCCAAGTGCCGTCTTCAGTATAGGCGATCACCGATTTGCCTTCGTTAATTTTTTTGGCTACATAGGCTGGGCTACGTTTAGCAATACCCGTACCACGTGCTTTAGCCGAAGATTCCATTTCGTCGGTAATATCATTTGCAAAAGAAGCGTCACCACTATGGGCAACACGTACTATTATTTTCTGTTCCAATTAGCTTTTAAATTTTAAGAAAGTACAATTCTGGCGGAGGATGAATTCTTTTTGGGGTTTTTCCACTGATAGGGGCAAGGGCCAATTGCTCGTCCTATCAGAATCCACGTCGGTAACTAGGACCATTCAATACAGGCGTTGGTGCGTTAAAAGCACTAGTCAATAAAATATGTAACTGTTCCTGTTTCATTTATAAATTCCTTTTGTATAGGATAGAGAGCGTAAAAATAGATAATTATATAGACAATATGCCCTCATCAGGCCTATAATTTGCCTATCAAGCCCAAGATGCACCAATATTAGCTTGAAAATGAATGAGTGTTAGTTTTTTAATAGCCTTATTCATTCGTAATTTTGTAACTAATACAAGTAAAACAAATCTTTATGAAAATTCAAATTGGAACTAGTCTAGTAATGGCCTCTCTATTTATAGTATCATGTGGTCAAACAAATGATAAAGCAAATACAAGTAGTGCAGATACCAATCAAGTAGCCACCATGGATACTACTTTAGAAAAAACCTATGCAGTTAGTTTAGTGAATAATAAAAAAGATCCTACTTGTGGCATGCCAGTAACTGCAGGCATTAGTGATACAGCACATTATGAAAAAAATGTTTTGGGATTTTGTTCTGTTGAATGTAAGAATGAATTTTTGAAAAATCCAAAAGCAAATTTAGCAGCAGCAGAACTTAAATAAGTTTGACTAAAAATAGCAGCTTCTAATGAATGCTAGCTCTATAAATAGTAGTTATACAATTACTAGCTAAATAAATAAGCAATATCATCTTTGGTTAAAGATTTTACAAATCCTACTTCATCGGATATTAATTCTTTAGCCAAAGATCTTTTTCTCTCTTGTAATTTTAATATTTTATCTTCTACCGTATCGTTACAGATCATACGATACGCGAATATATTTTTAGTTTGCCCAATACGATGCGTTCTATCAATGGCTTGTTGCTCCACAGCAGGGTTCCACCAAGGATCTACTATATATACATAATCGGCAGCTGTTAAGTTTAAACCTACTCCACCCGCTTTTAAAGAAATTAAGAACACTCTACAATTGTCATCGTTTTGGAATCGCTCAATGGCGCGTTCTCTTTCTTGAATGGTACTGCTACCATCAAAATACTCGTGGTCAATGCCTAATTTTTTCAACTGCTCTTTAATTAAAGCCAACATGCCTAAAAATTGCGAGAACACAAGGGCCTTGTGACCACCAATGTTTTCAGCTATCTCACGGGTTAACTCTTCTAATTTTACCGATTCATTTGGATAGGCTTCGTCTTTTAAAATAGCAGGGCTATCACAAATTTGTCTAAGCTTCATCAGCCCTTGTAAGATAGAAAGCTGCGATTTTTGAATGCCTTTTTCTTCTACCATACCAATGAGTTTATCACGGTAGTCGTTTCTATAAGCCTCGTAAATTTTTCTTTGTGCATCGCCCATTTCACAATACAATACCATTTCTTGCTTTTCTGGCAAGTCCTTGGCCACTTGTTCCTTGGTTCTTCTTAAAATAAAAGGGAATACAAATTTTCTTAAATGTTCTTTTTGTTCTTGCTCATCAAACTTATCAATAGGCATAGAGAAATTATGCTTGAAGTATTCCACTGTACCCAACATGCCCGGGTTCAAGAAATTCATCTGCGCATAAATATCAAAAGTATTATTTTGTAATGGCGTACCACTTAAACATAATTTATTAGTGGCTTTTAATAAACAAGCCGCCTTAGTCACTTTCGAAGCTGGATTTTTAATGGCCTGACTTTCATCTAAGATCACATAATCAAAATTCACTTCCACAAACATTTTAATATCACTTCTTAAAGTACCATAAGTGGTAATGATGACTTCCGTTTTATCATCATGAAATAAGGCCTTCTTTCTTGTTCCTCCATGATGAATATGATAATTTAAAGAAGGGGTGAATTTTTTTAATTCATTCTGCCAGTTAAACAGTAGCGTAGTTGGACAAACCACCAAGGCTACTAATTTGCCATTCTTTTCTTTTAAATGCTGTAAGAAAGATAGGGTTTGAATGGTTTTACCTAGTCCCATATCATCGGCCAAGATCCCACCCCACTGTACATCGTGTAAATAATTCAACCACTGAAAACCACTAATTTGATAAGGTCTTAAGATAGGCATTAAATGGGCGGGTGGTATGACATCTGCAATCGCATAGCGTTCTCTAATTTTTTCATACTTTCCTTCTAATTGGAAAATAAGTTCTTCCTCGTCTCTTTGTTGATAGAGTTCATCTAAAATAGAAAAATGATACTTACTTAATTTAAGTGTATCGGCCTTGCCCTCTCCTACTTTAAATAATAAAGAATATTTATTCAACCATTTTTCTGGAAGCACACCTAAACTACCATCTTTTAAAGGAACAAATTGTTGTTTATTAGACAACATCGTTTTGATATCTTGAATAGATACTTTTTGTTCGCCAAAAGAAATTTCCACTTTCGCATCAAACCAATCGGTATTGCTACTTATATATAAACGTGTAGAAGGCTTAGCTGTATTGTACTTAAATTGTTTTAAGTATTCTGTTCCAAACAAAGGAATTTGTTTATCCCTTAATGTATCAATAAATAAGAAAAACCAATTATTCTTTAATACCTCACCGCCTTTTAAAGCAAGTACATTGCCTTCATTCGGACGAATAAAGCCAGAATGTAGTTGCTCAATGATGTTCATTAATTGTCTTTCTGCTGCAAGGTCTCTTTCTAGTATGACAATTTTATCGCCCACTTGTTGAATCACAGAAGGACCATCTTCTTTATTCACAATAATATCTTTATAAGCAAATAAGGGTTCAAAGAATAAGTAGTCTCCGTTTTCTTTTAATAAAATTTGTAGTTGAGGCTTCACCCCTTTTAATTTCTCCTGTGTAACATTGTCTAATGAAACCTGGTACTGCTTAGATAATGGGAGCAAGGTGCTTTGCAAGTAATTGGGCCACTTGTCTAAATTAATTTCATGAAAGCCTGTTGGCATAAATTTTTCAACCCATAATAAATCGGCTCTTTGCTTCCACACAAAAAACTGATGATGGTATTGGAATATATAATTAGACTTCGCGTGATTGTCTTCTAGTGGAATTTTACCTTCAGGTAAAACTACTTGTGCGTATACGATATACCTGTCTTCTTCCTTTTCTACTCTAAAACTAGGCTGAATGGTATTGAAGACGAGTTCTGCCTTCTGCATATTGGCCGTGGTAAAAGGTTTGTTATGCGGTAAATAAAAACTAAAAGGATGTTCCGATAAATCTCTCCACACTTTTTCAATTTTAGGATGCAAGTACTCTTGCATTAATTCCTTAGTCTCATCGGGTAAACTTTCTTCATCGGTATGTACAATATTATCCCACAAGCCTTGAAAGGGAGAGTTTTTATTCAAGAACTTAGAAAGTTCTGCAGGTTGTAATTTTTTAACTAGTTGCAATAAAATTTTATCTTCTTCCTTAATTAAATTAGGGGTGATAAATTTAACAAGGTCAATTTTTTCTACCTTGCCTAAAAAAGAAGTGCCTTCTTCATTTACTTCTCCTTTGACTACATTAAAGGAAATATAAGGATAAATAGTAGGCTGGTGTTGCATCACAATACCCAAACGCTCTTTAATCACTGCCTCTTCATTAGAAGCTGGCTCCTGCTCTTCAATATCCCAGTCGTTGGACCTTGGCCTATTTAAACTTATAGATTTTGTGCCGTTAACTTTTTGAATTTTCTCGTCTAATACTTTCAAAAATGGTTTGCCATCATGATAAATAAATTCAAACTTATCTTCAATATAATCATCTAAAGTAAAGCCATATAAAGCCAGTAATTTATTTTTTTCTCTATCCCAGTTACGAATGGTTTCAAAATAATCAGCACCCTTTAGTAAAAATAATTGTAGCAGTAGCATGGCTTTATGCACACAAAGCGGGTATTCAGTCTCAGACAAACAATCGCAAGAGGTATCAAAAAAACGTTCTTCATTTTTTTGAATAATAACATGATAGGTTTTCCCTTTCTCATCTATCTCTGCAACTACTTTTTCATTTTCACTTTCAATAATGTGAGGTCTCACCGATTTCAATGTTTGCTCCGCCTTTTCAAATATGGCTTTTGAACAAAGCATTCGAATCATTTTTAAATCTAAGGTCTTTGTTCTTAATTGAGTATGGGTAGTCTTGTAAGAAGCAGGCTTATAATCCAATAAATTCTTGTCTAGTAAATCTTGGATATAAAATAAGGCTGCTGCTTTATGTCGACAAACTTCTGATAAATTATAAGGACAACCGCAACGCAATGACAAAGTAGCGGCGCTTTTAAAATTTTCAATCGTGACTTTATAATAAGTACTATAGCCATCATCTTTGACACGGCAATGAATACTTCCAATTAAAGGATCGAATTTTGCCAATTCAATATTTTTGAGCGCAAAAATTTTCTTGCCTCTACGAATCACTTCTTCAGTGCCGTAGCTATAAATGTGTTTTACTAAATAGGGTAATGCCATAATGGTACAAAAAGCCCTTAAAAAAGGGCAATTTGCAAATGTAAGGCTTTGCTAGCTAATATGGAAGTCTTATTATAATGTGTCTGAAAATAGGGCGACTAGGCCTTATTTATAAGGGCTCCGTCCTTGAAAATAGGCAAGGAAGGGGCCGTATCCTTAGAAATACAATACAACATGTCCTCTTCTAAACCATAAGCAGCTAATCGGTGCCAATGGGTGACAGTTTTGATATAAGTAGGCAAATCATTTTTATTTTGATTGTATAATTGGTTCGCCATAAAGCTACTATCGCAATGAATTTCAAAAGCGTCCTTAATTTCTTCTATCACCGCTCCTGCAAATAAGACATCTTCAATATTAAATCGGTTTTTCCAGCCAGAGCAACCCAGTATCACCGGTGCATTTTGTTCTTTCAGGTAATTCACTACCCTTGTTAAATTAGGGAAGGACCCTGTAATGATATCTTTAGCTCCTTGCTTTAAGGCAAGATGCAATAGTTTAGTACCATTGGTAGTGGTGATGACTAAAATTTTATTTTCAATAAAATCTCTTGGATATTCAGAAGGAGAATTTCCATAAGCTAATCCTGGAATAATTTTTCCATCTCTTTCACCAGCAGTCACGCCTCCTGTTTGTTTACCTACTTCAATACAAAGTTCGGGTGTATCTACAGGAATAATTTTACTAGCACCATTATATAAGGCAGTAGCCATGGTGGAAGTAGCTCTAAAAACATCGATGATTACAACGATACTATCTTTTACATCATATAAATCTAAAAGCTGTGGCGTTAAAACGGTATGTAATGAAGGTTTTGTCTTTGCTGCAGTTGTCATAATGCACAAATATACAAAACCTTCATTTTTTATTAGACTAATTCTTTAGCGACAGCGTTCTTTTTAGATAAAATCAAAATATCTGAAACTATAATATCGGTGCTTACTCTTTTGATGGCATTTTTGTCGGTATAAGCCTTTGTAAGAAGACGCCCTTCTACCGCTATTTCACTGCCTTTGAGTAAATATTTTTCAGCAAATATGGCCAGCTTTGACCAGGCTACTAAACTAAACCACTGGGTTTCATCCACCCATTCTCCTTTGGCATTTTTATAGCGGTCATTCACTGCCAAGCGCATATTCGCTAACTGGCTTTCCTTTAAAATTTTGAATTCTGGATCGGCTCCTAAATGGCCAATGAGTTGGACTTTGTTTTTAATTGCTTTCATACTAATTGTTTTGTTAAGACACAAAATTGCAAATAGTAAGAAAACAAAAACACAGTATTTACCCGAATGAAAAAGGGTATAATTAAATCTATGAATTATACTAGTAGATAAATGTAAAAAACTTAAGTAGCAGAAAAAATAAACTTTATTTAAAAGGAAACTTCACCACCTGTGCTTTGACTAAAGTATTTCTAATATCAATATAAATTTCAGTACCTGCTTTAGAAAACTCAGTAGCTACATAACCCATGCCAATGGCCTTGCCTAAGCTAGGTGCCTGCGTGCCTGAAGTGACTGAACCTATTAGCTTTCCTGTTGCATCTTTAATTTCATAATAATGTCTAGGTATACCTCTATCAATCATTTCAAAGCCCACTAATTTTTTAGCAACTCCATTTGTTTTTTGCGCAAGCAAGCTTTCTTTATTGGTAAAATCCTTTGTAAATTTTGTAATCCATCCCAAACCCGCTTCCATAGGACTGGTGGTATCATCAATATCATTTCCGTATAAACAAAAACCCATTTCTAAACGTAGGGTATCGCGGGCGCCTAAACCAATAGGTTGAATACCATCGGCAGCACCTGCTTCAAATATAGCGTCCCAAATTTTATTGGCATTGTCATTGATATCTTCAAAATAAATCTCCACCCCTCCTGCGCCTGTATAACCAGTAGCGCTAATAAGTACATTATCAATGCCCAACATTTCTCCTTTTGCAAAACTATAATAAGGCATATTTAATACATCCATACTCGTTAAAGTCTGAATAATTTTAGCAGCCTTCGGACCTTGCACGGCTAGTAGTGCAGTCTTAGGACTTATATTATGCATCTCTACGCCTTTAGTATTATAACTACTAATCCAATTCCAATCTTTTTCAATATTAGAAGCGTTCACCACTAACATATATACTTTATTCTTTTCTACACAGTAGACCAATAAATCATCTACAATACCACCTGTTGTATTGGGCAAACAACTATACTGCGCCTTGCCATCTTCTAAAACTGAGGCGTCATTGGTGGTTACGCGTTGAATTAAATCCAGGGCATCGGGACCTCTTAGTATAAATTCACCCATATGGCTTACATCAAATACACCTGCATGGTTTCTTACGGCTGCATGCTCTAGATTAATGCCCGTATAACTTATGGGCATATTATAACCAGCAAAAGGCGCCATTTTAGCGCCTAGTGCAATATGTTTATGTGTAAAGGGAGTGTTTAAAGCTTCGCTCATTTCAATTAAATTTTCTCAAATATAATCAAAAAAGAAACTGAAAGGAAAGCCTAGTGGGTGAATCTGTCTAATACCCACTGCAAGTCGGATAATTTGCCAGCTGCCCTGCCTATTTTATTCATCTTATCAAGATTGGAGCCATCTATATTATCTTTCTTAAGATCATTTACTTTTACCACGCTGGTTTTTTCTTTTTTCAATTCATCTTCTTTTAATTTCTTAATGTCATTTTTAATGGCCTCTCTTTCTTCTTTCAATTTTTGTAATTGAATTTCTTTATCAAGGGTTTCATCGTCCATTTTTTTACTATCATCAGAACGGTCGTCATCAGCCTCCATAGGACTTAAGTTTACTAGACCATCCTTTGTCATTTTATATTCAACCCCTCTTTCATATTGATAAGATTCATTATCCCAAGGTTCATTCCATTCATCATACCAATCATCATCTGATGAAATACGGTCAATCGTTCCTGTTCTCATTCCTCTTCCATTGAAATTTATATTGGTTTGAGACCAACCTTTATTCGTTATTTTAATGCGCTTACCAATAGGTACAGCAATGGTCATAATAATATGCTGGTTTCTGAACTTGTCAATTTTATTAATACCAATACCTCTATCTAAATAGAGCATACTATCTTGTTGTGTCAATTCAAAGTTTATTTTATTTGCAAGATCATTGGCGTTTTGAACCGTCTTACCATTACTTAGCTTCACAATTTTCACTTGAAAACTATCATTTAAAGATTGTACAATTCTAATGCGTAAATTTCTTACATACACTGTGTCCTCATCAGAGAAACCTTGAAATGGTTCAATTTGAAACCAATGGTTTTCATAATATTTCATTTTGGGTGCAGCCGTAATTTCTACATAATCAATTGTAGGATTAGTTAAAGCAACACTTTGTTCCGTTGGAATATTATGTCTAGAAAAACTATTACCTAAACTGCTACCAAAATAGAAAAGCATTACCCAACCCACTACCCATAAAGCAATAAAGCTAGATCTCACCCATACATTGGCTTTTTTAAGTCCTGCAAATTTTCTGATAACAGCAGTAACTATTCCTAAAATAGGAACCCATACAAAAAGTAGAATGGTTCCAATAACTGACCATGTTTGCGCACCTTCTTCTAATAAGAAACTTTTTCAAAGGCAATAAGGCAGTAGCTGCAACACCGATTCCAAATAAAGCAGCTAATAAGGAGATACCTACAATAGCTAATATAAAATACACGAATACTTTAATACTTAAAGTAATAAATCTTCCTATATAATACAATAATCCTTTTCTCTTCTCTGTTGAATGGTTAGAAGACTCATTATTGGATGCAGTGGTGGTACCCTCTTTATTAGATTCAGCGTTGCTCTTATTTCTATTATATAAATCACTGCCCCAAGATTGTGCTCTTTTACTAAAGCCTTCCATATCATTTTGAATGGTATTTTTAATACTATTCAAATCTACTTTTTCACCTACCATTTCTAATTTATCTGCACTGGTTTTAGCTTCAGGTAGTACCAACCATAATACTATATAGATAAAAACTGCACCTGGGCTAAAAGTAATATCTAAGAAATTAGGAAAATCGGGTGCATCCCAAAATTGGAATAAATGCATGTGTTCAAAATTCACGACAAAACGAATAAATGGAATTAAAAATAAAATTCTAATAATCCATACTTGAATGCCAAAATATTTAGATAGTCCTGCTGCCACCCCACCAATAACTTTATTATCAATATCTCTAAATAATCTTTTACGTACACCCCCTACCACTTTAACAGAAGTGCTAGGTACTGCAATCCACATAATGATATAAGCCAAAACATTTAAGCCAATTAAAAATAACCAAAGAATTCTCACTATCCATGGCTCTATGCCAAAGTAGTTCGCAATACCACTACAAACACCACCCAATACTTTGTTTTGCTCGTCGCGATATAATCTTTTAGGCCTGTTGCTGGACGAATTAAAATTGGAGTAATTACTGCCACTCGTATTTTGATAATTATTCCGATTATTATTCTGATAATTATTTTGATTTGAATTTTGCTGAGATTGACTTGTACTAGCCTCAAAACCATCTTGCGCTTCAAAATCGGCAGGACGACCAATACTTGTAATAATTAATTCGATATCGTTAGCAGCAATGCATACCGTTCCTTTTTTCAAACGTTCTTCACATAATTCTGCAATGCGACATTCAATGTCATTAATAATTTCATCGCGTCCTTCTTCGTTGGCGAAATAAACACGCAGCGACTCTATATATTGTTTCAATATTTCATACGCTTGTTCTTCAATCGGTAGAATGCGACCTTGAAAATTGATATTGATTACTTTATTCATAAAATATTTTTTAAAATGTAGGTTTAAGAAACTGCTTGATTACTATTTTCAGCAGTGTTTGTTTTTTCTTGGGTAAGCTGATCCACCGCCGTGGCCATTTCTTTCCAGGTTTGTAATAAAATACCAAAGGCTGCTTTGCCTTCTTCTGTCATCACAAAATATTTTCTTGGGGGTCCACTGATGCTTTCCACCCAACGATAATTTAAGAGGCCTGCATTTTTTAAACGCGTTAACAAAGGATACAAGGTTCCTTCTAGTATATGCAAATTGGCCAACTTCATTTTCTCAACAATATCACTTGGATACACTTCCCCTTGTTGAATGATGGACAATATGCAAAACTCGAGTACGCCCTTGCGCATCTGACTTTGTGTGTTTTGAATATCCATAAGAATTAATTTGAAACACAAAACTAGGTATTTTTATAGTACTATGTATCGCATAGTACTATAATTTTAATCATAAAAAATATAATACATTGATTTACAATATATTATATACATAATATTTTTATGAACGAAGATAAGAAAGGATAAATGGTAGCTTAAAACTGCTCTAATAGAACACTAATAGACTACTAATTCGTAGAAGTCTTCCTCTTTTAAATAGGTCTGAGCAAGGGCTTGTAATTCCTCGGGGCGAACAGAACGCACCACTTTAATGGTATTGTAAAAATAGTCTTCTGTTAAATCATTTAATAAATAGGTTTTCCATCGACTTATAATTTGAAAGGGTCCATCTAAATCACCTAATAGAGCACCCAACATATAATTTTTAACCAATTTTAATTCATCTTCTCCCACAGGCTCTTCTCTTAATTTTTTCATTTCCTTATACACTTCTTCCATAGTGGCCTTGCAAACATCTTTCCCTGCATCGGTACTTACCATCCAGGCGCCTGCATGCTTATAGTTTTGTAAATAACTATGTATACCATAAGTGTAGCCCTTGTCTTCTCTAATATTACTCATTAGTCTGGATCCAAAAAATCCTCCAAAAATATTATTCAATACTTGTGCGGCTGGAAAATCGGGATGATGTCTATTCGGAAAATGTCTTGCTAAACGAATAGAGCCTTGCACCGAAGCTGCATCATTAATAATACTGTACTTTTTTTCTGTAGCTGATATTATAGGATGCGCCTGCTCTTTAATATCTTTTTTATTTAATGGCAGCTGGCCAATATGCTTATTCAGTAAGGATTCCATGGTAGAAGGGAATTTACCTGCAATAAAAATGACACATTTCCCATTCAAATAATACTGTTCGTAAAAAGCCACTAGGTCTTCTCTATTAATAGCTGTATAATCTTTCTCTACTGAGTATTTTCCATAAGGATGCTCAAAACCAAATAAGTATTCATCAATTAATCTATTGGCAATAAAGTCTCCTTTTTTTAAATTCAATAACAACCTTTGAATTTGGTTTTGTTTTAAAATCGCAATTTCTTTTTCAGGAAAACTCGCTTCTGAAATAATCTCTCCCATAATAGGAATGACTTCATGAAAATGTTTTGATAAACCATGTAAGGTAACAGTGGCCGTTTCATTCGTGCAGGTTCTATTTAAATGCGCTCCGTAAAATTCAAAGGCATCGGTAATTTCAAAAGAGGTCTTGCTATTCGTTCCATTTTTTAATAAAAAATTAGTGGCAGCAGCTACCCAGTTTTTTTGCTCAAAACTATTGCCTGCGTAAAATACCATATCCACTAGTAATACTTCCTGTGAGCCGCCCTCATAGGCATATACTTCTACCCCATTATCTAAGCTAAACTTTTGATAAGGTTTCAATTGAATATTAAAATCAATAGCGTCTTTAATAACAGGTGCTACTATTCTGTCTAGGGCCATGATTTAGGATTTACTATAATAATATAATGTGTTGCGATTGCTGTCTTGGAATATTTCTTGAGCTGTATGTTGAATCATAGAAGGCGTAACTTTTTGATACATCCCCAATTCTTTGTTCATTAAATCCGCATCTCCTAATAATTCATAATAAGCCAGGCTATGGGCTCTATTCATAATACTCATATCCTCAAAACAAATCACACTTTCGGTTTTATTAATAACTTTCTGCAGTTCTTTGGCATCCAGTATTTCATTTTTTATTTTTTCTATTTCTTCTAATACTGCTTTTTCTGCGACCGTCATGCTAATGCCTTTCACTAATTTACCTTCAATTACAAGTAGCCCTGGATCCACGGTGCCAAAATGATAACAATCAATAGATGAAAATATTTGTTTCACTTTAATAAGCTGCTCATATAATCTTG
This sequence comes from Chitinophagales bacterium, assembly GCA_964203405.1. Classification (GTDB taxonomy): domain Bacteria; phylum Bacteroidota; class Bacteroidia; order Chitinophagales; family Chitinophagaceae; genus Sediminibacterium. The sequence continues at coordinate 323,798 of CAXNLL010000002.1, forward strand.
CAGAAGTACCTCCTCCTAAAACTTCAGTAATTAAATCGGTGGCATGATAGCCTTCATCAAAACGGCCTCCCATATGCCAGGTCATCATTAACATATCTAAAGGCACATCGGCACGCACATCCATGGACCTGCTTTTTTCTTGTACGGGCTCTTTCGGTAAATTGCGTACATAAGCTTTGCCAGCTTCAATAGGACCAAACCATTTTTGGGCTAATTGTTTGACTTGTTCTGTTTGCTACATTACCCGTCACCACTAATATGGCATTGTTGGGACGATAGAATTGAAAGAAAAAATCTTTTACATCTTCCATGGTGGCATCTTCCACATGCTGCAAGTGAAGCACCAATAGTCATCCATCGATAAGGATGTTGCGTATACGCCAAGCTGCGCATTTTATGCCAAGCATCTCCATAAGGTTTATTGATATAGTGTTCCTTAAATTCTTCACAAACTACTTTGCGTTGTACTTCTAAACTTTTTTTACTAAAAGCCAGGGACAACATTCTATCACTTTCTAACCAAAAAGCAGTTTCAATATTTTCTGCAGGTATTTGACAATAATAATTCGTTAAGTCATTGGTGGTGTAGGCATTGTTTTCTCCCCCCGCTCTTTGTAAGGGTTCATCATATACAGGAATATTCACACTGCCTCCAAACATCAAGTGTTCAAATAAATGCGCAAAGCCTGTTTTAGCTAGGGTCTTCATCCTTGGCCCCCACATTATATAAAACATTTACTACGGCCATAGGGGTACTGGTATCTTGGTGCACCAAAACTTTAAGGCCATTGTCTAGTTGAAATTTTTCAAATTGTATCATAACAGAGGGCGAAAATACTTAATAACTACAACAGTTCCTTTTCTATTGCAAGAACCTTCTTTAAAGCCCTTTCGAAACCCGATAAATTCGATTAACTTTGTGGCCATTAAATACCTAAGCTATGCAGCTGGAATCATTATACCAAAGAGCCTTGAATTTTGAACACTTAAGCAAGGAAGAAGGCATGTTCTTGTTTGAAAACGCACCCCTTACCGAATTAAGTCATATTGCCAATGAGTTGAGAAAAAAACAAGTGCCCCATGGTAAAGTAACCTGGCAGATAGATAGAAATGTAAACACCACCAATGTTTGTATTGCGAATTGTAAGTTCTGTAATTTTTACAGAGTACCTGGACATCCTGAATCTTATATTACAGATATGGATACCTACCGCCAAAAAATTAAGGAAACTATTGACTGGGGCGGTGATCAATTATTATTACAAGGAGGCCATCATCCTGAATTAGGCTTGGCTTTTTACGCCGATATATTTAGCCAGATAAAAAAAGAATTTCCGACTATTAAATTACATACACTAGGGCCCCCAGAGATTGCGCATATTGCAAAGCTGGAGAAAATGAGTCATACCGATGTCTTGAAAGCCTTGGTGGCTGCGGGTATGAATTCACTACCTGGTGCGGGTGCAGAAATTTTAGTAGACCGTGTCAGAAAATTAGTGTCTAATGGAAAATGTGGTGCAGACGAGTGGTTAGACGTCATGGCAGCAGCACATCAATTAAATATTACTACAAGTGCCACGATGATGTTTGGTCATGTGGAAACTTTAGAAGAAAGATTTATTCACTTAGTGCGTATTCGTGAAGTACAAGATAAAAAACCAAAAGATGCCAAAGGATTTTTAGCCTTCATTCCTTGGACCTTCCAAGAAGTAGATACCCTACTTACCAAAATTAGAGGGGTACATAATTTAACCACTACGGAAGAATATATAAGAATGATTGCCATTAGTAGAATTATGCTTCCTAATATTAAAAATATTCAAGCGAGTTGGTTAACTGTGGGAAAAGCCACAGCGCAAGTTTGCTTGGAAGCAGGCGCCAACGATTTTGGAAGTATTATGCTAGAAGAAAATGTGGTAAGTGCTGCTGGAGCGCCTCACCGCTTTACTTATAAGACTATTCAAGAAGCGATTAAAGAAGCAGGTTTCGAACCTCAGTTAAGAGACCAACAATACGAATGGAGAACCTTGCCTACAGCTATCCAAGAGCAGATCATAAACTATTAGTGAGTAAGCGTTTAGCAGCCCTTTAGCTAAAAATATTTTCATTAAAAACAAGCCATTGACTGTAACATTTAGGTCAAGGGCTCGTTTAATGCTAGTAGAACCTTCTTTTTATACATGACCAACTTAGCATGACCGATTTAGAATTCAATATATGTGTAGATGATTACTCCGATGGGGTCTACCGCTTTATACTAAAAATTAGTAAAAACAAGGAGGACGCCAAGGATATTGTGCAAACTGCTTTTGAGAAATTATGGGTGAATAGAGAAAAAGTGGAAACCTTAAAGGCCAAGTCCTATTTATTTACAGTGGCTTATCATTTAATGATTGACCAACTTAGAAAAGAAACTAAGATGGTAATGACAGATAGCTTTGATGAAAGTACTCAAACAGTTTCGCAAGGCAGTTCAGAATTAAAGCAATTATTATTACAAGCTATTAATAATTTAAATCCCACGCAGAAGTCTTTAATTCTTTTAAAAGATTATGAAGGTTATACTTATCAAGAAATTGGAGAGATCATGCAATTGTCGGAATCACAAGTAAAAGTGTATTTGCATAGGGCCCGATTAATTTTAAAAAATAAATTAACTCATGTAGAAAAAATGAGTGCTTAATAAAATGATCAACAAAAAAAACTACGAAACTTTTTTCATGTCTTATATAGACAATGAATTAAATGCTGCCGAAAGAGCAGTCGTAGATGCTTTTGTCTTAACCAATTCGAAATATGCAGAGGAGCTAGCTATTTTTGAAAAAACAAAACTACAGGCTCCAAGTATTGAGCATATTGAGATGGAGGATAAAATATTTTTATACCGATTCCCAGAAATGCAGGCAAGCCTGGATACCGATTTTAAAAAAACTTTATATAGAAAAGAAGCGCCCGTTCGTAAAGTATTATTTACACCTAATTTAATGAGGGCTTCTTTTGCTATTGCAGCTTTGTTTATTTTATTGATAGGTGTTCAGTTATTTAAAAATAATACTGTAATAAAAGATAAAACAGTATTAGCTATTACTAATAATGCTTCTACTAATTCAAAACAGACTGAGAATACGATATTATCTGACAATGTACTGGAGGCTTCTGTAAATAAAATTAATAATAACTCGGCTGGATTGAGTAACCTGCCTATCAGTAAGAAAATAAATAATGCCAAAATTACTATAGCTGAATCTGTTAGGGCTAATCAAGCTGGCTTTGAAGATCAAGCCTCAGCATCTAATAATATGAACACAAATATTATTAATACAACTGAGGGTCTTAGCCAAACTAGTAGAGAAAATGATAGTCAAAGTATATTAGTGGCCAAATTCAACGAAGCTCAGATAAGTTCAACTGCTATGGAAACAAAGGCTACTGAAGAAGATAAAATAATTCCAGTCATTCCAACTGCCTATAAAGAAATTGATACAGAGGAAGAAGATAGAACCATTAATATTGGCATACTAGAAATTGATGGTGCTGCTTTCAGAGGTATCACCAGAAAATTTTCGGCCTTACTCAAAAGAAATAAAATAGAAAAATAAATATGAAAAAAATAATCACCACTCTAACATTAAGTTTAACAATATTATTAAGCCTTCAAGGTTTTGCACAAAACGATAGTTCAAGAACCAGCCCTAGTATTAAATTAGTAGCTGATAGTAGCTACCATGCAAATGATACCATCACTATTGGCAATATGCTTATAATCAAAAAGCAAGGCGGCCGCAGCAATGACTATGATAATAATAGTAATTATAGTGGGAGAAGAAATTGGAATAGTTATAACAATAGAAAAAGAAATAGGCTTTATGGTACCAGTTTAAATATCACCAATGGCAGAATAAAAAAAGATACGTTCTTATCGGTGAATGATGACACTGTAAGACTAGGCAGATTAAATATTATTAAATCACAAGATAGTAACAATAAGAAAGACTGGGAATCTATGATAGAGGATGGCGATTTTGATAATACCCGCATTAGCATTGAACGCGCGCCTAAAAAATTAAAAAATGTAACTACTAATTGGTTCTCTTTTGATTTAGGCTATGCGAATTATACAGACGAGTCGCCGCAAATGGCTTATTTAGCGATATACCCTCCTAGTAAGTATTGGGTGAATTCAGGTAGTTTAAAATTAGACAACAGAAAAGCTAGCAATTTTAATATTTGGATTGTACAACAAAAATTAAATGTATACCAACATAAAATAAATTTAAAATATGGAGTAGGTTTTGAAATGTTCAATTTCAGATTTGAACAACCTGTAAGTTTTAGAAACGAACCGGGTAAAACCCTGTACATGGACGATGTGAATTTTACAAAAAATAAATTATTCGTTAAATACTTGACAGTACCCGTACAATTAAACTTTCAACCCAATCCCTATAGCCGTAAAGGTTTTTATGCAAGTATAGGTTTAAGTGCGGGTTATTTAGTAGATGCTAGAAACAAACAAATAAGTCCTGAAAGAGGCAAGCAAAAATATGATGGCACTTTTGAATTAAACAATTTACGATTGGCCACTATTGGTGAATTAGGAATAGGCGGCATTAGACTATACGGTTCTTATGGCTCCATTAATTTATTTGATAAAAACCAAAGTCATTTTTCTTTATTCCCGTATGCAATAGGTTTAAGATTTAGCAATTTTTAAAAAATAGATTTCTATAAAAACTCGTTGATTTGGTTTTGTTGATTTTGGTGAAAAAAAAGCCCCTCGATACATCGGGGGGCTTTTTAATTATAATTATAATTAGATAAGTTAATTATCTAGGTCTTATAAAGTTTACACTAAATTTTCAGCACCAAAATAAGACTGCAATACCTTCGGAAGGGCAATACCCGCTTCAGTTTGGTAGTTTTCTACAATGGCTGCAAAAATTCTAGGCAGGGCCAATGAACTTCCGTTTAATGAATGTGCAAACTGAATTTTTCCAGCCGCATCCTTAAAACGACATTTCATTCTATAGGTTTGATAAGCTTGGAAATTAGAAACGCTACTTACTTCCAGCCACCTCTGCTGCGCAGCACTATACACTTCAAAATCATAAGTAATAGCTGAAGCAAATCCCATATCTCCTCCGCATAATCTTAGAATACGATATTGTAAACCCAGGCTTACTAATAATTTTTCAACGTGTGACACCATTTCATTTAATACTGTATCACTTTTATCGGGATGTACAATTTGTATAATTTCAACTTTCTCAAATTGATGCACTCTATTTAATCCACGCACGTCTTTTCCAAAACTACCTGCCTCTCTTCTAAAGCAAGGAGAATAAGCGGTCATTTGAAGTGGAAGCTCTGCTTCTTTTAAAACCACGTCTCTATAAATATTAGTAACAGGTACTTCCGCTGTTGGTATTAAATAAAAATTATCTGCAGTGGCATGGTACATCTGTCCTTCTTTATCGGGTAATTGACCTGTGGCAAAAGCAGAAGCTTCATTCACCATAAAGGGTGGCAAGTATTCTGTATAGCCCGCAGCAATATTAAAATCTAAAAAATATTGTACCAAGGCTCTTTGAAATTTTGCACCCTTGCCAATATATAAAGGAAAACCACTACCTGTAATTTTAGAACCGGTTTCAAAATCGACTAAATTGTATTTGCTAATTAAATCCCAATGTGCTTGGGCCCCTGCATGTAATTTGGGCGTTTCGCCTGCTTGCTTCACGAGTTCATTCTCTTCAGGTGTTTTGCCTTTGGGTACTAAATCATGCGGTAGGTTAGGGAATTGAACAATGGTGTTTTGCAATTGTAATTCTACCTCAGTCATCTTTATTTTAAGTGGATCTAATTGTGTTTTTAAACCCGCTACTTCGTTTTTTAAGTTTTCAGCCTGCTCTTTTTCACCCTTGGCCATCAGCCCCCCAATTTCTTTGGAAGCCGCATTCACCTTGGCCTGCATTTCATCAAAAGAGGCTTGTAACTGCTTTCTTTCATCGTCCATGGCTATAACGGTATCCACCAAATCCAAATTAGCAAAATGCTTAATAGCCAATTTCTGCTTAGCTATTTCTTTGTTTTGGCGCAAAAAACTCACTTGTAACATCGGGTCAAATTTTAGCAAAGATAATCAAAGCATTGTACTACGCCTAGATATCCCCTACCTTTGCCTCATAAATTGAAAAAAGGATATGGCCTCCATAAATGACGACTTTCAGACCAGGTGGTGGGATTTAGAGAAAAGACTGATGGATAGGTTCGGTAAAAAGCCCGACACCGAATCTATTTTATTTCTCATTGGGCTTCAAGAAACGGGCTTTTTAATAGAAAAGATAAGCAAGGAGCAGAAGCAGGACCTCATGCATGTGGCAATCTGCAAGATCCTCTCTAGCAGTGGCTATTATATATTAGAAGGCCTGGACGAAGAGGGCTGGCCTCATTTTAAGCAATTAAAGGGCCTGCCTACGATGGACCTCATAGAACAAGAAGGATTTTTAAAAGACCATATATTACTCTATTTTGAAAACAATAGCTTCTAGCTCATTGTTTTTTTAGTGTTTTTATGAATCTTTGCACCAATAAAAAATAAACTATGCAATTCCCAGCCGACTTACGTTACACAAAGGACCACGAATGGATTAAATTAGAAGGCAATACTGCCACTATTGGTATTACCGATTTCGCTCAAGGCGAACTGGGGGATATTGTATACATTGATATTAATACTGTAGGGAAAATGCTTTCAGCTGAAGCCGTATTCGGAACAGTAGAAGCCGTAAAAACAGTAAGTGATTTATTTTTACCAGTGTCGGGTACTATCTTAGAAGTAAACCCAGCTTTAACTGCTCAACCAGAATTAGTGAATACCGATCCTTATGGCGCAGGATGGATGGTGAAAGTAACTGTTGTTAATGTAGCTGATGTAGAAGCTTTATTAACCAGTGATGCCTATAGTCAGTTGGTTCATTAATCCATTATGTCAAATTCATTTAAAACTTTAGTTTGGGTCATTTTTGAATTTGTACTCATATTTATTTTATTAAGTATGCCTGCAGGCAATACACCTGGCGACGATTGGATTTCATACTTATTGCAATTACCTTTTGCCGATAAAATAATTCATGTAGGATTATTCGGAAGCTTAGCCTTATCTATATTTTCACATTTCGAACAGTATTCAAATATTTCTTTTAGGTCAACAAGAACAAAGGCATTGTCATTAATAGTTTGTATTTTGTTTGGAATAGGCATGGAATTTTATCAAAAGTATATTGTGCCTTCAAGAGGTTTTGAAGTAGGTGATATGTTAGCAGATGCCTTAGGTGCCTTACTAGCCCTGCCTTTTTTTAATAGGGTGAAGCAGTTTATACAACCAAAAGCGAAATTTATATAAATGGGTATTGAAAAAGATATACAACAAACGAATTTCAGAAATGAATTTCAAAAAATGAGTATCAATATCATTTATACAGCTAATTGGTTAAATGAAAAGATGGGTCAAATTTTAGCTACAGAAGATATTACCCAACAACAATATAATATCTTAAGAATTTTGCGTGGTAGCGAATGTCCATTGAGTACTTTAAAAATTAGAGAGCGCATGTTAGACAAGATGAGCGATACCAGTAGAATTGTTGACCGCTTAATAGTAAAAGGCCTAGTAGAAAAAACGGCCTGCATAAAAGATAAAAGATTAGTAGATATCACTATTTCTAAAAAGGGTTTGCAATTATTAGAAAAATTAGATAGCTTGAATGAACATATTGATTCTATATTAAAAGGGGTGACTGAAAAAGAGGCCCAAGCAATGAATCAGATTTTAGATAAACTTAGAGAACATAGCAATACTATATAAATTAAATAAGCAAATATGCGTTTTACATTGAGTATCCTATTTATAGGATTTTTTATTTTTACAAAAGCACAGCCCGCATTAAATGATAAAAATGTTTTTGAATTTAGAGGCGTATGGGTAGCCACTGTTGAAAATATAGACTGGCCTAGTAAAAGAGGTTTATCCAATCAAACGCAGAAAGAAGAATTTATTGACTTATTGAATAGGCATCAAAAAAATGGTATGAACGCCATTATTATGCAAGTGCGTCCTTCAGGTGATGCCTTTTATCCCTCTACCTTAGAGCCTTGGAGCGAATACCTAATGGGTATCCAGGGCCTACCTCCTAGCCCTTTTTATGACCCCTTAGAATTCATGATTAACGAAACGCATAAAAGAGGTATGGAGTTTCATGCCTGGATTAATCCTTACCGCGCGGTATTCAATGTAAAAAAATCAAGTGTAGCGCCAAGTCATATTTCTAAAATACATCCAGAATGGTTTTTAACCTATGGAGATAAAAAATATTTTAACCCAGGTCTTCCTCAAGTATGGCAACATACCAATCGTATTGTAAGAGACTTAGTGAGCAGGTATGATATTGATGCTATTCATATGGACGATTATTTTTATCCTTACCGTATTGCAGGTAAAGAATTCCCCGATGAAAAAGCCTACCAACAAAATAAAAGAGGTTTATCCAAAGAAGATTGGAGAAGAAGTAATTGCGATACCATTGTTAAACAATTATACGCCACCATACACCAAATAAAACCTGGTGTACAGTTTGGCATTAGCCCTTTTGGTATTTGGCGCAATAAATCAAAAGATCCAAGAGGTAGTGAAACCAAGGGTGGTCAAACCAACTACGATGACTTATATGCCGATATTTTATTATGGCTAGAAAAAGGTTGGGTAGATTATATAGCGCCTCAAATTTATTGGGAGCACGGACACCCTTTAGCCAATTACGATACCATTATTGATTGGTGGAATCAAAATAGTTATGGTAAAAATTTATACATTGGTCATGGCATTTATAAAGCAGGTACTAATGCTGCTTGGAGAGATAAAAATGAACTGCCTTATCAAATAAAAAGAGTCCGCGGTTTAAAGAATACTAGTGGTAGCGCCTATTACAGTAGTACTAGCTTTAAAAACAATATAAATAATTGGAACGATAGCTTACAGCAAAACTATTATCAAAAGCCAGCCCTTATTCCTTCTATGCCTTGGCTAGTGCAGTATAAAGTAGAAGCGCCCATGGTAAATAAGCAAAGCACGAATAACTATCAAATACAAGTGAAATTGGTAAGCAGCATAAAGCAATATGCAGTTTTAGAAACTACGAATAAGCAATTTTCGGTAGCTGCTATTCTAATGCCCGATACTAAAATAATTAATTTAAATACTTTAGGTATTCAGAAAAAAACAAACGCTCAGTACTGGCTAGTAGCTATAGGAAAACAAAATCAATTAAGTAGTTTAGTAGCACTTAACTAATGCTACATAATGCTAGGCAAATGTAGACAGGGCTATACTAATCGTAGACACGCTTTAACAAAGACTGTTCATTGGCTTTAATAATTAATGGAACATGTTCCACTACTGTCATATCATTATCTAGTCCAAAGGCCTTTTGATCGGTTTGGGCTAATTGCTTGATATTAAAGTATACATCCATGATAAAGTCCTCTCTAATAGATAATTCATTTTCAATAGAGAAGAAGCTTTCTATAATTACATAAGTAATATCGGTATGAAAGTCCTTGCTTTTCAAGGATTCATATTTACTATAAATACCTAATTCCTGAGATTCATTTAATTCCTGCATTACCTTTTTAAAACATAGGTTCACGCGAGGTTGAATTCGGAAGCCTAGTTTAAAATCGACACGCATTACCTTATCATCTACTAATTCACGTATAGAATATTCCATTCCATAAGGAGAATCGGTTCTGTCAATATGTAAGAACCAATATATATCGGCGCGTTTTGGTTTTCTATTTAATATAGAATCAATAATACGGTGTTCAATTTCACGGTAATTATTGGCCTTGGTCAAATACACCAAGTGTGTAGCATATTTAGGCATATCCTTGTCAGCACTTAATTCGGCCAATGGTTCTAGATAATCTTTCAACTTTACAAAGTCCAAATAACGATTGGTAATTTTTCTTGCTCTATGCCAAATTAACATTATGAAAATGATGCTGAATGAGAAGCCTAAAGTGATATAAGCATGTTTAATTTTAATAACATTCGCTAAAAAAAAGGAAATCTCCACTGTGCTAAAAATTAAGATGACTATAGCCACCAGCGTTTGATTCCATCTTCTAACATTCAACAAGTAAAAATTTATTAAAACCGTGGTCATCATCATAGTTAAAATAACCGAAAAGCCATAAGCGTTTAGCATACTTTCACTATCTCTAAAAAAGAATAGCATTGAAATACATCCAAACCATAATAATAAATTAAAACTTGGAATATAAATTTGTCCTTTTTGATCCGTTGGAAATTTTACAGTCACCCTTGGCCAAAAGTTCATACTAATAGCCTCATTAATTAAAGCAAAGGAGCCACTAATTAAAGCTTGGCTGGCAATGATAGTTGCAAAAGTGGCAATACCAATACCAATTAATAAAAACCAATGCGGCATTAATTCATAAAAAGGATTCATTTCACCAATGGTCTGGCCCATATGTTGCATTAGCCATACTCCTTGCCCCATATAACTAAATACCAAGGCTATCTTTACAAAAATCCAACTTACTTGAATATTGATACGCCCACAATGTCCTAAATCACTATACAAAGCCTCCGCCCCAGTAGTACACAAAAACACAGCGCCTAATAACCAAAAGCCTTTCGGATAATTTGCAAGCAAGTCATAAGCATAATAAGGATTCAATGATTTTAAAATTTCTATATTTCCTAAAACAGGAATAAGACCAAGAATCAAAATCATCGAAAACCATATCAACATAATAGGACCAAATGCAAAACCTACAATTTTGGTACCGAATCTTTGAAAGAAAAATAAAAGTGAGATAATACCAAAAACAATTCCTACCGTTAAATTATTACCAGGTACAAAAATGGTCTCAAGTCCTTTTACATCTTTTAAAGCTTCAATAGCAGATGAAACAGAAAGCGGAGGTGTAATCATACCCTCTGCTAATAATAATCCAGCGCCAAAGATGGCAGGAACATAAATCCATTTTACATAACGACGAATTAAAGCAAACAAAGAAAAAATGCCGCCCTCACCACGATTGTCTGCGCGCAGCGTTAATAATACATATTTAAAAGTAGTCTGTAATGTTAAAGTCCAAAAAACACAAGAGATAGCACCATATACTAACTGCTCAGTAATAATTTTGTTATGAACGATGGTTTTAAATACATACAATGGGGAGGTTCCGATATCACCATAAATAATGCCGAGTGTTACGATTAAACCTGCAACAGAAAGTTTGTGTGCATGTTGCCCGCCAGATGATTGTACCATGGATGAGAGTAAATTGAGGACAAAGTTTATAAAAATAATATTTAGAAACAGCCAATTAGGCTAAGTATTTTAGAAATACCCCCAACTATTTTTACTAAGGCTTGTAAGTACCCCATTTTGCTTCCACTGCTTTGAAGCGAAAATCAAAAATTCCTTCTAGCTGCTTTTTAACCAAAATTACCTGGGCAATGTCCCCTAAAAAGCCCAAAGGAATTTTATAATGCACAATATCTTCCATTTTCACACCCCCCTTTACCTCGGTAAAATGGTGCTGATGGTGCCACATCGTATAAGGACCAAAGCGCTGTTCGTCTACAAAATAGGCGCCTTCCTTCACATGGGTAATTTCTGTCATCCAATAAAGTGGTATGCCTAAGAGTGGCTTTACCGTGTATTCTATAATTTGGCCAGGGTACATTTTAGCACCATGGTACTTACTAATAATATTAAAGCCCATTTTTTCAGGGGTAATTTTAGCAAGGTTGGCTGGGCTACTAAAAAAGTCCCAGGCTTCTTGAAGGGAAATAGGAATAAACTGCTCGGTATGGAGGCTATAAACTTTTGACATACTTTAACAACAAGTAAGTCTTGTTTTTGTTGTAATAATTCACCCTAAAGCCATTAATTTTATCCTATGATAACTAAGGCCGCCCAATTAAAGGCATTTGAAACCATTTACAAGCACTTGAATGCCCAACAAAAGCTGGCCGTGGATACCATTGATGGTCCCGTGATGGTCATTGCAGGACCTGGTACAGGCAAGACCCAAATACTCGGCGCCCGCATTGGTAAAATACTTTTAGAAACCGATACTGCTCCCGAAAATATATTATGCCTTACCTATACGGATGCCGGTGCTATTGCCATGCGCAAAAGATTAGTAGGTTTTATTGGGGCCAGTGCTTATAAAGTGAATATTGCTACTTTTCATTCTTTTTGCAATGATATTATTCAAGATAATTTATACTTATTTGAAAAGCCCAGCCTAGATCCAATTTCTGAATTAGAAAAAATTGAACTGCTTAAAAAACTAATTGACGAATTTGATAAAAATAATCCTTTAAAAAGATACCGAGGCGATGTGTATTATGAAATGAATAACCTGAGCAGGTTATTTAGTGCCATGAAAAAAGAAGGCTGGACCTCTAATTATTTGGTTGAACAAATTGAACGCTACATTACAGAAATTCCTACTAGAGATGAATTTGTATATAGAAGAAAGTACAAGCAGTTTGAAGCAGGAAGTTTGAAACAAGGACTCGTAGACGCTGCCATGGAAAAAATGGAAAAATTAAAAGCAGCCGTAATTGCTTTTGATGCCTACCAAGCACTAATGAAATCGCATAGCAGGTATGATTTTGATGATATGATTAATTGGGTAATTGCCGCTTTCAAAGAAAACAAAAACTTACTCGCGCAGTACCAGGAAAAATATTTGTACATATTAGTAGATGAATACCAAGATACCAGCGGAACGCAAAATGAACTCGTACAATTATTAGTGAACTATTGGGAGCAACCCAATTTATTTGTGGTGGGCGATGACGACCAGAGTATATTCAGGTTCCAAGGTGCCAATGTCGAAAACATGTTGCACTACCAAAAGCAGTACCATCAAGACATTACCACCATTGTACTTGAAAATAATTACAGGTCTACGCAACCTATTTTAAATGCGTCTACTTTATTAATTAATAATAACCAAGAAAGACTTATTAATAAAATGGATGGGCTCTCCAAAAATTTAATTGCGTCTTTACCAGAAAATAAAAATATTGAAATCCTTCCTTCTATATATGCTTACAACGATCCTCAAGAAGAAATGATAGGCATTGCAGAAAAAATTAATCAACTCATACAAACAGGCACGGCTCCAAAAGATATTGCGGTATTGTATAAAGAAAATAAATACGGAGAAGAGATTGCACATTTTTTACAACAAAAAAATATTCCTTTATTTAGTAAAAGAACGGCTAATTTATTTGATCAGGTACTCATTCAACAAATTATTAGAATATTAGACTACCTCGCCTGCGAATGGGACCAACCCAATGAAGGGGCAAATATATTATTTGAAATTTTACATTTCTCTTGGTGGAAAATTTCACCTATCACCATTGCTACACTCACCGTAGAAGCGAATCAATTAAAATATGCGCATCCAGAAAATACTTTTAGAAAAGTATTAATTGATAAAACCAAGGAGGTGCAAACCGCTTTGTTTAGTGAAGGGGGCATGAGCGAGGTTGCCAAGGCCATGCAAGTATTAGAAGACTTAATGGGTCAAGTGGCCAATGTAACCTTAGTGAATTTAGTAGAACAGATTTTACAAAAAACAGGTATTATTCAAAATGTTTTAACGGGGCCGAATAAAAACCATGAATTAAACTTAGTAAGTAGCTTTTTTGATTTTATCAAAGAAGAAACCCATCGTCATCCAACCCTACATTTAAATAGTTTAGTAGACATGCTGAAACTAATGCGCAGAGAAGATATTCGTTTACCCCTTCCTATTACTACGGGCAGTGAAGCCGGTGTGAATTTATTAACCACCCATGGCAGTAAGGGTTTGGAATTTCAATATGTATTTTTAGCAGGCACCAACGCGCAGTATTGGGAAAAGAAAAGAAGAACGGCCAGCGCGGGCTATACCCTACCCGATACGGTTTTAAGTAGCTTAGAACATGCCGATGATAAAGAAGAATTAAGAAGATTATTTTATGTAGCCATTACCAGGGCCAAACAATTTTTAACTATTTCCTATAGTCAGTATAAAGCAGATGGCAAGGAAGCAGAACCTAGCCAATTTATTATTGAAGTCTTAGAAGGCAAAGAAGCGAGCATTCAGAAAATAGAATTGCCAGAGAATATTAAAATAGCTTATAAGCTACTTCGTTTGCAATCGGCACCCATGCCGGAAATTCAACAATTAGAAGATGATTTTATCAATCCTAAACTAGAAAAGTTTTCAATGAATGTAACGGCACTCAATAATTATTTAAAATGCCCATTACATTTTTACTATAATAGTTTAATTCGTGTGCCTGCTGGTAAATCGGAGGCCACTACATTTGGTTCGGCCATACATGATGCTTTGAATAAACTATTTAAAAAAATGCAAGAAGCGGGCAATAATAAATTCCCCGATACACAAACCCTTATTCAAGATTTTAACTACTACATGAATAGGCATCGAGAAGCCTTTACGCAACAAGAGTTTAAAGATAAAACAGAATTGGGTGAAACCGTGCTTATCAAATATTATGATAGGTATATAGATGAATGGAACAAAGTAGTGTCTACAGAATTTAGAATTAATAATATAGTGGTGAAAGAGATTCCTTTAAAAGGCACTATTGATAAAATTGAATTTAATGGCAAGCAAGTAGTAGTGGTTGATTACAAAACAGGTAATATAGAAAACGCAAGAGAAAAATTAAAAGGACCGAATGAAAAAAATCCTTTAGGAGGAGATTATTGGAGACAGGCCGTGTTTTATAAAATACTACTGAACCATCACCCTAAAAACTGGGAAGTAACCACTGCCGAATTTGATTTTATAGAGCCCAATAAGAAAAAAGAGTTTGAAAAAATTGTAGTGCCTATTACAGATGCCGATATCACCACCGTAAGTCAACAAGTTCAAATGGTTTGGGGCAAAATACAAGCCAAGGATTTTTACACCGGCTGTGGGAAGGAAGATTGCCATTGGTGTAATTTTGTTAAAACAAACGAATTAGCAGTAGCCCTTCATGAAATAAAAGCGGCCGCTGAATCAGAGGAAGAATAAATCAATTAAGTTTGCATTCTATGAGGAAGTTTTCAATACTGAAATTTTTGGTCTTGGCTGGATGGGCGCTTTCAAGCATTATGCAATTAGAAGGCTGCGCCAATATTGTTCCTCCTAGTGGAGGGCCTAAAGATAGCCTGCCTCCTTACTTAATTGCTGCAAGACCCATTGATTCTGCACTGAATGTATTTCCAAAAGAAATTTTAGTAGGCTTTAACGAATATATTACCACTACTTCTATTCAAGAAAATTTAATTGTCTCTCCTAGTTTAAAAAACACCCCCCTCATTGATGCGCGTTTAAATAGTATTAGAATAAGAATTGCTGATACTTTATTAAATAATACCACTTATAGCATACAATTTGGCGATGCCATTAAAGATGTGAACGAAGGCAATATCTTAAAAAACTTTACTTATGTGTTTAGTACCGGTACTCGTTTAGATACGGGGAAAATATATGGTAAAGTAATGCTTGCTGAAAGCGGCAAAGTGGATAGCACCTTTGTGGTCATCTTGCAACCAGCAGGCAAAGACTCTGCTATTTTTAAAGAGCGTCCTAATTATTATACCAAGCTAAATGGCAAAGGGCAATTCGGTTTTAATTTTTTACCAAAAGGCGCCTATAATATTTTTGTACTCCCTAACGATTATACCAAAAAATACGACGATAGCACAAAACTATTCGCATTTTTAGATAGCACGGTTAGTATTGAAACCACAAAAGACTCCCTTCAACTTTACGCTTTTCAAGGAGCCAAAAAACCTGAAAAAAGAAAATCAAGTACCACTCTAAAAACTACTAAAAAAGCAGGACCTGTTTTAAAATACAGTAAAGACTTTGACGGAAGCGAACAAGATATTTTACACCCCTTGCATCTAACCTTCGAAACGCCTATTCATTTTAATGATAGCTTCTCTATTGTTCTCTGTGATACTTTCAATAAAAAATTAGAAGGCGCTAGTATAAGTATTGATACCGCCCACCCTGAAACTATTATTGTTGCTTATCCTTGGAAATTGGCCACCAAGTACCGATTAATTATTCCACAAGCCTCCATTAAAGATTCTTTAAATAATATTCTAGTAAAAACAGATACCCTTGCTTTTATTACAAAAAATGAAGAGGCTTATAATAATGCTGTCATTCGCATCAAAGGTTTTGAAAATTTAAAAAATCCGATACTACAATTAAGCAAGGAGGATAAAGTAAAATTTAGCTACCCTATTGTTTCAGCGCTCCTTTCTATTAAACAATTACCTCTTGGAGAATATACCCTTAGTATATTATTAGACAATAATAATAACGGCAAATGGGATACAGGGGCTTTTTATGGCAAACAAAAAAAGCAGCCAGAAATAGTAAAATGGTTTCCTACTCCTCTAAATATTAGGGCCAATTGGGAGAATGAAATAAATTTAATTTTAAATAAGTAATTTTACAGCTAGTATAACAATATGCAATTACCTTCTACTTTATTAGAAAACGCAGTGGCCGAATTTGCCAAGCTACCAGGCATTGGTAAAAAAACCGCACTACGATTGGTATTGCATTTATTAAAACAAGAGCAGGACGTCACCAATAATTTTAGTGAGGTATTAAAAAAAATGCGCAAAGAAATTCAGTTCTGTCAAAAATGTTACAATATTAGTGATGGAACTATTTGTTCTATATGTGCCAATTCTGGTAGACAAAAAAACACTATTTGCGTGGTGGAAAATATTAGAGACGTAATAGCTATTGAAAACACACAGCAATTCAATGGAACCTACCATGTACTAGGGGGTATCATTTCTCCTTTAGATGGTATTGGCCCCGAGCAATTAACCATTGAACCCTTAATTGAAAGAGTTAAAAAAGATAAAGTAACAGAATTGGTTTTTGCATTGAACCCCAATATTCAAGGCGATACCACCATTTATTATATTCAAAAAAAGCTAGGACCCAGCACTTGTATGATTACCACTATTGCAAGAGGCATTGCCTTTGGGGGAGAATTAGAATATGCCGACGAAATGACCTTGGGCAAGAGTATATCCAACCGCCAACCTATACACCAGTATATAAAATAGGCAAATTCAACTGAATTATATAATTTTGATGTTCAAACATTAAGTATGAAAATAGTATTTGTTTTTTTATTCAGCATTATTGTAAGTAGCTCTTTAGTGGCTCAAAAAAATTATAGCACCACCAAGGCAGAAGTACATTTTATAGCAGTGGACGATAGCGATATAGATGCTGTGAATAAAAATGCAGTATGTCGTCTACAATCCAATGGTGATATGAGTTTCATCATGCTTATCAAAGACTTTACATTTGAAATGGAAGGCATGCAAAAACATTTTAATGAAGAATATTTAGAAAGCGATCAATTTCCTCGTGCCTTTTTTAATGGCAAAATCGCTAATTTTTCTACTGTTAATTTTGCCAAGGATGGCAAGTACCCTATCACGGTTACAGGTACTATGCAAGTACATGGAGTGAAAAAAGCCATGCAAACCAGTGGGATGATAGAAATTAAAAACGGCCTACCCATCGCCACTGCAAAGTTTACTGTCACCCTAAAAGACTTTAAAATTGGAGGCATTTTAATTAAAATGGTAGCCGACAAAATCAATATCGATATTAATGCTGCCTTACTCTAAGCAAGCTTTATAGCATAAAAAGGTCTTTATTTGGCTGCAAAGCAATAGTGTATTAACTTTGCTCCGCATTGCAGGCGGATTTGTTTATTGTTCAACCTGCTTTCCGAAAGGAAAAAAAAGAACTAATAAACGATACTATTTACACCCCCCACTTTTTAATAGTATTATTAGTTGCTCTATTTTCTTTTGGATACATGCATAAAAATTTATTTATGTCAATTCAAGAGACACTCAAAAAAAGAATTTTAGTTATTGATGGTGCCATGGGCACTATGATTCAGCGCCATAAATTAACCGAAGCCGATTACCGCGGTAAGCGTTTTGCCGACTGGCCTTCAGATCTCAAAGGCAATAATGATTTATTATGCATTACACAGCCCGCCATTGTTACGGGTATTCATTTGCAATATTTAGAAGCAGGTGCCGATATTGTTGAAACCAATACTTTCAGTAGTACTTCTATTGCTATGGCCGATTATGATATGCAATCATTAGCTTATGAATTAAATGTAGCAGCTACTAAATGTGCCCAGGAAGCTATTAAACAATACAAATCAAAACATCCTAACGCCACAGAGAAATATATTGCAGGTGCTATTGGACCTTTAAATAAAACTTTAAGTTTATCACCGGATGTAAATAATCCAGGTTTTCGTGCTGTTACTTTTGATGAAGTAGTAGTAGCCTATACCGAACAAATACGCGGGCTTGTGGATGGTGGCGTAGATGTCATTTTAATTGAAACTATTTTTGATACCTTAAATGCAAAGGCCGCCATATTCGCAGTGAAAGAATATTTTAGAAAAGAAGGTAAGCCTGAATTACCCATGATGATTAGTGGAACCATCACCGATGCGTCAGGTAGAACTTTAAGTGGTCAAACTTTATCCGCATTTTATACTTCTATTGAACATGCCAAACCTTTAAGTGTTGGTTTAAACTGCGCTTTAGGGGCACAAGAAATGAGAAGTCATATTGAAGAACTTGCACAAATAGCCACCTGTTATACATCGGCCTATCCTAATGCAGGACTGCCCAATGCGATGGGTGAGTACGATGAGCAGCCACATGAAACAGCTCATT
The DNA here is from genome assembly GCA_964203405.1 of Chitinophagales bacterium. Taxonomy (GTDB): domain Bacteria; phylum Bacteroidota; class Bacteroidia; order Chitinophagales; family Chitinophagaceae; genus Sediminibacterium. The sequence goes on from CAXNLL010000002.1 coordinate 342,679, forward strand.
TTATTGAAGACTGGGCTAAAAATAAATTTGTCAATATTGTAGGAGGCTGTTGCGGCACTACCCCAGATCATATTAAACATATAGCGGATAATGTAAAAAATATTACACCCCGCACGCTACCTATTTTAGACCCAACTATTTAAATTATGAGTGAAGAAATAATACATATTAAACCTTATTTAAGATTAGCAGGATTAGAACCTTTAATTATTCGTCCAGAAACTAATTTTGTAAACGTAGGTGAAAGAACCAATGTAACGGGTTCTAAGAAATTTGCAAGACTTATTAAAGACAATAAATACGAAGAGGCTTTATCTGTCGCAAGAAGTCAGGTAGAAAGTGGTGCGCAAATTATTGATGTGAATATGGACGACGCCTTATTAGAAGGTGTAGCTGCCATGACCACTTTTTTAAACTTAATACAAAGCGAACCAGATATTGCCAAGATTCCTATCATGATTGATAGTTCTAAATTTGAAATTATTGAAGCGGGTTTAAAATGTGTACAAGGAAAATGTATAGTGAATTCTATTTCCATGAAGGAAGGAGAGGCTAAATTTATTGAGCAAGCCTATATATGTAAAGCCTTTGGTGCAGCCGTAATTGTAATGGCCTTTGACGAGAAAGGACAAGCCGATACCAAGGACCGTAAAATTGAAATTTGTTCACGCGCTTATAAAATTTTAGTAGAACAAGTAGGATTTGATCCTCAAGATATTATTTTCGATCCTAATATTTTTGCAGTGGCCACAGGTATTGAAGAGCATAATAATTATGCCGTTGATTTTATTGAAGCTACGCGCGTTATTAAACAAAGAATGCCACTTGCCAAAGTAAGTGGTGGTGTTTCCAACGTTTCTTTTTCTTTTAGAGGCAATGATGCAGTGCGCGAATCCATTCATGCAGTATTCTTATTTCATGCAGTGAAAGCGGGTATGGATATGGGTATTGTAAATGCAGGTCAATTAGAAGTGTATGATGAGATTGAACCTACTTTAAGAAATTTATGTGAAGATGTAATACTTAATAGAAATAACGACAACAACGAAGCCACTGAAGCCTTGATTCAATATGCAGATACTGTTCAAGCAAAGGGCAAAGTAGAAGTAAAAAGTGCCGCTTGGAGAGAAGGCACTGTAGAAGAAAGATTAGCGCATTCTTTAATTAATGGTATTACTGATTTTATTGACGCAGATACAGAAGAAGCAAGATTACAATATAGCGAACCCTTAGAAGTGATTGAAGGACCACTCATGGCAGGCATGAACCAAGTGGGTGATTTATTTGGTGCAGGAAAAATGTTTTTACCGCAGGTGGTAAAAAGTGCAAGGGTGATGAAAAAAAGTGTGGCAGTATTAACTCCATTTATTGAAGCAGAGAAAGAAAGAAAAAAATTAGCTTCCATTAACCCGAATGGGGCCAGCAAAGGACCTGCTAAAATATTATTAGCCACCGTGAAAGGCGATGTGCATGATATTGGAAAAAATATTGTGGGCGTAGTACTTGGATGTAATGGTTATGAAATTATTGATTTAGGAGTGATGGTAGCTGCCGATAAAATTTTAACAGAAGCACAAAAACACGATGTAGATATTATTGGACTGAGTGGACTCATTACGCCTTCTTTAGATGAGATGGTCTATATCGCTAAAGAAATGAAACGTAGAGGAATGACGATTCCACTTATGATTGGAGGTGCTACTACTTCTCGTATGCATACTGCCGTAAAAATTGCACCTGAATATGGCGATGGTGTAATACATGTATTAGACGCTTCAAGAAGTGTAACGGTGGCAGGTTCTTTATTAAACAAAGACCAGAAAGCCCCTTTCTTATTAGAATTAGAAAAAGCCTATGCAGGACTGAAATCCGATTTTGACAATAAAAAAACAACCAAGCAATCACTTAGCTATGCGGATGCTTTACAAAATAAAGCCATCATTGATTGGGAAAATTTTGAAGTGGTGGCGCCTAGTTTTACGGGTAATAAAGCCATTGAGATCACCGACTTATCGGAACTTGTAGACTATATCGATTGGAAACCCTTTTTCATTGCCTGGGAATTGCATGGAAATTTCCCTGCTATTTTAACAGACAAGGTAGTAGGAGAAGTAGCTACAAAATTATATGCCGATGCGCAAAAATTATTAAAGCAAATTGTTGAAGAGAAATGGCTAACCGCCAAAGGAGCCATAGGTTTCTGGCCAGCTAGTTCCGATAATGATGATGTACTTGTAGAAAATGGTAAAGAAAAGCTATCCTTACATTTTTTAAGACAACAAGCTAAAAAAACAGTGGGTCAGCCGAATTATTCATTGGCCGATTTTATTTGCCCAAGCTCAGAAAATAAAAAAGATTTTATTGGCGCCTTTGCAGTCACTATTCATGGTATTGAAAAACATATCAAGCATTTTGAAGAAAACTTAGACGACTATAATAAAATTATTTTACAAGCCTTAGCCGATAGATTAGCAGAAGCCTTTGCAGAATATTTACATGCTAAAACTAGAAAAGAATATTGGGGCTATGCTGCAGATGAAACTTTAAATAATGAATCTTTAATTAGTGAGCAATATGTAGGCATACGTCCAGCACCAGGTTATCCTGCTTGCCCAGACCATACCGAAAAATATACTTTGTTTAATTTATTAGACGCAGAAAAAAATACGGGCATTAGTTTAACAGAAAGTTTAGCCATGTATCCAGCCTCTAGTGTTTGTGGTTGGTATTTTGCGAATCCAAAAAGTCAATATTTTGGATTAGGTAAAATTAATCAGGACCAAGTATTAGATTATACAAAAAGAAAAGATAAACCATTAGAGTATATCACAAGGTGGTTACAACCAGTGATTGACTAATTTTTTTCAAACAACCACCATAAACGTTTGCGTGGTTTCACTTTGTAGTTTTTGTTTACATATTTACTTATATGTTCCATGGCCTCGTCTACACTATCAGTGAATAACATAAATTTTCTATCATCTGCTGCAATAGTACCTTCTGCAATCATATGATCCAACCAATGATGAAAGGGCTCATAATATTCTTTACCCATAACGACAATAGGAAAATCATTGATGACCTTGGTTTGTGCTAAGGTTAAGGTTTCAAAAAATTCATCCTGTGTACCAAAGCCTCCAGGCATAATTATAAAAGCATAGGAATATTTTACGAGTAGTACTTTTCTTATAAAAAAATAACTAAAAGTAATGGATGTTTGCGTGTAGGGGTTCGGCGCTTGTTCAAAAGGTAATTTAATATTACAACCAACAGATGCTCCTCCATTTTCAAAAGCCCCTCTATTGGCGGCTTCCATAATACCCGGCCCGCCTCCGGTCATAGTTGTAAAACCTAATTCGGCAATTTTTTTTCCTATTTCTCTAGCCATTTTATAATAAACATGGTTCTCATCAAATCTTGCCGAACCAAAAACAGTAATACTGGGCCCCAGAAAATGTAAGGTTCTAAAGCCTTTAATAAATTGAATAAAAATTTGAAGGGCAAATAAAAATTCATTCACCCTGGGCTTAGGCCCTTCTAAGTCATACTGCTTAAAGGCTGGAATAATTCTTTGCTTTTCTATTGGTTTGATGGCCGCTTTGAATATTTTAACAAATCTTCTTATGGAAGTTAGAATAAATATTGAAGCATAATACTTTAAATAAGCTAAATTTGACTTACCATTTTACATGACTTATGAAGCCCTTGATCCTTTCTAAATTCCTACTGTTTACATTACTCTTCTCCTTTCAAGGATGGTCTCAAAACGCAACCACCCCAAAGGTGGTAGTGGAACAAATTCAAGCCTACTCTTATTTAAACCCAACGGCTAGTTACTGGAAAATTCCAGCGAATATCAGTCCTATTTTAGAAACCTTGGACTCTAGTCTTTTTGTTACTTTAAAAATGCAAAGAGATAAAGACTATACCACTACTACTAATGCACTTACTAAACTAAATCAAGCTGGTAAAATAAAAATTGATTGGTCTAATAGCCTTACTATTCCTTATCACGCTTATATAGAAATATATGAGATGGATCCCGAATTTGCTTACAAAAATGATTTAGTCAATTTATCAGAAAGTGAAAAAGATAGTATCCATTCAGTGTGGTTTATCGCTTGTTCTATATTTAATTTAAAAAAAGAGCGTGTTTTTCAAAAAACAATTATGTTGGGCTTTACCCCCGTTGAATCTCTTGGGCTAGGTTATACTATTAAGTCCACACCTAGCATGCCCAGTTTATTATACAATGCAATTGCCAAGGCCATAAACTATTTGGATACGGAGGGAGACGAAATAGATTTTATCAATGTCAAAGTTCCTGCAGCCTATGCCACTGATAATTACTGGATGCCCTTTGTACACAATATGCGCAGAATACTATTTGATACTACAAAGAAGTTCATTTCTTTTGAAGACAATGCAGGAGTGCACGCTTTAAGAATGCCGCCAGCTGTCTTGAAAAAGATAAATAACAAAGATAAATCTGAAACCAACCCCTATAAAAACTTAGTGGAGCTCCTTAGAAAAACAAGACCTCAGTTCAACAGAAATGAATACTATCAAGTCATGCAGCCACTCAGAGATATTAAAAATAATATCGATTATACTTTAGAGTCCTATATTGAATTTAATAGCGCACCTGTAGTCGGGGATAATAATACAGCTAAATTGGCTATTCAATTTTTACCTGAAGTCTCGCATCTTATTTTTAAAGACAAGGATAGCATTGGTTATTTTACCGTTAAAGACTTTGTTAAAGAAGAAAATAAATTTTATTACCCTGATGTTGTTTACAATGGGTATGACTCTAGTCATTCAGCTAACCTCGGTACCTTTTTTGCAAAACAACCCATCACACATTCAAGAGTCATTAGCGGCAAATCAATGAATCATGATTTTGTAATTCAATTGAATTATGAAAATAATATTACTACAATACTTATAGATAAACAAATGATAATGGCCATTAGTGGAAACAAAAAACCCCTTCAAATGGTAGAAAAAAGAAATACCCTTCCTACAATAGAAAATTTATTATTGCTAATAGCTTATGCAGAAATATTTCAACAACCTGGATAAACAAACTGTTGCATGCGAATTGTAAGTTATAATGTCAATGGAATTAGGGCCGCTGTTAAAAAAGGGCTTATAGAATGGCTAACAGAATATCCCGTAGATATTTTCTGTGTTCAAGAAACCAAGGCTAGCGAAAATGATATCGACCTTTCTTTATTCACGGCATTAGGCTACCATGTATCCTGGTTCTCTGCGCAAAAAAAAGGCTATAGCGGTGTAGCTGTTTTTAGTAAAATCAAGCCCGACTTAGTGCAAACAGGTAATGGGTTTGAAATGAGTGATTTTGAGGGCAGGGTTATTAGAGTAGATATAGGAGATCTCACCATTGTGAATGCCTATTTTCCCTCAGGAAGCAGCGGCGATGAAAGACAGGCCTATAAATACCAATGGTTAAAAGAGTTTGAAACCTATTTAAAAAAGCTAGCAAAGAAGCGCCCCAAAATTGTGCTTGCAGGCGACTACAATATTGCACATCAAGAAATAGATATTCATGATCCCAAAGGCAATAAAAAATCTTCTGGTTTTTTACCCGAAGAAAGAGCATGGATGGACAGCTTTTTAAAAAATGGTTGGATAGATAGTTATAGAAAAATAAATCCTAGCGCCACGGGTGGTTATTCTTGGTGGACCCAAAGATTCCCCAGTGTGAGGTTGCAAAATAAAGGCTGGCGTATTGATTATTTATGCACCACAGATGCCCTTGGGAGCTCTATTAAAGCCGCCACCATCCTACCTATGGTAAAACATAGCGACCACTGCCCTATCGTTTTAGAATTAAAATAAAATATAAAATTATTTTCATGAAAGTGTATAATATTAGTTTTCAAATTGATCCGGCTTTAGAATTTCAATGGTTGGAATGGATGAAAAATATTTTTATTCCTAGCTTAATGTCAAGTCAAAGTTTTACAGAAAATAAATTTTATCAAATTAAGGTGAACGCGGACCAATCGCCTACTTATACTTTACAACTTTATTGTGACAACATTGAGCTATGGCAGGCCTATCAAGAATTACAGGCAAATGACCATTTAAAGGAAGTACAGCTTGCCTGGGGTGAAAAATGCTACTATTTTTGCACCGAAATGCAAATTGTGAATTGAATGTGGATAGATTAAATGGCGGAAACGCAAGGCAGGCCTATATTTCAGCCGATTATCAATGAAACTCAATGACAGCAAGGCTTTCATATGTTTTACATTGAATACATAATACTAACGAATTAGGTGATTTTGCTCGAAAACCTTACTATTTAAGGGTTTCAAGCGATATATAAAAATGCATTTTGAAAAAAAATATTTTTTCAATTGATAAAACCTAATAAATTTGTTACATCGTTTTAACCTTATAAAAAACACATCTATGAACAAAGCAGAATTGATCGCTCACATTGCTGACAATGCAGAGATCGCAAAAACACAAGCTAACGCAGCTTTAGACGCATTTATCGAAGCAGTTACAAAAGCCTTGAAAAAAGGAGATAAAGTAACTTTAGTAGGATTTGGTACATTCTCAGTTTCTAAGCGTGCTGCTCGTATGGGCCGTAATCCACAAACTGGAGCTGCTATCAAAATCAAAGCTAAGAAAGTTGCAAAATTCAAAGCAGGTAAAGAATTGAGCGGTAAATTATAGTTTTAGTGACTAAAATCGCTTAATTACAAGATTTTGAAAAAAAACCCTCGTATGTGCGAGGGTTTTTTTATTTTTGCTGTCCAATCAACAATTAACAAAAAACAAGAATATGGGAAGAGGAGATAAAAAAACAGCTAAAGGAAAAAGATTTAAAGGTTCTTTTGGCGTAAGCAGACCACATAAAGTGGCTAGCAAAGGCACTAAAGCGGCGGCTGTAAAAGTAGCTGCACCTAAAGCAACTGCTGCAAAAACTGAAAAAGCAACTGCTGCAAAAACTGAAAAAGTAACTGCTGCAAAAACTGAAAAAGTAACTGCCCCAAAAGCAGCGGCTGCAAAAACTGAAAAAGCAACAAAAGCGAAAGCTTAACACTTTCTAATTAGACCCTCTAAAAAAGGCCTTTTATTTAAATTAAAGTATTTATGAAACGAATCTCGTTATTAATACTCTCTCAAATATTAGTGGCAAGTGCTATGGCACAATGCTCTATCTGTACCAAAACTGCCGGTCAAATTGGGCAGGAAGCGGGAAAGGGGTTCAACGCGGGTATACTATACCTTGCGGGTATGCCTTTTGCCATTGCAGGCTATATCGCCTTCAAGTGGTGGAAGCAGGATAAACAATAACGCCCCTTAATGAAACTATTTGAATCCATTAAGCTTTTACACAGAGTTTATAAATACAGTAAAAGCGATAAGGGCGAGTTTGCCTATATCAAAAAATCTATTAAAAAAGGAGACCTCGTTTTTGATATTGGCGCCCATAAAGCAGGCTACCTATATCAGATGTTAGCACAAACGGGGAAAGAAGGAAGCCTAATTGGTTTTGAACCCCAACAAATTCTTTTTACTTATTTGCAGAAAATAAAAGCATTGTTTCACTGGACCAATGTGGTCATTGAACATATTGCACTATCCAATGTATCTGGCCAAAGCAATTTATACCTACCTGCCCTATTACATGGTAAATTAAGCTCTCCTAGCGCCACTATTGTAGAACATGAAAACGATATTAATTTTCAAACTACTGAAAAAGTAATCATGACTACCTTGGATGAATACTGCGAGAAACATCAACTCATCCCTCAATTTTTAAAAGTAGATGTTGAGGGCAATGAATTAAAAGTTTTTAAGGGGGCAGAAGCTATACTTAAAAAACACAGGCCTAAAATTTTAGTAGAAATTGAAGCGAGGCATATTGGTAAAGAACAAGTAATGGAAACAATTCATTATTTAGAATCGCTGGGCTATCAAGGAAAAATTATTCAAGGAACTCATTTCATTCCATGTGTCGAATTTACTTTTGAAAAATTTCAAGACTTTAGCAATAAAGCAACTTACTGTAATAATTTTATTTTCGAATAAAGCTCTTTACAATAACTCTATCCATATAAGTTATTTGATAAAAATGCGCATTTAATAAAATGTTTGTGCAAATTTAAAAACATTAAAATTTGGTTTAGTACACTCCGAAGCTAAACTCGTTTTCACTTTTTCTATATCTACCTGATTCATTTTACTAGCCATAATCAATTGCACCACTTTATTAAAGAACATTTCTTTTTTCTGTAAGCCATCCTGCATAGCTAATTGATGTGCTTCAATTGCTTTTAATAATTCCGAAGTACCTTCTCTCTCTGAAGCAATAGTGCTTACTACGGCTGGCGCCAATTGACTAGATGTATTTTCTGCAATCATTTGTTTTAAATGATTAACAAATATTTGGGCATTGGGTCTGTCGCTTTTATTTACTACAAATACATTGGCAATTTCCATTAAGCCCGATTTCATCATCTGCACTTCATCACCCGCTTCTGGCACTAAGACGACCACTGTGGTATCTGCCAGGGAGGCTATCTCTACCTCTGATTGCCCCACACCCACTGTTTCCACCACTATACAATCAAAGCCAGCAGACTGCATTAAAGTAGTCATAGAAAGCATGGCCATATTAAGGCCCCCTAAATGCCCTCTGGAAGCAAGAGATCTTATGTAAACCTGAGGATGCAAATACCAATCCTTCATGCGAATACGATCACCTAATATAGCTCCTTGATGAAAAGGGGATGAAGGATCCACCGATAGTACTGCTACTTTTTTACCCTCATTCACCCAAGTTGTAATGAGCGCATTAATTAATGTGCTTTTACCTGCACCAGGAGGACCTGTAATGCCCATGATAGGAACCTGAGCAGGCACTAATGCTTCTAAAAAAGTATTGGCAGCAACTACATTATTTTCAATAAAGGATATAGCTTTTGCTAATAAAAGAAAGTCTCCTTTAGCCACTCCTTGTTTAATATCGGAAATTGAATGCATATTTATTTTCTGATAATTTTATAATTTTTAAAATCAAAGGGTCGTATGCCTGTTAATTTTTCAAAATAATACAAGCACTTATTTTTAAATGAAAACTTTTTTTGAGAAAGGTCTAAATCAATTACCCAATTTTGTCTTTGTATTCTATCCAACATAACCCTAGGATGTGTGCCTGTAAATTTTTCTAAAGAATCAAAGCCCGTAAAATCATAATCGGCAGGATTTGATTTTATTTTTTCTAGTTGCGTATCATCGTTCCAATAAACACTACTCTCTTTAATTTTTTTGCGCATCTGTGTAGGGCTCTTAACCCAACCATAATGATAAATGCTTGCATCCACGCTAGCCACAGGTAATTTGGCGCTGCCTATTCTAAAACCTTGCGCATCTCGATAAGCGGAAATGGCTTTATTATTTCTAATAATTCTAATTTCATGTGCATACCACTTTCTACTATCGCCCACATAATCATAAGTGCCGTAAAAATGTTTGTACTTAAATAAAAGACCTTGCACTTCTGTATCAGAAGCGTACTGCTCGCAAGCGGTTCTTATGGAAGGATGATACTTTTCATGTACTACCTCATCTCCTTGAATATAAAATGCCCATGTATATTCATCCCCAATGAATGCAAAGGCTTTATCGGTTTCTTCTGCAAGTACAGCACCCCCTTTTCTTAAGTTTTTATTCCAAACAGAGTGATGAATTTTAATTTTAGGATCTCCAATAGCTTCAATTAAAGCAATTGTTGCATCGCTAGAATCTCCAATTAAAACAATCATTTCATCCACCACGGGTAATATAGAACGGATGGCTTCCACAATGGGAAAGTCATTGGTAACCGCATTTTTAATAATCGTAAACCCCGCTATTTTCATGCCCGCTTAATTTGTACTTCAAATAACCGAAAACTTTTGCAACTTGCCTATTGTTTTATCTAAACTTTGGGACAAAGAGATTATTTTTGAACCATAAACAAGTTTATGTCTACCACCATTTGTTTTGATTTTGGCAACACCCGTTTAAAAGCAGCCATTTTTACTAGTGCAGTACTGGTCGAACTACGTGTTTTAGAAACCGGCAGCGTTCAAGAAATTGAAAAATTATTGACTGAATTTACTCCGGAAAAAACCATTTTATCCTCCGTTATTCATCACGATAAATCGGTAGAAACCCTGCTTTCAAAAAATACTCAATTTCACTTATTAGGACCTCGTACTCAAATTAACTTTACTACCCCTGTGGGCAAGCCAGAAACCATTGGCGCAGACCGTTTAGCACTCATAGCTGCAGCTGTTGACCAATTCCCCCATGCGCATAATTTAGTCATCTCCTTGGGCACTTGTATTACCTATAATTTTGTCAATACCTCCCATGAATTTTTAGGCGGTAGTATTTCACCAGGTATGCAAATGCGATTTAAAGCAATGCATGAGCAAACCGCACTTTTACCTCTTATTAGCCCCTCCAAAGAGTTCACCTTGGTCGGTTATGACACTAAAACCAATATCCTTAGTGGCGTTATTTTGGGCATGGCTGCTGAAATAGATGGCATTATTACAGCATATGAGCAGAAATATGGCAACTTTAACGTGCTATTAACCGGTGGAGACATTTCTTATTTTGTGCCTCATTTAAAAAAGAGGATATTTGCCGACCAAAATTTAATATATAAAGGACTGTATGCTATTTGCGAAAAAAATAATTAGGTTAACCCCCTTTCTAGGTTTAGTTTGTTTTATCACTCCAACTAAGGCTCAAATTAATTCCCCTTTTTCTAGGTATGGATTAGGCACTGAAATAGTGAATAATCAAAATGTAACTAGTCAGGCAATGGGTGGTTTTTCTTCTGCTTACACTGCTTCTATGAATGGTAGCTTTGGGCAAAGCATTAATTTTAATAACCCTGCTTCCTATGGTACTATTTATATGACCACTTTTGATTTAGGGTTGAATTTTAATAATAATACTTTAAGTAAGCTATCAAGCCCTACTGGCAAAGAAAAATCTACTTACTTAATTCCTAATTATATCTTAGTGGGTTTGCCCGTGGATAAAAATAAAAAAACAGGAATCGCATTTGGCTTAAGACCCATCTCTCAAATAAATTACGCAGTGAACGAATCAAAAAAGATTTCTTCTGGCGATACCGTTTTCAATAATTATATTGGACAGGGTGGATTAAACCAAGTGTTTGTTGGTTTTGGTAAGTCTTGGAAATACTTTAGTATTGGAGCCAATACAGGTTATAATTTAGGACGTCAGAAAAATTGAAAATATAAAATCATTTAAAAATAGTTCCGATTCTAATTATTTTTTCCAATCTACTTCCTATACCAATACTGTATTTGGTGGCGCTTTTTTTCAATGGGGGGTGTTAGGAGAATTTCCTATTTATAAAATTCAAAAAGGAAAAGGCGTTCAAAAAACAGAATACTCATTAAGTTACGGCGCTACAGGTACCCTGGATCAAACCATGAAAGGCAAACAAGATATGGTACGCTCTACTGGTAATTTTACAGCTTCTGCTTCTACTCCTTTAGATACTGCTATCTCTGTTCAAAATGTTAGAGGCAATGTTACCATACCTGCTATGTATACTTTAGGATTAGCCTTGCATAAAAAAGAATTTGATACAAGAGGAAGTTACGATCAATGGGTATTGGGTGTAGAATACAATAGCGCCGCTTGGCAGGACAAGTATAGTTTCTATGGACAAAAAGATGTACTGTCTAATTCTTGGATGCTTCGTGTAGGGGCACAGTTCTGTCCTAATGCTTTTAACTATGAAAGTTATTGGTCTACAGTTACTTACAGAGCAGGATTTTATACTGGTCAAGACTATTTAAACATAGACAATAAGGGCTTGAAAATCTCTGCCTTGACTATGGGATTGGGGCTGCCTATTAGGAAATATCGTTCATACGATTTACAATATACTTTACTAAATTTAGCATTGCAAGTAGGCCAAAGAGGTTCTGGCGTAAACGATTACAAAGAAAGCTTTGTACAATTTACATTAGGCTATAGCTTGAGCGATGTTTGGTTTAATAAACGCAAATATGATTAATAAATTATTCTATAAAAATACTAAACTAGCAGTTGCTTTACTAAGTAGCTGCTTTTTTATGCTGGCTTGCGAGAACAATGTCAACGAAGTACAGGCATTAAGTGCACGCATTGGAGGTATTGATGTAGGTAAAGACGTTTCTATTTTTATTAGTACCGATGGAAAAATGACAGCTAAGTTAATGGCCCCATTAATGAGAAAATACTTATTGGATAGTGGCAGGATGGTAGAATTTCCAAATACTATAAAAGTAGATTTTTATAAAGACAGCCTACATATTGAAAGTAAACTTAGCGCCGACTATGCCAATTATAAAGAGGAAGAGAATAAAGTATTTTTAAAAGACAATGTAATTGTATACAATGTACTTGGCGATACTTTATGGTGTAAGGAAATGATTTGGGATCAAGTGACCAATAAGTTTACCACCGATAAAGAAGTGATTGTAAAACAACATAACCCCATTGCTAAAATTTATGGCAAGGGTTTTGAAGCCAATCAAGATCTTAAGCGATATTCATATTTTTAAACCGCAATCAAATAGCTTTGCCATACTATCCGATAGTACTGGCAATAATCCTAAATAAATTCATTGTATGGAATACAGAAAAATGGGAAAGACTGGCTTACAACTAAGTACACTTAGTTTTGGAAGCTGGATTACTTTTCACAAACAAATTAATGATGGCATTGCCGATGAACTAATGGGTATTGCCTATAATGCAGGCGTTAATTTTTTTGACAACGCAGAAGTGTATGCAGCAGGGGAAAGTGAGAAAATGATGGGTCGTGTATTAAGTAAAAAAAAATGGGATAGAACATCTATTGTACTTTCTTCCAAAGCTTATTTTGGATGGAGAGGTAAAGCAAACAAACCCAATCAAACAGGACTTAGCAGAAAGCATTTAACCGAGGCCTGTCATGAAGCTTTAATCAGATTACAAACCGATTATCTAGACCTTTATTATTGTCATAGACCTGACAAAACCAGTCCTATTGAAGAAGTAGTACAAACGATGAACACACTTATTCAACAAGGAAAAATTTTATACTGGGGTACGAGCGAGTGGAGTGGGGTTGAAATTATGGAAGCCCACAGAATAGCAGCCGCACAGCATTTAATTGGGCCATCGGTAGAACAACCTCAATACAATTTATTTGAGCGTGCAAAAATGGAAAACGAATACCTTGAAATTTTTAAGAATGTTGGTATGGGCACTACCATTTGGAGCCCTTTAGCCTCAGGGCTTTTAACAGGAAAATACAACGATGGTATACCAGAGGGTTCTCGTTTTCAATTAGAAGGTTTTGAATGGTTAAGAGACCGCTTATTAATGCAAGACAGTATTAAAAAAGTACAGCAACTAGGCGCCATGGCAAAGGCCTTAAAGGTAAGTACTGCTTCTTTAAGCATTGCTTGGTGTATTAAAAACCCAAATGTAAGTTCGGCTATTTTAGGCGCTACGAACAAAGCACAATTAGTAGATAATTTAACGGCCATTGATACGGCGGCCTTATTAACGCCCGAGATGATGGAACAAATTGAAAATATTTTTGAAACAAAACCAAAATTACCTGAGTGGTAATGACTAATTTTGAAATTGAATAAAACATTTGTATGCTTTTCGCAATAGTTGCTTCTATTATTTTGATTGGCTTTTTCTCGGGCTATGAAATTGGCTTTGTGAGTGCCAACAGGTTAAGTCTGGAGCTTAAAAAAAAGCAGGGCCATAGGTCAGGAAAAATTATTGCAAATTTTTTAGAAACGCCTACGCAATTTATTGGCACTTGTTTAATTGGTTTAAATATTTCCTTGGTGGTCTTTGGTATTCAATTCGAAGGCTTATTACATAAATATATTTGGGATAGATGGGCGCTAGGCCCCTACTCCATTTTACTAGGCAATACTATTTTATCTACTTTAGTGATATTACTTATAGGTGAACTTGTACCCAAGGCTATATTTAAAGCTAGGGCCGCTTCCATGATTACGCTGTTCGCCCCTTTAGCACAATTTTTTCATTTATTATTTAGGCCCATCACTATATTACTTGTGAACCTAGCGCAGTTTGTATTGAAATATTTATTTCAAATGCGCATCATTCATAAAAAAGAAGGCTTCACTAAAGTAGATCTTGCGCATTTTGTACAACAAACAAAACAATCAAAAGAACAACAAGATTTAAATACCGATTTATTTGAAAATGCATTAAGCTTGCCCGATATAAAAATTAGAGAATGCTTAGTACCTAGAACAGAAATTGTAGGCGTAGATCTTAGTACTTCTATTCAAAGCTTAAGTGAAATATTTATTGAAACTAAATTAAGTAAGCTCATTGTTTATGATGAAACCCTAGATGTAATAGTGGGTTATGTGCATCAATTAGATTTATTTAAAAAACCCACTCAAATTGCATCTATTTTGCATTCTATTCCTTTAGTAACAGAGAGTATGAATGCAGCAGACCTTATCAGTTTATTCTCTAAAAAAAGAAAAAGTATTGCCTGGGTGGTAGATGAATTTGGAGGCACTGCTGGTATTGTCACTATGGAAGATGTACTTGAAGAAATTTTTGGAGAAATTGAGGATGAATATGATGAGCAGGACTTAATTGAAAAAAAGCTTTCAGATACAGAGTATATATTTAGTGGACGCCTGGAACTAGACTACTTATATGAAAAATATGGAATAGATTTTTCCGCAGACAGCTCTGAAACCCTCAGTGGCTACTTAATTCAATATCACGAGTCCATTCCTACAATGCGCACTATTATCCATTTACCTCACTTTGACGCAGAAATATTGGCCGTAAGTGATACCCGAATTGAAAAGGCAAAAATTAAAATCCGCTAGTCCTTTTTTTGATTTTTGGACCCCCTTTTTCCACCAGAACCCTTAACTTTAGCCCTCATTGAAAATGTATTATGGCACTATTTGACCGATTTAAAAAAACAGATGAATCAGAGATGTCTTTCATCGATCATTTGGAAGTATTAAGGGGTACGATTGTGCGTTCATTAAGCGCTATATTAATTACTTCGGCTTATCATATTTATTTATCGTGATTGGGTTATGGACAATGTAATCACGGGTCCACTGAATTCAGATTTCATTACTTATAAAGTATTCTGCGATTTAAGTCATTGGTTACATTTAGGAGATGCCCTTTGTATGCCTCCTGTAAAAGTATCTTTACAAAGCACTACTTTCGGTGGCCAATTTTTAAGCAGTATTAGCATGGCCTTTGTGGGTGGTTTAATTATAGCCTTCCCTTTTATATTTTATCAAATATGGTCATTCATAAAACCTGCATTAAAAGAGAAAGAAGTTAAAAATACAAGGTTCATGATTTTTTGGGTTTCTTTATTTTTCTTCATGGGTTCCGCCTTTGGATTTTTTGTATTAGGCCCCTTTACTTTTAATTTTTTAGCAGGCTTTCAATTGGGTTCTAAAGGAGCCATCACCACTATTCCAACCTTTGCCGATTACTTAGATAATTTAACCAACTTAATATTAGGTTGTGGTATTGCCTTTGAATTACCTGTCATCGTATTTTTATTAACCAAAATTGGTTTAATCACCCCTAAGTTTTTAAGTACTACGCGTAAATATGCAGCGGTTATTATTTTATTGGTGGCTGCCTTTATTACACCAAGCCCAGACTGGTATAGTCAATTAATTGTTTTTATTCCTTTATATACTTTATTTGAATTTAGCATCTTCGTTTCAAGATGGGCACATAAGTCTGTTAAAAAAGCAGAAGACGAGGAGTGGGATTAAATAGGGGATTAATTAGAAAACTTAAATTAAGAAGAAATATAATTGTAATATGATAATTGTATCTATTCTACACCCATAAAAAATAAACTATGTCATTTGTATTTGATGCTACCAAACCTATTGCATTAGGCGCCGACCACGCTGGTGTCGATTTTAAAAATACCATCAATGCTTGGTTGCAAGAAAAAGGATATACCACCAAGGACTTTGGTACTTATACTACCGATTCAGTCGATTACCCCGACTTCGCTCATCCCACAGCCACCAGTGTTGAAACAGGAGAAGCTGCGTTTGGTATTTTATTTTGCGGTAGCGCCAATGGTGTAGCCATGACAGCCAATAAGCATGCAGGTATTAGAGCGGGTCTATGTTGGCAAACCGATGTAGCCGAATTAACCCGTTTACACAATGATGCCAATATGATTTGTATTCCTGCACGTTATGTAAGTATTGAGCTTGCTAAAGAAATGATAGAAAAATTTATGAGTACTGCCTTCGAAGGAGGTAGACATCAAAATAGAGTTCAAAAAATTTCATGTTAATAATTTAAAAATAAAAAAATGCGTAAATTACTCGTTCTATTTTTAAGCTTTGTCACAGTTTTGGCTGTAGCACAAGGCATTGATGCCAACACTGCAGCAAAAGCAATTACTGCAGCTGGATTAAAAGAGCACTTAAGTATTATTGCCAGTGCAGAAATGCAAGGAAGAGAAACGGGCACTGAAGGGGAAAGAAAGGCGGCTGCTTATTTAATAAGCCAATACAAGAAATTCAAATTGAAGCCAGGCAACAATGGCTCTTATTCATTGCCTTTTAAATTATACCAAGACAAAGTGGTAAGCTCTAGTTTAAAAGTGAATGGCGAACCCTATGCTTTAGATAAAGACTATTGGGTGAATGCTTCTTCTGTACCTCAAAAATCTTTGAACACCAATGCTATTATTTTTGTAGGCAACGACTTCAATGATAAATCAACAGCCGATGTAAAAGGAAAATTATTGGTCGCTACAGAAAGCAAGGAAAGAAGTATGTATAAAATTATGGCTGCTCAAAAACTAGGGGCCTTAGGAATCATTATTATTGCGAATAGCAACCCAACTTACCCTAGTAATTTAAATGGAAGATTAAGTTTAACTGCAAGTACTGCTAGCAAATTTGTAAGCATGACTGTTTCTAAAAGTTTAGGTAGTCGTTTATTAGGTGGAAGCAAGGATTTTTCAGACCAAGAATTAGCCGATGTACCTAAAGGTGTCTATACCACTACTATCGATTGGACTGCTGAACGCGGTAATGGTGAAGTACTTAGTGCCGATGTAATGGCTGTATTACCTAGTAAAGAAAAGACAGACGAATATATGTTTGTAACAAGCCACTACGATCATGAAGGTATCAAGAACGGAGTCATTTATTACGGTGCAGATGATGATGGTTCTGGTACAGCAAGCGTAGTAGCTATTGCACAAGCATTTGCTGAAGCAAGTAAAAAAGGTTTTAGCCCTAAGCGTAATATTGTTTTTATGAATGTATCTGGTGAAGAAAAAGGTTTACTAGGGTCTCAATATTATAGCGAGCACCCCGTATTCCCATTAGAAAAAACTTCTGTGGATTTAAATATTGATATGGTGGGTAGAATTGATCCTACTTATAAGGGCGATTCTATGAATTATGTATACTGTAATTGGAGAAGATAAGTTAAGCAGCGATTTACAACCTATTACAGATAAGGTGAATAAAAACTACAATATGGAATTGGATAGAAGATTCAACGATCCCAAAGATCAGAATCGTTTTTATTACAGAAGTGACCATTATAATTTTGCAGCAAAAGGCGTACCTGTTATTTTCTATTTCAACGGTACACATGCAGACTACCACAGACCAACAGATACAGTGGAAAAAATTAATTTTGACTTAATGGAAAAAAGAGTTCGAATTATTTTTGAAACAGCTTGGGAAATGGCTACAAGAGAAGATATGTTAAAAAGAGATTTGCCTTTGAATATGCCCGGGAGATAATTAAATATACATTCAAAATATAATTTTTCGTTCTCTATCGCATAGCTCAAAGTTCACTCAAAATTATATTTTCTCATTTCTATTTAATCTACGGTTAGATCCGTTTAAGATATAAAAAGCCCCTTCGATTTCGAAGGGGCTTTTTATTGGAAAAAATAATTTTTATATTGGAATAAAATCAGCGCCCTCGTTTATGGGGGGCGCTGAAAAAATCATTAGAGAAAAATTAAAATGGGTCTTAAATTTTCTTTAGACCCATTTTAATTTTAATTACTGACCAAGTATATAAGCAAATATCAAAGGCACTACAATGGTAGCATCGCTTTCTACAATAAACTTAGGCGTATGAATATCTAATTTACCCCAGGTAATTTTTTCATTCGGAACAGCGCCTGAATAAGAGCCATAAGAGGTAGTGCTATCGCTTACTTGACAGAAATAACTCCAGAAAGGAACATCATGCCATTCTAAATCTTGGTACATCATGGGTACTACGCAAATAGGGAAATCACCGGCGATACCTCCACCCACTTGGAAAAATCCAACACCTTTTCCACCACTATTGGCACGGTACCACTCTGTTAGTTGTACCATGTATTCAATACCGTTTTTTACCGTACTTGCTTTTAATTCATTTTTAATGACATAGCTAGCGAATATATTTCCAGTAGTGCTATCCTCCCATCCTGGCACAACAATAGGAATATTCTTTTTAGCTGCAGCTACCACCCAGCTATCCTTAGGATCAATTTCATAATATTGCTCTAACTCGCCGCTCAAAATAACTTGATACATAAACTCATGCGGAAAATAACGCTCCCCTTTTGCTTCTGCTTGCTTCCAAAACTTCACAATATGTTTTTGTAATCTTCTAAAGGCTTCCTCTTCTGGAATACAAGTATCAGTTACACGGTTGTAATGGTTCTCTAGTAAATCCCACTCGTCTTGTGGTGTTAAGTCACGGTAATTAGGAACACGCTTATAATGGCTATGCGCCACTAAGTTCATTACATCTTCTTCTAAGGTTAGCACCGGTACAGCTAATAATAGCAATTTTATCTTGACGAATCATTTCAGCCAAGCTAATGCCTAATTCAGCGGTACTCATGGCACCTGCTAAACTAACCAGCATTTTACCCCCTTCCAATAAGGTGGGTTTCATAGCCTTTAGCAGCGTCTAGCTAAGGCAGCAGCATTAAAATGTCTATAATGATGTTCTACAAATTTTGAAATTGGACCTTTGCTCATTTTTTTCGATTTGAAGCAAAAGTAAATTTTTTTGTGGACATAGCGTATTATTGATTAAAACCGAATAAATAGTAACTTTAAGCCTAAAGCAGGCTTTATGGAAAATAAAAAAATGGCACTCTTCTATGTACTCCTAATCATTGGGATTCCATTTATATATGCTGCCTATTTATACCCTAGTTTACCTGAAATTATTCCTATACATTTTAATATTAAAGGAGAGGCCGATGGTTTTGGTGGAAAAGACAGCATTTATTTAGGGCCTAGTATCATGGGGATAGCTAGTTTATTTACCTATTTATTTTTGACCTATATAAAAAAAATTGATCCCAAAAGAAGTAAGCAAATAGAAGATGGCTTATTTCAGAAGTTTGGATTTTTCACCGTTTTATTTCTAACTGCATTAAGTATGGTTATTTTATATGCTACCACGCACCAAGGTATTTCTATAGAAAAATTATTGTTCCCTATAATGGGTTTGGCTTTTGCTGGTATGGGTTTATATATGCCCAAAATAAAACAAAACTATTTTGCAGGATTTAAACTGCCTTGGACATTAGACAATGAAGATAATTGGAATGCCACGCATAAAATAGCAGGTAAAGTATGGCTATACGGTGGTATAGTTCAGTTTTTTGCAGGTATGGCTTTTAGTTCTGTTACCTCTTTTGTTATTTTTTTTATAGATATGATTGTAATGGTATTAGTACCCACTATCTATTCTTATAGAATGTTTAAAAATGGAAATAAGCTTACCTAATAAATAATACTATTGAATTATATAAAATTAAATGAAATTGAAAAAAAATAAAATAATAAAATAATTTTTAAAAAACTTCTTAAAATTTACAAATGAAACTAGCTACAAAATATATTCACGCAGGTGCGCATCCCGATCCAAGTACAGGTGCCATCATGACGCCTATTTATCAAACATCTACCTATGTACAATCCGCACCAGGCGTGCATCAGGGCTATGAGTATGCAAGAAGCCAGAACCCTACAAGGTTTGCTTTAGAAGAAGCTTTTGCAGTGATAGAAAATGGAAAATTTGGATTGGCCTTTGCCAGTGGAGTGGCCGCTACCGATGCAGTGATGCGTTTACTAGTTCCAGGAGACGAAGTGGTTGCAGCGCATGATATGTATGGAGGTTCTTTCAGGTTATTTTCAAAAGTGCATGAAAAAATGGGCATTAAATTTATTTATGTCGATACCTCCGATGCCAATAATGTAGCAGCCGCGATGACAGAAAAAACTAAATTAATTTGGTTAGAAACGCCTACTAATCCACTGATGAATATTAGTGATATTGAGGCGATATCAACTATTGGTAAAAAACATAATTGCATGGTTTGTGTAGACAATACTTTCGCCTCTCCCTATTTACAAAACCCACTTGATTTTGGTGCCACTATTGTAATGCACTCTGCTACTAAATATTTAGGCGGTCATAGCGATGTGATTCAAGGTTGTTTAATGATGAACGATCAGGCCTTAAGAGATCAATTATATTTTATTCAAAAAAGTACAGGCGCCGTGCCAGGCCCACAAGATTGCTTTTTAGTATTGAGAGGTATTAAAACTTTACATGTGCGTATGCAAAGACATTGTGAAAATGGTATTCAAGTAGCTGCCTATTTAAGACAACATCCTAAAGTAGGAAAAGTATACTGGTGTGGCTTTCCAGACCATCACAACCATGACATTGCTAAAAAACAAATGCGTGGATTCGGTGGCATGATGAGCTTTGTATTAAAAGATGATAGTGTTGCAGCTGCCACTAAAGTCCTCTCTAGCACCAAGGTGTTTTCTTTAGCGGAGAGCTTGGGTGGTGTGGAGTCTTTAATTAATCATCCAGCAAGTATGACACATGCCTCAATACCGCGTGAACAAAGAATTGCCAATGGTTTATCTGACGGACTAATTCGCTTAAGTGTGGGCATTGAAGATGCAGACGACTTAATAGCAGATTTAGCACAAGCCATTGGGTAATGAAGGATGAGATTCATAAACTACTAGACCAAAAAGTAAAGCAGTACAACCATATTGAATTTATTGGGAAGGACCCTATTTGTATTCCTCATTTATTTACAAAGCAGCAAGACATTGAAGTTGCAGGTTTTTTCGCTGCCATTTTTGCCTGGGGCAATAGAACCACCATCATTAATAAAAGTAAAGAACTACTTGAAAGAATGGATAATGCTCCTTATGATTTTTGTGTAGGACATGAGGATAAAGATTTAAAAAAATTATTAGGATTCGCGCACCGAACATTTAATGACACCGACTTACTCTATTGCATTGAATTTTTTAAAAAGCATTATAGTAAAAATGAAAGTTTAGAAACAGCCTTTTTTAAAAGTGGAAGTATTAGTTCAAAAAATGAGTTAATCGCTGTAGAAGAGGCCCTCATTCATTTTCAAGATTATTTTTTCTCTTTAGAAGAAGCACCTGCAAGAACTAAAAAACATATTGCTAGCCCATTGACGGGATCTACTTGTAAAAGATTAAATATGTTTTTACGCTGGATGGTGCGCACTGATAAACAAGGGGTAGATTTTGGTGTATGGAAAAGTATAAGCCCTGCTGCACTTATTATGCCTATTGATGTACATGTAGCAAGGGTTTCAAGGGCTTTAGGTATTGTAAAAAGAACCCAAACAGATTGGCAAACCGCTATTGAATTAACCCATTATTGTCGAACTTTGGATGCTAAGGACCCAGTTAAATACGACTTCGCTTTATTTAGTCTAGGGGTCATAGAAAAATTTAATTAAAGCCCATGGAAATAAATTTATTGGCACTAGAGAAACTAAGTACGCCCGATTTAGAAACGATGATCAATGAATTAATTAAAGAAGACTTTTCTAAACTAGTACAACTGCTTTACAGAATAGATGTTTCAGAAGCGAAGTTGAAAAATATATTACAAACTAACCCGAATGAAAATGCTGGAAAGTTAATTGCGCAAGTGGTGATAGAAAGACTAGCCGCTACTAAAAAAGCTAGAGAAAGCTTTTCAACCAAGCCACCTACCATCGATGACGACGCAGAACGACTTTAATTATAGATCTCCCAATTGAGGTCGCATCACAATATCTTCCACCACTGCTTGAGGGCTTAAATGGGCAGCTGCAAAAATCATCTTTGCAATATCCTCAGCTTCCATAATACGAGTAGGTGCAATCCCACTGCCCGCCCAGCTATTGGTATAAGTAGCCCCAGGATAAACACCTGTTACTTTAATGCCTTTATCTTTTAATTCTTCTCTTAAGTTTTTTGAAAACCCATCTAAAGCATACTTACTAATACTATAAGAGCCTCCTTGCGGATAAGCATGCAAAGAAGCAATAGAACAAATATTAAAAATATGTCCGCTACCTGCTTTTATCATGGTAGGAACAATGGCACGTGAAGTATGATAAGCAGAATATAGATTCGCTGCTATTTGTGATTCCAAAACATTTTGTTCTTCCTCCATCAAATTACCTGGTAGGAAAAAACCTGCATTATTAATTAAAATATGAGGGGTTCCCAAACTCAAACACCAACTGCCAAAGGTCTTACAATCTTCCAGCTTTGCTAAGTCCGCTTGCTTACTATGAATAGTTACTGCAGGATATTTTTTTTGTAAACTTTCAGCAGCCTCTTTTAAACGAGAAGCCGTTTTGCTACAAATACATAATGTATGGCCTGCAGCCGCAAAGGCTTCTGCCACTGCATATCCAATTCCTTGTGAAGCACCTGTAATAACAACCAGCATATAATTAATTTATAGATAATCTAAATAAAGAATAAAGATAAGGCGCAAAACTGTAAATTCGTTCAATACAATTTAACATCGATGCCCTATAAAGACCTATTTTTTGATCTCGACCATACTATTTGGGATTTTGAATTAAATTCCAAAGAAACCTTATGGGATTTGCATCTTAAATATGCATTAGAGGCAAAAGGCATCAACAATTTCGATGAATTTTACAATATATATAGTGTGCACAATCACCGTTTATGGGACAGGTACAGCAAGGGTTTTATCAAACAAGAAGAATTAAGGTGGAAGCGTATATATTTAAGTTTACTAGATTATAAAATTGCCGATGAAGCCCTGTCTAAAGAAATGTCCCTTGACTACTTAGACTATTCTTCCTGATAAAAAGAATTTATTTCCCTATACCATTGAAATTTTAGAGTACTTAAAAAGCAAGAACTATACAATGCATTTAATTACCAATGGATTTGAATCGGTGCAGTTTAAAAAAATTAAAAACTCTAATTTAGCAGACTACTTTACCGAAGTGATTACTTCAGAAGCAAGTAATAGTTTAAAACCCAATAAAGAAATCTTTGAGTATGCTTTAAAAGCTTCCAATGCAAAATTAGAAACCAGTATTATGATTGGAGATAATGAGGATGCTGATATTCAAGGAGCCATTAATGTAGGCATGGATTCCATCTTCGTGAATCATTTACAAATACAGCCTACTGTACCTGCAACACATACCATTACACATTTAAAGGAATTGGAAAATATATTCTAAAGACTTAGAATAATATAGCTACAATTTATAAAAGAGGTCCCAGTATTACCAACTAGCTAGAACAGTAACACCGCCTTTTACTACATCACCTATCTTTGCATGAATTTTAGTTCCAACAGGTAAAAGTAAATCTACCCTGCTACCAAATTTTATAAAGCCGTATTCATCGCATTGTTGGAAGGATTGTCCCACTGTTGTATAGTTACATATTCTTCTCGCTAAAGCGCCTGCAATTTGTTTGCATAAAATATTTCCTTTACTATTCTCCACTACCACCGACCATCTTTCATTATCGGTAGAAGATTTTGGATGCCAGGCCACTAAAAATTTACCAGGATGGTATTTATTGTATACAACATTTCCAGCAATAGGTAAACGGTTCACATGCACATTGGCAGGACTCATAAATACACTTATTTGTATTCTTTTTTCTGTATAAAATTCATCGGGCTGCACTTCTTCAATCACTACTACTTTACCATCGGCAGGAGAAACAATAGCATCATCGCTAATGGTTAATGCACGAACAGGCATTCTAAAAAAAGATACTATGAACAAAAAGAAAGCAACTGTAATGATAAATACCACCCATGCACAAATTCCAGAGACAGGAAATAAATAAGAAAAATTAAGAATATTCAAAACGCCTACGAATATAGCAATCAATGAAATAGTAGCCGTCCCTTCTTTATGTATAGTCATTTTGTAAATTTAGTGGCAAATGTAAAACATCTAAAACAGAATCTGAAGAATTAGCCATACAAATGGGGTGGCAAATAAGATAGAATCAAACCTGTCTAAAAAGCCACCATGGCCTGGCATCATGCTACCACTATCTTTCACGCCGGCCAGCCTTTTTAATCTGCTTTCTAATAAATCTCCAAAATTACCTGCAATAGAGGCTATTAAACTAATATAGAAAATGTATTTCTCTTGAATAGGTACCACCAAGGCCATTCCCTTAGAGACAATTAATACCGATAATATAATACCCGCAATAGTCCCCTCCCATGTTTTATTAGGAGATATGGGAGACAATGGCGTTTTGCCAATGACAGAACCCACTAGATAAGCCATCGTATCATTTACCCAAATTGAAACAATTAATAATAAGGGAATAGAAAAAGTCCAACTACCAAAATAGGTATTGGTCATAAAACTTTTTAATTGAAAAAATAAAGACAAACACATAGGTATATATACCAAGCCAGCAATAGATATGGCCCAGTTTTGCAAATTAATTTTCTTAGTAAAAATATCTACGATCATCATAAGGGCAAGTACGAAAGGAAGGACTCTGCTGCCTATATATTTAATACTTATTCCACTAATAGTTAAATCCACAGGGCCTAATGTCATCATCATTAAACAACCCACTACTAATAAGCCCCATTTGTGCACAGCGCTTATATTTTGATAACTCGGATAAATAAGTGCTAATAATTTTTGATACTCAAACAAACATCCTAATTGTATAACTAAAAATAAAGTAAAAAAAGACCAGTTATTCCAAATCAAACCTGTTAACATTATAATGACAAAAACAATTGCAGACAGGGTTCTTTGTTTTAAAATAGATGCATTAGAAGCCATAGAAAAGAATTATAAATTTGTAAATAATATTTTAAGATTCAACCGAATTAATTTGAATGGTTGAAATTAGCGCTTGGGCTTTTTCAAACATATCCAAAGGTACATATACTTCTACTTCTCCTAAAAAAACATAGGAAGAATCTTGCTTATTGAGTGTTTTTGCGGGTATTTCATTTTCGTTTAAAATGCCCATCACCATTGAAGAGGCAGCTAACTGACTACTGCTAAATACTTTTTTCCAATCCTGCATCTGTATGAATGTTTTTTAGTTTTTTTAATAAATAGTAAACCCCTGCTAAGGCTAGTAGTCCCCAATAGATAGGTAAATTATCATCCATCAACTGATCTACCTTCGCTGGATTATTTCTAATCGAATATAAAGTGACTACGGCAATTCCATTATTTAAAAAATGTAAAAGTATGGGTAGCCAAATAGTTTTTGAATAATAATAAATATAGCCAAGTACTATACCCAAGGCCATTCTAGATAAAAAACCAAAAAAAGAAAAGTGGATGGCGCTAAAAAAAATAGCCGTTAAAATAATGGCAGCGTAGGGTTTACCCGTTAAGTCCAATACTATTTTTTGAAGCGTGCCTCTGAAATAAACTTCTTCAATGATGGAAGGTATGATAGCCACTGCTATTAATGCATAGGCTAAATCCATTAATGAATTCATATGGGTCATAGACAACATCGCTTTTTTATACTGGGCTTCTAAATCTTCGGCCCAATTTTTAAAATTGGTGGGTATTGGAATTTTTTCTGTCAAACTTCCTAATGCACCACTCAGCATTAAACCAGTGAGCGCTAATAATATTACAATACCTATTTGTTGGTATGATTTTACAGCAGTAAAACCTAAATGATTGTGCCAATTTTCTTTTGCCATAATGGCTAATACAATACTCGGTAAACCAAAGGCAATAATGGAAGCCAAGGCATTGGCCAACTGTGCCATGGAAGCATATTCGGGCTGCAGGAGTACTTTTTGCATGTCCGCAAACGGAATATGCATTATGGCAGCCACTAAAGAAAAACTAATGAGCGCCCCTGCAATCATGCCAATACCAGTAAGTCCTAAAAAAAGGGCTATTCTCATTGGAGGTCTCATATCAAATAATTGGTACATTTGCAATCGTATCAGTTAGATGCAAGATAATGAATTCATATGGTTTCTATAGGTCCTATACAATTACCCGATTTTCCTCTATTACTCGCTCCTATGGAGGATGTAAGCGACCCTCCATTTAGAGCGGTTTGCAAGGAAAATGGGGCCGATTTAATGTACACCGAATTTATAAGCAGTGAGGGATTAATTCGTGATGCTATCAAGAGCAGACAAAAATTAGACATCTTTGATTATGAGCGTCCCGTTGGCATTCAAATATTTGGTGGCGATGAGGAAGCTATGGCCCTTTGTACCAAAATTGTAGACACAGTGAATCCCGATTTAATTGATATTAATTTTGGATGCCCTGTTAAAAAAGTGGTTACCAAGGGAGCAGGCGCTGGTGTTTTAAAAGATTTAGATTTAATGGTAAGATTAACAGAGGCCGTGGTAAAAAGTACCAACCTTCCTGTAACTGTAAAAACAAGATTAGGCTGGGATGAAAGTTCTAAGAATATTCATGAAGTAGCTTTAAGATTACAAGACGTTGGTGTCAAGGCTTTAGCCATTCATGGTCGCACAAGAGTACAAATGTATAAAGGTGAAGCCGATTGGACTTTAATTGGTGAAATAAAAAATGACCCACGTATTCATATGCCCATTTTCGGAAATGGCGATATTAATTCGCCAGAAAAAGCATTAGAATATAAAAATAGATATGGAGTGGATGGTATTATGATTGGCCGCGCTGCCATTGGTTATCCTTGGATTTTTAGAGAGATGAAACATTTTCTAGCCACAGGAGAAAGAAGAGCCGACCCCACCATTGAAGAGCGTGTAGAAGTAGCAAGACAACACTTAATTAAATCGATGCAGTGGAAAGGACCTATTGCAGGCATCAATGAAATGAGAAGACATTATGCTAATTATTTAAGAGGGCTTCCAAATATTAAAGAGTATAGAAATAAATTAGTGCGCATTACCACTCAAAAAGAGATTGAAGAAGTCTTAGATGAGATTAAAGAAAAGTACAAAGACATTCTAATTGAATCGGGTAAAATTGTTTTAGAAAACTACCACGAGCACTGTCCTATTTAGCTAGTCTAATTTTTAAATACCTAATACACTAGCTTTATTTTTTTTCAATGGCTTCAATCACTGAAGCGTCTAGTGGATCCACTGTCATAGGAAAATAATGGGTAAGCGTCCCTTCTTCATTCACTAAATATTTACAAAAATTCCAAGCAGGCTCTTGATTATTCCAACCATTCATAGCCGTGTTCGACAACCACTTAAAGACTTCATTTTGTTGATCCTTTTTTATAACGATTGACTTTGCCATTAAGGGAAAACTTACTCCATAATTTTTTTTACAAAATGCAGCAATGCTTTCATTGTCCTTGGTTTCTTGCCCTTTAAAGTCATTGGCAGGAAATCCAATCACTACTAGGCTTTCAGCATATTTTTCTTGTAATTTTTCTAGGGCTTCATACTGTCCTGTGAAACCGCAATCGCTAGCGGTATTTACTATTAATACTTTCTTTCCTATTAAAGAAGAAAAATTAAAATTCTTGCCATTGATATCTTTCGTAGTTAAACTATAAAAAGAAAAAATAGGTGTTTTATTATCTTTATTAAACTGAATTTGTTTTTTACCCGCTCCCTTACCTGACCACATGATGGCCGGGTAAATTGTCTTTAATATAGATTGGCGATAAGACATGCCTTGTTTTTTCATAAGCAGTGAAGCAGTCACTAAAACGCCTAAAGCGATGGCAATTTTTATCATAACATTTTTTTTATTTTTCAATCTACTTTATTTGAAATTATCCAATTAATCTTTTCAATAACCAAGCCTTGCCTTTATAAGGAGGATATTTAAAACTAGGGTCTATCCATGTAGGTGTTTTTAATACCGACTTCGTATGGGTAAAAGTATCAAAACTTAATTTACCATGATAGCCTCCTGTTCCGCTGAAACCCCTGCCACCAAAGGGTAATTCGTGATTGGTAATATGCATAGTGGCATTATTAACACAAGCACCCCCTGAAGGCACATTGGTTAACCAATAGGCTTCATCATTTTTATTTTCAGTGAAAACATAGAATGCCAATGGGTTTGGATTTTTTTGAATAATGGCCAAGGCCTCTTCTCTGTTTTCATAAGTAAGAATAGGAAGAATAGGTCCAAAAATTTCATCTTGCATAATTTTTGCATCTGGTTGAATCCCTACCATAATAGTTGGTTCAATAAATAATTTTTCTCTATTTGATTTTCCTCCATATACAATTTCACCATCTGATAAATAAGTACTTAAACGCGCCCATTGTTTATCATTAATTATTTTGCCATAATGTTCTGAATTTTCTGCATCTGCTCCATAAAATTTTTGAATGGCAATAATTAATTCTTTAATAAGTTCATCTCTTAAATGAGGGGCTACTAAAATATAATCAGGCGCAATACACATTTGACCGCAATTAGAAAATTTAGGATTCGCTAAACGGCGCGCAGCTACTCTTAAATTGGCATCATCACAAATTACTGCAGGACTTTTACCGCCTAACTCTAAAGTCACAGGCACTAACTGTTCAGCTGCTAATTTGTAAATTATTTTTCCGACCATGGTACTGCCTGTATAAAAAATATGATCAAACCTATTTTCAGTAAGTAGTGGTGGAAGCACTGTAGCACCATCCCCTTCTAAATACATCATATAATTTTCAGGAAATAAAGAATGAATTATTTTTTGCATCACCGCTGCAGTGGCTGGGGCAAACTCACTAGGTTTTAAGACTGCACAATTTCCTCCTGCAATGGCTCCAATTAATGGAGTAAATAATAACTGAAAAGGATAGTTCCAAGGAGCAATAATACAAACCACGCCCAAGGGTTCTTGAATGGTATAACTTGAAGAGGGCATATTGACCAAATTGGTGGCAACCGAATTAGGTTCCATCCACTCTTTCAAATGCTTAATGGTATAGTTTAATTCACTTAAGAAAAACCCTACCTCGGTAGCCCAGGCATCTTCGTCGGTTTTTTTCAAATCGGTATAAAGTGCTTGATATAATTGTTTTTCGGCATCTAAAACGGCTTTTTTTAAGCGTTCAAGCTGTTGTATTCTAAAGACATAGGACTGGGTAGCCCCTGTGGCAAAATACGAACGAAGGTTATGAATAGTAGTAGACATAAGCATTAATTGTTAGGCAATTTAAGCCTTATTCCCGAAAGCAAAGCCCCATTTATTCGCTTATCAAAATAATTATGAAAATTCAGAAATTTTTAATAATTTAACATACTCATTTTAACAATTATTATAAACCAAATAACGATTTGCTATGTCCAAAAGAAAATCAGATAACACAAGAAGGGATTTTATTAAAAATTCTGCGCTTGCATTAGGTGGCTTTTACATTCTACCTAGACACGTATTAGGTGGCAAAGGATTTATCGCCCCAAGTGATAAATTACAAGTAGCTGGTATCGGTGCCGGCGGAAAAGGAGAAAGTGATTTATTTGCTTTCTATAATAGCGGTAAAGCAGATATTGCTTTTTTATGTGATGTTGATGATAGACAAGCTGTAAAAAGTCGTGAAAGATATCCAAAAGCTAAATACTATAAAGACTACAGAGAAATGCTAGATAAAGAACATATGCATATTGATGCTTGTTCTGTTTCTACACCCGATCATATGCACGGTGTTCAAGCCATGGCTGCTATGCAATTAAAAAAACATGTTTATGTTCAAAAGCCAATGGCACATGATATTTATGAAGCGCGTATTATGACCAAGGCAGCAAACGATTATAAAGTAGTTACTCAAATGGGTAACCAAGGTGCTTCTGGAGATGGCGTGCGCATGTTACAAGACTGGCATACTGCTGGATTAATTGGTGATGTGCATACTATTTATTGTTACACCGATAGACCGGTTTGGCCTCAAGGCGTGAACCGTCCTGTATTAACTACTCCAAGCGCCATTCCTACTGAATTAGATTTTGATTTATGGTTAGGCACGGCTCCTCAAAAAGATTATTTTGAAGGTTTACTTCCATTTAACTGGAGAGGCTGGTGGGATTATGGAACCGGCGCTTTAGGTGATATGGCTTGTCATATTATGGCTCCTGCATTTGCAGTCTGTGGTTTAGGTTATCCTATTGCTGCAGAATGTAGTGTTGGAACTCGTTATACTGCACCTTGGCAAAAATTATATGCACCAGATTCTGGTCCAATGGGTTCTCATATTACTTTAACTTTCCAAGGACAGAACGGAAAGCCAAATATAAAATTACATTGGATGGATGGTGGTATTCAACCAGAACGTCCAGCTGAATTAGGCCCTAATGAAATTATGGGTGACGGTGGTAATGGCGTTATTTTTGAAGGAACAAAAGGGAAGATGATGGCAGGTACTTATGGAGTCAATCCACAATTATTACCTACCAACTTAACTAAAACTACTTCAGTACCAAAAACTATAGATAGAGTGAAAGGCGGAGAAGGCGGACACTACGCTGTATGGGTAGAAGCTTGTCTTGCTGGTTTTGGTAGTAAAGAAGCGAAGGCTTTAAGTTCTCATTTTGATATTGCAGGTCCTTTAACAGAGTCTGTATTAATGGGTAATTTAGCCATCAGAAGTTATGATATCAAATCCACTAATAAGTCTGGAAGGGCTACTTATCCAGGTAGAAACATTCAATTATTGTGGGATGGTCCAAATATGAAGATCACCAATTTCGAGGAAGCGAATCAATATGTAAAAAGAACATATCGCGATGGTTGGAGTTTGGGTGTATAGTATTCATTTACTTTACTCATTATATAACTCGGCTGCCTTTGGTAGCCGAGTTTTTTTTTGCACTACCTTTATTAGATAATACTATATCATGGAAAATTTACGAGAGCAGTTTTTATTAAACCCAGATATTACTTTTTTAAACTTTGGATCCTTTGGGGCCACACCCAAACCTATTTTTGATACTTATCAAAAATGGCAAAGAGTTTTAGAAGCAGAACCTGTTCAATTCATTGTATTTGATGGTGTAAATTATTTAGCCAATTCAAGAGCTGCACTCGCTCAATTTATAGGATGCCCTGATAAAGATGATTTAGTGATGGTAACCAACCCCTCGTTTGCCATTAATTTAATTGCGAAGAATTTTCCTTTAAACGAAGGAGATGAAATTTTAGCTACCGATATTGAATATGGCGCCTGTGATCGTACCTGGGATTATTATTGCAAAAAAAATAAAGCTACTTATAGAAGACAAAAAATAAATTTACCCATAACTAGCAAAGAAAAATTTATTGAGGATTTTTTTGAAGGACTAAGACCTAGCACCAAGGCCATATTTATAAGTCATATAACCAGTGCAACTGCACTTATATTTCCTGTGAAAGAAATTTGCGAAATAGCAAAATCTAAAGGACTCATCACCATCGTTGATGGTGCTCATGTGCCTGCACATATTCCTTTTAACTTAAGTGAAATTCAAGCCGATTTTTATACAGGGGCTTGTCATAAATGGATGATGGCAGCGAAAGGTTGTAGCTTTTTATACGCACACAAATCGGTTCAGCCTTTATGTGATCCGCTTATTGTTAGTTGGGGTTATAAAGCCTTAAAACCATCTCATTCTAATTTTTTAGACTACCATCAAATGATTGGCACACGTGACTTTTCTGCCTTCTTAACAGTGGAAGCGAGTCTTGAATTTATGGAGAAAAATAATTGGACTACCGTTTCTAAAAAATGTCATGCTATCGTCCTTGCCAATGCTGAACGTTTTTATAACTTACTTGGCACAAAACCAATAAGCCCCTTAACCAGTGAATGGATTGGTCAAATGATAAGTATTCCAATAAATACAAGCGAACCCGAAGTATTACAAAGAAAATTATTTATCGACTACAAAATTGAAATACCCATTATGCGTCAAGAAAGTGATGTATATATGCGTTATTCTATTAATGGATTTAATTCAGTTGCCGATTTAGATACTTTGTATCATGCACTAGAGGCTATTATAAAAGAAGGTGTACTTATTAAATAAGTTTTACTGAATTAGTAGCGTGATAATTAATTATAGTTTACTAATTCAGCAGCCTCTTAAAATAAATTAGGATCACACTAAGCTAAAGCTGCGTGTAGAATTTCTACTGTGTGTAATGCTTTTTCACCCGTACCATCTTTAATTTGATGACGACAACTTGTACCAGGTGCTGCAATAGTACAATTATTTTTATTCGCTCTTATTTTAGGAAACAAGACCAACTCTCCAATATTCATAGAAACTTCATAGTGTTCTTTTTCATACCCAAAAGAACCGGCCATGCCGCAACAACCTGAAGCAATGGTTTCTACTTTATAGTTAGCAGGAAATGAAAGTACTTTTACAGAATCTGATAGTGCACTCACTGCTTTTTGTTGACAATGCCCATGTAGTAAAATAGATTTTTCATTACTAGTGAAACTATCTTTAGTAATATTACCTACTTGCATTTCAGCAGCTAAAAATTCATCAATATAAAAACTATGTTTGGCCAAATGTTTTGATGCTATTTCATTTTCATCTGTGGCTAAGTCGGGATACTCGTCTCTGAAAGTAAGTATGGCAGAGGGTTCTAGGCCTATAATAGGGCTAGCCTCGCTCACCAAATAACTTAATAGCTCAATATTTTTATTCGCAATAATTTTAGCCTTTCTTACTAAACCCTTCGACAACCAAGTTCTACCACTTTCTTCATGCCTAGGAATAATAACTTCATAACCCAAGGCCGTTAGTAATTGAATAGCTTTAATACCAATAGGTGCATCGTTATAATTGGTGAATTCATCACAAAATAAATACACTGTTTTTATAGGATTAGCAGGGGCTACATAATTTTTCTTATACCAAGCTTCTAAAGTTTGCGTTGATATACTTGGCATAGAACGCTTTAATGCAAAACCTGATAATAATTTAACCAAGCTGCCTGTAACAATATTACTTACAAAGGCATTGTATAAATTAGGTACCATGGAGCCTAGTTTAGCAGCCGCTGTAAAATTAGCAATTAGCCTGGCTCTAAAAGGAACACCATTAGCATCGTAATAATGTTGTAAGAATTCTGCTTTTAATTTAGCCATGTCTACATTTGAAGGGCATTCGCTTTTACAAGCCTTGCAACTTAAACACAAACTCATCACTTCATAAATTTCTTTATGGTCATATCTATTTTGTTTATCAGAATGCGTTAAAAACTCACGCAGTATATTGGCGCGGGCGCGTGTGGTATCTTTCTCATCTCTAGTAGCCATGAAGGAAGGGCACATGGTGCCTCCAGACAAATGTGTTTTTCTACAATCGCCTGAACCATTGCACTGTTCAGCATGTTGTAAAATATCTTGTTTATGAAAACGAAATATAGTTTTGAATTCTGGGGTTAATTGTCCTGGCTCATACCTCAGCATTGTATTCATCGAAGGCGTATCTACTATTTTATTGGGATTAAATATATGTTGAGGGTCCCAAGTATTTTTCACTTGTTTTAATAAAGCATAATTTTTCTCTCCTACCATTTGCTTAATAAATTCTCCACGCAAACGACCATCTCCATGCTCCCCACTTAAAGAACCATCATATTTTTTTACAAGCGTAGCTACTTCTTCTGCAATAGTTCTAAATAATTGGTTCCCCTCTTTGGTTTTTAAATTAATAATAGGGCGCAGATGAATTTCTCCAGAACCCGCATGGGCATAGTGTACTGAATAAAGCCCGTATTTTTTTAATATCTCATTAAAGTCGCGTATATAATTTGGTAGGTCTTCTACATCCACGGCCGTGTCCTCAATAACGGGTACTGCCTTTTCATCACCTGGTAAATTACTTAATAAACCTAGGCCTGCTTTTCTTAAAGCCCATATTTTTTTAGCATCAGCTCCATATAATACCGGAAAATGATACCCTAAACCTGCAGCGCGCATATCGGTCTCTAGCTTATTAGTGAGCTCTAAAATTTCTTCCCTGGTTTCTTTTACAAATTCTATTACTAAAATAGCACCAGGGTCGCCTTGTACAAAAAATCTGTTCTTGGCTTGCTCTGTATTTTCTTTGGTACACTCTAAGATATAATGGTCAATGAGTTCACTTGCACTAGGCTTGTATTTTAATCCAATTAAATTTGCATGCAGCGATTCATCAATGCTATTAAAATGCACACATAATAATCCTACTTCTTTGGGCGGCGCAGGTACAATATTTAATTTTATCTCTGTCATAAAGGCTAAAGTACCTTCAGAGCCTGCAATTAAATTACAGAAATTAAAATCAGGACCTCCCGCCGTAAAGGGGTCCGCGTCTACCAATATATCAATGGCATAACCTGTATTACGCCTTAGTACCGATTTTTTGGGGAACTCTTTTTTAATCTCTTGCTGATTATCATAGTTACTCAGCATACTTCGAGCCGATTTATAAATACTGCCTTCCAAAGTATTCAATTCACATTTTGAATGAAAATCATCGGTAGATAAATTAGAAAATACGGCTTCAGATCCATCGCTTAAAAAAGCTTTCACTTCTATTAAATGTTCTCTTGTACTTCTATATACGACTGAATTGGATCCACAAGAATTATTACCCACCATGCCACCCATCATGGCTCTATTCGCAGTAGAGGTTTCTGGACCAAAAAATAATCCATGGGGTTGTAAAAATAAATTTAATTCATCGCGAATCACACCGGGCTGCACCCGCACCCAGCCCTCTTCTTGATTGAGCTCTAAAATTTGATTGAAATGTTTAGAGACATCTACAATAATGCCATTACCTACCACCTGCCCAGCTAAAGAGGTACCCGCCGTTCTTGGAATTAAAGAAGTTTGATTTGTGGAAGCAAAACTAATAAGCTTAGAAATATCCTCTTTAGTTTTTGGAATGGCTACGGCTAGCGGTAGCTCTCTATAACTAGAGGCGTCCGTTGCATACAAAGTCCTGATCATTTTATCGAAAAAAAGATCCCCCTCCAATTGCTTTGCAAGTTGTTTTAACTGTTCCTTCATAATGCTTAATTCAACTTCGCAAAAATACTAAATAAACAGTGTTACCAGCTTAAAGTCTTTAAGTAAGCTGCATCATCTTTAGCGCAGTTTAACTCTGTAGTGCCTGTATAGGCTTCTTGTTCAACAATAAAATATTTAACACCTTGCGCTGCTGCCTGAGGTAATAAAGATTTATAATCAATACTGCCTTTGCCAATAATGCAAGACTCAATACCAGTAGCTGTTTTAGCTAAATCTTTCACATGCACTAACTTGAAACGATTAGGGAATTTTTTCATATAAGCGATAGGATCTACGCCTGCTGCCACTGTCCAATACATGTCCATTTCAAAATCAACTGTATCTGGGTTCGTAGATTTCATCATTAAATCTTGTGGCACTACTCCATCCATTGGTACAAAAGAATAATCGTGGTTATGGTAAGCAAAACGAATGCCATTTTTCTTAGTAATCTTTCCGCAAGCATTAAACTCATCAGAGAATTGTTTGTAATTATCTAGTGATTTTTGCGCTCCTTTATAGGGACATATTAAATATTTCATTCCAATCTCAGCTGCCTCTGCTGCCTTGCGATCAAAATCTTTAGTAACCTCACAATGAGAAGAAACCATATTCATTCCTAAATCATCTAATACTTTTTTCAACTCCGTATTTTTCATTCCCCAAAAAATTCCCTTATCTCCTTCAAAGCCTTCTATTTGTTTATAACCAGATTTAGATAAATGTTTTAAAACACCCATAGTGTCTTTATATAAAGCTTGCTTCACTGTCCATAATTGAATACCAAATGGATTTGACTTTGCTGCCATTGCCATTAATTCCTTACCAAATGGCATGCTTACTGCTGCACCTGCTAATGCCGTTTGACGCAGGAAGTTTCTTCTTGAATTGTTCATAAAATCGTTTTAATAGTTCAACCGTTAATAATACGAGTGCCATTTTTTTGCACCGTTTGAGATCCCATTTGAAAGTTCTATTTAATAGAGAACCAGCTATAGTTTACTAAGTAGCCCAAGCCTTATCTCCTTTCTTGTAAGGTACAGTACCTTCATATCTACCGGGTACTGCGATATAACGTAAAGCCTTGGTAGCGCCCACTTCAGAACTAAAGAATCCCCATAGGGTTAATTCTTTTAACATAGTAAAGTAATGCTTTGTCTCGTCTGGCTTTTTTGTTTTTTGAAATTCAGCAGCTTCTTTATCTAATTCAGTTAAAAAAGCAGTGCGCTCTGCTGGGCTAGCTTCCATGAATGCTTTTCCCATCTTCGCTTTTGAGTCTTTAAATTGTAAAGCTTTGATGCCTTCCATAAAAGCAGTTTGGTCTTTGGCTTCATAACAGTCATTTACAATCACTGTCATAAACTCGCCCACTTTTGCTTCTTTAGCGCCAGGCGTACCTGTTGCAGGCAAAATAGTTTCAGCCACTTCATTTAAAAACGAAATATCGTCTTGTGAAAATTTTAATCCAGTTGTACCAGTTGTACAACCTGATAAAAAAGCTTCTGCGCCTAAAACAGTTCCACCCATAATTAGGGCTACTCTTGATAAGGCTTCTCTTCTATTCATCATAAAATTATTTTTTAAATATTATAAATTATAAGTTTCCTTTTTTCAATTCATTCACTGCAAATGCTGCAGCGCGTGCTGTAAATGCCATATAAGTTAAAGAAGGGTTCACGCAAGAAGCACTTGTCATAAATGCGCCATCAGTTACAAATACATTGGGTGCATCCCAAACTTGGTTATTGCCATTTAAAACAGATGTCTTTGGATCTCTACCCATACGCGCAGTTCCCATTTCATGAATACCTGCTCCTGGAATGCCACCTCTATCATAA
The DNA here is from genome assembly GCA_964203405.1 of Chitinophagales bacterium. Taxonomy (GTDB): domain Bacteria; phylum Bacteroidota; class Bacteroidia; order Chitinophagales; family Chitinophagaceae; genus Sediminibacterium. Next base: position 379,953 of record CAXNLL010000002.1, read on the forward strand.
GCAGTTACATTTTTAACACCTGCTTTTTCTAGCATCTCTTGCGCATCTACTAAAATATCTTTGCGCATTTTTATTTCGTTTTCTTTTAATTCGCAATCCATATTCAATACATTTAATCCCCACTTATCTTTTACTGTTTTATCAAGTGTTACTTTATTGGTTGGATCTGGTAAAATTTCACCAAAACCACCCATACCAATGGTCCAACTACCTGGTTCTGTTAAGGCGTCTTTATAATTACCCCCAATGGAAAATTCTGCTACATCTCTTTTCCAGTTTTCACGCGTACCACTTCCTTGATAACCAAAGCCACGCAAATAATCGCGTTTATCATCCCCTACATTTCTAAAACGAGGAATATAAAAACCATTGGCACGACGACCAAATGTATATTTATCTTCATACCCTTCCACAACACCTGCCGCACCTACACCTAAATGGTGATCCATTAAGTTTTTACCCAAGGCATCACTGCTACTTCCTAAACCACCTTCCCAAACATCGGTAGCAGAATTCATCAATAACCAAGTACTATTTAAAGTAGAGGCATTGACAAAAATAATTTTTGCAGAGTACTCAATGGTTTTATTTGTTTCTGCATCTAACACAGTTACACCTGTGGCGCGTTTTTTATCTTTATCGTATTTAATTTCAGTGACAATACTCCAAGGTCTTAAAGTTAAATTACCCGTTGCCATAGCCGCTGGTAAAGTAGAAGACTGTGTACTAAAGTAACCACCGAAAGGACAACCCAACCAGCATTTATTTCTATACTGACAACCAGGTCGGCCTTCATGCGGTACTGTAATAATGGCTGTACGTCCAATAATTAAATGACGAGACCCTTTATACACTTCTTTTAATCTTGCGGCTACATCTTTCTCTACGCAGGTTAAATCCATGGCAGGTAAAAATTGTCCATCAGGTAAAACGGCTAAGCCATCGCGATTACCGCTAATGCCTGCAAATTTTTCTACATAATCATACCAAGGTTCAATTTCTTTATAACGCACAGGCCAGTCAACACCATGACCATCTCTTGCATTGGCTTCAAAATCTAAATCCGACCAACGGTAAGACTGACGACCCCACATTAAAGAACGACCTCCCACATGGTATCCTCTAAACCAATCGAAACGTTTTGTTTCAACATAAGGACTGTCTTTATCAGAACACCAATAATCTAAATTTGTTTCGTTCAAAGGATAATCTCTTTTTAAAACTGGATAGTCTTTGATCATTTCCTGCGTGCGTGTGCCACGATGCGGAAAATCCCAAGCTTCTTTATCTGCGTTTACATAGTCTTTAATATGTTCAATGTTTCTGCCACGCTCTAAGAGTAAAACTTTTAATCCTTTTTCGGTAAGTTCTTTAGCTGCCCATCCGCCGCTAATACCCGACCCTACTACTATTGCATCGTATTGTTGTGCTGCCATATTTTATATTTATTTTTATATTTATTTTTACTTCGTTTTCTTATTAACTATTCTTACTTACCATTTTCATTTCATTAAACATCACAAATTTTAATAGCTGATGCTAAAGAAACCATCGGGTCTTTATCTGCAGGAATAAATTCTTGCGCAACATACCCTTTGAATCCAGTTTTGTAAAATGGCACGCATAATAGCAGGATAATATAGTTCTTGTCTTTCATCAATTTCATTTCTACCTGGCACACCCCCTGTATGGTAATGACCATAGTATTGATGATTGGTTTGTATTGAATGAATAATATCTCCTTCATCAATTTGCATATGATAAATATCGAATAACAATTTAAAATTAGCAGAACCTAAACGCTTACATAATTCAACGCCCCAAGAAGAACGATCACACATATAATCCTTGTGGTCTACTCTTGAGTTTAATAATTCCATTTGAATCATGACCCCTCTTTTTTCTGCCACTGCCATAATTTTTTTCAAACCAGTAACACAGTTATTCAGTCCTGTTTCATCATCCATGCCTTTTCTATTTCCTGAAAAACAAATTAAGTTTGTGTAACCTGCATCTGCTACATAATGAATATGTTCTATATAATTTTTTACTAATTTATCGTGGTATTGAACTGTATTAAAACCTTCTGTTAAACTAATTTCACGCACCATTGCACATGGTAGAAATTAAATCTATTTTCTTTTAAAATTTTCCATTCAGAAGGACCTCACTAAGTCCATGCCCAACCAATACGCTTCAGTTGCTTACATAATTTTTTGCTAGTGTGGCCGTGGGTATACCGCTATAACACCACCTGCAGGCGGAATGTTGAATGTTGCCTTTCATGTGGCAGTATCTGTTAAAGAGTTGTATGTATTTTTCACGGCTGCTAAAATAGTAGAAGGTAACCACAACACCTGTAGCGATTGCTGCAGACCCTGTTAAAACTTGTTTGATAAGATTGCGTCTATTGACACTGGTTGACATAGCAAGTGAATGTTAATTGGTTCGATAAATATAATTTTTATTTCCTATTTTAAGAAAGTTTTTAGTTAAAAAAGGGGGTTATTTGCAGAAATAATAAGGAAATTGCTACTAGATTACTGCTGCAAGTTTTACATTGACAGAATTAAACGTTATTTCTTAGCTTAAAAACAATCAACAATGAATAGAAAATTACGCATGGGCATGGTAGGTGGGGGTAAAGATGCCTTTATAGGAGCCATTCACAGATTAGCTGCTAATATGGATGGACTGATTGAAGTGAGTTGTGGCGCCTTAAGTATTAATCCTGAAATAGCAGTGGCTTCAGGAGAAGCTTTATTTCTTCCAAAAGAAAGAACTTATTTGACTTTTGATGAGATGATTAAAAAAGAAGCAGCACTACCTGCTGACGAGCGCATCGATTTTGTAACCATCGTAACACCCAATTTTGCTCACTTTGCACCTGCTATGATGGCCTTGGACTATGGCTTTCACGTGGTGATTGAAAAGCCAATTACTTTTTCAATGGATGAAGCAAAGCAATTAAAACAAAAATTAGACGAAACAGGATTAACACTTTGTTTAACACATACTTATTCTGGTTACCCAATGGTGAAGCATGCAAAAGCCATGGTGAAAGAAGGGAAGCTAGGAAAGATTAGAAAAGTATGGGTAGAATATGCACAAGGCTGGTTAAGTAAATTATCTGAAAGAGAAGGTAATGCACAAGCAGCTTGGAGAACCGACCCTAAAAAATCTGGAAAAAGTTCTGTGATGGGTGATATTGGAACCCATGCTGCACATTTAGCAGAATATATTACGGGTTCAAAAATTACAGATGTTTGTGCTGAATTAAATACCATGGTAGAAGGCAGATTATTAGACGATGATGGATCTGTGATGTTAAAATTTGACAACGGTGCGAAAGGTGTATTAATGGCTTCTCAAGTAGCCGCAGGTGAAGAGAATAATTTAAAAATTAGAGTTTACGGAGAAAAAGGTGGAATAGAATGGATGCAACACGAGCCTAATACTTTACATGTAAAATGGTTAGATCAACCAGCACAAGTTTTAAGAGCTGGTGGCAACTATGGTGCGCATTTATCTTCTACTGCAATACATAGCTGTCGTACTCCAGGTGGGCATCCAGAAGGATACTTGGAAGCCTTTGCGAATATCTATCGCAACTTTGCTTTAACCCTTGGATGTAAAATAGATGGCACAACGCCTACTGCAGAAATGTTAGACTTCCCTGGTATCGAAGACGGATTAAGAGGTATGGCTTTTATTGACAACGTAGTAGCTTCTTCGCAGTCCGATCAAAAGTGGACGCCTTATGTTATTTAAAAATTTTATTTAAAATAGTATTATGACAACAATTAAAGGACCTGCCATTTTTTTAGCTCAATTTATGGGCGATGAAGCACCCTTCAATACTTTAGAGAGTATATGTAAGTGGGCGGCTGGCCTAGGTTTCAAAGGAGTGCAAATTCCTAGTTGGGATCCAAGATGTATCGATTTAAAAAAAGCTGCAGATAGTAAAACTTATGCAGATGAAATAAAAGGTATTGTTGCAAGTGCAGGAATGGAAATCACAGAATTGTCTTCACATTTGCAAGGACAATTAGTAGCAGTGCACCCTGCTTATGACGCGCAGTTTGATGGATTCGCTCCCAAAGAAGTGCATGGTAATTCAAAAGCAAGAACAGATTGGGCAGTACAACAATTAATATATGCAGCGAAGGCTTCAGAAAATTTAGGATTAAATGCGCATGCTACTTTCAGTGGTTCTTTATTATGGCATACAGTATACCCTTGGCCACAACGCCCTGCAGGATTAGTAGAAACAGGTTTCACTGAACTTGCCAAAAGATGGATGCCTATTTTAAATGAATTTGATAAAGCAGGAGTTGATCTTTGTTATGAAATTCATCCGGGTGAAGACTTACATGATGGCGTTACTTATGAAATGTTTCTAGATAAAGTAAAGCAGCATAAGCGTGCTTGTTTATTATACGATCCCTCTCACTTTGTTTTACAATGCATGGACTACCTAGGTTATATCGATGCTTTTCATGAGCGTATTAAAATGTTCCATGTAAAGGATGCAGAATTTAATCCAACAGCTAAACAAGGTGTATATGGTGGATACCAAAACTGGGTGGACCGCGCTGGAAGATTTAGATCTCTAGGTGATGGACAAGTAGATTTCAAAAGTATTTTTAGCAAACTAGCTGCTTATAATTTTAAAGGTTGGGCAGTGATGGAATGGGAATGTGCTATTAAACATCCAGAAGTTGGCGCAGCCGAAGGCGCCCTCTTTATTCAAAAAAATATTATTAAAGTAACCGAAAAAGCATTTGACGATTTTGCCAGTACCGGTTCAGATGAATCATTCAATAAGAAAATTTTAGGCATTTAAACAATAAAAACGAAGCAATATGAAGAAGGTTTTATTTATTTTATCAACTGCTATTATTGTAATAGCATGCGGTGGTGGATCTACAGAGGCTGGAAAAGCAACTACAGAAACAAAAGAAGCAACCGCTTCAACGGGTAATGCATTATCCGACAATCCAGATTATCAAAAAGGTTTAGCCTTGATTGCTGGAAGTGATTGTTTAACTTGTCACAAAACAAGTGAAAAAAATATTGGGCCATCTTACAAAGAAGTTGCAGCAAAATATGATAATACAGAAGAAAATGTGAAAATGTTAGCTGGAAAAGTAATTAAAGGTGGTAGTGGTAACTGGGGCGCTATTCCAATGACACCGCATCCGCAATTAAAACAAGAAGATGTTGAGCAGATGATTAAATATATCTTTCTTTTAAAGAAATAATATATTGTAAAGAAGTAAAATACTTTAATAAAGTACCACTTTAATTAAAAGATAAACGATTTGCATATTTTACACCACTAAACAATTCACATGAAAAAATTATTACTTGTTTTTTTAATCATTTTTGTTGCTGTACAAGCCAATGCACAAAAATGGATTTCTTTATTCGACGGAAAAACCACTAATGGCTGGCATAGCTATGGCAAAACCACTACGGGAGAAGCATGGAAGGTAGAAGATGGTATGATTGTATTTGATCCAGCAGCGAAGAAAGCAGGAAAATCGGCGGGGGATATTGTGACGAATGAAAGTTTCAATGATTTTCATTTACAACTAGAATGGAAAATTGCTAAAAACGGTAATAGCGGTATTATCTTTTTTGTGCAAGACGAGCCTACTAAATATAAAAATACTTGGCATACAGGACCTGAGATGCAAGTACTAGACAATGACGGACATCCTGATGCTAAAATTATTAGCCATAGAGCAGGTAATTTATATGATTTAATTGTAGGTAAAGAAGGGGCAGTAAAACCATATGACCAATGGAATAAAGTAGATATTATATTTAAGAAAGGCAAATTAGACCTTATTTTAAATGATGTTAATGTGGTAAGCACACATGTTGGAGATGATGGCTGGAAAGAGCTTGTTAGAAGATCAAAATTTGCTAAAGGAGAATCACCAGACTTTGCAAAAGTATTATCTGGACATATTGCCTTACAAGATCATGGAGACAATGTGAGTTACAGAAATATTCGAATTCAAAAATTGTAATTCAGATAGTGCAAGCTATACATGAAGATTTTATGCGTCAGGCCCTCGTGCAAGCACAGAGGGCCTTTGACGTTGATGAAGTACCAGTTGGTGCTGTTATCGTCATGCATGGTAAAATTATTGCCAAGGCCTACAATCAAGTGCAATTATTAAAAGATGTAACGGCGCACGCCGAAATTTTAGCTATTACCAGCGCTTGTGAAAATTTACAAGAAAAGTATTTACCCGAAGCCACTTTATATGTTACCATTGAGCCCTGCTTAATGTGTGCAGGTGCTTTGTATTGGAATAAGATTGGAAATATTGTTTTTGGGGCCTATGACCAAAAAAATAGCTACCGCAGGGTGACAGAAAAAAATCCTTTTCATCCTTCCACCACTATCGTTGGCGGCATCTTAGAAAACGATTGCGCCGCGCTCATGCAAGCTTTCTTTAAAGCCAAACGATAGATTATTTTTTTGGCTTTAAGTATTTTAATAATAAATACCTGTTTCTCGTCTCGCTCTACGCATGCTCGAAAGCTCGTCTCGAAACAGTATTTATTATTTATAATAGTATAAGCGCAGTAAATAAATAGTTTCCGTAGTAATCCGTTTGTAGGATTACGGAGGAAAGCTATTTTTTACGAAGCTCTAAAGAATAAACCATCTATCATTTAGCAGACGAGAAATAGATATTTATGAAGCGCTCAATATATTAGTTATAGCTTAATTTTCTAATTAAGGAAAAAAAAGCCACAACTCGCTCAAATCAAAGGAAAGCATTGTAATTTTGAGCTTCATTCACAAACACAATAAATAAAAAATATGTCATTTACCTTACCTGCATTACCTTATGCACACGAAGCCTTAGAACCTCATTTTGATACCTTAACCATGCAAATTCATCATGGTAAACACCACCAAGCCTATGTAGATAATTTAAACAAGGCCGTTGCTGGTACACCGAATGAAGGAAAAACGATAGAAGAATTAGTAAAAGTAGCTGGTACTATTAGCCCCGCTGTTAGAAATAATGGTGGTGGTCATTGGAACCATAGTTTCTTTTGGGCAAGCTTAGCGCCTAATGCAGGTGGTGCACCATCAGGCGCATTAGCAGATGCTATCAATGCTGCTTTTGGAAGTTTCGATGCATTCAAAGAAAAATTTGCAGCTGCTGGCATGACTCGTTTTGGAAGTGGTTGGGCTTGGTTAATTGTTAAAGACGGAAAATTAGAAGTAAGCTCTACGCCTAATCAAGATAATCCTTTAATGGATGTAGCTGAAGTAAAAGGCCATCCTATTGTAGGCGCCGATGTTTGGGAACACGCTTATTATTTAAAATATCAAAATAGAAGAGCCGATTATTTAGCTGCTTTTTGGAACTTAGTAAACTGGTCAGTCATTGCAGATCGTTTTGCTGCAGCAAAATAATAGCAGAAGCATTTATACTCGAAACAATTTTATACTGAAAACCTGCACTTAAAAACTGCAGGTTTTTTTTGTTCTAAGATTTAACTAACTATGGAACAGGATCATAGCCCTGACCACCGCCTGGTCTGCACTTACTTAATCTTTTGACCCCTAAATAAATACCTTTGATAGGACCATATTTTTCAATGGCTTCGCTTGTATAATGAGAACAGGAAGGTGTGAACCTACATTTACTAGCCCCCATCCATGGCGAAATGACGTATTGATAAATACGTATCAACACTATAAAAGGAAAGGCTATAATTTTTTTTAGCGTAGGCAAGGTATCTTCTTTAATAGTTTAATTTTTATAGTCTTATTTAACTTAATTTTTCTAAAGAAATTTTTACAGCGTAATTATCACCAATTACGATTTATTAAATTTAGTAACCAGTAATGAAAGCGCCTCTTTTACTTTCCCTTGAATTTCAACTTGTGTAAGTACAAGCGCATCGGTATATAAGAAAAATAAATTAACACGTTTGTTCTCAAGACTAGCCTGGCTTATAAAATTAGGTTTTTCTAAACGATAGGCTTCTCTTAATAATCTTTTCACTCTATTGCGTTGCACGGCCTTTCTAAAAGTTCTACTAGGTGCCCCCACCCCTGCTTGCAATACGCTAGTAAGAGATAGATTATCTGCATTGGTTGAAATAGGTTCAACGGTATAAATAAGTCTAATTGGAAATACATTAATTGCCTGGCCAGTAGAAAATAAATGTTGAGTTTGTTTTCTACTTTTTAATTTATCTGTTTTCTTATATGTAAAAACGCTAGGCAATGAAAAAAAATTAGAGTGATAAAAAAAGTCCCTCCCGAATAACGGGAAGGACTTTAAAATTATTGAATTTATTTGTAATAGCTGAAAAGGGATCTTTCCTAGATTAATCTTTCTTTAATCCTTTCTCGCTAGATACAGTTAGTTTTTTGCGTCCTTTCTTTCTACGGCTTGCTAATACTTTACGACCATTAGCAGATTCCATACGCTTACGAAAACCATGAACAGATTTACGACGACGTTTATGTGGTTGAAATGTACGTTTCATTTGATGTCTTTTACTTGCTTAGTTTCTTAAAATTGTTTCCACTTCAATAGCAGTCACCATACCACTACCTGTGAAAGGACGGCAAAAATAGGGTATTTTTTCATTTTTTAAGCTAAATCTGTATGTTTTGCCTCAATTTTTTGTCCGAAAAACAAGCTACCCTGCATCTCAAAGGTATCTGCATTATCGGTGGTATAAAAGCTTAAATGCCCATGCTGACTGCATTTTTGGGCTAATTCAGGATGATTTTCAAGGTATTTTGCAAGGCTTTTTGCAACAATATCTCCTTGTGTCACTAGACTCACCCCAGCAGGCAAGAAGGACTTTATTTTAGCCTCTAATAGCGGATAATGCGTACAGGCTAGTAAAATTGCATCGATACCCTTAGATTGGCTAAAAAGCTCGTTTAGATAGAGCTGTACAAAATAGTCTGCCCCGGGTTTATCATACTCCCCATTTTCAATTAAGGGCGCCCACATAGGACAGGCTTGTTGGAATACTTGAAGCTCGGGGAAAAATTTAGCTATTTCAATAGGATAGCTACCACTTTGCACTGTACCCAAGGTACCCATGATACCAATTTGATGGTTGGTAGAAAAATGCCCCAAGACTTCTGTGGTGGGACGAATCACACCTAAGACTCTTTTGCTAGGATCGATATGAGGTAAATCCAATTGTTGAATATTGCGAAGTGCTTTAGCGGAAGCCGTATTGCAAGCAATAATGACCAAAGAGCAACCTTGTTTAAAAAACCAATTCACTGCTTCTAAAGTATATTGATATACAGTTTCAAAAGACCTACTGCCATAAGGGGCACGTGCGTTATCTCCTAAATAAATATAATCGTACCTAGGTAATTGTTTTTTCAATTCCTTTAAAATGGTGAGTCCACCATAACCACTATCAAAGACCCCAATGGGTGCTGACATAATATTTATTTAATTGAATACCCTATTAAAAACTTTCTTATGTAAAACTAAGAACCTCGTTGCATAACAACGAGGTTCTATTCAAAAATATTTTAAAAAAGAATTATCCCTTTTTAGCTGGAGCAGCTGCTTTTGTAGCAGTTCCGCCTGTAGCCGCTTTGAAGGCATCTTCTACATCCTTAGGTAAGGCCAACTTCAACTTAATAGCAACACGAATGGTTAAGTTGTCTGCAATAGAAGGTTGAGCATAAGGAGATAAAGCATCTGCCTTTAATACCAAAGTGTATTTATTTTCTGCAACTACTTCACTTAAAGCAGCAGCCACTCTTTGTCTGTAGGGCAATAAAAGTCCTTCCTCTTTTTGTTGCATCATACTTTGTTGGTATTGTTGCCAGTTGATTAACTTATACTTTAATTTATTCAAGTCGGTAGTAGCCATTTCATAAGCTTTTGCTTTTTTAGACAACTCAGCAGAATCTCTTCTAAAAATGCTATCCTTAATTTGATAATCTTTTAAAGTGTAGTTGTACTCTTCTTGTAAAGTATCTTGTGCATAAGATCTAAGCACAGTATCTAATTTTTCTTGGATACCAGGGAATAAAGCAAGTACGCTTTGGTCATCAAAGTAACCAATCTTTGTTTGTGCAGTGGCACTTGTTGTAAATGAAGCTGCGATAAATAAGATGACAGCTACTAAGAAACCTTTTTTCATAAGATGTTGTTTTATTTGTTGATCTATTATTATTATTCGTGTCTAGTTTACGATACCCAATTCTTTTAAAACGTCATCGCTTTTGTCCAGTTTTGGGTCTGCAAATATAATGGTAATTCCTTCACTTTTATCCAAAATGAAGTCATAAGCCCTTGCCGCAGCCATTTTTTGGACTGCGTTATATACCTTATCCTGAATGGGTTTAACCAGTTTTTGTCTTTCTTTAAATAAATCACCCTCGTAGCCAAAACGCTTTTTTTGCAAATCTCTTAACTCTTTTTCTTTTACAAAAAGCTCATCTTCTCTCTTTTTTCTAAGATCTTCAGAGAGCATAAATTGCTCAGCCTCATAGTTTTTGTACATTTTATCCAAGGCCATTTGCTTGACATCAATTTCTTGTTGCCACCCATCTCCTAGGACTTTCAATTTCTTGTCTGCATCCTTATATTCAGGAATCTTATCTAAAATATACTTGGTATTAATAACCGCATATTTTGTTTGTGCCTGACTTGTAAAAAAAGTGGCAAGTCCAATAAAAAGGACCAAAATCTGTTTTTTAAGTTGCATGTTCAATTATTTTTGAAATGAAAATTACGATAACTATTATTCGGGTTCAATACCCAGCATAAAGGTAAACCTTCCTGCGTCTTTCAATGAAGTAGTTCCAGACAATCTGTCTAGACCTAAGCCATAGTCAAACCCTAGTAAACCAAACATAGGTAAATAGAAGCGCATTCCAATACCCACTGAACGTCTTAAATTAAATGGATTGTACTCTTTCATACTATACCAACCATTGGCCGCTTCGAAAAATCCTAAAGCATAGATGGTACTACTTGCCGCTAAACTTAAAGGATAACGCACTTCCACCGCATACTTATTAAAGATGGTGAACTTTTGTCTAGAAGATTGTTGATCAGGATTTATTTTCGGATTAGAACTCTCATACACAGGATAACCTCTTTGTGCAATGATATCAAATCCTAATAAAGCAAATTGATTACTTAATCCTGCATCTCCCACTTGGAAACGCTCAAATGGCGAAATAGGCAAGTCGCTATTATAAGCGCCCAAGAAACCATATTTAGCAGCAAATTTTAAAACAAACTGTTTGTTACGGTCTTCCCCCGCTGGCTTACCTAGTGGCACATACCACTCACCATTAAAACGCCATTTATGGTATTCTAATAATTCGTATGGATTTTTTTTGAAAGCGAAATTCGGATCAAACAAAGAATATGGAGGGGTTAATTGCGCACTCATTAAAAAAGTAGATCCCGTTCTTGGAAACAAAGGTTGATCCACTGAAGTTCTTTGTAAAGCAAGTCTTAAATTGACATTGTTTACAATACCATTATTAAAATTGGGAAGATTAAAAGGATCAATAGCATAATCTTTTAAAGTATACCTTGTATAGTTTAATCCCATATTCAAAGAAAAATAATCATCAGGCCATGCTAATTGTCTACCAAAAGAAATCGTAGCACCTGAAGTTGAGATATATCTTGAATCTGCAGCATTGGGATCATACATCCCTGTCAATTGATTAAAGGTTTGTCCGTATTTAGTATTGTAAACACTAACAGTAAGTGTATTTCTTTTAATGCCCCCGAACCATGGTTCTGTAAATGAAAGATTGGTTGATCTAAAGGCCTTTCCATTACTTTGAACCCTTACACTTAGCTTCTGGCCATCTCCAATTGGAAGTGGATCCCAAGCAGCTTTATTAAATATATTCTTTGAACTAAAGTTATTAAAAGTCACCCCTAAGGTTCCCGTAAGTCCAATAAAACCTCCCCAACCAGCACTTAACTCTAATTGATCGCTCGATTTTTCTTCAACACCATAATTAATATCCACCGTACCATCTTCTGGATTAGGTATAGGATCAATTTTTATTTTCTCTTGGTCAAAAAAGTTTAACTGTGCTATTTCACGTTGAGAACGAATTAATAAAGTACGGCTAAACTTATCACCTGGTAGCGTTCTTATCTCACGACGAATCACAAAATCTTTTGTTTTTTCATTACCTGCAATACGAATGGTTTTGATAGTCGCTTGAGGACCTTCTACAATTCTAATTTCAAAATCAATGGTATCATTGTATACAGCTGTTTCAATGGGATCGACTCTAAAGAATAAATAACCATCGTCTTGGTATAAGGTACTTACATCACCGCCTTCCGCAGTAGGTGTTTTACCCAATTTATTAAATAAGATTTCTCTATTATAAATTTCACCTTTCTTAATATTTAAAATGACAGACAAAATAGAATCGGTATACTTAGTATTACCTCTCCAATTAATATTACCGAAATAATATTTACGCCCTTCTTTCATTTGTAAATCAATATTCAAATTACCCCCTGCATTATGATATACTGTATCTTTTACTATTACCGCATCTCTAAATCCTAATGAGTTATAATAATCTAATAAGTTGTCTTTACTTTCTTCGTATTTTTTAATATTAAACTTAGCAGAAGAAAGGGATAGCCTAGCATAAGGATTTAATATTTTTCTAGTCTTGGTAAAAGTTAAAAAACCTTTCTCAGACATATATTGTTCAAAAGTATAAGGACTTGTTTTTACAATGACTGCCTTGTCATTAACAGGAAATAAAGTAAGTCTCATTTTTTCATGCACTTCCTTCAAGCTTTTTTTAAGCTTAGTTTCTTCAATGTTATTACCTCCAAAATTGATATTGTTAATTCTTACTTTAGGCCCTTTGTCTACCACAAAATCTAATAATAAATTATTTTTTCTAGTGGCGTCTTTTTTTTCTTTGATAGTAACTTTGACATCTTGGAAACCTTTTTCAGCATAATATTTTTTGATACCCTCAATAGCCGTAATTTTCATATTATCGGTTACCACTCTATTCGGTGTCAACCCGGTTTTACCAGACAATTCATCGATATCCGATTTTTTAACACCCAAAAAATTAAACTTAGATAAACGAGGTCGCTCCGTTACATTAATTTCTACATCAATTTCTTTGCCTACTAAATCTGTTAAATAAATACTTACATCGCTAAAATAATTTTGATCCATCAACTTGCGAATAGATTTTGCAAAGTTGTCACCGCCTGGAATGGCTACCTCATCTCCTGTATTTAAAGTAGAAAGTGAAAGCAATAAATTTTCATCAAAATTTTCATTCCCCACCACTTTTATGTTACGAATCTTATATTTAGTAACCGCTTTTTGGTTAAAAATATTGATCAGTTGAACATTAATCTGAGTCACCGAATCTTTAACAGAGGTATCCTGAGCATAAGAAGTCGAATTCAATAAAAGTACTGATAGTGAACCTATTAAAAAGGGAAGAAATTTATACATCTGCTAAGGGACTAAACATTTATAATTTTAAAAGTGCCGCAAATTACTCGTAATAATTCAAAGTCTTTGTTAAAAGTGAAAATAAACATATTACTATTTTTCATCATTCGGTAGGAGCTGGTTGCTCGTTTTACCGAATCTGCGTTCTCTGGATTGGAAATCAAGGATGGCTTTTATTAAATCATCCTTCCTAAAATCGGGCCATCTGGTCTCTGTAAAGTACAATTCGGCATAGGCCAATTGATACAATAAAAAATTACTTATACGAAATTCACCACTGGTACGAATCATTAATTCGGGATCAGGAAACTCAATAGTAGTAAGGGCTTCAGACAAAGTTGTCTCTGTAATATGATCTATACTTAAACTACCTGCTTTCACTTTGGTCGCCAAATTTTTAGCAGCTTCAACTAGCTCCCACCTACTACTATAACTTAAAGCCACAATAAGGGTTAGGCCCGTATTTTGGGCTGTTTGAGCGGTGGCATTGTCCAAGGCCGCTCTTGCGTGGGCAGGCAGCAAGCTTAAATTGCCAATAAAGCGAAGCTTGATATTGTTTTTATGTAAATCGGGGACTTCTTTGGCAATCGTATCCACAAATAAGGTCATAAGACCGGTCACTTCTTCCTCAGGTCTTTCCCAGTTTTCAGTGCTAAAAGCATAGAGGGTAAGGTATTCAATGCCTATTTCAGTGGCTGCTTCTACTACTTTTCTAACACTTATAACTCCTTGATAATGACCAAATAAGCGGTCCTGGCCTTGTTCTTGCGCCCATCTGCCATTCCCATCCATAATAATGGCGATATGTTTAGGCAGTTTGCTTAGATCCAGGTTTTCCATGTTGCAAAATTATGAAAATAACTAGGTTATTTGCGTTTAAAGAAGCCAAATAAAGACTTTTTAGGGCCTTTATTACTTGATTGGCCCTGTTTTGAAAATAGATTATCTCTTTTGGCTTTAGGCCTTGGATCTGGACCATATATTCTTAAGAAATTATACGACAAACCCAATTTGGCAGAAAAAAATTGATCATTACCAGAAGTACTGGCCTGGTAATTGATGCCTCCGTTAGGGTGGCTGTCGTTATCTCCGAAATGATCTAGTTCGTCTGAATTGGTAAAACGATAAGTAAGCTCGCCAAAAAGATTAAAGGAACCAACTACATTATACTTGAAGCCAATATTTAATGGCATGGTAATAATGTTAGGTGCTTGCGTATACTCACCTGCTAAGTTTTTATAATTACTAGTATCTTTTAATGGAGATAAATAACCCACCCCAAAACCTAAATAAGGACTGAAGCGATATTTTTTATTGCCATTAATAAATTTTAAAAAATAAAGTTCTGTCATTAAACTAATATCTTGATAGGTAGTTTTAAAATATAAATTTCTTCCACGCATATGAGAATTCAAGCTATCGCCTGTTATTAAATCAAAAGCGCCTAAAGGAACAATTTCATAATTCAATCTTAAGCCTACATAATCATTCAATTGTCTTTTATAAAACACACCAAAATTTGTACTTATAAATTGTAAGTTAGGTGCAATGTCACCTTTATAAGAAGCTTGGCCAGCAAATACACCAAGCTCACCTCTGTTTTCTATTAATTGCAAATGCTGTGCATGAACAGTTTTAGTACACAAAAAGAAAATAAATAAATAAATAAACTGCTTAGGCATGGGTTAATTTCTTTTATCCAAGCCCCAGGTGAGCTTTGTTCGTAAGGTCGTCAAATAGCTGTTCTCATTGAGTCTTATGAAATTAACAGAGAAAGATTCTTTCTTGATAGCTAATTGAATATTTTTGGGTACAATTTCTTTTCTAGCATCTAAGGCGCAAATCAATTCTTCGGTTCTGCCTTCAATTTCAAATGAAATCACAGAACTATCTGGCACAACAATAGAGCGAACATTTAGATTATGTGGAGCGACCGGCGTGATTACAAAACTTGCAGAGTCGGGAAATAAAATAGGACCATTGCAACTCATATTATATCCAGTAGAACCTGTAGGTGTAGAAACAATTAATCCATCTGCCCAATAAGAATTTAAAAATTCGCCATTTAAATAGGTATGAATTTTTATCATAGGAGAAGTATCTCTTTTATGAATCGCAAATTCATTTAAGGCATAAGGAGCATTTCCAAAAATAATAGGATCGGCGTCTAAATGTAGTAAAGTTCTTTTCTCAATCACATAAGTACGGTTCACTAAAGCCTCTACCATGATACTCAATTCGTCTTTTGAAATAGTGGCTAAAAAACCAAGCCTGCCATAATTAATACCTAAAATAGGAATTTGACTATCACCTACAATAGTAACTGCATCCAATACTGTTCCATCGCCGCCTAAACTTATTAAACAATCAATGCTATCGTGTATCGCAGAAAAAGAATTAAAAGCAATAAGAGGTTCTTTACCGGCGCTCGCTTGTAAATTAAATTTTTCTAGTAGTTCGGCATAGACATAAATCGTAATAGCATACTTATCCAAGGCCAGCAGTAATGCTTGCAATGATTGTTGTTGATCGATATCAACCCCTCTACTATAAATAGCTACTTTCATCCAAAAAAGTTTAAAAATTAAAACCTGTACGCAAATATAACCCTTTGTCCCCAAGCTGATTCAAGCTGTAATCAATTTTTAGTACAAAATCGTAAATGCCCACTATGTCTAAACCTATCCCCGCTGTTCGAAGCAGGGTATTGTTTAGTCGATTGCCATTCACTGGTTTTTCACTATAAACATAGCCAAGATTTGTAAAAGCCTTGAGCCAAAATTGATATTTAATAATAGGGATTCGCTTAGGGATGAGTTTATTTTTTACACTGACTGTCCCTAGTGCATGATGAAAAGAGGCTTTAAAAATGCTGGCTGCATTTCCATCCACGACATAATAATCCAATCCATTCAATTGTAAATTACCATAGCCTAATAATTTATTATCGATATAGTTTTGATTCGGTAAAAATTTAACCAGGGTATTAGATTCTACAAAAATAAAATTTGACTTTGAAAAAGGACGAGCCCATATTTTTCTAAGTTGAATTGAACTTAGATTACTATTTTTGGAGAAGCGGTGATATAAAATAAAATTGGTAGACTGCCCCTTGGTAGGATAGGCATTGTAGTCGAAACGAATACGGGAAAACGCTAAGGAGGCATCTAGATAAGAAAATGTTTTTTGCTGACTAGGTAAAAAAATGGGTTGGTATAGAAAAGCAGAATCACTTATTTCATTTCTGCCTATGCCCATTTGAAAACTATGTCTTTCAAATAAATTAGGTCGGTACAATAAACTTGCATTGGCCCTATAACCTTCTTGAATTATATTTTTCGTTTTAAAAAAAACTTGCTTATCTAATTTAGTCGCAATATTTATTTCCTTTTGTATAGCATTTTGCCAAGCTAAGGCCAAACCATAACGTAGTTTTTTATCAATAAAGGGTATTTGATACCTAAAACTAGATTGTTGGGTATACCCTGTAATAAAAGCTGCATTCAATTTGTCATTATTACCCGTCACATTGGATTGCCCTAGATTTAATCCATAGTTCACTCTGTCTAGGCTTCTATTTTGTTCATTCCACCACTGGTTAAAGTTTCGATCCACCCATCTGAAATAAGGAATGGGAAATAAATACCATCTTTCACGCACATTGATTTTGATGACCACTTGGAAACTATCTAGCTGCTCTGAATTTACAGTTACTTGCTCAAATAAAGTAGTATTAAATAATTGTTGTTGAGAGATGATATCTAAAATGGCTAAGGAATCTTTTGAAATAATATCGCCTTCATGATAAGGCAACTCTCTTAAAATAATATATGGTTTGGTTCTTCTATTCCCCTCTATTTGTATGGAGCTAATTTTTATTTGTGCCGAAACGAGGTTTGAAAAAAATAAAAAGAAAGCAATAAAAAATAATAGATATTTTATTTTATTACACATCTAAATAATTCATTAAATGATGGTAATGACTTTCAATATCATTGTGAAGTGGCGACTTGCCAAAATAATGAAGCACTTGATAATCGTAACGCTCAAAAGTAGAGATAATAGCAGAAGCCTCTTCTTGATTAATTTTAATAGTAATAATCATGGCACCCGTGGCAGGCTCAAAAAAACTATTTAATTGCAAAATTTGCGCATTATTGGTTTCTACCAAACGACTCATTTCTGCTAAAGAATATTGATAGGGAGAAATTGATAGCACAATAATGGCGCCATTTTGATCTGTCCCTATGAAACGGGCAATATTTTCATTTAAAATTTTCTGGGTGATGACACCCACACATTCTTGCTGCTCATTTAAAACAGGCAGTAAGGAAAGTTCATGTTTTGAAAATAATTCTAAGGCTTTTGTAAAATGCGCAGCACCGTTCACCCCAATGCGCAGCAGGCCTTCTGCAATGGAGGCCATGGTTTGATCCACTGCAACATCTAATACCGCTTCCTTTGACACTAAGCCAATAAAATATTCATCTTTTAATAGGGGTAAATGTTGCACTTCATAATCTTCCATGCATTGCAATACAAAAGAAGCGGTGTCTTCCAAGCGTAGCATGGGAAAACCTTTGATAGCCATTTCATTTGCAATCATAAAATTATTATTTAGATAAAGAACCAAGGAATTTTTCTAAGATGATGTTGAATTCAACAGGCACTTCCATCATGGGTGCGTGCCCACATTTATCAATAAAATGTAATTGACTATTCGGGATTAATTTTTTAAACTCTTCTGCTACAAAAGGAGGTGTAACAATATCATTCTTTCCCCAAATTAATAAAGTAGGTTGTTTAATTTGATTCAACTCTTCCCCTAAATTATGACGAATAGCACTTTTCGCTAATGCAATAATTTTAATAACCTTAATTCTATTTTTTGTGATTTCAAAAACTTCATCTACTAGAGCCGGGGTGGCAACAGCAGGGTCGTAAAAAGTTTGTGCAGTTTTGTTTTTGATATATTCGTAGTCACCTCTTTTAGGATAACTATCGCCCATCGCATTTTCAAACAAACCACTACTACCTGTTAAAGTAAGCGACTTCACTCTTTCAGGATGTTTTAAAACATATACCAAGGCTACATGGCCCCCTAAAGAATTACCTAATAAATGAATATTGGTATAATTTTTATATTCAATAAAAGCAGCAACATGTTTTTCTAAACCCGATACACTGGTATGTAAAATATCTAAATCAAATAAAGGAAGTATGGGCACCACTACTTTGTGGGTATGTCTAAATTTTTCAATCAAGTCAGCAAAATTACTTAGGGCACCGAAAAGTCCATGGCAAAGCATTAGCGTTTCCCCTTCCCCTACTTCTAGGTATTCAAAATTCCCTTCTTTAATAATTTCGTATTCCATGTTCCGTCCTATTTATGGCTATTTATCCAATGGTTAAAGGTAGTTAATTCGTTTTAAAAAAGGCTAAAGTGAGTCAATGCTAAATATGTGCTAAATAGGATAAATAACAATTTCTTAACCTATTCAGCATCAATGAATTTTGCCAGTTTGGACCCTTATTTAAAGGGGTTAGAAAAAGTGGTAAAAGTGGTTTTAATGGAAGGAATCCAAATAGCCGCTTTTTCCATACAATAAGGCCACCATTTTTGCAGGTAGCCATAGGTGTAAGTTTCTTTCATTTCAGTAGATTCTACCACCCCTAATACTTGTAAAAAATAAATCACTGCACTAAGCATGGTGAAATAAATAAAACCATATAAAACAATACCTAATACTTTATTTAACCAGCCTAATAATAACCATTCAGCAGTTTGTTGCAAGACCCCTGAAATAAATTTTAATATAATGAGTACTAAAACTAAAATAACTAAAAAGGAAATAAAGGGCAACCAGTGAGAAGCAATTTGAGTATGTTCTTTTAAAAAACTAGCCACCCAGCCTGCAAACTGAAAAGCAAGAATTAAACCAATCATTAAGGAGAAAAAAGAAATAATTGCTTTAATGAATCCATTTCTATAGCCTTGTAAAATGGCTATTATTAATATAGTACCTGTGAGTATATCTAACCACATAGTGTTAGGTGCTTAATAAAGTTTTGGCAATAGCAGAAATAACTTTACCATCTGTCTGACCTGCTAATTGTTTAGTAGCCATACCCATTACCTTGCCTAAGTCCCCAGGACCAGCTGCACCCACTTGCGTAATAATGGCTTGCACAGCGGCTTTCACGTCGTCTTCGCTCATTTGTGCAGGTAAAAACTTTTCTATCACTGCAATTTCTTCCGATTCTTTGGTGGCCAAGTCTTGTCTATTTTGTTGTTCGAATATGGTTAAAGAATCCTTGCGTTGCTTTACTAATTTTTGCAATAATTTTAATTCTGTTTCTTCAGTAATTGCGCCATTCGCACCGGGTTCTGTTTTAGCTTTTATAATTTCTGCTTTAATAGCTCTTAATCCTCTTAACAAAGCTTCATCTTTATTTTTCATTGCGTCTTTCATTAAAGACATCACATCGGTTTCTAAAGACATAATATTATTGATTTAGTATAGTTAATTTAGTGTAATTTATTTATGATTCGTTTATTTATTATTTTCTGAAAGTTGACTAGCCCTGAATTTAGTATAAAAAGTTTTAGCGAATTCTTTGAATTCATTGGACAAGGCTTCATCTTGCGTGGCTCTTAAATAAGCATCACTCATGCCCATTAAATTTTGATAAAAGAAATCGGCCATTTCATCCACCATCATGTCCTTGGTCCATAGATCAATGCGAAGTGCGGTTTTATCGGTAGGATCCCAAAAAGTAAGCATCATAGCGCGTGCTTCCTGTGCTTCGGTAGCCGTACTATCGGAGGCAGACCACTTAATATTTTGAGGAATTTTTTGATCGTCTAAACTAATGTTGACCTGAATACTTGACTGATGCATATTAAAATTTTGAAACACAAAAATACAAATTAATTAAATAAGAACCTTATGAACTCTTCAGCGTTAGTGGTATTTGAACAAGTCCTGCATTCTTCTTTTCTGCATATAAATCCGTAAGCCA
Organism: Chitinophagales bacterium; assembly: GCA_964203405.1. Taxonomy (GTDB): domain Bacteria; phylum Bacteroidota; class Bacteroidia; order Chitinophagales; family Chitinophagaceae; genus Sediminibacterium. Next base: position 400,497 of record CAXNLL010000002.1, read on the forward strand.
CTGCTTACCCATTCTGGCCCTCCCTTGTCTGTACACTTCATCCTTATAGTATAATTTGAAATGATTAGAGAGTCCTCCTTGTTCATCAAAGCTAAACTGCTCGCCCGCCTGCTGCCAAGTAATTGGAAGAGCTTCATTTTGATTTTCAGCATTATTAAAAAGTAGTGGTATATCATACTCAATAGCCATTTCTATCAAACTGGTTTTATCAAAACAAATATTGTTAAATAAAATGACATAGGTAGCTGCTATCCATGTTAGTTCCATATTGGATATGGACTTAATTAAAATAGACTCTTTAAACTTGTAGCCTGCTAATAATATTTCTGCCTGCGCCACCTCTTTTTCATTTTCAAAAATGAAAACCAGTACCATATTGGTTTGTTGCCATTTTTTAAATATTGAAAACTCTTTAAGCATATCCACAAAAGCGCCTAGTGGTTGGAAGGCCAAGAAATAATTAGCCCCATCAGTTAAATTATTTTTAGCATCTGCTAAAGCCACCCACTCATAAATAGGCAACCTATGAATAGGTAAATAAGCTTCTTGTATTTTAGTAGCGTAGCCTTTATATTTATTTTTTAAAAAACTAGTAACCCATTCATTAATGGTATAAGTAGCTACCGATTTTTTAAGATAGTTTTTAAAGGCATTTGCTAAAGACCATTTGTGTATCATGGAAAGCCCTTGTATACAATTAGGATGTGATAAAGGAATAAAATAATGCGCAAAATGATCGCTTCCTTTCAGCGTTGCTCCAAAATGAATAATGGCAGCATTGGTTACTTCTTTGATTAATTTTTCTGCAGCTGTTTCTTTAATAATAGTTACCGCATCACTATTTTGCTCCAATGTCAATAGGGAGCCTGGGAGCTTATCACCTACAATATAAAAATGAATCTGTGCTGAGCTTAAGCCTAGTTCAATGATATCCAATACCTTCTGACATAGCAGGGCCCTTGGAATGGCAAATTTCGAACTAGTTAATATAAATAAGCGCATACACAAAAATACTGCATACTTAACAATTTATCCACCAATCATTTAGGAGGCTTAGTTCCTATTCATAGTCCCCTAACTTTGTTCTATGGCAAAACACTTGCATCAACTTGACTTATTTGGAATGGAAATAGACCAACCGGTGCATATTAAAGCGCCGGTTGAAAAAAGGAAGTCTGCTGTCCTTAAACAAAGTCCTTCAAAACTAGAAGTAGTATCAAGTCTAGATGAAGAAACACTGCCTACTGTTTCAAGAACACCCATGTCTTTTTCGCATTCATCTTCTGTAAGCAAAAGAGGAAGAAAATCATTTGCTTCCATGGACGCCGATCTACATACTTTAAATATTCCGGCTTCTGAAGAATTAGTAAAAAAATTATACTACCCTATTGGTGAAGTGGCTACTTGGTTTAATGTCAATACTTCTTTAATTAGGTATTGGGAAAAAGAATTCAAACAATTACAACCAAGAAAAACAAGAAAGGGAGATAGATTATTTAGAGCGCAGGATATTGAATTTTTACGCCAGTTGTATTTTTTACTGCGTGAAAAAAAATATTCTATTGAAGGCGCTAAGACTTATTTAAAGAATAATAAAGAAAAGGCAGAAAAAGATATTGCCGTTTTGAATAGTTTGAAAAATATTAAGCAGTTCTTGGTATCGTTGAAGGAGTCCCTATAAAGTATACATCTAATTACCTTAGGTATAATACTGTTTAAACTTTTATACAGTGGTTGCGAAATGAATATTATGATCATTCGCATATTGAATAGCCCTTACATTTATTTTTTCTTTCAAAACTATAAATTCATTGTATTCCAAATCCATACTTACTAAGCACTCAATATGTAGAACATGATATTGCTTACCTGCTTCTGAAACATAGGCTTGTACACTGCTCACGTTTTTAAGCTGACTTATTTCATTTTGCAAATACTGACTATAGGCAGCTAATTGTGAAGCGGTAGTAGCAACACTTAATTGTAAGTCTAATTCAATTTTACGCTGTGTTCTTAGACTAATATTATCTACGATATTGTCTACCATTTGTTTATTAGGCACCGATATATAGGTTTTATCCTGTGTGCGAATGCGGGTACTGCGTAGTCCAATTTTTTCAATCGTACCTGTAAAATTATTCACTTTCACTAAGTCGCCAATGGTAAAAGGCTTATCAAAGAAAATAATAAAAGAGGCTATTATATTTTCCAAACTTTCTCTCATAGACAAGGCCACAGCGGCTCCTACGATACTTAAGCTAGTCACTAAATTGCCAATATTTTCATTAAATACATAATGTAGAATGAATAAGAAGCCAATGATGTATAATATGACTTTAAAGAAGTCTCTAAAAAATAAAACTAGTTGGTCATCGGTTTGATCCTTGGTGAGCCTTGCTTTTTCTTCCAATATTATGGCAACAAATTCAAGGGTTCTTAAACAAACGCGAATAAATAAAATAATAAAAAATAATTTCACTACCGCCTCCACGAATACTTGAAGGGTTAGTTTGTATAAATGAATATTCCAGTCTATGGGAAAATTTAACTCATATAATGCTACAACAGCAACCATATACATTAAAAACTGTTCGATAGGAATAATCAAACGGCGTACATGGCTTTTTCTTAAATCTGAATGATTTTTTTTATCAATCCAAGTATAAATTAAACTTGCAAAAAATCGAGAGATAAACCTTTTTACAAGGAAGGCCACTATAAAAATAGCTCCAATGACTATATAACTACGTAAAGAATTATTTAAAAATTGTTGATCCAAATTCATAACTAGTATTTATTAATCTTCCTTCCAATGAAGTAATTGTATATCCTGTCCATCAAATACAGCATAACTATTCGACCTTAACCAATCGCCTAAGTTAATATAACGACTGGTTTCATTAATAGCTATATCTAAAGCATAATGCCTATGTCCAAAAATAAAATAATCGGCATTAATTTCTTTTGCTTTTTGTTTCGAATAAATAATTAACCACTCCTTGTCTTCGCCCATAAATACTTCATCCGAAGTGCCGGTCTTAGCCCTACTCTTGCTGCTAAAATAATTGGCGAGTTGAATGCCTAAATCGGGATGCAACCAACCAAACAACCATTTACATAAAGGGTTGGTAAATATTTTTTTTATAAACTTATAGCCCTGGTCTCCAGGTCCTAGTCCATCACCGTGTCCTATAAAAAACTTTTTTGCTCCCAGGGTAAATTCACGTGGTTCAAAATATATTTTTGCATTTAACTCCTCGGTTAAATAATCTTTCATCCATAAATCATGATTGCCTGTAAAAATATGTAGCTCAATACCTGCATCACTTAAATTGGCTAAACAGCCCAGCAGTCTAACAAAACCTTTAGGGACCACCGTTTTATACTCAAACCAAAAATCAAAAATATCACCTACAATAAATATAGCAGCAGCGTCTTTTTTGGCATTTTGTAAAAACCTTACTAATTGCTGTTCACGTAAATTGCTTTGTACTTGATTAGGGGCTCCTAAATGGAAATCAGAAAGAAAGTAAATTTTTTTGCCAGGCACCCATTCCATGTAGTCGCTTATTTAATTTATAATCAGTGTGTCAATATAATAATATACCTACTAAAGTTACTAATCTAATAACTTATCTACTAAAAAACAGTAGACTTCTTTGGGGCCATGCACACCTACCACCAAGGTTTTTTCAATATCGGCCGTACGGCTTGGCCCTGTGGCATAAGTAATCATAGAAGGTAGGGCATCCGATTCTGCTTTAAAAGCAGCCAGGCTATCACTAATATCAAAAACCAATTGATGCGTATAGGCAATACATATATGTATGGGCGCATACACACTTGAAGTTCTTCCACTTAGCTGTTGGCTACTTAAAACAATGGTACCGGTTCTTGCTATTAAATGATCACATAAAGTAATGGCTGCATCACAGCCTGCTAAATCATCGGTAGTTACAGGATCAAAACTAAATTCTTTCATATCATCTAACCAGCCCGATTCTCTAGAATATATTTTCTCCCATTTATGTGAATGAATGAGTTGTGCTAATTGCTTTACTAATTCCCCTTCATCGCTGCAGTATACAAACTTGCCTAATAGCTCTGTGAATTTTTGTGCAAAGCCAATGGCCAATTCTTGTTCAGTAGGAATAAAAATAGGTCTGTCTGCAATCTGATCAGGGAAGGGAACGGCAACAGGATTTTCTAATGCCTGCTTAATTTTTTGTAAAATTTTCGTTTTCGCTCCTTGTGATTCCATTGAATAGTATTCAGTTCTTATGAAGGTGTTTCAGTGCTTGCTTCGTTATTAGTAGAAGGTTCAACAGGCGCTGCAGCATCTGTTACAGTAGTAGTTTGTTCAGCAGCTGCCTCCGATTTAGATTCTGCTGACTTAACTTCTTCTACATCAAAAGTGACTACCTTCTCTTCTTCATAAGGACGCATACCAATTAAGGCTTCTACATCACTTTTATGTAAAACTTCTTTATCTAATAATTCTTTCGCTAATTTTTCTACTTCCCCTTTTCTTAAAGTTAATAAATCTAAAGTGCGGTGGTAAGCAGCGTCAATCATCTTGCGTACTTCTTCATCAATAATTTTGCCAGTCTCTTCGCTAAAAGGTTTTTGGAAAGTATTTTCTTGACTTGGATCGTAGAAACTTACATTACCAATTTTTTCATTCATTCCATAAGTCGTAACCATAGAATAAGCCATCTTGGTAATTTGTTGTAAGTCGTTAGATGCTCCCGTAGAAATTTTACCAAAGAAAATTTGTTCTGCAGCACGACCTCCTAAGGTCATACACATTTGATCGGTTAATTGTTCGATGGTATATAGGTATTGCTCTTTAGGAGTGTATTGCGCATAACCCAATGCAGCTGTACCTCTTGGCACAATGGTTACTTTTAATAAAGGATAGGCATGTTCTAAGAACCAACCACAAATTGCATGTCCTGCTTCGTGGTAAGCAATCACTTCTTTTTCTTCTTTAGAAATAATTTTATTCTTCTTTTCAAGTCCTCCAATGACTCTATCAATAGCATCTTGGAAATCTTTCATCTCTACACCAGTCTTTCCTTTACGCGCAGCAATTAAGGCAGCTTCATTACAAACATTGGCGATATCGGCACCCGCAAAACCTGGAGTTTGCTCTGCTAATTTATGTACATCTAAATTTTCAGAAACTTTAATAGGACCTAAATGTACTTTGAATATTTCTTCACGCCCTTTTACATCCGGACGGTCAATAGATATTTGACGATCGAAACGACCTGGTCTTAATAAAGCAGAGTCTAATACATCGGGACGGTTGGTAGCGGCTAATATAATAATACCCGTATCTCCACCGAAGCCATCCATCTCTACTAATAATTGGTTCAATGTATTCTCGCGTTCATCATTGCTCATCATGGCATTTTTTCCACGTGCACGACCAATGGCATCAATCTCATCTATAAAAATAATACAAGGCGCTTTTTCACGCGCTTGTTTAAATAAATCACGCACTCTACTTGCACCCACACCCACAAACATTTCCACAAAGTCGGAACCACTTAAACTAAAGAAAGGCACTTGCGCTTCTCCTGCCATGGCTTTTGCCAACAATGTTTTACCTGTTCCTGGAGGGCCTATTAACAATGCACCTTTTGGAATTTTACCTCCAAGGGCTGTGTATTTTTTAGGTTGTTTTAAGAAGTCCACAATTTCCATTACTTCTTCTTTGGCTTCTTCTAAACCTGCAACATCGGCGAAAGTAATATTTACTTTGGTGCCGCCTTTTTCAAATAAAGTAGCCTTCGATTTTCCTACATTAAATATGCCTCCAGGGCCACCACCACTTCCTCCGCCGCCGCCCATCTTGCGCATAAGTAATACCCACACCACCACAATTAATACTAAAGAGAAAACGGTATTGGCTATTGGGCCAAACCACTCTCCTTCTTTCACTGCGTTCTGTGGTACTTCTTGAATATTTTTTTGTTCGTAGAAACGTTGTAATCTTTCGTTGAAACTATTCCAATCGGTTACATTAAATTCAAATAAAGGAACATTTTTAATTTTAGCCTTATCCATTTTACGTTTTAATTTCTGAACGTAAAAGTCTTTATCAATGCTATCGGGTTTAATATAAACACGCACCAATTCTTTATTTTGTACAAGGTCAATTTTTTCTACATCACCCCCAGTTAACATCACTTGCTTGAATTCAAGTTCTGAAGTGGTCATAATATCTGGAGCAGTCTGGAAGAAACGAGCAGACAACAATGAAATGGCGATTAAACCATAAATCCAATATATGTTGAACTTAGGCATTTTGGGCCCGTCTCCTAATGGAGATCCTTTCTTCTTCTTGTTATTATCAGGTATCATTGTACTATTAATTCTTGTTGTTGTATATGTTTTTCTAGTTCTCTTCTTAATCTAATAAGATTTGATCCTATTAGATAACAATATTTTTTATAATAAGTTTTAAATATCATGCATTTTAGTATCCGCATCGCTCCACATGTCTTCCAATTGATAGAAATGTCTTGATTCAGGATGCATTACATGCACAACTATATTGATATAATCAATTAGTACCCATTGTGCAGCTGTTTGGCCTTCTGTTTTATAAGGCATTTCTGCGCATTTTGTTTTCACTTCAAATTCTATATAATCGGCAATAGCCTTTAATTGAGTGGTATTATTGGCTTCGCAGATGATAAAAAAATCGCTGGTAGACTCTGGTATTTTTTTTAGGTCTAAACTTAAAATATTGGTACCCTTTTTATCTTGAATAGCCTGAATGATCGTTTTGAAAATTTTTGAGCTGCGAGTAAGTTGTAATACCGTAGATTTTTTACGGCTTTTAAGAGTAGAAAGAGGTTCCAATGATTCTTATATTTATTTGTTAAATGCTTATTAATTCAAACATTTTAAGGTACTAAAATGATTCTAAACTAACTTTACAAAAATAGCAATTCTTTGTTACCTGCCACACCAAATATCCTATTAGGGGAGCCGCTCATCGAACTTACTACTATCCCTAGTACCAATATCTATGCCATGGACCAAGTGCACCAGGGTTTAGCGATATCTGGCAGTTGCTATACCGCTGATTTTCAGACTGATGGAAAGGGGCAACATGGCCGTGTTTGGGAAAGTGAAAAAGGGCAAAACCTGCTTTCAAGCTATGTTTTGGAGCTAAAGCAGTTAAAAACAGATAAAATTTGGACGCCGGCCGATCAAATTGGGTTTTCAGCAGCCATTGCGCTGGGGGCAAGGGCCTTTTTTGGAGCATTTGCTGGAGAAGAAACTAAGATTAAGAAGCCCAATGATATCTATTTTCGTGACAGAAAGGCAGGGGGTATACTCATTGAAAACCTGGTGAGGGGGAAGGACTGGACCTGGGCCGTAATTGGAATAGGCATGAATATTAACCAAGCTTCTTTTTCATCGGCCTCAGCTAATCAGGTAGCAGTAAATCCTATTTCTTTGCAAGAAATAACGAATCAAAATTGGGATTTAAAAAAAATGCAAAAGCATTTAAGTGAGGCATTAACGACTGCGATTCGAAATTGGTTAATGGAGGGAGATGATAAAACCATTGAAGCATTGAACGCTTTATGTATTGAAATAAATGATAAAAAATAGTCGTAAAAATTAGTCATAAAAATTAAGAGCTACTTAAAAAATAATAAAGTAAACATGAGTATAAAATTAACAGAACATTCTAAAGGCGGCGGTTGCGGTTGTAAAATTTCACCCGCCATACTTTCTGAAATATTAGCGGCGCATAATGTTGGGGCAAAAACAAATGTCAAAAATTTATTAGTAGGCAATGATAGTAGAGATGATGCAGCTGTCTATCAAATAGATGAAAAAACGGCCATGATTAGTACCACCGATTTTTTTATGCCCATAGTAGATGATGCATTTGCTTTTGGACAAATTGCTGCAGCCAATGCCATTAGCGATGTGTATGCCATGGGAGGTAAGCCCATTTTTGCCTTAGCAGTATTGGGTTGGCCCTTAGCTACACTTCCTGCTAGTGAAGCTGCTAAAGTAATGGAAGGTGCAAGAAAAACTTGTACCGATGCAGGCATTGTGATTGCTGGAGGACATAGTATTGATAGTCAAGATCCTATTTTTGGATTAGTAGTAAATGGACTCGTTGCTATAGAAAATTTAAAAAGAAATGATACAGCTAAAGAAGGGGATGTATTGATATTAACCAAGCCCTTAGGAGTGGGCATTATGGCTACTGCGCAAAAAAGAAAAGTTTTAACGGAGGAAGATTTGAATTTTTTAGTAAAGCAACTTACCACTATTAATAAAGCAGGTGAAGCTTTAGGAAAAATAAAAGAAGTGCATGCCATGACCGATGTAACAGGTTTTGGTTTGCTTGGACATTTAACAGAAATGATGGAAGGAAGTAAATTATCGGCGTCTATTGAGTATAATAAATTGCCTATTATACCCGCTGTTAGAAATTATATCGCACAAAAAACAATACCTGGTGCTACTGCACGTAATTGGAGCTCAGTTAGTGCTGGCGTGGTTTTGGGCCCTGGTGTAGATGAAACAGAAGCAAAATTATTATTACCCGATCCACAAACCAATGGAGGTTTATTAATTGCCGTGGCGCCTAGCGCATTAAAAGAAGTGCAAACTATTTTACAAGATTTGGGCATTGAATATACTGCAAGCATTGGTGAATGTATAGCTGCAAAAGAAAAAAGAATTTATATCAATTAAAATAATAATCTACGACTTAGTTAAAGGATATACTTATTCAAAAATAAGATGCCCTTTGTTTTTGATTTGATCGGGTGTTAGTTCAGCTACTAACTGCACACCTTTAATGCCACGCACGGTTTGTAAGATATCATTTACTTTTTCATCTTCAATCCACTCTCCTCTTATCCACCAAATAAAGTCCATGTGTTTTAATTCGGGAAGTAAATATTCGCCATCGAATTGATTATGATATACAAAATGGTTAATAGAAGTATTGGGCTCATTGCCTTCGTACATAGAAAAATAATAAGTTCTATTTTTTCTTTTAAGTGCAATTTCATGATTGGGATTGAATCTAAATTCAAAGCCCATGTATTGATTCAGTAAAATACAAAATTGATAGTTCTTAATAGGTGCCGTGATACCCAAAATACGAGAGCCCTCGAAATCGCTTTCGTTAATGGCGTCTTGGTCTAAAATTATTTTACTACTCACAAATAAAATTATTTAAAAAATAATATCAATTTTTATTTCCTCTGCTCCTCTTTTATACACAAGTATGGTCGCATCTCCTTTTTTAAATTTAGAAAGCGCTTGCATATAACTCATAACATCTACTAATTTATAATCTCCTACTTGTAATAATACATCGCCCCCTTTTAATCCTATTTTTTCTCCTAGTTTACCTTGACTAGCGCCTTCAATTCTAACCCCTGTGCCTGTAAAAGCATAATCGGGCATTACACCCAAACTCACTGTAAACTTAGTGCTACGGCCCATGGCAGCCTCACGGGTTTTAAGAAAATCCAATTTGCCCACTGCATCTGTTTTTTTAATAATTGACTCTACATATCTTATTATTTGGCTCTCTCCTAGATAATTAATTTTATCCCAATCGTCTGTGGCTTTATGATAATCGCTATGGCTACCTGTAAACATAAATAAAACAGGCATGTCTTTTCTATAAAAACTAGCGTGATCACTTGGACCAGAACCTGCACTGTCATAATGGGTAATTAATGAAGTAGAAATAGAGCTTAAAATATTTGCCCACTTAGTTGATGTACCATAACCCCCTACTGTTAATTTTCTGGCTGTATCATAACGACCCACCATATCCATATTAATCATATAATTATAATTACCTGTATAGGTAGGATGTTCTAACCAATACTTGCTTCCAAATAAACCTAACTCTTCTCCAGAAAAATGCAAAATCAAGTAGTTATTATTTTTTGGCGATTTTTTTTGTAAGGCTTTTGCCAATTCAATTAATGCAGCGGTACCACTTGCATTGTCATCGGCGCCGTTTCTAACATTACTATTTATATCAAGTGCATTGCGGTCTTCGTTGTAGCCTAAATGATCTAAGTGTGCCCCTAAAATAACAGTATTTGTAGCATGGTTGTCTATAAAGGCAGCTACATTATGCGCAGTTCTTGAAGCGTGCTCAAACTCAATGCTAGCTTCAATTTCATAAGTACTTAATTCATCAGAAAAATATTTTGAGAACCCTTTTTTGGTAATATATAGAACAGGAATAGGTAATGCTTTAGCTGTATCAAATTTATAATATTGAATATTATCCACTAGCGTGCTGCTATTGTATAAAAATAATGCAGCCCCTGCTTTTTGTTTTGTTTCTTTAGCAGTAGCAAGTAACCATTCGTTGATATCAAAATGCGGATTGCTGGTATTTTCTTCCAAAACTTCACCTACATCTTTAAACCAAATTTGCTTGGCTTCATTTAAGGAAATAGAAGCATTTGATTTTATGTTCCCTGAACCACTATTTGAAATAGGAAAAAAAGTGCTGTCAAGTAATAGTGTTTGTTTATTCACCTTAATAAAAGAACCGGCCGATAATTTTTTTCCTTCATCAATAGGAAAGCTTTGCATATAACCATTAGCACCCTTGGCTTGTATACCTGCTTTTTGATATTGTGCTATAATATAGTCCACTGCTTTTTGTTCTCCCAGTGTTCCTGCACGACGACCTTCTAATTCATCACTTGCTAAAAATTTAATATGAGTTTCTAAGTTTTGAATAAGGACTTTATCGGCTCTTTTAAGCTTTTGAGCATTCAATAAAAAAGGGAATAAGACCACTAAGAACAAGGCAATGCGGCGCATACATATCTGATTGAGCCCCAAAGTTAAATAAAGCTATTAGCAAAACGCAGCAATCCTTAAAATTTGATATGATTTTTATCATCTTTTCCCCCTCTGCTCAATTTCTAATTTCGTAAGTATAGCCCAATCATAAAACCTAGCTTTGCCACCTCATGAATGCCGGTATACATATTGCTTTAGTAGGAAACCCCAATAGCGGAAAAAGTTCACTTTTTAACGCACTTACCGGTATGCACCAAAAAGTGAGCAATTTTCCAGGCGTTACCGTAGACAAGAAAACAGGCCAGATGCAATTAGCGGGTAACCCAACCACCCTGATAGATTTACCAGGTACTTATAGTTTTTATCCCAAGAGAGAGGATGAGTGGGTAGCTTATAAGGTACTCATGGGTGTAGATGAAGAAGTGAAAACAGATTTAATATTATTGATTGCAGATGCAAGTAATCTAAAAAGAAATTTACTTTTTTGTACTCAAATTATTGATTTAAAAATTCCAGTGGTATTGGCATTAACCATGAATGACTTGGCGGCTAAAAAAGGAATTAAAATAGACATTGCAGGATTGCAAGAAGATTTAGGTATTCCTGTGGTAGCCATTGACGCTAGAAAAAATAAAGGACTTACAGAATTAAAAACGGCTTTGACCAATATTATTCAAACTACGCGCTCAAAAAATCAGCAAAGTTTTATTGATAATAAAAAATTAGCGCCAGCAGCTATTGACGCTTTTAAAAAATTATACCCCACACATAGCGATTATGCAGCCCTGCATTATTTAATGCATCATGAAGCATTTCCATTAGATAAAGAAATGCAGCAGGAAATTGAGCAAATTGAAATTGATAACGATTTTAACCATACCAAAACCCAGGCCCAGGAAATATTAGAACGCTATAGTCATATAAGTGAGATAATGAAAACAAGGGTGACCACCCCAGACCCTTCTGCTAATAAAAAAAGATCTGAAAAATTAGATTCTATTTTTTTAGATCGTGTAGGTGGTTATGCTATTTTACTTTCTGTATTATTTGTTTTATTTCAATCGGTTTTTTGGATGGCTAAATTTCCGATGGATGGTATTGAATGGATATTTACAAATTTAACTGCTTATTTAAACACAGTGCTACCCGATGTTTGGTGGGAAGACTTACTGGTGAATGGACTGGTGGCGGGCATTGGAGGCATTGTAGTATTCGTGCCGCAAATCATGATTTTATTTGGACTGATTACTTTATTAGAAGACACTGGCTATATGGCGCGTATAAGTTTTTTAAGCGATAAGTTGATGCGCAAAGTAGGTTTGAATGGGAAAAGTGTGATGCCCATGATTAGTGGTTTTGCTTGTGCAGTGCCTGCTATTATGAGTGCCAGAAATATTGAAAATAAAAAAGAGCGTTTACTTACTATAATGGTAACCCCTTTTATGAGTTGCAGTGCAAGACTGCCTGTGTATACTATTTTAATATCACTTGTGATAGATGATACTATGTACTTTGGTTTTTTAAGTTTACAAGGACTGGTCATGATGGGTTTATATTTAATGGGTATTGTAATGGCCCTATTAGCCAGTATGGTTTTAAAATGGTTTATTAATATAAAAGAGAAAAGTTATTTTATTTTAGAGCTACCTGTCTACCGTGCCCCTCGTTGGAAAAACATAGGCACTACCATGATACAGAAAGCAGGCATTTTTGTAAGAGATGCAGGTAAGGTAATTATAGTCATAAGTATTCTATTATGGTTTTTGAGTAGTTATGGACCTTCTGCTCCTATGCAAAAAATTAATGAAAATTATGCCGCGCAAAAATTAATGCTTGCAAATAATGAAGCCCTGCAATCTAATAATGAAAACACTAAGACGCTAAAACAAATAGAGAAGCAGTACAGTAGTGAAAAACTAGAGAACTCTTATGCAGGTATTTTAGGAAAAAAATTAGAACCATTGATTGCGCCGATGGGCTTTGATTGGAAAATAGGTATTGCCCTAGTTACTTCTTTTGCAGCAAGAGAAGTATTTGTGGGCACCATGGCCACTTTATATAGTGTGGAGGAATCAGACAATAGCTCACTTAGAGAAAAACTAAAAGCAGCTGTAAGGCCGGATGGCACACCGGTGTATAGTTTAGCAGCTGCTTTATCTCTTATGGTATTTTATGTACTAGCCATGCAGTGTATGAGTACGCTGGCTGTAGTGAAAAGAGAAACACAAAGCTGGAAATGGCCCACCGTTCAATTTTTTATGATGACAGGCCTTGCTTATTTAATGAGTTGGGCTGTGTATGTAATTGCAAAATAATAGCTCGATATAATTAACTAGTAAGATTTAATTCTAGAAAAGACACTTTCCTTATCTGCTTTTCACTTCTTCAAAGGCCTCGTCATAGTCGGCACGAATGGTACCCATCACTCTATCCCAAAAAAGAAAGTACAAACCATAATTACCTTTGAAATATTTATGGTGTTGATTATGGTTGACAGAAGTGTTAATCCACTTTCCAATAAAACTTTTACTAAAACCTTTAGGGTATAATTCCCAGCCTAAGTGGCCGTAAATATTATACATAATAGAAAGTATAAAGAAAATAATAATATGGGTTGTATGTACTGGAAGGGTAAATAAGAAAACGACGAAAATACCTATTTCTACAATAGATTCTAAAGGATGAAAAGCATAAGCAGCCCAGGGAGAAGGGTTGGTAGACTTATGATGCACCAAATGCATTGTATTGAATAAAGTTTTATGATGCATAATACGGTGTGTCCAATAAAAATAAGTATCGTGCATGATAAACATAATGGGATAAGCTAAAAAATAATAGGCCCAGCCATAATCGCTAACATTATCGTATAAAGTAGTGTGAGGCCTCATTGCAGGATTCGCTATAAAAAATAGTGGAATGAACCCAAAAACTAAAATAGTAATAGTACTATAGAATATTTCACGCAGGTAATCACTATTCTTAGGAAAAAGTGATTGTATTTTATGGTGTACTATTTTATTTTTAAGTACTACATAAAATAAAAAGAAAACGGCGCCAGCTATTAAATAATACCTGCTGCCAATTCTTTGTAAAAAGAAAAAATATTTTTCGAAATCAAAAGGCATAACTAATTGTAAATATAGGACTGCAAATTAGCTAAAGATTTGAATGATTACCAACCACTAATGGCTAAAATTTCTTTAGTATGGTCCTTGGTATCAGGCTTTTCAATAATATGTCTAACCATTCCCGCTTCATCAATCAAAAAAGTTGTACGGCTAGTGCCCATATAGGTACGGCCCATGAATTTCTTCTGGCCCCATAAATTGTATTTGTCTACTATTTTCTTGTCCTCATCGGCAATCAAAGAAAAAGGCAAATCGTACTTGGCTATAAACTTCTCATGCGATTTAACAGAGTCAACGCTAATGCCTAAAATTTGTAATCCTTTCTTTTGCAAGGCTTTATAATTATCACGTAGGTTGCAAGCTTGCGCTGTACATCCTGGAGTGTCGTCTTTTGGATAGAAATAAAGGACAAGCTTTTGCCCCTTAAAATCGGCTATAGAAACTGTATTACCGTGCTGATCAACGCCTTTAAAGGCCGGCGCTTTAGAACCTTCTTTAATAACTGCCATATACTTGAATTGGCGGTGAAGATAGCATTTAAAAAGGATAAAAATGTTTAGGCTTAAAATGGGGCAAATTCAGGCAAATTTTTGTAGGTTTGCGCAATTTATATTTTTGTACGCTATGCCAAAAGACAATACCCTCAAAACGATCTTAATTGTAGGTTCTGGGCCCATTATTATTGGTCAAGCCTGCGAGTTTGATTACTCAGGGTCACAAGCAGCCCGCTCTTTAAGAGAGGAAGGCATTAAGGTCATCCTTATTAATAGTAATCCGGCAACTATCATGACCGATCCTATGATGGCCGATAAAGTTTATCTATTGCCATTGACCATTGAGAGCATTGAACAAATATTACAAGAAAATCAAATTGATGCGGTACTTCCTACCATGGGCGGACAAACTGCATTGAACTTATGTAAAGAAGCAGATGAAATTGGTTTATGGAAACAATACAATTGTAGAATGATTGGTGTGGATGTGGCAGCCATTGATTTAGCAGAAGATAGAGAGCAGTTCAGACAATTGATGGTAAAAATTGGTATTGCAGTGGCACCTAGTAGAGTTGCGAATAGTTTTTTAGAAGGAAAAGAATTTGCACAAGTAATCGGCTTCCCTTTAGTAATACGTCCTTCATTTACCTTAGGTGGAACTGGTGGAGGATTTGTGCATGACGCTTCTGAATTAGATGCGGCATTAGAGAAAGGTTTGAAAGCCTCCCCTATTCACGAAGTATTGGTAGAGAAAGCAGTTTTAGGTTGGAAAGAATATGAATTAGAATTATTAAGAGACCAAGCAGACAATGTAGTAATTATATGTACAGTCGAGAACTTGGATCCCATGGGAGTGCATACAGGAGATTCTATCACCGTAGCGCCTGCCATGACTTTGAGCGATACTTCTTTTCAAGACATGCGTAACAAAGCCATGTTAATGATGCGTAGTTTAGGCAACTTTGCAGGAGGTTGTAATGTACAGTTTGCACAAAATCCAGTAACAGAAGAGTTAATTGCAGTGGAAATTAATCCAAGGGTATCACGCTCTTCTGCACTTGCTTCTAAAGCCACTGGTTACCCTATTGCAAAAATTGCAGCGAAACTAGCTATTGGTTATAGATTAGATGAATTAAAAAATCAAATCACACAAACTACTTCTGCTTATTTTGAACCAGCATTAGATTATGTGATTGTAAAAATGCCAAGATGGAATTTTGATAAATTTAAAGGTGCCAACGATACTTTAGGATTACAAATGAAAAGTGTAGGTGAAGTAATGGCCATTGGAAGAAGCTTTACAGAAGCCATTCAAAAAGCTTGTCAAAGTTTAGAGAATGAAGCCATTGGTTTAGGCTATTATGGAAAGAGTTTAATGAAGAATGAAGAATTGATGGAATATATAAAAGTTCCAAAATGGGATCGCATATTTAGAATTAAAGATGCATTAATGCAAGGGTCCACGGTGCGCTCTATTGCAGCAGCCACGGGCATTGACAACTGGTTTTTATACCAAATAAGAATCATCTGCAATATTGAAAAAGAATTAATGAAGCATTCTCTTGAAACCATTACCATAGAATTAATGAAAGAAGCCAAGCAACATGGTTTTAGCGATATGCAAATTTCTAAACTATTAACAAGGCAATACCAATGACGACGCGGTTTATGAAAAAAGAAAGGCTTGGGGTATTACAAGAGTGTATAAAATGGTAGATACTTGTAGCTGCCGAGTTTGAAGCGAAGACACCGTATTTTTATTCCACCTTTGAAAATTAATTGCAGAAAATTAATAGCAGAAATTAATAGCAGTAGCCGAACTTTATAAATAAAGTAAAACTAAACACTATGAACGTAAAAGATATCGTAGCCTTAAATGAAAAAGAAACCAGAGCAGGATTTGGTGAAGGCATACATGAGCTAGCAAAAGAAAATAGTGAAGTAGTAGTATTAACTGCCGACTTAGCTGGTTCATTTAAATTAGGACCCTTTATTAAAGAATTCCCAGATCGTTTTATTGAAGTAGGTATTGCAGAAGCCAATATGATTAGTATGGCCGCGGGTTTAACCATTGGAGGAAAAATTCCTTACACCACTACCTTTGCGAATTTTAGTACAGGAAGAGTGTATGATCAAATTAGACAAAGTGTTGCTTACTCAGATAAGAATGTAAAAATTTGTGCATCACATGCAGGATTAACTTTAGGAGAAGATGGTGCCACGCATCAAATTTTAGAAGATATAGGACTTATGAAAATGTTACCAGGCATGACTGTGGTGGTGCCATGTGACTTTAACCAAACCAAGGCTGCGACTAAGGCTATTGCTAATTATCATGGTCCGGTGTACTTACGTTTTGGAAGACCGAAGTGGCCTAATTTTACCAAGGAAGATGGATCTGATTTTGTGATTGGTAAGGCACAAAAATTAAGTGAGGGTAAAGACATTACTTTATTTGCATGTGGTCACTTAGTTTGGAAGGCTATTGAAGCAGGTAAAATTTTAGAAGCTACTGGTGTAAGTGTGGAGGTAATTAATATACATACTATTAAGCCTTTAGATGTTGCAGCCATTGTAGAAAGTATTTCAAAAACAGGATGCGCAGTCACTTGCGAAGAACATAATATTATTGGTGGTATGGGCGATTGTATTGCACAAGTAGCAGCAACGCATTGTCCTATTCCTATTGAATATGTGGGAACGAAAGATACATTTGGAGAAAGTGGTACACCGAATCAATTATTAGCGAAGTACGGATTAGATACACCGAATATTGTAGAAGCAGCGAAGAAGGTGCTTGCTCGTAAAAAGTAAATCTAAGGCGCTAACCTTACTTTACGTCCATTGATGGTTTTCAAAACTATAACGAATACGGTCGTGCAAGCGTGAACTACGACCTTGCCAAAATTCAACCTGCGTTGGATGTATTATATAACCGCCCCAATGTGAAGGCAGGGGCACATTGCCCTCTTTATATTTTTCTGTTTGCTCAGTAAAGTTTTTTTCAAGAAAATGCTCTATTCGGAATTACCTGACTTTGTGGTGAAGCCCAGGCCCCTACTTGACTTCCCAAGGGACGTGAATGAAAATATTCAGCACTCTCTTCTGCACTAATTTTTTTAATGGTTCCTGTAATGCGCACTTGACGCTCTAATTCTTTCCAAAAAAAGTTCATGGCCACATTTGGGTTAGCTACTATCTCTTTGCCTTTATTACTATCATAGTTGGTGAAGAAAATAAAACCTTCAGGGGTGTAGCCCTTTAAGAAGTACTACGCGCGACGCAGGAGCGCGGTTAGCATTCAACAGTGGACAAGTACAAAGGCATTTACTTCATCAATATTACTAGTCAGTAGCCTCGTTCCCACCAAATGTGTGAATTGATCCATTGGATGTTGCATGACGTAGCTAGCTTCATCCAAAGAAGCCATTTGATAATCTCGGCGTATAGAAGCAATATCTTTATTGCATAAACGAATGATATTGAATGTATATTCTTAATACTGTTATTTAGTGGCGTATAAAATATTAATGACCGATAAGTAATAATAGCATACCCACTAATTGATGCAATTGCGCTAACCATTCAAAACCACCCCAAACACCAGGCACAATATGCGCGCTTGCTAACACTGTAAAAATACCTAAAAGAACTTGTATAAACACTAATATCGCTGGCGCAATTCTAGCTCTTACCCAAAATGGATTGCCTTGTAATTTTAATAAACGCAGGGTCCAAACCAATAGAAGTACTAATAATATATAAGCCAAGCCTCTATGTATAAAATGAACCCAAATAGTATTATTAATAGCATTGATAAAAAAACTATCCTTGCCCCAAATACTCTCTGGTAGCCACTCTCCATTAATCGTAGGCCAGGTACTTGCTACATTGGCCGCTTTATGACCCGCCATTAAAGCCCCATATATTAATTGAAAAAACAAAATAAGTAAAATAGCCCAGGCAAAATTTCGGATAGTACTTATTTTATTAGAAGCGTCTTGATTGCCTGCATTACGACGAATAGGTTGTACTGTTAGCGATAATGCAAACCAATAAGTATAGGATAAGTAAGCCCATATGCAAAAATAAAATGAAGGGCTAAGCGCGTTGGTTTTACATATACTGCATCACCTTCTAAACCACTGGCCACCATAATCCAACCAATGGCTCCTTGCATAGCGCCTAATAAAAATAAAACTAATAAGGGCTTTACCATTTTAGGTTGAAAATATTTTTTCACTAAAAAATAAATAAAACCAAAAGCAAATACTAATCCAATACTACGTGCCCATAAGCGGTGAAACCATTCCCAAAAAAAGATAAACTTAAAATTATCAATATTGAAATCGAAATTGAGTAATTGAAACTGAGGCGTTGTTTTATACTTTGCAAATAAGGTCTGCCAAGCGGCATCAGACATGGGAGGTAAAGTTCCAGTGACTACATCCCACTCAGTGATAGAAAGGCCAGATACCGGTTAAACGCGTAATGCCACCTATGGCAATTTGGATCACGGTCATGATAACCCCTACTAATAGCCAATTGGCCACTTTTTTTGATTTATGATCGTTCAAATCCACGGCTTTGTTTTAGGCTACAAAGGTACAAAGTAATCAAACAAAGAGAAGGGTTTGGTTTTGCTTTATTATAGATTGATTTTGGTTTCTGCTCAATATGTTTCAATTTTACATCAATACTTTAAAGTAAAACTGAACAATTATTAAAATATAGATTAGACTTAACATACCCCTTAGAAACACTATACATAAACCACAAGATTACAAACTACAAGATTACAAACTATAAAATTACACTTGCCTAAACTAATCAATCAATATCAAGACTTATTATTAGAAGCCGGCTGCGATGAGGCCGGAAGGGGTTGTTATGCAGGACCTGTATTTGCAGCGGCAGTCATTTTACCCAAGGACTTTTACCATCCAATGCTCAACGATAGCAAACAGCTTACTGAAAAGCAAAGAGAAGAATTAGTGCCTATTATTAAAGAGGCCGCCATAAGTTGGGCTGTGGCGAAGCAAACGGCTAAAGAGATAGACGCTTCTAATATTTTAAAGGCCGCTATTAAATGCATGCACTTATCATTGGATGCAGTTAAAACCAAAAGCAAAATTTATTGCGGTAGATGGAAATAGGTTTTATGCCTATAAAAAAATTCCACACCAAACTATCATTAAGGGCGATGGGCTATATGCCAATATAGCCGCGGCCAGTATCCTAGCTAAAACGGCGCGTGATAGTTGGATGCTAAAATTACATAAGAAGTATCCGCAGTATGGTTGGGATAAAAATAAAGGATACGGGACTGCTGCGCACCGCGCGGCCATCGCCCAATATGGTTTATGTTTCGAACATCGAAAAAGTTTTAAGATATTACCAGCACAACTAAGTTTGTTATAGTAGCACTAATACTCCCAAACGCCCAAGCCTTGGCGCAGTAATACAAATTCATCGGTAGTACAATCAATCACCGTAGAAGGAACAATACCACCAATGCCTCCATCCACTACCATATCAATTTGATTACTCCAATTTTCATAAATAATTTCAGGATCGGTATAGTCTTCTACATTTTCTCCAGGGAAAGATGCCGATAAAATAGGATGGCCTAAAGTTTCAATAATGGAGAGTGCAATTTTATTATTAGGTATACGCAAACCAATTGTTTTTTTCTTTGACTGTAAAATTTTAGGTACTTGTTTACTAGCAGGTAAAATATAAGTATAGGGGCCAGGCAAAGTTTTTTTCAAAATTCTATATAAAGCATTATCTATACTTTTAGCATAAGCGCTCAAATCACTTAAATCGGCGCAAATAAAACTTAGCTGCGCTTTTTCAGGATCTACTTTTTTTATGGCGCAAATTTTCTCCACTGCTTCATGATGCAAAATGGAACAACCAAGCCCATAAATGGTATCAGTGGGGTAAGCAATAATGCCTCCATCATTTAAACATTCTTTTACCATAGTAAGTTGTCTAGCTTGCGGATTCTCGGGATGTATTCTAATTAGCATAAAGTGTATAGTACAAATTTACCCATTTTTATTCCAATCAATTTTATATTAATTTGTATAAAAACAAGCTCATGTTTAGCATACTCTATCTTGAAGAAAAAATAATTACGCGTCAAGCATTTCAATTAGCCATTGAAAAACAAGAAGAATGTAAAGTTATTTTTAGCACTGGCGACATTCAAGCCTTTTGTAGTTTTTTAAAAGAAGACAAGCGCATGCCCGACTTATGCATTATTGCCGATAGTTATAACTATATTGAACTACTTTCAGTTATTAAAGCCATAAAGGCAAAAGGAAAGCACCCCTTTATATTATTAAAATCAGATGCTAAGTTTATAAAGTCTATATGCTTTTTAATGAAAAACGGATTACAGGGTATATTTTTTACCGACGAGCCTTTAATAGATTTAAAACATTGTGTCAGAAATAAAACCCGCTTTCATTTGTCGGCCGATAAATCTAAAATGATTACCAGTAATGTTATAAAAGAAATTACCATTCGGGAATTAAATTATAATCGTAGGCCTTTAACTAAAAATGAAATTATGTTCATTCAGCAGTGCAGCAAGGATTTGAACTATGACCAAATAGCCCAAGTGCTTCAAAAAAGCGTGAATACTATTTATGGCTATAGAGATAGAGTTTTTAGGAAACTCCAGGTGAAACAGCGCACAGCCATGGTGATGACAGCCCTTAAAAGAAACTATATCGATTTATAAGCTATTTAATCTCCCAAGTCTCTTTACCACGAATTAACTTATCTAAATCTCCTGCGCCTTTCGCTAATGCCTCTTCAATTTGCAAACTCATCATTTGCTCGTAGCAAGGACGGTCATTGGTATAGAATACACCAAAAGGTCTTGGGAAAACTGCACCCACTTCAGAAGGGTTATCAAATAAACGCGTTAATATTTGCGCTTTATAAAAATCTTTTTCATCATGGATCCACATATCATCTGCACTATATTTTGTACCAATCTCAACAACTTCAGGACGGATGCCATCGAAACGAATTCCTTTTTCAGCATTTGCACCAAAAGTCAATGGCTTTCCTTGTTCAACATATAAACCATGTACTTGCTTAGTCGATTTTTCAGTAAAAACTTCAAAAGCACCATCGTTGAAAATATTACAGTTTTGATATATCTCTAAGAAAGAAGTTCCTTGATGTTGTTCAGCACGGGCAATCATTATTTGCATATGCTTAGGATCACGATCCATAGTACGTCCTACAAAAGTCGCATCTGCTCCTAAAGCCAATGCAGCAGGATTAAATGGATGATCAATACTTCCTTGAGGAGAACTCTTTGTAATTTTATTTACTTCAGAAGTGGGAGAATATTGACCCTTAGTTAAACCATAGATTTGGTTATTGAACACTAAAAAATTAACATTTAAATTTCTTCTCAACATATGAATAGTATGGTTACCACCAATACTCATTGAATCTCCATCACCTGCTACTATCCATACACTTAATTCAGGACGACTTGCTTTTAAACCACTTGCAATAGCAGTTGCACGACCATGGATAGAGTGCATACCATAGGTGTTCATATAATAAGGGAAACGGCTACTACAACCAATACCGCTAATGATTACAATATTTTCTCTAGCAACGCCAATAGTAGGCATTACCTTTTGTACAGAGGCTAAGATGGAGTAATCTCCACAACCAGGGCACCAACGCACTTCTTGGTCAGTGGCAAAATCTTTGGCTGTTAGGGCAGCTACCGTGCTTTCAATGGTTTCAGTCGACATATCTATTCTATTATTAATTAGGATGCAAAACTACATAAAGAAGGCCAATTTTTCTAGTTAAAATGGCAATTTTGAGCGCAGAAATGGCTTTTTTTCGATCAAATCCTTCCGCAGACCCTTATTTCACCTGCCTACCCTTCCAAGTATAGGTTCTTATCTGACCAAAAAGGCCGGCTACTAAAGTATACACAATATGCAAGGGTTGGTATAATAAGAAATAGCGAAGCCCTTTTTCTAAAAAATAAAACTTGGCAACAGGATCTAAAAAATAGAGTTCAAAAAAAGTTTTAAAAGCAATGGCTATAAAAAAAGATTGATAATGTCCCATTAATAGAAGTACTAAAAAACTAAAATTATATACATATACTAAAAGTAAAACCCAGAATATAGAACTGTCGTCATAAAAGCGTGCTTTACTAGACCAACGAATTCTTTGCATTAAAAAATCTTTCCAATTTTGCATGGTCTTGGTAAATACAATAGCATTCGGATGAAACAAATAGCCAATTCTATTGGATAAAGTTTTTTTCATTTTATGCATTAAGAACATATCATCACCACTAGCAATATGATCTACTCCCTGATATCCACCTACTGCAAAAAATGCCGATTTTTCAAAAGCTAAATTAGCGCCGTTACTCATAGAATGTTTACCCGCGCCCACTGCAGCCGCTGTAATACCTTGTAGGGCTAAGAAATCTAAAACCTGAAACTCATTCAATATTCCTTTTTCTTTGATAAACATAACGGGCGCTGCCACAAATACAGGATTATTCGCTTGTATATATTGATGATATAATAATAGCCAATACTTAGGTGCAATGCAATCGGCATCGGTGGTAATAATCCAATCACCTTCAGCGTGGCTTACTGCTTTTTCAATGGCCTTCTTTTTGAAAGAACTAATTTCATCGGCTTTATAAAAATCTGAAAGACTTAATAATTTAACATGCGCATGTTCTGCATGAATGGCTTTAACAATGGAAGCTGTATCATCTTCAGAAAAATCATCTATCACAATAATTTCAAAAAATTCTGCAGGATAAGCTTGTGCCAAAATAGAGTCCACACATTTTTTAATATTGGCCCCTTCATTTCTAGCAGGAATGACAATAGAAAAACGGGTATAAGCAGTCACTGCTCTATCTGGCTTAAAATCAAAAAAAGAAAGTTTATCGAACCAGTAGCGGTAGGCAATTAATAAGCCTGCATACATAAGGGTTAAAATAGCAAGTATCCAATCTAAAAAGTAATGCATGGCACAAAGTTAATTGCTTTTCCCTCGCAGAAATAGGATTTTTTAATTGTTTGAATTAAATTGTAGATTCAAATGATTGCTTTAAAATAGACCCGTACATGAAGGAAAGAAATTTAAAAGTATTAAAAATTCACCCTAAGGACACTGTATTAGTAGCCCTTACCCACTTAATGAAGGGCGAACCCATCATTTTTGAAAGCGAAACCTATATTTTAAAAGAAGACATTGAAGAAAAGCATAAGTTTTTCATAAAGGACTTAACAAAAGGAATGCTTATTACTATGTATGGTATTACTGTAGGTAAAATAGTAATTGATAATGTTAGCATTGGAGAAAAAATGACAGTTACGAATACAAAGCATGAAGCAGACGCTTATGCCTACCGAAATGCAAATTATAAGTGGCAGGCTCCCAATATTAATAATTTTAAAAATAAAACTTTCAATGGCTATCACCGTTCTGATGGAAAAGTAGGTACTGCCAATTACTGGTTATTCATACCCACGGTGTTTTGTGAAAATAGAAACTTGGATGTTATTAAAGAAGCCTTGCATCATGCACTTGGTTATACTATTACCGATAAGTATAAAGAATTTGCAGAGGAAGTGGTGAAGAATATACATAATAGCAATAGTTTAGTGATTGATGAACATATTACTATTGCACCTTCTATTGAAAAAAGAGTATTTAAAAATATAGATGGCATTAAATTTTTAAATCATCAAGGAGGTTGTGGAGGCACAAGACAGGACGCTTCTACTTTAAGTAATTTATTAGCTGCCTATGCAGATCATCCTAATGTAGCAGGCATTACTTTATTAAGTTTAGGTTGTCAGCATTTGCAAATAGATGATTTTAAAAATGATTTAAAAAACAGAAACCCCAATTTTGATAAGCCTTTAATTATTTTTGAACAACAATCATCACAAAGTGAAGAGCAATTAATTAAATCGGCTATACAGTCAACCATTGAAAAATTAAAAGAGGCTAATAAAATAGAAAGAAAACCAGCACCACTTAGTAAATTATGTATTGGCGTGAAATGCGGTGGCAGCGATGGTTTCAGCGGTATCTCGGCAAACCCAGCTGTTGGACATGCAGCGGATATTTTAGTAGCCTTGGGCGGACAAATTTTACTTGCAGAGTTCCCCGAACTATGCGGAGCAGAACAAGAATTAATTGATAGAGCAGTGGATGAAAAAACAGCGAATAAATTTATTAGACTGATGGAAGAGTATAATAAAATGGCGCATGCAGTAGGAAGTGGATTTCATATGAACCCCTCTCCCGGTAATATAAAAGATGGACTAATCACTGATGCTATTAAAAGTGCAGGGGCCTGTAAAAAAGGCGGAACCGCTCCAGTGGTAGATGTTTTGGATTATACCGAACCCGCCACTAAAGCAGGTTTAAGTTTAGTTTGTACTCCAGGTAATGATGTAGAAGCCACCACAGGCAAAGCAGCAAGCGGTGCTACTTTAATTTTATTTACTACAGGCTTAGGTACTCCTACAGGTAATCCTGTCTGTCCTGTGATAAAAGTATCTACCAATACAAAACTAGCCAATCGCATGTCTGATATTATAGATATTAATACTGGAGAAATTATTGATGGTATTAAAACTATAGAGCAAATGGGAGAAGAAATTTTAGACTACTGCATTAAAGCCGCAAGCGGAGAAGTCATTCCAAAGGCAGTGCAATTACATCAGGACGATTTTATACCTTGGAAAAGAGGCGTCTCCTTATAAAAAATAGAAGAACCATTTTACAATAAATATTTTATACCATGTTTTTACTTCATCAAAAAACGGCAGTTGTCACTGGGGGCGGAAGTGGCATTGGAAAAGAAGTCTGTATCGTATTAGCAAAACAAGGTGCAAAAGTATATGTGGTGGACCTTAGTGAGCAAAGCGCTAATGATACAGTTGAAATAATTAAAAAAGAAGGGGGCCAAGCTACGACATTAGCGATAGATGTAACCAATCAAAAGGTATTAATGGCAGCCTATGCTCAAATTGCAGCGGTGCATATTTTAGTGAACTGCGCAGGTATATCACATATAGGCAATGCCACGAATACAGAAGAACAAGATTTTGAAAAAATATTTAATGTCAATGTAAAAGGGGTATACAATAGTTTACATGCAGGTATTCCTATTATGCAAAAATCTGGTGGTGGCGCTATTGTTAATATTAGTTCCATTGTAGCAAAGGTGGGTGTGTCAGACCGTTTTGCCTATGGCATGAGCAAGGGTGCTGTACATGCTATGACATTAAGTGTGGCTAAGGATTATATAAAAGATAATATAAGATGTAATAGTATTTCTCCAGGAAGAGTGCATACACCTTTTGTAGATGGCTTCTTAAAAAAGAATTATCCAGGCAAGGAGGCTGAAATGTTTGATAAATTATCTAAAACTCAACCCATTGGTAGAATGGGTAAGCCCATTGAAATAGCACATCAAGTTTTATATTTGTGTAGTGATGAAGCTAGTTTTATTACCGGTAGCGATTATGCCATTGATGGCGGTTACGTTACTTTAAATAGTTAAAAATGAAATTAATAAGATTCGGTAAAGAAGGACAAGAAAAACCAGGTATTCACTTAGAGGGGAAAAACTATGATCTTAGTGCTTTTATTAGAGATTATGATGAAAGTTTTTTTGAGCAAAATGGTTTACAAAAATTAGCAGGTATTGTTAATGAAGAAAAATTACCACTCATAAATGATGGGCAAAGAGTAGGATCTCCTATTGCAAGGCCTTCTAAAATTTTATGTATTGGTTTAAATTATGCGAAGCATGCAAAGGAAACTGGAGCTGCTATTCCAACAGAACCTATACTGTTTATGAAGTCTACTAGTTCTTTAACTGGACCTTTCGATAATATTATTATTCCTAAAAATTCAGAAAAAACAGACTGGGAAGTAGAGTTAGGAGTAGTGATTGGTAAAAAAGCAAGTTATGTAAGCGAAGAAGAAGCTATGGATTATGTAGCAGGTTATGTTTTACATAATGATGTAAGCGAACGCGCTTTTCAATTAGAAAGAGGCGGCACTTGGGATAAAGGAAAAGGTTGTGATAGTTTTGCACCACTGGGTCCTTGGTTGGTTACTAAAGATGAAATACCTAATCCACATAAGTTAAGATTATGGTTAAGTTTAAATGGAAAGATGATGCAGGACAGTAATACCGATGATTTAATTTTTAATATACCGCAACTTATTTCTTATAGCAGTCAATTTATGACCTTACTACCTGGAGATGTCATTAGCACAGGAACCCCTGCTGGTGTGGGTCTTGGCTTTAGTCCGAATATTTATTTAAAACCAGGAGATGTAGTTGAATTAGGTATTGATGGTTTAGGCAGCAGCAAGCAAACTGTAGTTGCCTATCAAAAATAAAACTATTTCAAAAATGAAAATCATTGATACACATCAGCATTTTTGGAATTACGATCCCAAAACACATGATTGGATTAATGAAGACATGAAGGTTCTTCGTAAAGATTTTCTCCCTGCAGATTTAGCACCTATATTAAAAGAAAATAATGTCGAAGGATGCATTGCAGTGCAAGCAGATCAAACAGATGCAGAAACTCAAATTTTAATAAGAGAATCCCATCAAAATTCTTTTATAAAAGGAGTAGTTGGTTGGGTTAATTTAAAAGATAAGGGAATTGAAGAGAAGCTAGAAGAATACTCTAATGAAACTACCCTAAAAGGCTTTAGACATATTATACAAGCAGAACCAAAAGGTTTTATGCTAGATGCTTCTTTTCAAAAAGGTTTATCTGTTCTTGCAAAATATAATTATACTTATGACTTACTCATATATGAAAATCAATTAGCAGAGGCAAATACACTCATAAAACAATTACCAGCACTACCCATTGTAATTGATCATATAGCCAAACCCAATATAAAAGAAGGTGAATGGGAAAGTTGGAAAAAAGAAATAAAAGCAATCGCAGAATACCCCAATGTCTATTGTAAAATAAGTGGGATGGCTACTGAGGCCAACTGGAATAGCTGGACATTAGATACACTTAAACCATATATAGATACTGTGGTAGAGGCTTTTGGCACTGAAAGAATTATGTTCGGAAGCGACTGGCCTGTATGTTTAGTGGCCAGTTCCTACGAAAAATGGTTAAAGGGTTTGCAAAATTATTTCAATACTTTTAGTATAGACGAACAAGCATCTTTTTTTGCAAACAATGCAATTAAATTTTATAAACTTTAAACTATGAACTTAGCATTAGAAGGCAAAATAATTATAGTATCGGGCGGTGCGAGAGGCATTGGCGAGGGCATCACTAATTTATTAGCAGCTGAAGGCGCTATTCCTGTTATTATTGGAAGAAGTGAAGAAAATAATATAGCGCTGGTGAAAGCCATTCAAATGCAAGGCTACCAAGCCGATCAGGTGGTGGCAGAATTAACAGAACCTGCTGCATGTGAAAATGCAATCAATAAAATTGTTGCTAAGTTTGGTAAAATAGATGGTCTTGTAAATAATGCTGGAGAGAATGATAGTATAGGTTTAGAAAATGGCAACTATGAATTATTTATGAAAAGTTTACATAAGAACTTAGTACACTATTATTTATTAGCGCATCATGCACTACCCTATTTAAAAAAATCAAAAGGAAATATAGTTAACATAAGTTCAAAGACTGCAGAAACTGGACAAGGTGGTACTTCTGCTTATGCCGCATCGAATGGAGGACGCAACGCACTCACCAGAGAATGGGCCGTTGAATTATTACCCTATGGCATTCGTGTAAATGCAGTGGTGGTTGCAGAATGTTATACGCCACTTTATGAAAAATGGATAAAAACATTACCCAACCCCGAAGAAAAATTAAATTCCATCAAAGCAAAAATTCCTTTAGGTCAAAGATTCACTACCAAAGAAGAGATAGCCAATACAGTGGCCTTTCTATTATCTGAAAAATCGAGCCATACTACTGGCCAGCATATTTATGTTGACGGAGGCTATGTACATCTAGATAGGGCCTTATAATTGCCTTTCCAAAACCCCCTCTAAATTGCTCATTTTGGGGCAAAAAAGCCTAAAATCACTAAAAAAAGACCAAAAAATGGCAAATAATTGCCAAAATCAATAAAATTGGTTGTACTTTTATATTAGTTGCATAACTAACTATATGTCAAACAACCAATTCAAAAGAGGAGAGCTTTACAGTGTCGTAAATGGCATGGCTACTACCGCTGTCGCAAGACGACTACAAAAGAATTTTAGAAACGCTGGACTTGATATCACTATTGAGCAGTGGTCCATACTTTATCATTTATGGAAAGAAGATGGATTAAGCCAACTAGAATTAGGCAATAGAACTTTTAGAGATAAAGCAAGTACTACTCGACTCATTGATAATTTAGAAAAACAAGAATTAGTAGTACGTGTGGCAAGCAAAGAAGATAGAAGAATCAATTTAGTCTACTTGACAGATATTGCTAAGCCCTTACAACAAATTACATACGAGTTAGCAAATCAAACAATGAATGAAGCATTGTTAGATATTTCAAAAGAAGAGATTGATATAGTAAAAAATGTTTTTCAAAGAGTATATGATAATTTGACTAATAAAGATTTACTCTAAAAGATTAAGTGAAAAAGACAAATTCAAAATAAATTAATAAAGAACTTTAAAATAAATTTTATGGAAGCAACTAAAACAGTTATTAAAGGCGGAGAATGGATCATCAAAGAAGTAAAAGCTGATGATATTTATATACCCGAGCAATTTAATGAAGAGCAAAAGATGGTGCTTGATATGTGTAATCAATTTGTAGAAACAGAAGTATTACCCGTAATGGATAGAGTAGATAAATTAGAGCCAGGCTTAATGCCTAACCTACTTGAAAAAGCAGGACAGCAGGGCTTATTAGGTATTACCGTACCAGAAGCCTATGGCGGATCTGGAAAAGATTTTGTGACCTCTGTTATTGTTGCAGAATATTTAGGCGGTGGTTATTCTTTCTCTGTTGCTAACGCTGCACATGCAGGCATTGGAACCTTGCCTATTTTATATTTTGGTACAGAAGCGCAGAAACAAAAATATGTAACTAAGTTAGCAACCGGTGAGTACAAAGGTTCTTATGGTTTAACTGAACCCAATAGTGGATCCGACGCCTTAAGTGCAAAAACCACAGCTACTTTAACAGCCGACGGAAAACATTATCTTATCAATGGACAAAAATGCTGGATCACCAATGGTGGCTTTGCCGATGTATATACTGTATTTGCTAAAATAGATGGCGAACAGTTTACTGCATTTATTATTGAAAGAGGTACCGAAGGTTTTACACAAGGACCAGAAGAGCATAAGATGGGAATTAAAGGATCTTCTACTGTGCAATTATATTTTCAAGATTGTAAAGTACCCGTTGAAAATGTATTAGGTGAAATTGGTAAAGGACATATCATTGCTTTTAATATTTTAAATATTGGAAGGTTGAAATTAGGTGCTGCTACCATTGGTGGAGCTAGAAGAGCATTAACGCAAACTGTTCAGTATGCAAAAACAAGAGAGCAGTTCAAATTACCTATTGTAAAGTTTGGGGCCATTCGCCATAAGTTAGCTGAAATGGCTATTCGTTTATGGGTAGGTGAAAGTGCACTATACAGAGTATCAAATAATATAGATGAACAAGAGCAGTTATTACTAGCTGCTGGTAAAACTTTATCAGAATCACTTTTAGGGGCTGCAGAAGAGTATGCTATTGAGTGTGCTATTTTGAAAGTGTTTGGTTCTGAGGTATTAGATTATGTAGTAGATGAAGGCGTGCAAGTACATGGAGGAAACGGATATAGCGATGAGTATGCTATTTCAAAAGCTTATAGAGATAGTCGTATTAATAGAATTTACGAAGGAACCAATGAAATTAATAGACTCTTAACCGTGGACATGGTTTTAAAGCGTGCCATGAAAGGTAAATTAGATTTAATGGGCCCTGCCATGGAAGTACAAAAAGAATTAATGAGCGTTCCCAATTTTGGTGGAGCAGAAGACGGACCATTTGCCAAAGAAAAACAAGCCATTGCTAATTTCAAAAAATGTATTTTAATGGTAGCGGGTGCTGCAGTACAAAAATTAATGATGACACTGAATAAAGAGCAAGAGATATTAATGAATATTGCAGATATGTCTATTATTACTTTTCATGCAGAGTCGGCTTTGTTAAGAGTAGAAAAATTAGCAGCTATGCATGGTGAAGCTGCTGTTGTAGTGCAAGCCGATATTACCCGTACTTATATTTATGATGCGGCAGATGCTATTAACAAAGCAGGTAAAGACGCCTTGAATAGTTTTGCAGAAGGAGATGAACTACGTATGATGAATATTGGTCTTAAGCGATTCACTAAAGTAGATTCATTCAATAGCAAAGAAGCCCGCAGAAGAATTTGTGCGCAGTTAGTAGCTGACGATGGTTATAAGTTATAAGATTCAAAAAATACAAATCGATAAAAAAAGAGTCCCGTAGTTATCTACGGGACTCTTTTTTTATAGCTAAACTTTTGCTTTTTTATAACCCAGTTTTTCTGGCGTAATAGGCAAATCTCTTACTCTTTTGCCTGTTGCATTATACACTGCATTGGTAACTGCTGCTGCAAACCCTATTAAGGCAATCTCTCCTATTCCTTTTGCACCAATCTCATTCATGTTTACATCGGGCTTATTTACAAACCAGACATCTGTTTTAGGCGTTTGTGAATGCAAAGGCACATGGTAAGCACCAAAACTTGCATTGGTAATTTGACCAGTTGCATGATCAAATTCTAGTTTCTCTGTAAGCGCCATACCAATACCTCCTACTACGCCACCAATCATTTGGCTTCTAGCAGTTTTAGGACTTATAATTTTACCAGCGTCGCCCGTAGTTACAACTTCTAATATTTTAATACTGCCGTCCTTTGGGTTCACTGCTAGTTTTACATAATGCGATGAAAAAGAATTACTAGTAAATTTTAATTGAGCTGCTGTTTTACCATTGGATGCAATCGTTAAATCAATTTTTTCTTGATTGGCTAATTTTAATAAAGCGATAATATCAATTTTAGTATTGGCATCTGTTTTAGATAGAACCATTTCATTTTTCACTTCTATTGCATCTGCTGTAATGCCCGCAAAGGCAGGTGCCAATTGAATGGCCATTTCTTTTAATTTCTGTTGCAAGGTTCTACAAGCTAAGTCAACGGCAGAGCCTACTGTAGAAGTAGTACCAGAGCCACCTTGAGAAGGACCCGGTGGTAAATCAGAATCGCCTAATTTGAATTTAATTTTTTGAATAGGCATTTGCATCGCATCGGATGCTATGATAGACATACTTGTCATAGTACCAGGACCCATATCACTTACAGCACATTCTAATAATAATTTACCATCATTACTTAAAACAATTCTAACCGAGGCCGTTCCTTTGCCTGCACCAAATACACCCACCGACATACCATAACCAATAAGCATTCCGTTTTCTTTTAAACTACCCGGAACTGTAGGACGGTTTTTCCATCCAATTTTTTCCATGCCATAAGCATAACAATCTTTAATATTAATATCAGAGAAGGGTAATTTATTTTCTGGATTCACCGCAGTGAAGTTTTTAATTCTTAACTGAATGGGATCCATTTTTAATTTATAAGAAAGCTCATCAATGGCAGACTCTAAAGCAAAACAACCTGTTGCTTCGCCCGGACCACGCATCCAAATAGGCGTACTTAAGTCAAGTGGTAGTAAACTATATTTAGTATCTACATTTTCACAAGCATATAAAAATTTAGAAGCCTCTACAATACCTTCTCTAAAATCTTCATACCTAGATGTATTACTTATGGCCTCATGTGAAATACCTATAAAATTACCTGCAGCATCGGCACCAATGCCAAGCTTCTGCCAAGATTGTGGGCGGTAGCCCACCAAGCTAAACATTTGAGGGCGGGTAAGTACCAACTTCACGGGTCTATTTATTTTTTTAGCCGCAATGCAGGCAGCAGGCACATGTGGCCAGCTTCTTAATCCACTTCCAAAACCTCCTCCCACATTTTCAGCAATGACTCTTACATTTTTATCAACTAAACCAAAGGTTCTAGCCATCGTAGATTGAGTACTTTTAGGGCCCTGTGTTTTATCGTACAAAGTAAGTTTGTCTTCTCCTTCCCAAAAAGCAATGGTGGCAAATAGCTCCATGGCATTATGTACTTCAATAGGAATATTATATTCTCCCTCTACAAAAAAAGCTTGCTCTTTAAATTTTTTCTCAAGACCTCTTTTATAATTAATAGGCGCTTTTAAATTAGTAGGCTCTAATCTTGCTTTATCAAAATTGGTTTCAAATTTTTCAATTTCATATTCAGGTTTTACAAAACGAATGGCTGCATTGGCATTTTCAAAACTATCTGCTACTATTAAAGCAATGGGTTGACCAAAGAAGCGTACTTTATTATCATATAAAACTTTAAATCCTCTCCACTCAGATACATTCTTAGGCCTCTGGGCTGCAATAGGATTATACCCTGGCACAGCAGGGCAATTGGCATAATATATAATATCTAATACACCTGGCATCGTTAAGGCCTTAGAAATATCTAAATTTTTAATGCTTCCTTTAGCAATGGTACTTGTAACAAAAACTGCATAAGCCATATTAGGCAGCTTATGTTCTGCTGTATATTTTGCTTTGCCATTTACCTTCTCGGCACCATCTACACGTTCGTCTTCTAGCAGTATTGTATTATTGATTGATTTCATAATGTTGAATTAAAGAGATTAAATTTTAACACCCGATTTAGCAACTTCTTCAATGGCATCTACAATGTTTTGATAAGCACCGCATCTACAGATATTGGTATCCATATAAGTTTGAATACTTTTTCTAGTTTTTGCATTGCCTTCTCTAACACAAGCAACTGCAGACATAATTTGTCCGCTGGTGCAATAACCACATTGAAAAGCATCGTTCTTTAAAAAGGCTGTCTGCATGGGGTGTAATTTTTCTCCCTCACTTAAACCTTCAATGGTGGTAATTTTATTATTCTGATTATTCAAGGCTAGTTGAATACAAGACTTTACTCTTTTTCCATTGACATGAATCATACAAGCACCACATTGTCCCATCTCACATCCTTTCTTAGTACCGGTATAGGTTAAGTCTTCTCTTAATAAATTAAGTATAGTTGTTCTTGCATCAATTTCAAGATTCATTAATTTACCATTAATAGTAATGGCTAATTTTTCTTTAGCAATGGGCAGAGGTATTACCGACTCCACAGCAAAAGCTTTTACTAAACTAGTGGGCGTTAAATATAATGCCGCAATGGATGCCGATTTTTTTAAAAAGCCCCTTCTGCCATCATGCGAAGTACAGGGTTTCATAAGCGTAGGTTTGATGTAATTTACTAATGAAATTTTATACAATCTTCACATTGCGCGAAAAACTTTCTTCCAAGGAAATTAAGGTTTCAGTTCGCTCAATGCCTTTGATTTTTTGCAGTTCGTCATGTAAGACAAAACGAAGTTGTTGAATGTCTTTGCATACAATTTCAACAAACATGCTATAATTACCCGTTGTATAATTGACACGCACTACTTGGGGGATATTTTTTAAGGCCAGGGCCACTGTATCATACAAAGAGCTCTTTTCCAAGTAAATACCAATAAAGGCAATGATATCATAACCCAGCACTTTTAAGTCAACCGCCAAGCGCTTGCCTTGCACAATGCCTAATTCCTCTAGTTTTTTAATACGCACATGAATGGTACCGCCCGATACAAAAAACTGCTTACCTAAATCGGCATAGGAAATTTCAGCATCCTGCATCATGGCTTGAATAATTTGCAAATCCAGCTTATCTATGCTTTTGTCAATGTTCAATTTAGGATTGATTTTAGGCTCCATATTTATATAGTTTTAAATAATATGGCAATTTATTAATAATTTTCTATATTTTAAAGAATATACTTAAAATATTTGCAACATAAAGGCCAATACTTTAGTTTTGATTTATCAAATGAGGGAAATCAATAGAAAAACCTAAAATGATGAGTTCTTAAATACTGTGGGGTGATGAAATTTTGGCAAACATGCCTCCTCGTCTCGGAGGTGAGGATAACGGGATAAACGTAACATAGAGCCGCCTAGCAATAGGCGACCAGGGTAGACCACTCAACTTTGTGTTATAGCTAACTGCCTCATGGAGGTTCGATCCCTCCCCCTACAGCAACTATTAGTCCCTATCTTATTGTTAATCAATTTGATAGGGATTTTTTATTTGTATCAGGGGAACTTATTAGGGGAACCTTTTAAAGATTTGCTATTTTTTGAAATAAAGGATTTGTTCAATTTTTGAGTTGTCATTAGAATTATAGCTATTCCAAAATGTCATATTTTTAGAAAGGACAAAGCTAAACTGGTGTTTGTCACTAACCCCAACTTGGCCTACGCAATTATAAGTAGGTGCAACGTCGTTTTCGTCTTTTGTTACAATTTTAAATGTATAAATATATTCTTTGCCTTTAATGATACTAAATAAAGATAAGGTGCTATCTGTTATTGTAATAGTACCCTCAAACTTTGTCTTACTACCTAATATTCCAATTTTATCAAATTCATATACTTTTTGTCCACTAACGTTTGAACAAAAAAAAATAATAATTAGAAATATTATGGTTTTCATATTGTATTGATTTTAAATAGTTAAATAGACCTAACGGCGCGAACATAGAGTGCGTTGTTCATAAAGCAGTCGTACATTATAATACTAATCTTTCTTTGTTACAATAAAAGATTTCCATTTGCATTGACATTTGTCATTACCACCGACGTTATCCCAAACTGAATAGCCAAGTCTTGCACTTATTGATTCTATTTCAGAACTTGAAAACATTTTTTTTGAACTATGAATGTATTCGCATAATGGATGAGTTTTACAACATTCGTAATTTATAAAATCTGGACTCTCATTTTCATCATCTTTGGTAACTATCCCATATCTAAATAGAAGTTCTTTTTCTCCCATAATAAATTAATTCTTAATTATCAATGGAGTTAATTCCGTTTTTAACTTCTCAAAATCTTCCTTAGTCATTAAACCTAAGTCAACTAAATCTTTAGCCTCTTTTAGCTTAGCGATTGCCTGTTCTCTTGTCATTCCGAAAGATTGAATCTCACCAGTTGCAATTGCCTCTTCTAAATTTATGTAGTATTGAGGGCAGAGTGCACACATGCCTTTACCTATAAAATAAATACGAAAACCAGTTTTTTTAAGCCCTCCAACATAAATTCTTTTTATAATTGAATTGTTACCGCTAATTGAGACATCAACAGGTTTTAATTCTGTAAGCCCTGTACTTTCTTCTATATATGCAAAAGTTTTATTTGTAGAAGGTCGCCCAATTTTTAAAGTATCCCCAATTTTATAAGAATGCCCATCTTTAGCAATATAGATATCACAATCAATTTGCTGAAATACACCTTTTGTAATTGTTTTCATATCCTCATAAGTAATTGTTTTTTGGGCACTAATTACTGAAGTAGAAATTATTAATAATAATAAAAATATTGCCTTTTTCATATTGTATCGATTTTAAATTGTTAAATAGTTAAAAAGCCCTCTTTGGTCATTATTCCGCTTCATTAGAGTAAATCATAAATTGTTCTCCACTTGGCGGTGGTATCGGAAAATAATAAATTATTGCTTTATTGATTACTAAGGCTCCAAATGAATTTTTAGCACGATACATACATTTAACACTAATATACTTTACTCCATCCTTGGATGGGTTAAGTTTCAGGTCAGCTATAACATTATTAACAGAATCAAGAGATGTACCTTCATACATAAATAAGTCCTCTTCAAGTGATTTTGATAATTTAATACTATCAAGAATTTCGCATGAAATTTTCTGATAAGATGAAGGGTCTTTTAATGTAGTTTTTAAAAATTCTTCGCCTTGATTGGCTAATGAATTACTTTTAGAAGAAGGCCCACAAGAAATTAATGCAAGAAATGGTAAAAAGAGAAAAATACTTTTTAATGATGTAATTTTCATATTCTATATTTTAGTTATATAAATATAAGGATTATAATCAATTCATCCCCATTATCATTTTTATTCTGTTTCCTTACAATATTGTTTTACCCTCTACAAAAACAACTTCAATTTTGGTATCCTGCTCAATGGCTGTGGTTTCTTTAGGTCTGCCTATTGAACGGCTTAATATTAATTCAATATTCCACAAACTACCTTTCGGGTAAGCTTTTTTATTAAGAGAAATTAATTTACGTTTTCTTATTAATTCACTGTTAACCTTTTTACAAAAGTTGGGTTAACTGAACTTGCAGGCTCATAATAATACAAATCATACTGACCTTTTCCAAACTGCAAGCCAACTTCACCAACTGGGTTATTTGTATAAAATGTCTGATTTCCATAATTATCCATTTGAAAATTTGTAACTGACCACCCAGAACCCATACTATAAAACCAGATATTACTGCTACTACCTAATCCTCCGCCGCCTGTAGGATTAACCGACTTAATAGTCACCTTAAAATCAAAACTAGGTATATCATTTTTATTATACATTAAGCAACCATATAGAGAAGATGATACTGTTTCTGTGGCAACTCTTGTAAGAAAATTTTGTTTGCTATTTGAGGTAGCTGGATAAACAATAGGCATATAACTTTCATCTTTTTTGGAAATATTATCATTTAAATAAGTTGATAATATTTTATATGTGCTTGAATTAACACTAAATTTAGTTTTAAGGTTAGAAGCAACTGAGACAGTATCGATGAAATAACTGTGATTATATATTCTTTTAAAAATTGTAACATCTTCAATTGTTCCATCTTTATAAAAATCATTTGAGAAGTCGGTTAAGAGTTCAGACAACTGCGCATCTGTTCTATATCCTTGAAATAATAATGAAATATTTAATAAAATATTACTGTTGTCACCGAATAATGTAACTTTCTCAGACCTTGTAATATCTGTTGTTCCAGCTTTAAATAAAGTTAATAGTTCAGAAACCGCTTGCTTTTTAGCAACATCAAAACTCAGCGACTTATCATTCATAAGATATTCAACTCTTCGTCTCTCAATATGAGTCAATACATTTACATTAACTTTTTCACTTGAATCAACTTTTGAAATACCAGTTAAAACAATTCTTGACGTAGATAAACTATTTAGTATCTCATTATAATAAAATCCATCAGTTTGTACTCTTAACATTTTACCACCAATATTTGTTGCTTTTAGATCATAGTTACCCTCATTATCATTTATAGTTGTTGAATATGACTTTCCTGTTTGTGAAAGATTTGAATCTAATTCATAAAATGAAATAATTGAACCTTTTGAGAATGGACCTTTTTCAATTTTACCCGAAATAGTTAATACAGAATAATTTGATTTTACAACTTGTAATACATTAACATAATTAGAAAGAATTTTATTATATGCTGTATTCAATGAAGATGTAGAGCTTGAACTTATATATAACAGTGCGCTATCTGTACTTAATATAGCTACTTTTAAAGAATCTAAAATTTTCTTATTGGCATCATTTGTATTCTTAATTGAAGTATTAATATCTTTTACACTATTAGATAAACTTAAGATTGATGCTTTTAAAGAATCTACATTTTTCTTATTAGCATCATTAATATTACTAATAGAAATGTTAATCGTATCAATTTTAGAATTAGTTAAATCTATCTTAGCTTTTAAAGAAGCTTCTAAATTGGTAAGTTGTGCGGTAATAGTTGAAATGCTACTCTTTAATGACGCAACATCAGACTTTAATTGTAAGATGTCAGGTCCATAATCAACCTGCTTTTGACAAGATAGAACTAATAGAACAATTGAAAAGACCGCTATTGAATGCTTAATTATCCCCTTCATAAATTAAAATTTATTTCAATGAATATGGGGGTATTCTATTACTTATAAAGTTACAGTTTAAATTAGAATAAATATTTTATTTATTCTAATATGATATGTCTGATAGTAGAAAAGGTGACTTTAATTACTGTCCTACAGCCACTAAAATCATCTATTGACGATTTATTAGCACTACCATTAAATCCATCACATTTGTTTGTGTTGGCCCTGTTTTAATGAATCCAGGTACCTGTTCAAAAAAATGATATGAATCGCATTTTTTGATATAATCTTCCATATTCAATTGAAGTTTAGAAGCAATTTCTGATGTGAAGGAATCTACAACTGCTCCGGCAGCATCAGTTGGACCATCAGTTCCATCAGTACCCGCAGATAAGAAAGTGATGCCTGGTTCATCTTCTAATAATTTTGCAATTATGAGTGCTAAATGTTGATTCCTTCCGCCCAATCCCTCCCCCTCTACTTTGATAGTTGTTTCACCAGCAAAAAGTAAGCAGGTATTATTATGAATGTTTTCTTTCGTAGCGTTTTTAATACTATCCATTATGTATTTAGCAACATCCATTACATTTCCTTCGAGCTTATCTGTTATTATTTTTGTTTCATAGCCAAATAAGGTTGCCTTTTGTTTTGCTATTTTCAGCGCTAACTTATTTGTACCAATAATTAAATTACTTGTCAGTTCTAATGCCTCATCCGACTCTTTAAGTGTTTCTTGTCTTTTATTATTAACTCCATCCTCTAGTAACTGATAAATTTGAATTGGTATTTCGTTTTTAATATTGTACTTATTGATAATGGAGATTGCATCAGCATAGGTGCTTGGATCATGCGCAGTTGGACCAGATGCAATAACGTCTAAAGGGTCACCTATTACATCGGAAAGTATTAAACTCAGAACCCTTGAAGGATATGCAGTCTTTGCTAAAAGCCCCCCTTTTACTTTGGATACATGTTTTCGAATACAATTCATCTCAAAAATAGCTGCTCCTGATTTTAGTAATATATTATTTAGGTCTTTCAAATCATCTAAAGAACAGCCTTCAGGAACATCTGTTAAAAGAGCCGACCCTCCGCCTGAGATTAAACAAATCAGCAAATCATTTTTTTCTGCTTTTTTCGCAATCGACATAATTATCTCTGTTCCTTTGATTCCATTTTCATCTGGCACAGGATGCCCAGCTTCCGTTATTCCAATAAATTGAAGCGGCACTGCATGCGCATACTTTGTTATTATATGGCCTTCTGTTATCCTGGAACCAAGAATGGATTCTATCGTTTGGGCCATGGCAGCACTAGCTTTGCCCACTCCAACAATATAAATATTAGCAATAGTTGAAAGGTCAAACTGAAAATTTTCAATTTGTAAATTAAATTGTTCAATGGAAACAAACCGTTTAATTAAGTTCTCAGGTTTTACACTTTCCACCCCAGCTAAAAATATTTCCGTTGCCTTCTGCCTCGAATCCATTTAAAATATATTTTTTTGATAAACTTCTAATTTTAATTACAATCTTTTTACTTTAATGCTGTCTTCAACTAAAACACTTTATCTATGTAGTTACAAGTTGTCCCAAAAGAGATTTGCTTTATTTAGCCTTACAGCATTCAATATCCTCCTTTGCTCTTTTTGTTTATAGATAAGCTTATAATAATTAAGCCGACGGCTAAGGCCAATGTTAAAAGATACCAATATCCCTGATCTGCGTTTGTACTATTTAAACTAGCATTTGCTGAAATATCAGTTGTACTTATTTTTTTATAAACTGGGACTACCCACTTCGTTACGTAGACTTGCAAACAGGTTAACACACAAACAATAAAGAGCATAATGAAACTATGTTTGAAAGTAAACCGAAAAAGATCTGATTCTTTACCAACAAGACCTACTGCAGCAGCACCCACTGCAATTGACTGAGGCGAAATCATTTTGCCAGTTACGCCGCCAGTGGCATTGGCACTTACAGTGACTAAGGGATCAAATCCTAAGGTGTCAGCCGTCTGTGCTTGTAGTTTCCCAAATAATGCGTTTGCGGATGTGTCAGAACCTGTAAGAAAAACTCCCAACCAACCTAATATAGGCGAGAAAAATGGAAATAATACACCGGTACTAGCCAACGCCACTGCCATTGTAATTGACATGCCTGCATAATTTGCAATAAAAGCATACCCTACTACAGCAGCAATTGTAATAATCGGAAACATTAATTGTTTTAATGTTGCACCAAATATTTTTATACTTTCTCTAATAGAAATGCCAATTAAAGGAATAGAAATTAGCGCTGCAAATATGACTGCAGTACCCGGTGTCGACAAGTAATTAAAATCAAACGCCTTTATGGGCAAAGGGTTTCCATCAGGTTGTAGAATTGCATTTTCTAATCCCGGGATTTTAAATTTAATGAACCCAATTGAGTTTAGTATATCTTTCACTGGTTGAAAACCCCATGCTATAATAAATAGTGTCATTATTATGAAAGGCGACCAGGCTCTAAGAATTTGTAAAGAAGAATATTTTATTTCAACCGAAGTTTGCAAGGCAGGGTTCTTCTTTAAATCTCCAAATGGATTTAGGTTTCCAATATTTTAATAAGAATAGCAAACTTAAAATTGAGGCAATACCTGCTAGTATATCAGGCAGCATTGGACCCATATAATTGGAAGTAAACCATTGAACAAAAGCAAACGAAATCCCTGAAACTAAAATAGCAGGCATTACTTCTAATGATTTTTTAAACCCTGACATTAGCGTTACAAGATAAAAAGGAATTAAAAGAGATAATAAGGGCAAGGTGCGACCCACCATTTGGGAAATTGCCAACTCTGGAATATCTGACATTCGGGAGGCCATAATTATAGGAGTGCCAACAGATCCAAAAGCCACGGGAGCAGTATTCGCAATTAAACATAAACCTGCTGCATACAAAGGATTAAAACCAAGGCCGACTAACATCGCGCCAGAAATCGCGACAGGTGCTCCAAAACCAGCAGCGCCTTCTAAAAAAGCTCCAAATGAAAATGCAATCAAAAGTGCCTGCAATCTTCGATCAGATGTAATGGAAGCCATAAACGACTTTATCACTTCAAATTGGCCACTCTTAACGGTTACATTAAATAAAAAAACAGCTGAAATAATAATCCAAGAAATAGGGAATAAGCCGTAAAGTGAACCATGCAAGGTGGATAGCATGGCAAGCTTAAGCGGCATGCCGTAAATGAGTAAGGCAATAAATATGGCAATTGCTAAAGCAAGTAAACTAGTTATATACCCTTTCATTTTTTTTATCAACGCCCAGAAAATAAAAATGACGGGGATCGCGGCAACTAAAGCGGATAAAGGAATATTTTTAAGAGGATCAATTGTTTGAATCCAGGGCATAATTTGTAAATGTTAATTATTGCAAGTCTATTTTGATTTAATATTCAAATTTGCTTTATCCATTTTGCTTTGTAAATAAGGAATACCAAACATATGGGTCCATCCAAATATGCGGAGGCCATTGGTAATTTTCCAGATAGCTTCTCTTCTGAAACTTTCTTTATCATCAGGAAGATGACTCACTTTTTCTAAAGCGTCTGATAAATCTTTTTGATTTTTATACTCATTAAAATTCAAGGGTAATTTATCTGTTATCAAATTTTGTGCACGTTTGATAGCTTCTTTTAAGTAACTAGGATCTTTAGTAAATTCATAGCCTAGGGACAAACCATGCAAAGTAGCCAATAAAGATTCCATTTGATGATTTACAGAAGGATTATCTCTCTGCCATTTGATATGTGTAATTAATGCTTGTTTAATTTTATCATCCCCGGT
The DNA here is from genome assembly GCA_964203405.1 of Chitinophagales bacterium. Taxonomy (GTDB): domain Bacteria; phylum Bacteroidota; class Bacteroidia; order Chitinophagales; family Chitinophagaceae; genus Sediminibacterium. The sequence continues at coordinate 442,765 of CAXNLL010000002.1, forward strand.
CATATGGTAATACTTATACAAACCATGTGAAACGTAGATCTGAGAATAACCATATCTGTCAATCACTAAATTTCCACCTTGGTCAGATGATTTTTGCAGCTCTAGCATTATTTTTACTCGATCATTCAATTCAGTGAAATATTTTTCTTTTTTATTTACATCATATATCTCTGATAAATTCCAAACAGATAAATACAATCTTCTACCGCGTAAATCATGGTCTCCCCAAATTCTTCTTAAATGCAAATCGCCTGTTTGTTCCGCCACATCTAGTCCACGATGATTACCAGTTAATAAATAAGAAGCAATCCAGCCCTGCACCCATACGTGCGCAGATAATAAGGAAGTATAATGCTGATTGGCATGCCTTCTTCCCATTCCTAGATATGGACTTGCACCAATACTTCCTTTTTCTTTGTTATCAAAAAAGTCGACTGAATTATTAGTTTCTCCTAGGTATTTTTTAGGTGCTGGCCAATGGGTATTATCCACGTCCATAGCATGCGCAGAATTTGATTGAGCAGTCAAGGTAATAATCTCTATTACCCGTTCTCATAAATTCCATCCACCACATAAAATCATTCGCTGGTTCGTTATTGGTCCAGGTGTTCCATTTATTCTTAATGTAATAGGTTTGAAAGTCTCCATAATTCAACATTCCATACCAAGGTTCCCATTTTTGGTTGAACTTCATCCATTCAAACTTGTAATCTAATGAACGCTCTAATTCAGGATTTTTTTCTGAACGAACCGAGAAATCTCCGTATACATTACTTTTTGAATACCAGTCAGCATTTGCATGCGTGACAGGCGGATCTAAAAAATAATTCAATTGTTTAAGAATTTCAGCATGTGGTGTTTTGGCATCATAGAAATCATATACAAATTCGGTTGTCTTGGCCAATCCTTGTGCAAAATTTCCAAGCATTTCACTATCAGGCATTCCTGTTGCTCTTGCAAAAGCCATTGGAGTCACAGATGGAGACCAGATATAAGTGTATAGAAAATTACTGTCGCCTTGAATTTCAATTTCTTTAGGGTACTCCTCAAAGAAGTTACGAATACCAACGCCTATTCCCCATTTATTGTCTGAAAGGGTGATCCAACCAGAGGCCTTGTCTTTTTTAAATATTTCTTTCTGATTCAATTTCAAACTACCCTCAAATCCTTTTGTTTGAACCGTCGGTGTAGTAGTATTTAAAGCTGGTAAACTATTTAAATTAGGGCCTGTTTGAACAAGTGAAATAGATTCATTTTTAAGATTACTTAATTCAACTGTTTTTTCAACGCCTGGTGCAGTCCAACTACCATCAAAATTTCCGGTTTTAAATTGTTTATCGCCATTTAAAAAATATTTAATTTGAAAACCAGCTGAACTAATTTGGTCATTAGGTATCATCCAACCTGGATCATTCTTTAATGCATTTTCATCTACAATACTTTTATTTTGAGTTGCAACAGAGGCATATTCTCCTACTACTTTTTTATGCATATCTGGGTCTCCTGTATACACAATACTATGTAATACTTTAATATAAGATTTACCAGCATAAGCATGAATACGCATCACAAAAGGTGAACTATTATTATCTTTTTTATTGTATAAATAATCGCCTTCAATTCTAATAATGGCATGTAACGGACCTGAACCTTTTTCTTGAACCGTATGCGTAATTTTAACCCTAGAAGTATCAATACCAGATTGATCTAATATATTTAAAAAACTACCTTTTGTTTTGCTGGACTCCGCAATTAAGTCTTTATCATCAAAGCCATTACGATCTAAGTCCAATTCAACCTTATCCAAAAAACCACCTCCTAGTCTATTTATGGTAAATTGTAATGGCCCTGTGTTCACGCGCACTCTACCATAGGGTCTTTGATTGTTTTCTACAATGATTCGATCCCCCATAAATTCTTTACGAACTACATCTGAGCCAAATTCAACACTATACTTATTTTGAGTATCGGAAAAGAAAAATACCCAAATCCATTTAACACTTGTAGAAATAGGATCCCAAGTATTGACAATGGTAATTTGAGAAGGAATCTCTTCTCCCAAAGAATTCAAAACCCTTACATGATCACTTGATTGTAATTTGTCTTTTGGAAATGGTATACCTAGTAATTGTGGTGCACCTGGGACATTCTTTTCAATCACTAATGGAATTTTCTCAGCAGCTACTACATTATTTATCAAAATAAATTGAAAAATAATGAGTAGTAGGATATTACTTTTTTTCATTGTAGCTTTTTAAAATAAACTTATTAAGGGATATAAATTAATTAATTTTACTGTTATTAATTAAAGGCTTGGCCCATATTCCTATACTAAGAATAAAACCAAAAGTGAGGTATAAAAATAACATACCATTTTTGAGTGTATAATAATCTCCTAGCACGCCTACTATCAAAGGGATAATTGCTCCGCCACAAATGCCTGTCATTAAAATACCTGCAAAAGATCCGTGGTTTGCAGAAACAGAGTTAAGGGCTAGTGAAATGATAATTGGATACATCACTGCAATAAAGAAACCTACTGCCGGGAATGCATATAAAGTAATACTAGCCCCTCCAAATAATGCAATGGATAAAGATAAAATAGCCAATGCGGTAAATAAAATTAATATACTTCTTGTATCAAATAATTTAACTAAAATTAAACCAATAAATGTTCCTGCAGTCATCATACCCCAAAACCAAGAAACCACCTGAGCACCTATTGTTTGAGGGTCATAAGCGTGGTATGTAAATAAAAATTGCGAAATCCAATTAGCTACACCCTGTTCAGAACCAACGTAACAGAATATGCCTAAAAAATAGAGTAGCACTGTTTTATTTTTAAGTAGTGCAATGTGCACTTTAAATGCACCGGCTTTTTCGTCTTCTTTTAATGCAATTTTTGGGAATTTAAACGCTGCAATCACCAATAGCATGATTAAAGCAATAAAAGCAAATAACCAATAAAAGGAAACCCATGTCAAATTTGCAGGAACCACTTTCTTTAGTAAATAAAATAAGGTATTATTACTTGTACTCATATTTTGAGATAAATAAGTATACACTAGTGGGCTAAGAAAAGAAGCTAGCCCAAAAACCAATTGACCCATTAAGGAATAAAAAGAAAACTCAGCTTCACCTCCAGCACTTCGTAATAGTGGATTAATGACTACTTGAAGCATTGCCATGCCCGATCCAATTAAAAATAAAGAAATAATGGCCATATTATATTTTGGAAATAACCCAAAAAGCAATGCGCCTATAAATGCGATACCAAAAGCAAAGAGCATCACAAATTTTCCTCCAAATTTTTCAGTCATGACACCAGCAGGTATGGACATAAAGCCATAAGCAATGAAAAATGCAAAAGGAAGAAAGGAAACTAAGGTTAAGCTTAAGCTAAAAGAATTGATAATTTCAGGAATGAGTGGACCGATGATATTTGTCAAAAAAGAGATGACAAAAAATGTCAACAACACAAGGCCTACTATGAAGTAATTCTTTTTCAAATTAAATATTTAAACTTATTTGTTGGATAACATTGGGAACAATCTTCTAATATCAGCTTCTGTTGGCTGTAATCCGTATTCTGTGATCTCAAATGATTCTGCATATTTAAAGCTAGCTGCTTTTTCTGGAGAGTACCATTTACCTATACCTGCTTTTTGAGCTGGACTCATGGTTCTTTCCATCCAACGACCTTTTAACCAAGCTTTTCTTGCTGCTGGATCTTTTGGAACTTGAGGATCTATTTCGCCGCCATTTGCAATCCATGGTAACCACTCATACATTTGAGAAGTATGTTCATTTAAACCATCTACTTTTTGATCTAATGCTTCATCGATACCAATTACAATGTCATGACTAAATGGATTAGGCTTTTTAAAATTATCCTGCATATATAAAAAAACAGGATTCTTTTTTAATGCGGGTACATCTGCAGCAACATTAGGCACAGCAACCATATAAGAGGCATCTTCTACCAACTTGCCTGCATTTCTATGATCAGGATGATAATCATTAGGACGTAAACCAAAAACGACATCAGCATTCCATTTTCTGATTTCACGAATAACTTGCATTCTAACATTCAAGTCTGGTAATAATTCACCATCATGATTATTTAATACAACATATTCATCGATACCATATTTTTTTGCAGCACGCTGTGCTTCTGCTCTTCTTCTTTGTCCTAATACACCGCCCCCTTCTGCATAGTGACCAGCGTCACCATTGGTTAAAGCAACAAATTTTACAGCAACTCCCATTTTAGCTAAAAGTACAGCTGTTCCGCTCATTTTAGAATCAGCGTCATCAGGGTGAGCAAATACAGCTACAACTCTAATTCTTTTATCTTGAGTTGTTTGTGCTTTTGTATTCAAATTGAAAACAAAAACGAATAATACCGTGGCAATTAAAACTTTTTTCATTGTAAATTTTTTATTTTATAAATTATAATACTAAATTTTGAACCATTTTTCTGTTTGATGTAAAACCTAAATAAGTAATAGTTTATTCCTGATATAAAATTGGATTGAGTGGCGTTGCGACCACTTCGCCAATTTCAGCTCCTGGACACCAGGTATCCCAATCAGCTTGCTGATTTTTATTTTCAGGTGCTTTTAATCTAATATTCTTATCCATATAAATAATCGTCATCACTTTTCTCATTTGATTTGACTTATTAGGTCCAGCACGATGGTACAACCACCCTCTATGAAAACTAACTTCACCTAAATCAAAGGATTCAATGATATGCGAATACCCCTTCTCTTTTAATTGCGCTTGTAAAAATGCTTGGCTATCATCACTTATTGCTTTATCCCTTCCTGAACTTAATTGATTACTACCAGCACTAAACTCTAAGGGACCCCAATCCAATGGCGTTTCTTGTAAGGGCATCCAAGCAGTTATAGTTTTATCTGATTCCAAAGGCCAATAGTATTGATCCGCATGCCATGGGGTATGCCCACCACTCGGTTCTTTATAAAGTGCTTGATCATGATAAATTCTAACACCTGTCACTTCTAATAAATTTGTAGCAATTTGAGCCAATCGCTTACTAAAAACGACTTCTTTCACATGTTCGGAATTCTTCCAGATATTCATTATTTGTAAAAAGGCTTTACCATAAGTATCTCTATCTTCTATTGCTAATTGTTGGTTGTTTAAACGATTTACTTCCTCTGTAACCACCGAGTCCATATATGCAATCACTTCCTTACTTAAAACTTGTTTTAATTTAATAAAGCCGTTCTCTCTAAAATATGCAATTTGCTCCTCTGATAAAATATAAGGTGTATTCAAAAATTCTGAAACTGATTGGGGTATTTTACGCATAGCTTTAATTTTAAATTTATTAATTAAATATATAATAATTTAATAACATAATCAAGGAAAGTATTAATAGAAATTCATCTTTACAACTCCCAGCCCTTTCTATACTCTCTATGAAAATATTTGTTGGCAGCAGCGTTATTGGTAATTTTCATGTTCTCGCTATCGTAATAAATACGCTTACCCGTTCTTAAAGCAACTCCTCCTAATAAAATAGTTTCTGTAATGGCATTTGCTTTTAAAAAGCTACCAGGCGACTCTTGTTTATTCATAAAGGCATCAATCCAAATATCATTAGGCGCTTCTCTTTTTTCAGCAGGCCTTGTTTTATCTTTCATATAGGCCACCATTTTTGAATTAGGAATAAGGGTTGGATTTTCACAATTAAATCCTGCTAATATTTTTCCTTTATCCCCTACAAACATCATTCCCTCTATGGGTAGTTCTGCATTTATATTGTCTACTTCATCTGGAATGGCTGGTCGCATTCCTCCATCATACCAAAATAAATTAAAGGCAGGTAATGTTTTTTGTGCAGGGAATTTAAATTTTACCATGGAGCTATATGGAAAGGCTACATCATTTTTAATGCCTTGACTTACTTGATTCACTATTTCACGATTCGTGGTGCCACAGGCTTCTGCACTAATGGGTGGTGTATCAATACCTAGCGTTAAAAACAGTGGCCATAAACTATAGTGGCCCATATCTGCAATGGTGCCGCCGCCAAAATCATACCAACCTCTAAATGTCATATGGGTATAATCTAAATGATAAGCTCTGTCTGGCACAGGCCCTAACCATAAATCCCAATTCATTCCATCAGGAATAGGCATAGACTCTATTGGATTTCTGGTGAACTGAGGCCATACAGGTCTATTTGACCAATTATGTATTTCTTGTAAATTACCAATCACTCCATCTTCCAACATTTTTTTCAAGTTCTGATTCCCTTGAATATTTGAATACGCCATTAAATGCGTACTTACTCCTGTCTTTCTTGCAGTTTCAATAGTTAATCTTGCTTCATACATTCTATTGGCAATAGGTTTATGTATAACCACATGCTTGCCTTTATTCATGGCAGCAATAGATATAGTACCATGCAAATGATCGGGTGTCATTATTTTAACTGCATCGAAATCTTTTTCTTTATCTAATAATTCTCTGAAGTCTTCATAAGAAGTGCAGGCCTTCTTTGTATTTGTTGAATTCGTTCTTGCATAATATCCATTCACCATTTCTTCTCCGACATCTCTTCCTCCTGGTATACCATTTAAAGTAGCACCCCAATTCTTATTACCTGTCGCCTCTCTCATTAAATTTCTAATTCCAGTGGTTGACCAGTCGCGATAGTTGGTACTGAACTTATTAGGATCGCAAACCGATACAATTTGCACTTTTGGGTTTTTAAGTAAGTCAATTAATTCACGAATACCCTGCGTGCCGCAACCTATATAAGCCATTGTAAGCTTGTCACTTGGCGCAATATAACCTTTGCCGCCTAGCACATGCCTAGGCACAATGGTGGCTGCAATGGAAGCTGCTACTGTAGTACCGATAAACTTTCTGCGATTTAATTTCTTAGCCATGATAGTTTCATTTAAAGTGAATAAAAAATAAAGAAGACTGCAAAGAAAAAGAAGAGACCCTCTTTAAAATTAGATAAAATATCTTACCTTTTAGTCATCATTTATAAACAACCATTTTATGAACAGAAGAAAATTTATAGAAAATAGCGCGGCTAGTTTAGCTGCTGTAGGTATTTTTTCACAAATACCGAACTCTTTATTTGCAATGCCTAATTATAAGGGAATCAAGATCCCTATTGGTTATCAGTCATATGTGCTTCGCGACGAAATCAATAAGGATATCGTAGGTACTTTAAAAAAGACATTCGAGATGGGCTATCAGCATGTTGAAATGTGCTCACCCTTTGGCTATGCACCCGGTACTTTTGGAGCGCTTGCAAAGTACAGTGGTAAAGAATTGAAAAATATTGTAAATGATTCAGGCCTAGCTTGTTATAGTGCGCATTTTACATGGAATGAATTAGAAAAGAATTTAGATGCTCGTATTGCATTTGCACATGAAATGGGCTTGAAGCATATGGTATGTTCTGGAGGCTTGTATGGAAAAACAATGGATGATTTAAAGAAGCAATGTGATACCTTAAATAAAATTGGTGAAAAAATTACTAGGGCTGGTTTAGTAGCAGGTTATCATAATCACAACGGAGAATTTGAGCAGAAAAAAGACGGCAGACCTGATTATGATATTATCTTAGAACAACTAGATCCTAACTATGTTAAAATGCAATTCCAAGTAGCAGCTATACAAGTAGGCTATAAGGCTGCAGACTATTTCCGCAAATTTCCAGGTCGTTTTATTTCTGCACATTTACAAGACTATTCAACCAATGATCACAATAAACAAATTATATTAGGAGAAAAAGGATTAGTTGATTGGAAAGACTTTTTTGAAGCAGCTAAAATAGGTGGTTTAAAATGGGTGTATGTGGAGATGGAATCTGACCCAGGTACTTTAGAAGGCAGCGTCAAGTATTTAAAAACACTTTAGAAATTCAGGGAGAATAAAGAATTTGTTATACTATTCAAACCCATGAAACAAAATAAATTGGGAAATAAAGTAGAAAATACATTAGGGCGTGCCGACTTTATTAAAAAAGCAGCTATAGCAACCATCAATTTATTAAAAGAGAATACAGAAAAGGTTGGGGAGAATTGAAATTATAATTAGAGTATTTTCTAAAATATTCTAAACTCTAAGCGCTAATGAGGTATTGACTCTTAGCCTATTTTCTAATTTATATTTTTATAATGTTAGCTTGCATTAACAGCGTATTTTTACGCTATTAATGCGTTTACTATTTTTTTATTTTAACGTTTACAATCTTATAATAAAGTAAGGTAAAGTAATTATATCAAGCAATAATTAAATATGAAAAAAATTGAAATTTTATTAAAAACAATAGATAAAAAGAAGGTGTCGTTTTTATTAACATTAACTGTGATATTTTCTAGTGTTATTAATTTGCTAACAAAACAAAAATTAGAAAATGGCTATGAATTTTTCTTATCATTTCTTTCGATATTATTAAATATTTCAAGCTTAATCCTTTTTATGGTCGTTCAAAATGCTCAGGTGGAAAAAAAACCTAAGGTACCTTTTCGTTTCTTTTCCACAAACTTTGTTGAGCAGAGAAAATCTAAAGACCCTTTTTATTTAATGAGATATTTAGGTTATCTATTTTTATTCCTTTTAGCGATAGCACCATTTATATATTTATGGAGTATGCAAGATGTAATTATGCATCTAAATTGGCAAAAACCATTTAGTAGATAATATAGAAGATATTTATAAGCAAAGGTTGGGCTAGGTATTCTTAGTCCAACCTATGCTTTATTAAAAATATAGATTGAAAAATTATTACAATTGATCGTAGTATAAACCAGCAGCACCTAAAATGCCTGCATTCTCTAAATCAGATAATTCTATTTTCAAATTAGTAATGGAATGCCCAAAGGCAAAAGTATTTATGCGTGCCCACATATTTTTTTCAAAATAAGGATAGGCATGTCTTACGGAACCTCCAAGTACAATAAAGGAAGCATCATAAGTATACATGATGGTTTTTATAGCATTGCCTAAATGCGTACCCATTTCTGCATAATACTGCTGGGCTTGCTTATCTCCAGCTTTAGCACGTTCAAATACTTCTTCCCCTTTTAAATTATAGATATGAGAAAAGTATTGACCACTTGCATAGTATTCATAATTGTGGTCTAAGTAGTCTACCATTCCAAACTCACCAGCCCCACAATTTGAACCAGCAAACAAATGCTTATTGACTATGGCTCCGCCACCTAAACCAGTGCCAATAGAAAGTCCAATCATATCTGACTTGCCCCTGCCCTTTCCAAAATGAAATTCACCTAGGGCAAAACAGTTGGCATCGTTGTTTACATAAATTGGAAGCTTATATTTTTTTTCTAAAATTTCTTTTAAGGGTACTTCTTTCCAAGAAGGAATATGTTGCACATCATATACAATGCCTTTTGCTAAATCTACTACACTTGGAACACCAATACCAATAGCTACCACTTCTTTATCTAATAACGTATCTATTAATAAATAAAAATCGGCTAATACTTCGTCTACGCTGCCTTCACTTATAATGCGTTTACTTTGAATATTATGTATACTACCCTGTTGCACAATACCTGCACGAATATTGGTAGCCCCTAAATCAATGCCTATTACTTTAGTTTCACTCATAAAATAGTTTAAACAATACCGCCTTCTTTCTTTTTAAATAAGGAAATGGTTTAATTGGTAATAATAGGTGTTGTCATAGCCAAATAAAAAGCCCCCAAGGAAATTCTTATCTCTAATATACGATTTTATGATGAGACCCAAAAAGCCCTATATATTGACTGGCTAAGCTTTATCTTTGCCCCATGGGCCAGAAAAAACTGATCAAATTTGCAGCTATTAAGCAGTACGAGAATGTACTGGAATACCCACAGGGTATGCAGGGCAAATGGAAGGCCTATTTTGAAAAATTAAGCTTGGGAGAATTCCCCATTTCATTGGATACACTTAAAATTAGCGCTAATAATAGTCCCCAAAACAATAGTGCTATTAAGCCCCTGGTATTGGAGCTAGCCTGTGGGCGTGGAGAATATGCGGTAGGCTTGGCACGACTATTTCCTGAACAAAATTTTCTAGGGCTGGACATTAAAGGCAATAGAATTTGGAAGGGCGCCAGCATTGCGAATAAGGAAGGCATTAAAAATGTTGCATTTGTTAGAACGCAAATTGAACAGAGTATTCAATATTTTGCCAAAGAAGAAGTAAGTGAAATTTGGATTACTTTTCCTGATCCTCAATTAAGATTATCTAAAGCTAAAAAAAGATTAACCCATCCACAGTTTTTAAGATTATACCAGCAGTTTTTACAACCAGGAGGTATAGTGCATTTAAAAACAGATAGCCCTAATTTATACTTGTTTACTAAAACAGTCATTGAACTATACGGCCTTACATTAATTACCGCTACCGATGATGTATATGGAACAGCCTTTATGCAATCGGATAAATGGGATGAGCGCTTTGCTATTAAAACATATTATGAGGGATTAAATATTGCTAGTAGTAATCGTATTCATTATATTCAATTTAAAATTGACAAAGTATTGCCTAAAGCATAAAGATGAAAGCCTCAAAGAAATGATTGCAGCATTTGAAGTAACAGAAACACATGATGCAAAAAGAGAAAGAGGCGTTAAAGTAAATGAAAATTAAAGTAAACGAATGTTAAAGTAAACTAAAATTAAAACAAGGGAAAAGTAAAACATGACTGAAGGAGTACAATATTATATAGACGTTGATGGTAAATATGTATTTACAGAATTGTATCACAAAGAAAGAGGCTACTGCTGTGGTAATGCATGCAGACATTGCCCTTATAATTACGAAGCCGTGCCTGAACCAGTTAAAACAAGGTTACTACTTATAAAAGAATTAAGCGAAAATAAAAGCACTAATGGAATACACCCCAAAGACTAAAGATTTTTTTCAAAATGTATTTGATGTAGTGCGTCTTATTCCCAAAGGGCGAGTTACGAGCTATGGAGCTATTGCAAAATATTTAGGAACAGCTGGCAGCTCACGTATGGTAGGCTGGGCCATGAATGCATCACATGGGGTGAAACCTAAAGTGCCTGCGCATAGAGTAGTAAATAGAAATGGAATGCTAAGTGGTAAGGCGCATTTTGAAACCCCTACTACTATGCAAGAACTACTTGCCAAAGAAAAAATAAAAGTGAAAAACGAAACTATTATAGATTTCGAAAAATATTTCTGGGACCCTATTAAAGAATTAGGGATTTAACTATAATAAGGCGATATCATTAAGTATACCAAGGGGCCAGTAACTGCAACATAAAACCATATAGGCCAAATTCTTCTTGCTATTTTCTTATGGTCTTCAAATTCGCTAGTTAAGCCGCGGTAGGCTGTAAATAATATAAAGGGTAGACTAGTAGCCGCTAAAATAATATGGGTAAATAATAAAACAAAGTAGAAGGCTCTTAAATTTCCCACTACTGCTTGTTCTGCAATGCTCACTAATCCATCATGGTCGGTATCACCGAACTTCGTCTCCCCTGCCAATAAATGATGTGCGATATAAGAGACTAAAAATAATACTGATAAAAAAAGTGCAGTTAGCATAATATTTTTATGCACTGTATATTTTTTTTGTTTCACTGCCACCAGTGCTGCTACTAATAAAACAGCTACTGTAGCATTAATAATAGCGTTTGCTAATGCAAATATATGTTTGTCAAAAGGTAGTTCTACTGTAATGGTAAACTTAGTTAAAAAGCTTACTGCAACAAATACTACTACCGAAAATACTCCAATTAATAATTTCGCTTGCTTATCGTTCTTTTTAATAACAGGTGCTAACATAATTCTATTTTTATTATTACAAAATAAATACTTTCAATAAATAGCTTACTATTCTTTTGTAGTTTTATTAAATTTAGTATTAAAATAGTAAACAAACCAACTTACTAGTAAGGCTATTATTAGCCATAGCCAGCTTAGGTCTACAATATCTTGAAATATTTTATTCTTTTTAGTCTTGTCTTTTTCTAGCATTAAATACCCTACATCCTTGGCCAGTTTTAAAAGCGAGGCAGAATCTAACCCATTATAGTAGCCACGAATTTGCATTTTTTTATCAATTAAAATAAAGCGGTTTGTATGTACAAAATCGGGACTAATAGGTTCTTGACTAAATTGATCTACTTTCAATTCCTCAAAAGCAAACTTATAAATAGAATCGCGATTGCCTGTTAGTAGCCACCAGTTGTCGGCAATGACGCCTGTTTTATTGGCATAGGCCCTTAATACAGGAACGCTGTCTCTATTAGGGTCTACACTAAGAGACATAAAATGAACAATAGAAGTATCTACCTTTTTGCGATTATCTCCTCCTCTTGTAAAAGAATTTTGCAGCTTACTCATATTACTAGTAAGCTTGGGGCAAATGCTAGGACAGCTTGTAAAAAATAAATCAAGAATAATTATTTTCCCTTGCTGATCATATAAATGAACTGTATCGCCCAATTGATTCACCAATTGAATATTTTTCGTTTTATGCCAAATACTATCCGATTTTTGTTTACCATCTACTACTTGTTCTATAACAGAGTCTAATAAATAATGACGAGGCATTATAACGGCTGTATCGCTTGCCGATTTCAACCACAGGTAACAGGCTACTGGTATTACCAGTGCAATAAATAAACCATAAATGGATTTCTTAGACATATTACATATTTAAAAAACCACCTCTAGTATCGGGGTGGTTTAGTTTCTTGGAAAAGGGCCCTCGAGCTCCCTCTCTTGATAATTTCTTCTTTTTATTCGGTACTACTTTCACCTTATACCTTCCATCGTAAGCACCCGCTTTAACTTGTTCGTCTCGTTTAATTTGGTGCTCCGCTCTTTTTTTCATATCCTATGTTAAGCTTTATTTCAACTCAACACTACGCAACCTTTTCTTTATTCCTACTATTTAATAATAGGGTTCTACTTCCGGTTTAGTAGCTTCATGCGTTGTTTCTACAGTTTCATGTTTTGTTGCAGCGGCTTCATGCTTTGCATCAGTAGCTTTATGCTCCTCTACTTTCTTTTCTACTTTAATAGTGGCCTGTTCTTTAAAATAAGGATTGTAATTGTTACGTAAATTTCTGAATGAACTACCATCCCATAAAAAAGCCCCAATAAACCAAACAAATAATAACAAAGGCACCACAATGGTCATGATTAAGTTTTTTACTTCATGCTTTAAGTGCATAAAATAAGCAACTATATAAAAAGCCTTAGCCATCATTAAAATAACAATAGTTCCTTTAATGGTTAATTTTAATACTGCAGAAGTCATGCCAATCATCCAGAAACCTAAGATTAATTCAATGATAGTAAATACCGATAAGATAATGGTTACTTTCTTGATTTCTGAAATGGCTTCTGCGTTATGTGCTTCTTGGTCAGAGTGTGAATGTGACATATAAATTTTTGAATGCTAATTATAATAAATAAAAGATAGTAAATACAAATACCCAAACTAAGTCTACAAAGTGCCAGTATAAACCTGCTTTCTCAATCATTAAATAATGACCTCTTTGTTCAAACTTATCTAACAGTGTCATGATTAACATGATAATATTAATAAGCACCCCACTAAATACGTGGAAGCCATGAAAACCTGTAATGGTAAAAAAGAAGTTGGTGAAATTAGTAGTGCTCGCAGTACCATCGGCATTTAAAAAAGGATTCGCTCCCCACCAAGCACCTTCATGAAATAAATGATTCCACTCCCAAGCTTGACAACTTAAAAAAGCGATACCCCCAATAATAGTTAAAATCATATTTCTCACCACGCCTTGCTTATCCATATTCTTACCAGCATGCACTGCTAAGACCATGGTCACAGAACTAATAATTAATATAAAAGTCATGATACTTACAAATACCAAGGGCGCATGCACTCCTTCTGGCGCAAAAGGAAAACTTCTAAAAACTTCGTTAGAATCGGGCCATCCATTGGTTGAAAAACGGACTGTGCCATAAGAAATTAAAAAGGCACCAAAAGTAAAGGCGTCACTCATTAGAAAGTACCACATCATTACTTTTCCGTACTCAGAATTAAAGGGGCTTTTCCCTCCTTCCCACAATTTTGCTTCATTTGGCGAAGCGGTTGTTGTTGTTGACATGTTCAATTTCTATTTCAGTGCAAAAATATTAGCTATCAAGGATATTCGTATCAAAAAAACCGGTTTTTTTGTATTTATCTTTAACAAATTAGGCCCTTTATCCAATCCACTGAAGGAAGACAAAAAGGTAAATCCAAAGTATATCTACAAAATGCCAGTAGCTAGATAGCAAATTCTACCGGCAAGGTATTTTCTGTGTTGTTTTTGGCCGACAAAGACTTAAAACGTACCCCAAAAATGGCAATCACCCCACCTAAAACGTGTAATAGGTGCAAAAGGGTAATAACGAACAAAAAGGAGGCTGCTGAATTGCTTCTTGGACCGGTTAAAGCGATATTATTGGCTTGAAGTGCCATGAAGCCTTGGTACTGTAAAATCATAAAAACCACCCCTAAAAAAGCGGTTATAGATAAAAAAGTACGGTAAGGGGTTTGAAGACCTTCTTTAGCCTTTTTTACCGCCATTTGAATGGTAAAGCTACTTAGTAAAATAACCACGGTAGCAATAAAGAATACTTTAGGAAGTTCAAAATCCAACCAATTGGCCTGGCTCTTTTTTACAATATAGGCACTGGTTAATCCAGCAAACATCATTACAATACTACCTAGTCCTATATATAAATACATCTTATATGGATGTATTTTATTTTTTGTGCTTAATGCTGTTGACATAATATAATTTTTATAATTTATCTGCGAGTAAGGCTAAATAAACAATGGGTAAATAAATATAACTGCTAAACATTACTCTTCTTGCAGCAGGCACGCCCATATTTTGATACAGCCTTACACATTGTACGACCATAAAAATATTAGCAACTAATAAAACCCACATACTTATTTGTCCAGTTAGGTTTAAATAATAAGGAATAAAACCAACAGGAATCATAAGCACTGCATACATAATACATTGTAGTGCTGTAAAACGTGTAGGCCCTTCTTTAGCAGGCAATAATTTAAACCCTACTCTAGAATAATCGGCATGTGTTACCCAAGCAATGGCCCAAAAATGTGGGAACTGCCATAAGAATTGAATCAAAAATAATGCAAGGCCTGCATAAGCAAAACCGTCGTTACCAGCTACATATCCAATTAAACAAGGAAGGGCTCCTGGGAAAGCGCCCACTAGAACGGCTATAGAATTTATTTTTTTAAGTGGCGTATAAATAAAAGCATACAAGAATAAACTAAAAGCAGAAAGTAGTGCTGAAGAAAAATTAAAATACTTCCACATAATAGCTACTCCTAAAATACCTGTAATGGTAGCAAAAGTATACGCTGTTTGTTGCGACATTCTACCTGAAGCCACAGGCCTATTCGCCGTGCGTTTCATTAAGTGCATCGGTATCTTTTTCAACAGCTTGGTTAATGGCGTTTGCACTTCCTGTAATACATAAACCCGCAAAGGTTAAAAGTAAAATCATAGACCAATCATAGGTCATGACCTTCGGTGCTAACATATAACAAATTACACAAGTAAACACCACTGTAAAACTCAGGGTGAATTTCATTAACTGCGCGTAATTAGTAAGTGTTTGTTTCAAGTTTAATTAGTGTGTGCCACTTTCATCTTCACCCACCGGTGTGGTTTGTGGAATAAAGTCATGTCCATCTTTACTATAATCATAAGGCCAACGATGTACTTCTGGTATTTCACCAGGCCAGTTACCATGACCAGGACGAAGAGGCGTTGTCCACTCTAAAGTGTTTGACTCCCAAGGATTCAATACAGTTACTTTACGTCCTTTGAATATAGAATAGAAGAAATTAATTAAGAATAAAATTTGTGTTGCAAAAACAATCATGGCTACTGTACTAATAAAACGATTTAAATCAGCAAATTGTTTGAAACTTTCCCAAATGCTAAAATCAAAATAACGACGAGGCATACCCGCTAAACCTTGGTAATGCATAGGCCAGAAAATTAAATAAGCGCCGGCTATTGTAATCCAGAAGTGCAAGTAACCTAATGAATTATTTAAATAACGGCCATACATTTTAGGGAACCAGTGGTATACACCCGCAAACATTCCAAACATAGAAGCCACCCCCATTACAATATGGAAATGCGCTACAACGAAATAACTATCGTGTAAATAAATATCTAAAGCAGCGTTACCCAACCAAATACCTGTTAAACCACCAGAGATAAATAAACTTACAAATCCGATGGCGAATAACATACCTGGTGTGAAACGAATATTACCTCTCCATAAAGTAGTTAACCAGTTAAATACTTTAATAGCAGAAGGTACCGCAATTAATAAAGTTAATAGAACGAATACCGATCCTAGGAATGGGTTTAATCCCGTTACAAACATATGATGCGCCCATACTAAGAAGGCTAAAATAGCAATGGAAAATAAAGAACCCAACATAGCCATATAACCAAAGATAGGTTTACGAGAATTCACGGAGATGATTTCAGAAACCATACCCATGGCTGGTAATAAGATAATGTATACCTCAGGGTGACCTAAGAACCAGAATAAGTGTTGGAATAAAATAGCAGACCCACCTTCATTAGATAAAGCACCTACTCCATTCACATAAATATCAGATAGATAAAAACTAGTACCGAAGTTTCTATCAAAAATTAATAAGATTAGACCAGACAATAATACTGGGAAAGATAATACCCCTAATACTGCTGTAAAGAATAAAGCCCAAATAGTTAAAGGTAAACGCGTCATGCTCATACCTTTTGTACGCATGTTCAAGATAGTGGCGATATAGTTCAAGCCTCCTAATAAAGAAGATACTACGAATAAGGCCATTGAAATAATCCATAAGTCCATACCTGTTTTAGAACCAGGAGAAGCATCGTGTAATGCAGACAATGGAGGATAAGCCGTCCAACCACCACTGAAGGGCCCTGTTTCAACAAATAAAGAAGATAACATGACAATACTAGCGGTAAAGAAAAACCAATAGCTTAACATATTCATAAATGGAGACGCCATATCGCGTGCACCAATTTGAAGTGGAATTAAAAAGTTAGCAAAAGTACCAGACAAGCCTGCTGTTAATACAAAGAATACTAATACAGTTCCGTGTGTGGTGACTAAAGCATAATAAGCTGCTGGCGTAATTTGACCACCCTTTGCCCATTTACCTAAGATAGATTCTAACCAAGGAAAATTTGAATCGGGATAACCTAATTGCAAGCGGAATAGTACGCTCATTAAACCACCCAAGAACTGCCCAAACCATACCTGTGATCAAGAATTGCTTCGCGATCATTTTATGGTCTTGACTAAATACATATTTAGTTAAGAAAGTGTCGTGGTGTTCGTGATGACCATGATCATCGTGTCCGTGATCTTCATGATTATGTAATGCTGCTTCGTGACTCATACCTTTTATTTAAATATTTTTAATTTTTCTATTTTAAAATTCTAAGTACTTAGTTTGTTTCATTTTAAAACTTACTAAAACTTAAAATTGTTTTTACATTTTTGCTGTGGTTGCTTTAGCAGTAGTATCTGCTGCTGCTGCTACCGGCACTGCAGTGGGATCCTTTTCAGGAAATGCAGTGAAGTATTGTGGCTTTTGTTTTGCCATCCACATATCGTACTCTTCTTGGTCTACCACTTCTATAATTCCTTTCATAGAATAGTGGCCATTACCACATATTTGATCGCAAGAAATTTCATAAGCAAAATTAGGGTTACCTGTTTTCTCACGCATTTCTTTGGTAGTATAGATAGGTGTAAACCACATCGTTGTTGGAATACCAGGCACAGCGTCCATCTTTAAACGGAAATGCGTTAATCCCACATCATGTATTACATCTCTTGAGCCAAGTATTAATTTAATAGGAGTGCCTTTTACTACATACATTGTTTGCTCCAACAAGATATCGTCCTTAGAATAAGTATCGTCCCAAACTATACCTACAGAGTTGGTAGCAGGGTCAACATTCTTATAATATTTTTTTCCAAACACAGCGTCTTTTCCTGGATAACGGAATATCCATCCAAATTGTTTTCCAGTGACTTCTACCACCATTGCATTCTTAGGCGCTTCTCCTGTAAAGAAAAACCAGTTACGCAAACCAAACACTACTAATACCGTTAAAGCAATAGCAGGAATAGCTGTCCAAATTAGTTCTAGTTTAGTGCTATGGGCAAAGAAGAAAACTTTACGTTTTTTATCTTCTTGGTATTTAAACGCAAACCAAAATAATAATACTTGGGTAATCACAAATACAATACCTGTAATTATTAAAGTGACAAAAAGCATTTCATCTACTTTCTCTCCTTGAATACTTGCTGCACCTTGTGCTAATTGTGTTTTACCATAGTAGGCTTTATTACAAACATAAATACCTACAAAGCCTAGGACCAAAAAAGCAATCATCAAAAATCCGTTGATTTTGTTGTTTTGTTGACGACTGGCTTCTTCGCCTTTTAAAATTGATACATACTCACTTGCTTTGGCAATTTGAAAAATTACCACAAAAATAAAAACGATGATTGCAACAGATAATATTAAACTCATAATTTGTTTTTTCTAAATCAATAATTATACTTGATGAATGATACTCTCTTTAAGGAAAGGATGGTATTTAGGTATTAAAGGCTTGCTTGCTAAAGAACGCGCTACCATTAATATCATCACACCCACGAAGAAAGATAAAATACCAAAATCTAACCAACCTAATGAAACGTGTTCTTTCATTAAAGAACCCATTACCATTTGATAAAAATCAATCCAGTGTCCAAATAAAATAAGTACGGCCATGAAGGCTACTAAAGTAAAATTACGTTTAGCAGAACGCTTCATTAATATAATTAATGGGCAAAGGAAATTGATAAATAAGTTCAAGAAGAAAATAGGTTTGTAAGCTCCTTGCACACGGTGCTTGAAGTAAACCGTTTCTTCAGGAATATTCGCATACCAAATAAGCATGTATTGTGAGAACCATAAATAAGTCCAAAATATAGAGAAGGCGAACATGAATTTACCAACGTCATGTAAGTGCTCACTATTCGATAATTCCATATAGCCTTTGTTTTTCATGTACACTAACCATAAAGCAATTAAGGCCATACCTGCTACAAATGAACTTGCAAAAGTATACCAGCTATACATAGTAGAGTACCAATGTGCGTCAAGGCTCATTAACCATAACCAAGGCACAGTAGAAGCTACTGTTAAACCAAACCACACTAAGAAAAATCCAGAGCGGGTCATGCTTCTAATATTAAATTTATGCGCAGTTTCATGATCCATTGGAGCGATATCTGCTTCCAAACTAATTTGACGCATTCTGTATCCGAAATAACTCCAAAGAATTATAGTAAGTGAAGTCCAAATAATAAAGAAAGTAGGATTCAAGAAACCCACTTTACCTTTTAAGATAGGATCCTTGGCCACTGCTTCTGCATCTAACCAATGATAAATATGATGATTGTGACTTAATATAACATAGAATAATACTAATAAAGTAATACCACCAAAAATAGGAACCAATGTAGAAATAGCTTCCGCGATTCTTCTGAAAGATTGGATCCAAGCAGCTTGTGCCATGGTATTAAAACATATAAAGAACATAGCAGCATTGGTTACTAAAGTCCAAAAAATAGTATTGTACATTAAGGTTCCCCAAAAATGTACTTGCTCGTGTTCGTCTGAACTAAATCCTTTGGTAAACATCCCGTATAATAAAGCAGCGGCACCTATGCCTATTAATGCATAAGACCATGTTTTAAGTTTACCAGGAATTTCGAATTGCTCTTTAATAGATGCCATCTTACTTCTTTTGTTTATTCTTAATGTATTTTATAATCATCCAGCGTTGACGCTTGTTCAATTGAGATGCATAAGAACCCATCAAGTTTTTTCCGTACGCAATAGAATAAAACATTTGACCTGCTGGCATGTTCTCATATTTAGCATCACCTACTAGTGTAGCAGGTTTTGCAGCATAAGGACCATTGCCATCTTTATATAAAGGACCATTACCATCTAATTTTGCTCCATGACAAATTCCACAATTCACTAAATACAAACGCTCTGCTTCTGCTAGCATCTCTTCCTACTAAAGAATCGATGGGATTCGGAACTACTTTAGACGCATTGTAATTCGTTGTATCGCCTGGTTTATCTATTGCATAAGGGAAAGGCATTTCCTTACCACGCGCAATTGTTCCAGCCACTGGCTTTGCATCAAAATGAATGCCTTGGTCTTTTAAGTAAGTCAAATCGGTGTAAGATTCGATGGCACGGCTATAGGCCATATCGGGCATATAGACAGTACCAGGTGTGCGCTTCACTTCATCACAGCCTACCAATGTAATTGCTGCAATAGCAATGGTTAAAAGCAGATTCTTATTAATATTATTTTTATTCATCTTATTCGTTAGATTAGTAATTGCTTAAAGGGCCACTTGTTTAGTATTATATAAATCATCTTCTTTATCATAAGTACCAAACCACCACTCTTCTTCAGCTACTTGCACATCTGTTTCAATAGCACCGTTGGTTTTTAAGAAGGCTAGTAAATCATCTGTATTTGTTTTATCGGTACACTCAATAACCATTACAAATAAATCGTCGGTAGCGCGCTTATGAAAATGATGCTTCTTCACACCAGGTGCTAATTGACATAACCAGCAAAAAGTCATCACCATACCCACGGCTGCAAATAAAACGGTTAACTCAAATATAATAGGAACCCAGGCTGGTAAAGCAAAATGGGGTTTACCACCAATATTTAAAGGCCAGTCTTTTGTGAAAATCCAACTAATTGCACTTACAGCAGTAGCTAGTACCTGTGATACCATAAATAAAACCAGCAGTGTGTAAGCTTGTTTCGCGCATACCCAATGCGTGGTCTAAACCATGCACGGCGAAGGGAGTGTATACGTCCTTGATTTTATAACCAGCAGTACGCACTTGCTTTACCGCAGGGAATAAAACTTTTTCTTCATCAAAACAGCCAACTACAAATTTCTTTTGTGCCATAATTTTTTCTTAATCGATATTATAATTAATGTGCATGCGCATTATCGTGAACAAATTTATCCAAGGGTTGTGCTTCTAATTTTTCAAACTCAGGTTTGAAAGATTCTCCACTTCTTTTCAATACATATTTAATTTCTGCTACCGCAATAACAGGGAAATATTTAGCGAATAAGAAGAAGCAAGTAAAGAATAAACCAAAGGTTCCTAAGTAGAAACCAATTTCCCAAATAGAAGGACTATAGTAAACAGACCAGCTAGATGGTAAATAGTCACGGTATAAAGAAGTTACAATAATTACAAAACGCTCAAACCACATACCAATATTTACAATGATACTCATGAAGAAAGTAACGAAAACATTTCTTCTCATTTTTCTAGACCAGAAAATTTGAGGAGACAATACGTTACAAGTCATCATACCCCAATAACTCCAACCATAAGGGCTAAATAAATAAGCACGGCTATACCAGAAAGTATATCCTTCATATTTATTTTGAGAATACCAACCCATAAATAATTCTGTTAAGTAAGCAATACCTACAATAGATCCTGTAAGTACAATTACTTTATTCATTAAGTCGATGTGTCCAATAGTGATATAATCGGTTAATCCGAAAACCTTACGTACAACAATCAATAAATGATTGTACCATCGCAAAGCCAGAGAAAATGGCACCTGCTACGAAGTAAGGAGGGAAGATAGTAGTATGCCAACCAGGAATAACGGATGTGGCAAAGTCAAAAGATACAATAGTGTGTACTGACAATACTAAGTGGAGTACTTAAACCAGCTAATACTAAAGATAAACTCTCATGACGTTGCCAATGTTTAGTAGAACCTGTCCAACCAAAAGCAGCAATACCATATAATTTTTGTCTTAATTTAGTAAACGCACGATCACGCACAGTAGCTAAATCGGGTAATAAACCAGAGTACCAGAATAATAATGAAACAGTAAAATAAGTAGAGATCGCAAATACGTCCCATAATAAAGGTGAGTTAAAGTTCACCCATAATGGACCACGTGAGTTAGGATAAGGCATAATGAAGAAACGCTAACCAAACACGACCCATGTGGAAGATAGGGAATTGACCAGCACACATAACGGCGAAAATAGTCATCGCCTCTGCAGCACGGTTCACCCCTGTTCTCCAACCTTGACGGAATAATAATAATACAGCAGAAATCAAAGTACCCGCGTGACCAATACCTACCCACCATACGAAGTTGGTAATATCCCAACCCCATCCAATTGTTTTATTTAAGTTCCACTGGCCAATACCATAAGTTACCTCACGATATAAACTGATATACTCCAAATAATAATAGAGTAACAGCAATGAAAAAACCAATGTACCATAAACGAGATGGCTTCACTTCAATAGGGCGCAAGATGTCTTCGGTAACTTGGTGAAAATTTTTCTCACCATATACCAATGGTTCGCGCAACTGTGATTCGTATTTAATATGCATCTTTAAATTTTCTAATTTTTTAATCTATACTTATTATTAATGAGCCGCTTCTGTTTTATGCTCCGCCTTTGTATCATGAGCTGCTTTAGTATCATGAGCTGCTTCAGCATGTTCTTCTTCCTCAGAGTTTCTTACTTTGGCTAAATAAGTCACATTCGGTAAAACGTGTAATTGCTCTAATACATAAAACTGACGATTTGGATTCTCTACGCGTACTTTAGTAATTGCACTATGTTTATCGTTTGCATTACCAAAGTTGATGGCATTGGTAGGACATGATTGTTGACAAGCCACTTTCACATCTGAGTCTACCATTGGACGAGATTCTTTTTTCGCATCTAATTTAGCTGCTTGTAAACGTTGAACGCAGAAAGAACATTTTTCAATCACACCACGAGAACGAACTGTAACATCTGGGTTTAATACCATTCTTGTTAAGTCGTCGTTCATATCTAATACTACATCGTTCAATACATCCTTTTTGATTGTCTGGGAAGCTATCTGCTCCAGTATAATCGGCCCAGTTAAAACGACGCACTTTGAAAGGACAGTTGTTCGCGCAATAACGAGTACCAATACAACGGTTATAAGTCATTTGGTTTAAACCTTCAGAGCTATGGTTGGTTGCAGCCACTGGACAAACGTTCTCACAAGGAGCATTATCGCAATGTTGACACATTAATGGTTGGAATACCACTTTAGGGTTATCCATATCACCACTAAAATATTTATCAATACGTAACCAATGCATTTCATGGCCACGTAAAACTTCTGGCTTACCTACCACTGCAACGTTGTTCTCTGCATTACATGCTACCACGCAAGCACCACAACCATTACAACTATTTAAATCTACACTCATGCCCCACTTAATACCTGGACGAGCGTACACTGGATAAATAGTTCCTTGCGCTTCATAGTTTTCTAATCCACCATAAGGTTTCAATTCAGCTTCACGCTCTTCTAAAATTTCTGTTGGATGCTTAATATATTCAGCTAAAGTAATTTCTTTCATTACTTCAGTACGATTTCCTTGAGCAGTATCGTAACGGAAATGTGTTTGTGTTAATGCCACAGGATAAGTTTCACCTGTTGCAGTTAATGTAACATTGCTAGAAGCAAATTGTACTAATCCATTTTCAATGCTTGCTAAAGGATAGGCGTTTTTACCAGTACCAATAACCGATTTACCCATTGCTTCTGCACGACCATACCCCACTGCAATACCCACTGTTTGTGGATGTGTGCCTGGAATAATTAAAACAGGAAGTTCAATTGATTTTCCATCAACCGTTAATTTAACCACTTGCTTAGGAGGTTTTACTTCATAAGCATCGGCCTGACCTGGATTATTTAAATCAATGTTCAATAAAGTTCTTGCCATAGCAGGAGATACTATAATATAGTTATCCCAAGTAGCACGTGTAACTGGATCAGGTAATTCTTGTAACCATGGGTTAGAAGCTCCTTGTCCAGCACCAATACCTACTTTTTGATATAAGGCTAATTCAATTTTATTGCTAGGCTTCACCGCAGTAACTGCAGCCACCGCAGTAGCTACCACGCTACTATTAATACTTGCACCAATATTAGTTTACATCGGCAGGAATTAATACACCCAGCTTGTAATGTTTTATTCCAAGCAGTCTCGCCACCTAATTTAGCAGACCAATAGTTTTTTAAATAAGTGGTATAATCAGTTGCATCTCCAGACCATTTTAATAATGAGTCTTCAAAGGCACGTGTTTTAAATAAAGGAGAGATAGTAGGTTGAATGAAAGAGATATGACCAGTTACTGGTTCAGCATCACCCCAACTTTCTAAGAAGTGTGGAGCAGGAATTGACATATTTACAAAGCGCTGTTGTTTCATCTAATTTAGCATTGAATGAAATAGTTGTTTTCACTTTTGCTAAACCCGATTTTACTTTATCAGCATTAGGCCAAGTGTAAACAGGATTCGCGCCATAAAATAAAACAGCGTTTACTTTACCTGCGTTCATATCATCCACAAAAGTTGCAAAATCGCTATCAATACCTTGACGGTAATTTAAAGTCGCTGCCAAAATTAATGGTAGTAGCCATTCGCACCAACGGCACTCATTAATGGCGTTTACTAATAATTTGCACGTTCACATCATTGCTACCCGATACTACTAATGCAGCACCTTTGTGTAGCAGTTAATGCTTTTAGCAGCCGCTTCAATACCTGCTTTTAATTTAGCATCAGTGATGCCTGTAATTTCACCACCATTTACTGCACTTAATAAAGCAGCAGCAATCATTGGTAATTCAGAAGGACGACATAAATATTTTTCATCTGCATTAGAACCAGTCATACTTGCCACTGTTTCAAAGTGGATATGTCTTACTCATTGCAGGATTTTTTTCATCTAATTTTTTACCCACTGCATATTGTCTAGCAAATTCAACAGGACTTAACCAAGTACCTAAGAAATCGGCACTTAAAGAAACAATTGCTTTTGCATTTTCAAAATGATAAGAAGGAATAACTGTTTTACCATAAGAAGCTTCGTTCGCTAAGTAGCATAGCGCTGTGAGAAACTGCATCGTAAGTAATATGTTTGCTACCAGCATGCTTTGCTAAAAATTGCGCAATGACTTGTTTAGTAGAAGGAGAAGTAATAGAGCTTGTTACAATAACTGCAGCGCCATTTAATTCAGCTGCAATGGCTTTATCAATCGCTTCAAAGCTTGCTTCTTTTCCAGCAGATGCTAGGAAAACGTAAACGAGCTGTATCATATAAATCTAAAACAGAAGCTTGCACTCTTGCAGAAGTACCACCAACAGTAATAGGGCTTAAATCATTACCTTCTAATTTAATAGGACGACCATCACGTACTTTAGCAAGTACAGATACTACATCACCATCTTGTACATAAGTAGTTGCATAATAATCTGCAATACCTGGAACGATATCTTCAGGCTTGTTCGCAAAAGGAATGGCTTTTTTAATAGGCATTTCACAACTTGCTGCCACAGCTGCTGCTGCAGTACTAAATCCTACATATTTTAAAAAATCACGACGAGGTGCTTTTGCTTGTAAAAAACTTTCTCCTTTTTCTAAAGTAGATTCGTCTTCAACAAAAGGAAGTTCTTCTTTAAATTCATTTTGAACTTCTTTGTTATAAGCTTCAGAATTATTTAATTCTCCAAAACTTTGACCAGTGCTTTTTTTGCTCCATAGTAATGTATATAAAATATTACGCTTCTTATTTAATCTGTTTATCAATTCAGTCGTTATTCAGTTAAATGCTATTAGTAGTGACATTAGTAGTGACATTTTTGACACTCTGTACCACCAATTTTTTCAACAGTAATTCCTTTCGCGCTATCAATTTTTCCACTCTTTAAATCGGCGTGGAATTTTTCATAGATGCTATAAAAACCATTGTCTTTAAATTGAACTTCTGTTGTTTCTGTGACAGTTAACACACCAACCCATACTTAAATCTGAAAATTGTTTTACTTCACCCATTTTTTGAATCTCACCATGACATTGTTGACAAGCTACTTGACCAGCGTTCACGTGTTGTGCGTGGTTAAAATAAACGTGATCAGGTAAGTTATGTATACGCACCCACTCGATAGGTTTTGCTTTCGCTGCATCCCAAGGTTGCCCTTCAGTAAATCCTGCGTATTTGTATAATTTTTTAATTTCTGCAGTACCATCTACTATATCTCCATTCTCTCTTACTAAAGGTGCGCCTTTGTATTCGTTAATAGCCAGTGTGACAGTTCATACAAACATTCACACTAGGTAATGTTGCTTGTTTACCTTGGTAAGTACTCCTGTATGACAGTACTGACAGTTAATTTGATTGACGCCAGCGTGTACTGTATGAGAATAATAAATAGGTTGTTCTGGTTGATAATCTTTAGAGCGACCTAAGTTCATAGCACCCACTTTGTAGTCAAATAACCCCCTACAATAAATAATATGATGGCGATAAAAGCGATGTATGCTTTGTTTCTGATAAAAAGGTACTGGGCTTGCACCTGGGATACCTGATTTATCGTCAGATAATTTTTTTAAGTTGCTATTAACTTGTAATAAGATTAATAGAAACGACTGCTAAAATTAAAGTAAGTAAACCAAAAATTAAAGTACTGTCAGAATCTTCTTTAGGGGCTTCAGCAGCTGCACCGGCTACTGGGGCTACACCTACGGCAGGTACTGTTTTAATGTAAGCTAGTATAGCATCGATATCTTGATCGGTTAAACTAGGAAACAAGTTCATTGCAGTTTTATTGTAATCGTTGTACAATTTTGTTGCGTAAGGATCTCCTGTTTTTAAATAGGCTGCAGAGTTTTTAATCCATGCATACAAATTCTTTTTTTCAGGCCAACGATCTTCCACACCTGCAAGTGCAGGACCTGTTAAATTTTTATTAACCGCGTGACATGATGCACAATTTTGTGAGAAAAGTGCTTTCCCGTCTTGCGCATTTAATTGATTTCCGATAGATGAACTAAGGGTGATAAATAGGAAGATCGAAACGATCTTAGCTAGGCTTCTTAACATTGTCATATATAGAGAAAGTGTCTAGGGTGTAAAATGTCCTTTAACGGATGCAAAATTACTTAAGAATAGGATTCAATACTAAGAAAATGTATAAGTTTTTTTTATTGAATTTGTTGAGTTTCAGGGAACTGAGTAAAAAAAGACTGACGAATGTCATAATAAATGTAAACGTTAGTTTTAGTTTGTGGATTTTATTTCGATTTACAGGGGCTGTTTTGAAAAAAAATGGCACCTTTGAGGGCCTTGAGAGGGTAAGAAAACTGGTTGCGGCGCTTCGCGCCGCATTAGCCTTAGGTTTAACAATAAAAACAGCATGAAAGCATTTAAAAGATTACAAGAAAAGTGGAAACTGGGAACAGGCCAATTTTGGCTGGTCATTCTCACTTTTGCCCTGGGCGGTAGCCTCAGTGGAAGGCTTTGTAGCTTTTTGCTAAAATTGGTGTTTTTGGAGAAAAATTGGGCATTTTGGCTCGTTTATCCCCTATTTTTGACCATTTTATGGCCTTTTTCGGTGATTTTCGTAAGTTTCTTTACCGGGCAATTTGCCTTTTTTAAGGGTTATTTGAGCAGGGTTGGAAGCAGGCTCTTGGGTAGTGGTTTGGCTGGGGATTCTGCTTCGGAGAAATATGCGGCGCCTTCGACTGCGTCTTCGGCGCCGATTCATATCGCCATATTTCGCTTCTGGTGCTGGGACCAATGCTCGAAAAATTATAGAATATTTTGAAAAAAGGACTGCGGGCGGTTCTGTTAATGGTACAGGAACTAAATCCGCTGCTATAAAATTTTCTTTAATAGTTTGTAATGTGCCGGGTGCTGGGGTTTTGGAGATAGCCAAGGAAAAAGGAATTCCTAGTTTAATTATTAATAAGACCGATTTCAGTGCAACAGGCTATGTAGAGAGTTTGCAAAATGCCGATATCAATTTTATAGTTCTCGCTGGTTTTTTATGGAAAGTACCTGAAGTTTTGGTAAGGGCTTATCCAAAAGCTATTATAAATATTCATCCTGCACTACTTCCAAAATACGGAGGCAAGGGAATGTATGGAGCGCGTGTGCATGAAGCAGTGATTGCTGCAAAAGAAAAAGAGTCAGGTATAACCATTCATTGGGTGAATGAGCATTACGATGAAGGCGCTATTATATTTCAAGCAAAATGTTCTATAGATGCTAACGATACAGCTGATAGCTTAGCCAATAAAATTCATGCCCTTGAGCATGCGCATTTCGCACCGACGATAGAGAAGTTGTTGGGTTAGAGTTTATTTCTATTTCTGAAAAAGTTTTCTAAATTTTTTGTTCTAACATAGCTGAAGAATGCTATTACCAAGGCAAAGGCTATTGTCGCACCAATATTATTTTTTTGATGGAATACAAATAGATAAAGTAGTAAACTAGCTGATAAATAATTTATAGTTAAAATTAATTTAACTCTGTTTACTGAAATATTTCTTTTTAATAAATACTTTGCGAACATTATATCTAATAGCATATTATTTTAATAAAGTTAAAATTATTTTTTAAACTTTAACTTAGCCTCATCAAGTCTTTTAAAGAAAGCTTCTTTATTAGCATCTTTATAATACTCTTTCAATTGTTCATTTGATAAGCCAAAGGTTTCTTTTGAAATCTTATCCTTAATTTTTCTAAAGAAGTTTACAGAATCAAAATTTTTTGGTACAGTCTCGTTAATTTTCATAATCTATAATTTGATTAGGAGGTCTAATTTCTAATACCTGATATCCTAATTTCAAATTTACAGAATTATAGCCACGTATTCGAATAATATTCACAATATGCTTAAAATTCCAACTAGCAAGTACATCCACTTTATGAACTGTAGCAATTGCAATATGTTGACAATCATCAAAACTAGTTTGTCCGACCACTCCTTCTTTTATATACAAATTTGCCAGATTGATGCACTCTTCATTATTGAAGACGAATTCAATGTCAGCATTATTTAAGGCTGCAAAAAATGATATTACTTCTAAAGGCGCATTAGCTAACTCCTTTTCAGTTACATCAGAAATTACCAAAGTAATTTTCTTTTGCAATGCCATTTCAAAAAGCTTGTTAGTGATTTTTTCAAACTCCTTGTCAAAGGCTCCACCAATAACTGAAGTATCTAGGTATATTCTTTGTTTCATGCAGCAATAATAAAAATTCAATTGATGCAAAAACGCAGTATTTATACGTTTAGAAAATTGCCTAAATAAAAAACCCACTCGTATGAAGTGGGCTTAAAAATATATTGAAGACTATAGCTTTTTTTAAATTTTATTTTAATTAATTTTTTGATTTTTTAATTCATTGTATTTTTTAAAATAATTTTCTTTTGAATTATCTTTAAAATAGTCTTTTAATTGATCATTAGACATTCCGTAAATTTCTTTGGATATTTTTTCTTTTACTTTTCGAAAAAAATTAACAGTGTCAAAATTTTTATTTACCTGTTTCATATTCGATGATATCTTTTAATGGTTAGACTACCCAGGCATACGAGAAATGTATTTCTCTATTTCTTTAATTTGATCTACTACTTGTTTAGTAGTGGGTTTGCAAGCTTTGGCTTTGCGGAAATAATCTTTAGCAGCACGAAACTCGCGCTTGTTCATAAAAATTTGACACATGCTTAAAAATGCAACCGCTTCCGATTCTTTATCTGGAATACCTGCACGAATGGCTGCACGTATATATGACTCGCCTTGTTTAGTATCTCCTTTCTGCATGGCCATCATACCTAATTGTAATTTGTTGGCACCTTCTGCCTCCGGCATGGCCGATCCTAAATCGTTGCTATGCTTTAAATGTTTTTCGGCAGTATCAAAGTCTTGTTTCGCCATGGCAATATTGCCCTTAATAGTATAGTAAGTACTGCGGACAGGCTTGTATAAAAGTTGAGGCCACCAGATAGTGGCTAGAATTCGCTCCACTTCATCCATATCACCCACCTCCATAGGCGCTTGCACCAAACGAAGAGGACCAATAAAAAAATGACTTAAAACGCCTATTAACCCTAAAAAATAAAGGGGGAAAACAGGCCAAAAACCAGCAATGCCAGGTAATTCAAGGCCTAAACCCAAGGCAACTGCTAGTAAACTTAACCAGAAGCGATACTTAATAATGATATTGTAAAAACCCATATTGTGTTGTATTAGAGGCGTAAAGATACCAAATAATGTGGTTATTTTTGCTGTCCTCGGCCTACTAATAGCCGATGGTCCCGTAGTTCAATGGATAGAATAGGTGTTTCCTAAACACTAGATCCAAGTTCGATTCTTGGCGAGACCACTTTTCTCTTGAAACCCTTGTCTATCAAGGGTTTTTGTTTTTACCCTATTTCATAATCGGTTGGATTTTTGTAAAGTGTGTAGCAAAAGTGTGTAGCAGATTGGTAAATTCAACTGTACCCTATTATAAAATTGACATTAAAAAACCCTTGATTTACTGCAAGGGTTTTCAAGTGCTAGGAACTTTTGGGAATAATCGGGAAAGTAGAAAATTAATCAGTATCCTCTAAACTAAATACATCCTCAATGGTCTTATTAAAGACCTTACAAATCTTTATCGCCAAGACGGTTGAAGGAACAAATTTCTTCAATTCAATAGCGTTAATGGTTTGTCTTGTAACAGAAACCTTCTCCGCCAACTGTTCTTGTGTAAGATTATTCACTGCGCGTTCCACTTTAATCTTGTTAATCATTTGTTTTAGTTGAATTTTTATAGATTAAAAAATGAAACCTCAAAATGTAGAATATCATAACAGTAAATAAGTTACAAGACATCACCTGAAAAAATGGAACTCCGTGAATAAAAACGATACCAAAAAAGAGAAAAATATAATTGAAAAATACCGAATTTTGTAATGAATTCAACCTAAGTTGATTGATATATTCATCCTCTTTTTTTTCTTTGGAGAACATCACTAACATCCCTCCAATTAATAAAAGAACACATACTAAATTAGGATAGAGCCAAACAAAGTCTATTCTAAAAGGGGACCTTTTTTCACTTTGAAACATTCGAGTGCCAAAATATCCAAAAGCCTGAATCCTTTGAAAAGTAAATTTAGGAGAAAACATAACAAACGGTCCAGCAATAACAGATGGTATGAATAACAACCATCCAATTTTTTTATAGTTGTGTGGAAGAAGTGAAGATTTCATAATTATTTTTTTCAAATGTATATTATAATATACATTTAGACAAATATTTTATACATTTTGTATATAATAATTTACATATAATTGATAA
This sequence comes from Chitinophagales bacterium, assembly GCA_964203405.1. Taxonomy (GTDB): domain Bacteria; phylum Bacteroidota; class Bacteroidia; order Chitinophagales; family Chitinophagaceae; genus Sediminibacterium. The sequence goes on from CAXNLL010000002.1 coordinate 474,162, forward strand.
TCAATCCCTTTTACACAAATGAATTTTTTAAAAAATGTAGGTCTTATTCCATTTTTCCTCACACAACAAAGGACCCACGATTTAACGTAAGTCCTTGATTTTCATGTAGCGAGACCGTGTGACTTAACCTACCTCAACTGGTTTCCAAAATGGAAGTTAGGTATGTTTTACATACTACTAATTTATCAATTAATATCTTATAAAACACAATAATTGTATTAAACCACTAAAAAACGCTTGCTTTAAGGCAGGGGTTTTCTTGTATTGGGAACTTTCGGGAATAATCGGGAAAGACAGGTTTCTACCTAACCTCAAAGTGGGTTTGGAATTACAGAAGATGAAATAGTATTAAGTTCAAATACACCAACTTTGAAACCAACCAAATGTTGGATTTGTATGAGTTAAGTTAAACTAACAGATACATTTGGATTTATGTGTTGAATGTCTTTAATGAAGTCATCAATATCATTCTGTATTGGGAAAAAATCAAACTTATTGTATTTCCCACTTCTAATTACCAATTTTGGTGATTTCATAAATCTCACTTTCACTAAACTTATATTTTCAATCTTATTTATATCAATTGTGGTTTCTGTAATTTTACCAATTTTCAATAGGAGTTTATCACCTTCAATGATATATTTTGTTTGTGTAATTATATAAAGTATTCCTATTAAAATAAAAAATAGACCTGTCATTTTTGTTTCAATGTTTCTTCCATTATTCATTGAAAGAAATAACGAAGTAAATATTGTAATGGAATTTATTGAGTATTGAAGAAATACTCTTTGTTTATATTTTTTCATTTTCAACTTTAATATACTTTTTATAAATGTATGGTAAAAGAAACCGGAGTATTAGCAATACGAAAATAAAAACCTTCAAAAGTATATTACTATTTTGAAATGTAAACATATAGAAAAATGAACCAATAATCAATACAGATATAATAAATTGAATAACTTTCATACTGATTGGTTTAATTTAATTTGATTTTGTGTCTTCGGTTAGTTCAGTCCTTCTACTCAACAATTTACGAGTTAAATAAATTGTAGTCAATAACACCACAATTCCTTTCCCATTTTTTATATAAGGATTGTTTAGATTGTAATATATATCATAAGATATTACACCTATCAATGATACCAAAATCAATATTTTAAGGTATTTCATAAGTTTTGGTGAGATGTTTTTCATACTACTAATTTAGTCATTTTCCTCTAAAATGAATACCTCCTCAACTGATTTAGTAAATATTTTAGAGATTTTTAAGGATAGGATGTTTTGCTTTTATATTAGTTCAAATATTTTTTTAATTCTTCTTCAAATTCTTCTTGTAGAGCTGGCAATGGCATTCTCGCATTTAATACTTTAACGCCTCCTTTTGATATAAGTATATAACGTGGTATTTCTTGAATATCAAAATATAAAGAAAATGCTGAACCAAAGTCATTGTCAATAATAAATTGGTTTACTCCTAAATTGTTCTTTTTATGATAGCTTTTCCATTTTACCACATCTTTATCAAAGGACAAATACACAACATTTAATTTATTTTTATATTTCTTTTCAAAACTATGTATAAAAGGCATTTGGTCTCTACATGGGATACACCATGTAGCCCAGCAATCAATTAATGTTGGCACAGAATCTTTGAATTGTGATAGTATAGAGCTTTTGATATTATTTACATTTTGCACTTTTGTACCTAATACTAATTCTTCAAATTTAATTGAATTTGATATTTTGTTCTTTAATGCAAATGAATTAACCTTATTTATAGTCGCATTTTTAAGTGATAAATCTTTACATTCATTTAAAAACACTTGGTAGCAAGAGTCAAAAAGTGTGTAATTCTTTCCAATATAATCTTGTATTTGCCAAGCTAACAATTTATCTTTTATAATGCCGGTATAATTCTCTAAAATTGATTTCATTTCATTACTCAAATTGGAGTATGGGTCATTAATATTTAGACTATTGTGTATATAGTAGGTATAAAGTGCTCCTGCTTGTAAGTAATCTTTACACATTACAGCATATGACGAGTCATTAAATTTTAATGTATTTAGTTTTTCAAAATAATCAGTTTTGATTTTTTTCTTTGGAACGAATGAAAGCGGAGTACACATTCTGCCAACATACATTGCTTTTAATTCTTGTTCAGCAACTAATTTAAAATTGGTTGATATTTTTTTAGCTCTATATAAAGAGTCCAGAAGATTTTCTCCAATAAGCAATGCTTTATCGCATTTCATCTTAAATGCCATTATATTATTTACAATTTCGTAATTTTTTAGTGGGTATAATTTTTCAGTACGTTTTTTAAATTCATCAAAAAAAGTATAATGCCAAGCATATTTTCCTGTTGCTTTTAAATTGTTGAAATAACCAATATAGATATTATTAGATATTATTTTATATAAATTAGGTATTTCATTAAGTGAAATTGAAATAGTATCACCTTCTTCCAAATAAATAATATGTCCGTCAATCCCGTCTGCGATTTTATATAGTCCTTTTGTTAAAAGGTCTAATTTAACAACACCATTGCTTTTGTCTTTTAATGAGTAATTAAAGTCAGGGTCATTTAAAAAGACCCCCCTTAACCCTAATTTTTGAAAACTCAACTCGGATAATTCTTTTGAATTAATGCTATATTTTAGAACAACCGGATTATTTTGTCCGTTAGTTTCAACCAAAATGAATATGTTGAAAAATAAGAACGTTAGGATAAACTTGTGCATGAATTTTTGTTTGGATGTTTTAACAATTAAAAATACTATTAAATAACTAATTTTAAATTATTTCATAATCTTAACATAATAAACTCAATCTTCTAACGGTTGAAGGGTTAAAGTGTTTGCCGTTCCTTGTTTTATAACCTATGATATTCAGCTCATTAGATATTTTGGTGTAGTTTATATATCCATTTTTCATTTGGAAATGCTCAATAAACATTTTTGCAACTTTCCAATTTTCGTTTTTCAACCCTTTTTTTAATAATTGATTCAACCCCCTTTTTACGAGCATCAACTGTAAGATTTGCAGGTGAACCTAATTTAACTCCTCTAGCCTTTAACGCTGCCAATCCATTTTTTGTCCTATTGGATATGAGTTCTCTTTCCCATTGTGCAACAGAACCAAATATTCCAAGTGTAAGTGTATTAAGTTCAGGAAGTTCAATACAACGAAGTTTAACACCCTTATTTCTCAAAGTGAATAAGAACTCCACCTCTCTACTTAACCTGTCTAATTTGGTAAATAAAAGG
>CAXNLL010000003.1:0-200688 GCA_964203405.1 Chitinophagales bacterium
AACAAGACAACCTCACAACAAACAGTCGTCTATACCGTAACGCCTAGGTCTGCTGATGGATGTGATGGTCCTACTTTTACCATAACCATTACCATTACGCCAACACCTATTATCACTAAAAAAACACCAATCGTTTGTAGTGGTGGAAGTTTTTTTATTCAACCAGTGAATGGAGTAGATAGTGATATTGTTCCTCCAGGTACTGCTTACACTTGGGCTGTTGCAACAAATACAAATGTAACGGGGCAAACAAATCAGTCTATTGGACAACTTTCTATTTCACAGTCTTCTTTAGTAAACTCAACAAATACAGATCAACATCTTATTTATACAGTAACTTCTACTACTGCAAATGGATGTGATCCAACTACTTTTGAAATTGATGTTACAGTAGTGCCAACTGCGGTGATTGGTCCCAAGAGTCAGACTATTTGTAGTAACAATGCATTCAGTGTAACACCTTCCAACGGCGGAGGAGATATTGTATTAGCAGGAACAAGATATACTTGGACTGTAGTGGACAATTCAAATGTTACTGGAGATGTAAATGAAACAACTCCTCAATTAAGTGTAAGCCAAACTTTAATTAACACGACCATTGTCCCACAAACTGTTGTGTATACGGCAACCTCTAATTCAACGAATGGTTGTGCTTCCACAAATTTCACGGTAACTATAGTTGTAAATCCTTCTCCACAAATTGTCAATAAAACGCCTACAGCAATTTGTAGTGGATTATCTTTTTCAGTCTTACCTGTCAATGGATCAAATGGAGATATCGTACCTGCGAGCACTAATTATACTTGGACAGTTTCAGTGAATAATAATATAACGGGACAGTCTAATAATAACTCGGGACAATCCTCCATCACCCAAACCTTAACCAATATTTCTGCATCGGTTCAAACATTAACATATACCGTTACCCCCACTTCTCCAGGGTCTCCGGGTTGCACGGGAAGTAATTTTACTATTACTATTGAAGTGAATCCTCGACCTAGTATTGGAAATAAAACACCTGCAGCCATTTGTAGTGGATCTGCATTTTCAGTTACCCCCGTTACAGGTTCGGGGGAATTAGTGCCTATTGGAACCACCTATTCTTGGGTGGTATCAACCAATTCAAATGTAACAGGGCAATCTAATTTAAATGCTCAATCCAGTATTGGTCAAACACTCACTAATCTTTCCAATACGAATCAAATTTTAACTTACACTGTCACACCAATCAGTTCTTTGGGTTGTGAAGGTGCTAGTTTTACTGTGTCTGTAACTATAAAACCAGGCGTTACCATTACTAATAAAAATTTACCAATTTGTAGTGTAACCACATTTGATGGTACGCCAACAAATTTTACAGATATCGTCCCTGCGAGCACTACTTATACATGGACAGTAACTAGTAATAGTAATATCACAGGCGCAAGTGATGTAAATGCCTTACAAGGAACCATTGGACAATTATTAACCAATACTTCAAGTGCTACGCAATCTGTTACTTATACTGTCTTGCCGACTTTATCTAATGGTTGTGCAGCCTCCCCATTTACTATCATTGTAAATGTAAATCCTAAACCAGCAATTGCAGATATAACTTCACCTGCTATTTGTAGTGGTTTAAGTTTTTCTGAGACACCGACGGATGGCACAGACAAGGTACCTGCAGGAACAAAATATACATGGACTGTTTCTAGTACCACATTTATAAGTGGACAATCTGATGTAAATATTGGTCAAACAAGTATAGGTGGTCAAGTGTTAACTAATTTGACCAATATTGATAGATTATTGGTTTATAACATAACGCCAAAAACTGAGCCTGGTTGTGTTGGATCAGTATTTCAATTAACGGTTACGGTTAAACCTACTGCAACTATATATAACAAAACAGAGCCTATTTGCAGCGAAGCGTCTTTTTTATTAACACCTACTAATGATGGAACAGATATTGTCCCCTCTAGTACCAAATATACTTGGGTGCCCGCAGTCAATGCCAATATCGATGGAGAAAGTACCCAGAATGTTGTTCAAGACAACATTACACAAACACTTACTAATTTAACTAGTGGTATTCAAACACAAACCTATATTGTTACCCCTGTTTTACAAAATAGTTGTACTGCTGCAAGTTTCTCTGCAAGCATTATAGTTAAACCTAAACCTAGAGTTGCCAATATGGTTGAAACAGTTTGTAGTGTGACGCCATTTAGTGCAAGTCCGGTGGATGGGCTAGGAACCAATCTTGTTCCATCAAACACTTTGTATACATGGACAGTAGGTAGTAATACTAATTTATTGGGACAATCAGACCAAACTATACCACAGGTCAATATAGGGCAAACACTTTCAAATTCAACGAGTATTACACAAACTATCTATTATACTGTTTCCCCATCTGCGGCAAGTTGTTCAGGGCCTCAATTTACTTTAAGAGTAAATGTGAAAGCCACGCCAAATATAACAGCTTACACGCCTGAAATTTGTAGTGGAAACTCATTTACGGTGTTGCCTACTAACGTTGGAAACATTGTACCTGCAGGTACTACTTTTACATGGAGCGTTGTAAGCAATCCGGATATAAATGGTTATGCAAATCAATTAACAGGACTAGATAGAATAAGTCAAACACCGAATAATTTAAAAAATATAAATCAAATTTTAAATTATAATGTAACAGCAACAACGCTTGAATCCTGCGCATCTAATTTTAATATTGCAGTTACTATAAAACCAACTTCTGTTATTGCTAATAAAACTGAAGCTATTTGTACTGGAAACTCTTTTAATGTAACTCCAGTTAATGGGACTGATATTGTACCAGATGGCACTACCTATACTTGGACAGTCATTCCCAATTCAAATATTAATGGAGAAGTCAATCAAAATACCGCAGTTGCTAATGTTAGACAACTTTTAAGTAATACAGCCAGCACTTCACAAACTGTAAATTATGCTGTTAGTTCTATCTTAACGAATGCATGTACTGGGGGTAATTTTACAGCCAATATTACTGTAAATCCATTACCCATTGTAACCATTAGCGCTACTAGTAGTTCGGTTTGTGCTGGCGATGCAGTAACCTTATCTGGATTAGGTGCACAAACCTATCGTTGGGATAATAGTGTTTCAAATGCCGTTTCTTTTATACCATCTTCCACACTTTTATATACTGTGACAGGAACAGATATAAATGGTTGTGTGAATACCGCAAGTGAAACCGTAGTGGTGAATTCACATCCTATTGTTACTATACCAACAGCTATTGTTGATAGGTGTGGTACTGGAGCTGTGAATTTAAATGCATCTGCAGATTTTGGAACTATAAAATGGTATGACTTAAGTGCTGGCGGTGTTGAAGTGGGTGTTGGAAATAATTTAAATATAGCATCAATTTCTACTAGTACCTCATATTATGCAGATGCTTTATCGTCTGCAGGTTGTTATGCAATAACTAGAAAGCAAGTAAGTGCGGTAGTCAAAGAAATTCCAACCATTAGTACTGTAGAAAATAATTTTAATTGTGGTCCTGGACCTGTTACGCTAAAAGCATTGCCAAGTGCTGGTGTAGTGAATTGGTATGCAAATAATACGGCAGGAGTCTTATTAAGTACTGGAGCTGCCTATACTACTACTACTATTGCTAAAACAACCACTTACTATGTAGATGCAACAAATAATAATTGTACAAGTTTAAATAGAGTTGCGGTGGTAGCTACTATAGATACAATACCTATTATTGCTACAACTAATCCGTTGCCAGTATGTTTCCCTTTAACACAAGACATTACCAATGCCGCAAAAATAGTTTTAGCGAATTCTGCCATTTCCTATTCTTATTGGAATGATATAAGTGCTACAATACCTATTTCAAACCCTGCATCTATTCCTGCATCTGGCACTTATTATGTTAAAGCCTCTGATAGTTATAATTGTTTTGATATTAAACCGGTTAATGTGGTCATTAATGCATTGCCTCCAAGTCCAATTGTAAATCCAATTAGCTACTGCCAAAATGATATTGCAGCAAGTTTAATCGCAGAGCCTTTATTATCCCATTCTTTAAAATGGTATGAGACCAATGCTACTGGGGGGTCCCCATCGACGCTTGCTAATACGCCCATTACAAATATTGTTGGTAATCAAAATTATTTTGTCAGTCAGGTAAGTAATTTAACGACTTGTGAGAGTCCAAGAGCAAGTTTACAAGTTACCACTTTTGCTTTACCTAATATCACAATAACTAGTACAGCTAATCCAATTTGTTATGCTGACAGCCTTACCCTAAATGCATCTGGTGCAGTTAGCTATTTATGGGATAAAGGAGTAATTAATAATACTCGTTTTAAAATTGTAGCCTCTGATCGTTACACAGTTATTGGAACAGACCTAAATGGTTGTAAGAATAATGCGATTGTAGATCAGGTAGTCAATCCGCTACCAATAGTGCAACCTTTATCAGGATCGGTTATTGTATGTCAAGGCGCAACTATTAATTTATTAAACAATGTATCCGTAGGACTAGCGCCCTATCAATTTACAATTAATTCAGATAGTGCAAGTGTTACTTCAAATACTGCTGGTATTTTACTTGCAAGAAAGGGAGGGTTAGCTACAATTTATTATAAGGTAACGGATGCTTATGGTTGTGTATCCGAAAATTCTACTCCATTTAAAATTAAAGTATATGATCCTGTAAAGCCTAAAATATTTTTTCAGGAAGCCTTTTATGATTTTAGTACAATCATAAAAACTAAAGTCGATTCTGGTTATTCGGTATATGATTGGTCACCAACGATGAATCTTGATTTATATAACGACAAGGATCCCGTTTTTAGAGGCATTAATAATGTCACCTATGCTTTATATAGATTAGATACGACAAGTAATTGTTCAGTTACAGACACTTATAATATTACCGTCACTACTGATTTTATATTTGATTTACCAAATGCATTTACGCCAAATTTTGATGGACTAAATGACGTGATCAAGTCTATGTATAATAGTGGTATTGCAAGTCTAAATTTTTTAAAAATATACAATCGTAATGGTAATATTGTTTTTCAAACCTCCTTATTATCTGAAGGTTGGGACGGACGAGTTAATGGTGTGGACCAAGATGCAGATGCTTATTATTGGACAGCTGAGTATGTAACAAGGAAAAGTGAAACCTTTAGGAAGACGGGCAGCTTCTTATTAATAAAATAATATTTTGAGCAAAAAAGTTTATATATTATTTTATTGCTTAATTGCCAGTTTTACAACAAGGGCGCAAGGAGTTCTTTTGTCACAACCATTCATGTCAAGTCAGTTTTTAAGTTCTGCATCAGTGGGGAATGGTTTGTATGGAAGTAGGCTACAAAGTAATATCAAATCACAAATGATTAATGGCCAAAATTTGTATAAGATCGCTGTTGTTGGTTATGATACCCGCTTTAATGCAGTAGATAATAGTAAAAATTATTTAGGTTATGGAGTACAGCTAGTTTCAGATCAAGTAATGAATGGGGTAATGCAATTCAACACTATTGGATTAAATTTAGCATATCATATTTATTTAGATGACAATTTGTATGAAAATATATCCTTAGGAATAGGTACTACTTTTAACCAGACTTCTTTGAATAGGACAAAACTACGCTTCGAAGATCAGTATGACTATACTGCTAAATTAAGTGGAAATACTAGTTTAGAAAATTTAGTTCCTAATCCAAATTCATTTTCTACAAATGCAAGTGCTTTATATACCAAACATGATGAATCTACTTTCATGCAAGTTGGATTATCTTCTTCTTTTGTAAACAAGCAGAATTTAACTATTTATTTATTAAATACAGCTCCAGAAAATAGATATAGATTATTCTCTAGTGCTGAGATTTCATTCATTGATGCCTTAACTATCTCAATACACGGAAATTTTTTGTATCAAAAATCAAAGCAACAATTTTATGTGGGTGCCTCAGTAGGTGTGCCCTTGACAAATTATGAAGATGATATAAAACGAATGTATTTTGGATTTTATTATAGAGAAAATGAAGCCTTTGTACCCACTATTTCATTCATTTCTAATAAATATATTTTTGGAGTCAGTTATGATTTTTACAATACTAATAAATCAGCTTCTACTATGAGAACAAATAGTTATGAATTCACATTATCGACCTCTTTTGGCAGAAAAAAAACCAACTTGTTCAGAACTATTTTTGATTAAAACTAATAGCGCAGTTTAACCACTCGGGATCTAAACTCGCATTGTATTTTTTATAAAAGTTAATAGCAGGCTCATTCCAATCTAGTACCTGCCAGTTCATTCCCATAAATTTTTTATCCTTTGCTTCTTGTATTAATGCATCAAATAATAAACTACCAATTTTCTTTCCACGCATTTCTTCAGTGACTAATAAATCTTCTAAATACATTCTTTGACCTTTCCAAGTAGAATAGCGCACATAGTATAAAGCCATACCCACCACTACGCCACTTACCTCTGCTACAAAGGCCCACCAGACTGGCTTTGGTCCAAATCCGCTTTCTTCAAAATGGGATAGGGTAACAGTTACTTCGTCGGGCGCTTTTTCGTAAACAGCTAATTCTTGAATAAGCTCAAGTAATCTAACACAATCTTTTTTTTCGGCGCGGCGTATAATAATATCCATCAGAAGAATTGATTAGTTGTAAGAATTAATTATAAATTAAATTTTAGAAAGGGCTTGTGCTAAATCGGCTTCTAAGTCCTCGTAGTTTTCTATACCTACGCTCATTCTTATTAAGCCATCGGTAATGCCATATTTAATTCTTTCTTCTCTAGCTATACCAAAATGCGTCATACTTGCAGGGTGAGAAACCAAGGTATCTACTGTGCCTAAAGAAACGGCGCGTGTGCATACTTCTAAGGCATCTAAAAATTTCTTACCAGCTTCAATGCCTCCTTTTAATTCAAAACTAATTAATGGTGCATGTTGTCTCATTTGTTTGGAAGCAATAGCATGGTCGGGATGCGTTGCAAGCCCCGTATAGTTCACTTTTTCAATAGCTGCATGTTTGTCTAAAAATTGAGCCACTTTAGCTGCATTGCTGCAATGTCTTTCCATTCTTATTTCTAAAGTTTTCATGCCTTGTATTAATAAGTAGGAATCAAATGCATTGCTGTTGCCACCTAATAATACATGCCATTTCCAAACCTTAGTTTTCATAAATTCTAAGTCTTTGCCTAATAAAACACCATTTAAAGCAGAGCCATGTCCGTTTAAAAATTTAGTAGCGGAATGAAAAACAAAATCGGCACCTAAGGCAAAGGGTTGTTGTAAATAAGGAGTGGCTACTGTATTGTCTACAGAAACTTTAACACCATGTGCATGTGCTATTTTACAAATGCTTTCAATGTCAACACACTGTAAGGTAGGATTAGCAGGGGTTTCCAAGTGAATTAATTTAACATTCTTATTGGCCTCAATTGTTTGTTTTAATAAAGCGCTATCTCTTACATCAATTAAAATTGTTTTAATACCTGCCTCTAGTTAATAACTTTTGCATTAATTCTTGTGTACCACCGTATAATGAGATAATGAGATATTAATGTATCGCCTGCGCTTAAATTACTTAAAAATAAAGTACTCATTGCAGCCTGGCCACTTGAATGAAGTAATGCTTTTAATTGAAGAGGTTCTCCTTTTTCATTGGTTAATCCGTGCGCTTCTAATGCTTCTAAAGTTTGTTCTGCTGCAGCAAAAGTGGGGTTGCCCCATCTTGTATATAATTTTGTTTTATCTGTTCCTTTAAAACGCTCCATGCCTTCTTCAGCAGTTTCAAATGTGAAAGTAGAAGTGGCATATATAGGAGTGGTATGAGAAGAATTATTATTCTCTTTATTGGCTGTATGTAATGTTAAAGTGCTAATGCCTTTGAACTTTTTGTTTTTCATTTTATCTTTGATTTTATCTTTTACATCAGTTTTCTAAATATACATTAATAAGCCCATTTTATCCAACTCGCCCCCCAGGTAAAACCACCACCAAAAGCAGCCAAAATTAAATTGTCGCCTTTGTTTAATTGCTTTTCCCAATCCCATAAACATAGTGGAATGGTTGCAGCTGTTGTGTTTCCGTACTTTTGAATATTAATCATTACTTTTTCCATAGTAAGGCCCATTCTATTAGCGGTGGCATCAATAATACGTAGGTTCGCCTGATGCGGCACTAACCATGCAATATCATCGCCCGTTAATTTATGTTTTTCCATTAGCTCGGCACTTACATCAGCCATGCCTTTCACTGCAAATTTAAATACAGGTTGTCCATCTTGAAATGCATAATGCTCTTTCGCCATCACTGTTTCAAAACTGGCTGGCTTTAAACTACCCCCTGCTTTTAAGTTTAAATATTTTGCTACCACTTCCATCACTTTTTAAAATGGCATCTTGAAATCCTAAACCATCGGTACTTGGTTCTAATAAAACTGCACCAGCCCCATCGCCAAATAAAATACAAGTAGCTCTATCCGTATAATCAATAATGGAACTCATTTTATCAACACCTACTACAATTACTTTTTTATACCTACCTGTTTCAATAAAACTAGCTCCAGTTGTTAGTGCAAATAAAAATCCACTACAAGCAGCACTTAAATCAAAACCAAAAGCATTTTTAGCACCCACTTTATCACCCATTAAATTAGCAGTAGAAGGAAAGGGCATATCCGGAGTTACTGTTGCGCAAATAATACAATCAATTTCTGAAGGGTCGAGTTTTTTCTTTCGAATTATTTCTAGTATTGCTTCTGTTCCCATATCGGAACTTGCCTTACCTGGTTCGCGCAGAATTCTACGCTCCGAAATACCTGTTCTAGATTTGATCCATTCGTCGTTGGTGTCTACCATTTTTTCAAGGTCAAAATTGGTCAGTTTAGTTTCTGGGACATATCCTCCAACAGCAGTTATGGCGGCTCTTAAAGTAGTCGTCATGGAATATCATTTAGTTTAGCTTACAAATATCTGATTTTTTGGTTAAGAATTGGTTCAAATACCCATTTTTCGTTGCTTAAGTGTTAATTTTGAACGTATTATGATAGCATTTTTACAAGGCCAATTTGTTCAAGTTGACACCCAGCCAAACTTATTGTTGATGTGGGAGGTGTAGGATATGAAGTAAATATTAGTTTACATACCTATGAAGCCATTTCCAAAAAGGAAAAAGGCATGCTACATACCTACTTACATATTACTGAAAATGCACAAGTACTTTTTGGTTTTCATGAGCAACAAGAAAAGGAATTATTTCTTCAATTAATTAGTGTTTCGGGGGTAGGTGCAAGTACGGCAAGAATGATGTTGTCTGGTATGCGCCCCGATGAAATTATTAGAGCCATTGTGCAAGGAGAAGCAAGACAATTAGAACAAATTAAAGGTATTGGAAAAAAATCGGCAGAAAGATTAGTGCTTGAACTAAGAGATAAACTTTCGAAAATGAATGTGGCGAATAATCCGAATGGAGGATTTGCTTTAACCAATAAGAACACGCCTCATCAAGATGCAGTGCAAGCGCTTGTTTCTTTAGGTATTCAAAAAGCGGTGGCTGAAAAAGCAGTTGATAAAACCATACAGGCAGAGGGTGCTGAAATGAGTTTAGAATCTTTGATTAAGGCAGCCCTTAAAAACTGTTAATTTAAAACCACAACTTTTTTTCTTTGAAACTTTTCCAAACAATTTTATTGTCAGGCTTATTACTTCTTTGGGGGAGTGAATTGTTTGCGCAATCAAAAGGTTTAGAAGTTCCTTTTAAAGATACCCTCAAAGACACCGCTGTAAGTAAAAAAACGAAGGACAGTGTTAGGGTTTATTATGGTAAGGATACTTTACATTATGCCATAAAGGATAGAAGAGGCGATTTTTTATCGCAACCTAGTAATAACCCTTTTGATTTATCGGATACCAGCGTCGTAAAACGCAGAGTCGATTATGATCCTGTAACGAAAACCTATTCCATTGCCGATTTAATAGCAGGCAAGGCACAAAGAGTGCCTTCAACATTAACCTTTGATGAGTTTTGGAAATTAAAAACGGCCAAGGATGAGCAGGCCTATTTTATGCAAAGGGCTAATTCTTTAGGAACGCTTAAATCGAAAAATGAGTAGGCCTAAAACAAAAGTGTACGATAGTTATTTTGATCGATTGTTTGGAAAAACAGGATCGGATTTAAAAATAGATATCAAGACCAGTTGGTGAAATTAATATTAGAGCGGGTTATCAGGGTCAGAAATGTAGACAATCCCACCTTGCCCGAGCGTGCAAGAAAAAATGGAGGACTTGATTTTGATGCGAATACCAATTTTAGTATGAACGCTAGTATTGGTGATAAACTAAAGTTTCCAATTAACTTAAACTCTTTGTCCAATCTTAGGTTTTGACAATCAGATTAAATTAAACTATAAGGGTAAGAAGGATGAAATTGTAAAATATATAGAAGCCGGTAACATTAATTATATTTCAAGAAGTATTTTAATTCCAAGTACACAAAATTTATTTGGGGTAAAAACACAATTACAATTTGGAAAATTATTTGTGACAGCAGCTATGGCGAATCAGAAGTCACAAAGACAATCGATGAACTTGCAAGGAGGGGCTACTACACAGCGTTTTCAAAAAAGGTTGGACGATTATGAAGAGAACAGACACTTTTTATTAGCACAACATTTTAGAAAGAACTACAATAAGGCCATGAGCACCTTGCCTATTATCAATTCACAAATTCAAATTAAAAGAATTGAAGTTTGGGTAACTAATCGTAATGGTCAAACCACCAATGCAAGAGATGTATTGGGCTTGGTAGATTTAGGGGAGCGTTATTCCGAGGTAAAAAGCATGTGGGAAGAAGTTTCAAGACGAGATACATTCCCAGACAATAGATGCCAACACAATTATATTCTAAAATAATTAATAACCCGCTGTCTAGAAATCCTGCTGGGGTTTCTGCTGTATTAACTGCTGCAGGGCTTAGGTCGGCAGAAGATTATGAACGCACATTTGCAAGAAAGTTAACCGAGAATGAATATTTTTTCAATCCACAAATTGGATTTCTTATCTTTAAATATTCCACTACAACCCGATGAAGTATTGGCGGTTGCTTATCAATATACTTATAATGGTAAAATATATCAAGTGGGTGAATTTTCGGAAGGAATATGCACTGGATCCCAATAAAGGCGTACAACAAATTTTATATTTAAAATTATTAAAAGCTACTACGCAAAGAACCGATTTACCTATTTGGAATTTGATGATGAAAAACGTGTACTCCTTGGATTTATTTGGTTCCATTCAACAACAAGATTTTCAGTTAAACCTATTGTATGAAGTCGCCAGGTAATGGTTTAAAAAGATATTTACCAAATTCAGATGCAGCTGTAAGAGGTATTTCTTTAATTAAAATTTTACAGCTTAGATCAGATTAAACAATCGAAACGACCCACAACCCGATGGGGTATTTGACTATGTAGAGGGCTATACGGTTTTATCTAAAATGGGTCGCATTGTATTTCCTTACATTAGAACCTTTTGGAGAAGACTTAGAAAAATTGGCTTTTTCAAGTGCGTGAAATGATCGGCACTTCAAAGAAAAATATTTATTTCAAGCAATTATACACGTAAGATAAAAGCAGAAGCACAAACCTATACACAACTTAAATCGGTTTGTAATGGAAGGACAAGTAAAAGGAAGTGCAGGTGGATGCAGAGATTAGTTTAAATGCCTTTAATGTACCTCCAGGTTCGGTAAGTGTGCGTGCGGGTGGACAAATTTTAAAAGAAGGCATTGATTATTTAGTTGATTATGGTTCGGGTACGGTAAGAATTATTAATCCAGGTATTTTAAGTTCTAATATTCCAGTGAATGTATCTTATGAAAATAATTTAGGTTTTGGTTTTCAGGAACGAGGATTTAGAGCACTTGCGTTTAGATTACTTGCAAAGTAAAAATTTCAATTTTGGTGTATCAAGTTCTAGATTAAGTGAGCGTCCATTTTTTACGAAAACCAATTTTGGTTCCGACCCCATAAAAAATTCCATGTATGGTTTTGATTTTAATTATAAAACCGACCTTACCTGGTTTAACAAAGGCCTTGGACAAACTGCCTTTTTATCAGCACAAAAGCAAAGTCTTCCATTACAGCTTATGGAGAAGCTGCTTATTTACAACCGGGTCATGCGCAACAAATTGGTAAAGGGCGGATCTGGTGTGGTGTATTTAGACGATTTTGAATCGACTAGAACCAATATCGATTTACGTTTTCCATTTACCGCCTGGGCCTTGGCTTCAACGCCAATGGATCGTTTTAAAGAGGGGACTTTGACAGATCAATATTGAATACAATCAAAACAGAGCTAAGATAGCATGGTATAATATTGAACCTACTTTGCAAGATAAAAACAGTTCTAATAATCCCATAAGTAGTAACCTTAAATTATTAAGTGATCCAAGAGTGCGTCAGGTATTTACCAATGAATTATTTCCCAATAGAACTACCAATATTACCGATGTGCAATTGCCCACTTTTGATTTAAGTTATTATCCAAAAGAACGAGGCCCCTATAACTATAATTATAATGGCAGTGAATTAGATCCAGCGCTGCCTGGTAAAGTTAATAAAGAAGCGGCGTCTAAAGAAATGGGGAGGTATTATGCGTGCCTTAGACCAAACCGATTTCGAAACCAGGTATTATTGAATATGTTGAATTTTGGGTACAAGATCCTTTTATAAAATCTGCCGGCTACTAGTGGTAAATTAATTTTGAACTTAGGAAATGTGAGTGAAGATATATTGCGTGATGGGCGACGCTTTTATGAAAATGGAATGCCTACGCCTACCATTCCTGCAAGTATTGATAGTTCTACCTGGGGTAGAGTGCCCAGTGAATCCAATTCAAGTAACCAACGCATTTAGTAATAATCCAGAAGATAGAAAATACCAGGATGTGGGTTTTGATGGATTAGGCGATGAGTGATGAACGATTATAACAAAGAGCCGATATGATTGCATAAATATAAATTAAGCACAGCTACCGAAATAGTTAAGCAACAATTTGCAAACGATCCTAGCTGCCGATAACTATGTATGGTATCAGAGATACCAAGATATGATGGTAAGCAATGTAGATATATTAGGCAGGTATAAATATTTTAATAACCCACAAGGGAACTCTGCTTTAGCGGGTACAGAGTGAATTTACGTAGTGCGGCCACCTTGCTTCCCGATAATGAAGATTTAAATAGAGACAATACCTTAAACGAAACCGAAGCTTATTTTGAATATGAAATTACATTTACATAAAGGGCGATATAGCTGCTACTACCACAATTATGTGACGGATTCAAAAACAGTGAATGTAACACTTAGCCGATGGCACAGCAAAGTATTAGAGAACTGGTATTTATTTAGAGTTCCTATAAAATCATTTACAAATGAAATGTAGGTGGGATTAGAGATTTTAAATCGATTCGTTTTTTAAGAATGTATTTGACGGGCTTTGAAGATTCTATTACACTTCGTTTTGCCAAATTAGATTTAGTGCGTAATCAATGGAGACAATACACCAATGTAGTTGACTATAACGAACAGTATACCCCTTTAACCGATTTGACCGGACTAAATACATTAGCCGTAAGTGTGGAAGAGAATAGCAGTAGGGTTCCTGTGAATTACATTATTCCTCCAGGTATTGAGCGTGTTCAATTATTAAGTAATAATGGAGTGAACTTACTTCAAAATGAACAAGCATTTGTCGATGCAGTTTAAAGGTTTGAAACCAGCGGGCAGAGCAGGTGCTACTCCAAGAGGGGTTTTTAAAACAATGAATATTGATGTGAGACGCTATGGAAGACTTTCCATGTTCTTACATGCTGAAAATATACTTAATAGTGCTACTAAAATTAATGACGGCGACTTAACTGCTGTTATTCGTATTGGTCAGGATTTTCAAAATAACTTTTATGAAATACGCATTCCACTGCGTGTTACCAAGGGAGAATTAAATGGTAAAGTAGTGGCCGATTCGGTATGGCCTGCTGGATAACGAATTAAATTTAAGTTTAAGTGATTTGATTGCACTTAAAATGGACAGAGATAATAATTCTACATTTGGCGCAGGCTCTTTATATGGAAAAGATTTTGGCAGACAAAGGTACACTGTAAAGGGCTCATCCAAATTTAGGAGAAGTAAGAGGTATTTTAATTGCCATTGAAAATACAAAATCTAGCAGCTGCAGTAGATGCAGAAGTATGGGTCAATGAATTAAGATTGTCGGAGATGGATGAAAGAGGCGCCTGGGCTGCCTTAGGCAGAATGGATTTAATATTAGCGGATTTGGGATCGGTATCGGTTTCGGTGAATAAGCGAACTGCAGGATTTGGAACTGTTGAACAAAAAATGAATGAGCGTTCTAAAACAGGACTTACTCAATTTGATATTGCTACCAATATTGACGCCGGAAAATTATTACCCAAGCAAATTAAAATTGCACTACCCGTATTTGCAGGCATTAATAGAACCACAGAAAATCCAATGTTTGACCCCTTTGATCAAGATGTCTTGTATACCGATAAAGTAAAAAATACAAAGGATGTATTTAAAAGAGATTCTATTATAGCGGCGTCTGTTGACCAAACTACCATAAAGACCATCAATTTTACCAATGTGCGTGTAATGCCGGGTAAAAGGTCGAATATGTTAAGCATAAGTAATTTAGATTTTAGTTATTCTTATTCTCAATTGGAACAAACAAGTCCGCTTGGTTGAATTAAATCAATTGACTAAACAAAGAGGGGCCATTGGCTATACCTTTAATAATAGAGTAAGGAGTATTGAACCTTTCAAAAAAATATTAAAAAATGCATCACCTTGGTTTGCTTGGATACGCGATGTAAACTTAACGCCTGCACCAAGCTTAATTAGTTTTAGAACCGCATTAGACAGACAATATGGTGAATTCACGCCAAGAATAGTAGGCTCAGATGGTTCAATAGATAAAGCAGAAACCACTTTCGATAAATACTTTACCATGAATCGCATATTTAATATGCGTTGGCCACTTACAAGGTCACTTAATTTAGATGCAACAGTGAATGTGAATTCAAGAATTGATGAACCCAATGGAAAAATAGATACGCAAGACAAAAAAGATTCCTTAACAAGAATGTTGCTGCGTGCTGGAAGAAATACTTTGTATAATCAAAGAGTTTCTCTTCGTTATGATATTCCTACTTCCAAATTTCCATTGACCGATTGGATATTGTCTAGTTATAATGTATCTACTAATTATAATTGGATAGGAGCAAGCAGGCTTGCAGAGGATTTGGGTAATACCATTGAAAATACTTTCTCTCAACAAATCAATGCCCAGTTTAATTTCCTAAGTTTTTATAGAAAGTCTAAATATTTAAGCGCATTATTATCCGATCAAAGATCCACTGGTGCTAGGCCGGAAACTAATCCACTCTCTTCTAAATTATTAATGAGTAAGGAAGAGGCATTGGCAGGTATGAAGGGTAAACAGCGCGATTCTACTTTGAAACAATGGAGAGAGGCTAGAAGATTAGAAAAAATTGCACAAAGAGTATTGAAAGCCAATGAACCCGTTAATGTGCCGGAGGGTTTAAAACCTATTGCTAAGTTTTTGACCATGCTGCAAACTGCTAATTTTGATTATGCCGAAAACTTTAATAGCCGACTACCAGGTTATTTAAGTGGGGTACAGTATTTAAATAATGATTTTAGTGGACTAGCGCCTGGACTTGATTATACTTTTGGTAGACAGCCCGATAGTGCTTGGCTAAATAAGCAAGAGAAGGATAATAAGTTTACTAGAAGCCCTGCATTCAATATGATATTTAGACAAGGCTTTGAGCAAAGGCTTACAGGAAGAATAATGATAGAGCCTGTTAAAACTTTAATCATTGATGTCAACTTTAATAAAACTTTTACAAAGGAGTATACAGAATTATTTAAAGATACCAATAGCTATGTAGATGTAACGAATCCTAGATATGATAATAAAGTGCATGCCAATCCATTATCGGCGGGAGGTTTTAATATTAGTTATATCGCCTTGAATACTTTTTTCGATGTGCACGACCCCAATATTATTTCAACACAGTTTCAAGCTTTTGAATCTTATAGATCAGATATTTCAAAACGTGTTGCTGCTAATAATGGTTATTGGAGCGACCCTGCCCTTGGCAATAGTGCCACCACTAAAGATGGCTATGCGGCTGGTTATGGAAAATATGCACAAGATGTTTTAATTCCAGCATTCATTGCAGCCTATACAGGGCAGGATCCTAAAAAAGTAAGTTTATTGAATCAGAATAATTCAAGTATAAGGTCAAATCCATTTAGTGGAATGTTGCCAAAACCCAACTGGGCCATTATATTCAATGGTTTGTCTAAGCTTCCAGTACTATCTGAATTATTTACCAATATTTCCTTAACACATGGATATAATAGTAATTTATCCATGAATAGTTTTACAAGCTCCTTATTGTATACCGATATTTATAGAAGAGGAGCACCATCTTTTAAAGATACCATTAGTGGTAACTATGTTCCTTATTTCTTAGTTCCCAATATTACTATTAGTGAAAGAATGGAGCCACTGCTTGGATTGAATTTAACTACTGTTACACAATGGTCGCTTCGTTTTGAATATAAGAAGAGCAGAATTTTATCACTGAGCTTAGTCGATTATCAATTAAGTGAAAACAATAGTACGGAGTGGGTGTTTGGAACTTCTTTTCGTAAAAAAGGAGTGAAGCTACCATTCGCTGTTCCTGGTTTAAACAATAATAAATTAAGTAACGACTTAACATTCAGGCTTGACGTTTCCACCCGTGATATGTTTAATAGTAATAGCAGGTTAGATCAATCTAATGCTTATGGAACAGGTGGACAAAGAGAAGTAACGCTTCAGCCTTCTATAGACTATGTTTTAAATTCTAAAATTAATTTAAAATTCTTCTATGATAGAAGAAAGGCTACCCCTTATATATCTTCTTCACCGCCCATTACCAATACAAGGGCAGGGATAAATATAAGAATTGCGCTGTAGGGCGAAATATCAAATAAGTCTTACACTTTTTTGAATGCCCATTTAAACATAATCTTCCAAGTCACTTTCTTACCATATAATAATATACCGGTACGATAAATACGACCGCTTAACCAAGTGGTAAATATAAAACCTGCCACTAGGCATAACCATACTTAAAGCCAATTCCCAATAAGTGACAGCACTTGGAACGCCATAAGCAACACGCGCCATCATTACCATAGGAGAACTAAATGGGATCATACTTGCCCAAAATGCAATAGGTGTATTGGGGTTTTGGGTAACCATATTGGTAATGATATAAGAAAAAATAAGTGGCATGGTAATAGGGAACATTAAACTTTGTGCATCCTGTGGGTCTTCATTCACGGTACTTCCCACTGCAGCAAATAAAGCTGCATAAAATAAGTAACCTCCTAAAAAATAAAATATAAAGCAAAAAATAATTAAAGGCCAGTTAGCGGTAGCTATTGTATGTTGAAAATCATAAATTCTTTGTGCTGATTCACTGGCTTGCATCATACCACCTGCCATTTGTCCATTGTTTTGTTGTAAAGCTTCTACTTGATTTTGAATATCAGATGGTAAGAAGCCTGCAGCAGCGCTAGTCAAACCAACAATTAAAACAATCCATAGTAAAAACTGTGTCAAGCCCACAGCACCTATACCAATAATTTTACCCATCATTAATTCAAAAGGCTTCACACTACTAATAATAACTTCTGCAATACGGTTAGTCTTTTCTTCCATTACTCCACGCATGACCATGGCGCCATAAATAAACATGGTCATATATATAAGTAAGCCACTCGCATAGCCAATACCCATAGCCAGCCCTGCATTACTTTCTTTACTAGAACTACCTTTGTCCTCATAGGCTTTTAATTCAGCTACTTGCGATGCTTTATGAATAGAATCCAAAATATTTTGTTGAATGCCCGCGTCTTGTAACATTTGATCCTCAATAGCGCTATTAATTCTACTGCTAATACTTTCTTGTAACATTAAACCCATTGATTTTTGAGATCTTAAAATATAATCCGATTTTTTACCTTTTTCAAACTGAGGTAAAATTAAAATATCGGTATATCCTTTTTGGATATAGTTGCTTGTATCTACATTATCGGGAAAGCTAAAATTAATTTGATTGGTGTTTTTCAAAGAATTTTTGATATAGCCATTAGGATCTATCACGGCAATTTTTCTATATTCTACTCCAGAAACAGAGAAGTAAATAGAAGCAGCCACTAAACCCACTATTAATAAGGGGGTTAAAAAAGTAAGGATTAAAAAACGTTTATTTTTTACCCTGCTGCTGTATTCTCTTTGTATGATTAACCAAGTCTTATTCATCTTAATTTTTTTTAAATATTTTGAAAGGCACGAGCACCTGCATGTGTACCTTCTACTAATTTGATAAATATTTCATTTAAAGAAGGTAGCACTTCATTAAAACCTATTAATTCAATTTGCTGCTCAATAATATGTTGAAGTACATTGTTTACTGTATGGCCTTCATTAATTTTAATTAAGTACTTAGAGCCAGTTTCATTGATGATAGTGAAAATGCTATTACTCGTTAAGCTTGCGCCTGCTTTAATTTCAATGGAGAAATTATTTTCTTTAAACTGTTGCTTAATACCTGCCACAGAGCCATCTAAAATTTTCTTACCTAGGTTCACTAGTACAATATGGTTACAAATTTCTTCCACTTGTTCCATACGGTGGGTACTAAATATAATGGTAGAACCTTTTTTAGCGAGTGCGTAAATTTCATCCTTAATTAAATTAGCGTTTAAAGGGTCAAGACCGCTAAAAGGCTCGTCTAATATAATTAATTTGGGTTCGTGTAAAACAGTAATGACAAATTGTAATTTCTGACTCATTCCTTTACTTAAATCCTCTACTTTTTTATTCCACCAACTTTCCATCTCAAATTTCTTAAACCAGTATTTTATTTTTTCAGTGGCCTCCGCTTTTGACATTCCTTTTAATTGCGCAAGGTAAATAGCTTGTTCTCCAATTTTCATTTTCTTATACATACCTCTTTCTTCTGGCATGTAACCAATTTTTTCAACATCAAGCATGGGATTAAAGGCAGCGCCCTCTAATAATATATTACCGCTGTCCGGATAAAAAATGCCGGTAATCATACGAAGCAAAGTGGTTTTACCTGCACCATTAGGGCCGAGTAATCCAAAAATACTTCCTCTTTCAATATCAAAGCTAATATCGTCTACCGCTTTTTGAGTAGCATAATATTTTTTTAAATTTTGTAAACTTAACAAGGCGTCCATAGTAAGAAATTTATAGTTCAAATATATATCCATTTTTACTTATCTAATATTAAATTAAGGAGGAGTGGAAAATTTGTCTATTTACTATGAAAATTAACGGGAAGAGTGGAAAAAGTTTTGAGTATCTTCGCAGAAACTTAGCATATATGTTCAATAAGAAAACGCTTTACATTTCTCTTGCATTTATTTTGGCAGTAGGCCTATCTAGTTGGGGTTTTTTAGTGCACCGCACCATTCATCAAATTGCCATTTATAGTTTGCCAGAACCCTTGCAATCTTTTATGCATAAAGAAATGAATAATTTAGTTTCTAATTCTACCAGACCAGACATAAGAAGAAACACCGATAAAACAGAAGCTACTAAACATTTTATTGACTTAGAAGCCTATGGCCCGAATGCTGCGAATAATATGCCCATTAATTGGTCGAATGCGATAAAAAAATACAATCAAGATACCTTGCTTAAATATGGTTATGTACCTTATGTAATTGTAGACCAATTAGAAAAATTAACAAATGCTTTTCGTTCTAAAAACAAAGACAGCATTTTATTTTATGCTGCCGATTTAGGACATTATATAGGAGATGCACATGTGCCTTTACATACAACACTTAATTACGATGGTCAATTGACTGGACAGAAAGGTTTGCATAGTTTATGGGAATCCTTTGTACCTGAATTAAGAATAGATCAATATCAATTATACAATGCGCACAAGGCTACTTATATAAAGAACCCCAGCGAAGCAATATGGATAGATATAAGAGTGGCCGCTGGCTTAGTACCTGAATTATTGGCCATAGAAAAAGAGGTTTCTATTCAGTTCAAGCCTGAAACAAAATATAAAACGCAGATGCGTTATGGTCGTGAAACAAAAGTATACACGAAAGAATTTGCAGAAGCCTATGCCAATGGATTAGGGCCTACGGTGAATAAGCAATTAATTGCTTCTGCTAATATGATTGCCGATTTTTGGTACACGGCTTGGGTGAATGCAGGTAAACCTGTTTTGACAACGCGTGAAATTTCAACAAATTTGAGTTCGGAATTAAAATCATTTAAAATGAATCGTTTAATTCAGGACGATTTATTATTAAGTAAGAAAGAAAAGCCAGAGAATTAGTATTACTAAAATTATACTATAGTAGCTATTTGCTGTGCAAGCTTTTGTCCATCCATTGCAGCACTTACAATACCTCCTGCATAACCTGCGCCTTCCGCACAAGGATAAAGGTTTTTTATTTGCGGATGATGCAAAGCATCGGCATCTCTTGGAATGCGCACGGGCGAAGAGGTTCTACTTTCAGTGGCCACCACAATGGCATCATTGGTATAATAACCTTTCATCTTTTTTCCAAAGGCTTTAAAACCTTCTTGTAAAGTACGGTATACAAAAGGGGGTAGTACTTCATTCAAAGGCGCCGACTGTAATCCTGGTAAATAACTAGCGTCAGGTAAATTTGCAGAAACTTTATTGGAACAAAAATCTATTAATCTTGCAGCAGGTGCTACTTGTAATCCACCACCTATTCTAAAAGCAGCTTCTTCCACTTCTTTTTGAAAGGCTAATAATAATAAGGGATGATTCTCTGGTAATTCAGTTTTATTTTTCTTTAAAAAATTAGCGGCTACAGGAACATCAATTTGAACTACCATACCACTATTGGCGTAGGGGTTATCTCTTTTGCTTGGGCTCCATCCATTCACCACAATTTCTCCAGGGGCAGTGGCGGCGGGTGCAATAATTCCACCAGGGCACATACAAAAACTAAAAACTCCTCTCTCACTTACTTGTTCCACCAAACTATAGGAGGCCGGAGGCAGGTTAGGGTCACGCAATAAGCAATGATATTGTATAGCATCAATAGCAGACTGAGGATGTTCAACCCTTACGCCTAAAGCAAAGGGTTTGGCTTCAATGCTAATATTTTTTTCAAATAATAAAGTAAATATATCTCGTGCAGAATGACCAGTGGCTAAAATATAAGCAGCCGCTTTCATTTGATCCCCATCGGCTGTGATAATTTCTTGAATGGTATCATTTTCAATTACAAAGTCCACTAATTTTTTTTCAAATAAAACTTTACCACCACTTGCTTCAATTTGTTCACGCATGGCTGTAATAATATGTGGTAGTTTATTGGTACCAATATGCGGATGTGCTTCGTATAAAATATTTTCATCGGCACCGAACTGGTAAAACAGTCTTAATATTTTATCAATGCTTCCTCTTTTATTACTTCTTGTATATAATTTACCATCGCTATAGGTACCGGCACCTCCTTCACCAAAACAATAATTACTCTCCGGATTGACAATGCCTTCTTTATTTAGACTAGCTAAATCTCTTCTTCTTGCTCTAACATCTTTACCTCTCTCTATTATAATAGGTCTTAATCCTAGTTGAATACATTCAAGGGCTGCGAATAATCCGGCCGGGCCTGCACCAATAATAATGACTTCCTTGGCATGGGAAGGAAGGCTTGGGAAAAGAAGGGGTTCGATAAAACGCTTAGAAATGGGTTCCTTTATAAAAGTAATCAGGGTAAGGTTCACCCAAATTTGTTGCCTACTTCTAGCGTCAATTGATTTTTTAAGAATTTGATAGCCTGTAATGGAGCTTTCGGCTTCGCCTGTAATTTGACTGATGGCCTTTAAAATGCTGGGGCCATGGGCTGCTTCGGAGGGGGTAAGTCGTACTTGTATTTCTGTTTGCATGGGTTAGGTTTTTATCCTAAAAAAATGCTGAATAAAAATACGGTAGATAAAGCAAGATGCTTAGTCTACCGTAATGGTATAATAATGCTATTAGAAAGGCAAATCGTCGCCAGACTCGTTGGTAGGTATGTCAAAGTAAGTAGCGCTTTCTGTAGGGGCTGTACTGCCTCCTAAAGCCACTGCTTCCATTCGCCAAGCGTCTAAATTGGTGATATAGTTGTCCTTACCTTCCTTATTCCACTTAGACCCCTTTATATTAAAGAGTACTTTTACGGTATCTCCTAGGTTGAAGCGGTCGGGCATGGCGGTACGGTCCTGAACACATTGGAATTTAACATAATTCGTTATTGTTTTACCGTTAATATCATCGGTTTTCTCAACAACAAATTCCCTTGTTTTAAAGGTCTCTTTTCTCTGAATGATTTCGTATTTAGCAATTAATTTGCCGGTTAATTCGTAGCTCATAGTTATGATTATATAGGTAAAGGTAGTATTTAAAGGCCAAATCTAAATAACTGCCCTTAAATCCAAATAAGTATAAATTTTTAAAGAAAAAAAATACTTAAAAAATAAGTGGATAACTCTGCATTTTTAAGAAAAAGGATATATCTTGAACGCCTGATTAGGGGGTATGGAACAAGCGGTTTCTAGGGTTTTGGGGACATGTAAAAAAAACCAAACAAAAAAGTTTTTTTTTCAACAATAAGTCGTCATATTCGCATTCCGGTTCACAATTCCTTAATCCAGGGTTGAAGATCAAAACGTACCTTTTTTTAATTATACAAAGAGCAAGAAGTAAGATGGCTAAGAGCGCAGATTTAATTTGGAGTAACTGCTTAAAGATTATTAAGGATATTGTCGAATGGCAACATTTTAAAACATGGTTTGAACCTATTCAACCAGTTGACTTAAAGGATAACGTTTTACTGATTCAAGTTCCCAGCCAATTTTTCTACGAATACATCGAGGAGCATTATGTTAACTTATTAGCTAAGACTTTAAAACGTGAGCTTGGTAAAGAAGCTAGACTTGAGTATCGTATCATGGTCGATAGCGGAAACAACAAGAAAGGTTCAATGGATGTTCCAGCTAGCGGCATGAAAACTTACAATAACAACGAGATGAACTTCCCGTTGGTGATTGACAACCCTGTGAAAAATCCTTTTGTGATTCCTGGGTTGAAGAAAATGCAAATTGACCCTCAATTAAACCATAATTATACATTTGAGTCCTTTATTGAAGGGGATTGCAATAGGGTAGCGCGCCGTGCTGGTAAAACAGTGGCTGAAAAGCCTGGGGCCAATTCTTTTAATCCTTTGGTTATTTATGGAGGAGTAGGTTTAGGTAAAACACATTTAGCCCAAGCTATTGGAAATGACGTAAAACGCATTCATCCAAACAAAGTGGTTTTATATGTGAGTTCTGAAAAATTCATTAATCAGTTCCAAGATCATAGTCGCAATAATGCCATTAATGACTTTATTCATTTTTATCAATTAATAGATGTCTTAATAATAGATGATGTTCAGTTTTTTAACAGAGCTGAAAAATCTCAAGATGCCTTTTTTGCCATCTTCAACCATTTACACCAAAGCGGTAAACAATTGGTTTTAACTTCTGATAAAGCTCCTAAGGACTTAGAAGGTTTACAAGAGCGTTTACTAAGTCGTTTCCGTTGGGGATTAAGTGCCGATATTCAAGTACCAGATTACGATACTCGTATTGAAATTTTGGAAAAGAAAATGAAGGCCGATGGTTTAGACATGCCAAAAGAAGTGGTGAAGTATGTGGCTTACAATATTAATACGAATGTGAGAGAATTAGAAGGTGCGTTGATATCCTTATTAGCACAGTCTTCTTTGAATAAAAAAGAAATTGATGTTGAATTAGCGAAGAAGGTATTACGCAACTTTGTGAAAACAAGTAGTAAAGAAATTACCATCGACGCTATACAAAAAATGGTTTGTGAATTCTTCGAAGTACCTTATGATAAATTGTTACAAAAAACACGTAAGCGTGAAATTGTACAAGCGCGTCAAATTACTATGTACTTAGCGAAGGCTTTCACAAAGAATTCTTTGAAAACTATTGGAGAGCATTTTGGAGGACGAGATCATACCACGGTTATACATTCTTGCCAAACAGTAAAGGACTTAATGGATACCGACTCTATGTTCAGAGAGAACGTGATGGAGCTTACTCAAAAAGTGCAGTTAGCGGCTATGTAAGAAGCCCTTTGACCACTAAAATTATTAAATAACTATATTCTGGTCCGGAACGAACTTTATTTGAGTTTATTCCGGACTTTTTTTAGGTATTTAAGGCCAAGCTGCTTATTTTTGCAGCCCTCGAAAGAGGTTTTGGAGGAGAGGTGGATGAGTGGCTGAAATCAGTAGTTTGCTAAACTGCCGTACGGGTTAAACTGTACCAAGGGTTCGAATCCCTTCCTCTCCGCTCTCATTTAAGTTCTTGGATTAGATATAAAGAAGTAGAATACACCGGTAAACAATATTTACTAGGCAACTAGTAATAGGAACGGGAAGTAGCGCAGTCCGGTAGCGTACCTGGTTTGGGACCAGGTGGTCGCAGGTTCGAATCCTGTCTTCCCGACGAAGATGAAAATAGCCCTTATAAAGCACTGATTATCAGTAAGTTTTATGAGGGCTTTTTCTTTAATATCAAAACATAACCCATACCATAACCAATTTAAGATTTAATTGTATATTAGTATTACAATTAAAAGTCATGGGTGTATCGTTAGTCATAGTCAAAACAGATGTGAAAGTATTGAATGGTAAGAAGGTTTGTCCTTTACAACTACAATACAAATACAAAGGAACCTACAAACGATTTCCAACAAAGGAATATATTGAACCAAAATACTGGAAGTCAGGAGTGGTATTAAATCGTTGTCCGAACTACACTCAAATAATCAAAAGGATTACATCAGTTAGAACCAAATTGGAAGGTATCATTACTGAACTGATTGAAAATGGTGATATACCTACACCAATACTGGTTAAAATCAATTACGAAAAGAATGTTGAAACACAAACGAAGAAACAACCAAAATCAAAGAGTTTTTGGAGTTCCTATGATTTGTTCTTAAAAGATAAGGAAAGGTATCATAGGGGATATACTAAAACATTGATTTCATTACAGAATACACTACTGAAATTTGAAATTGATACGAAACATAAATTATCCTACGATTACATTTTATATGGAAGATTTGAAACTGAATTTAAGAACCATTGTTTAGATATTGAATTACCTACCAAAGAAGGTTCAAAAGAAAAGAAAGTAGGGTTATCAAACAACTATGTAAACAAGTTATTTTCAAATCTAAAAATCTTCTTATCGTGGAGTAAAGAACAAAGATTTATTACTGAAACTAAAAGGTTCAAACCACTTAAAATGGTTAGAAATGATGTGTTAGTTTATTTGAACACAGAGGAAGTAAAAAAGATGTATGATTACAAAGAGTATGATTATCCAAAAACCTATACTAATTGTGAGGTGGTCAAAGATATTGATAAGGATGGTAAAACAATTTACTGGAACAATTTAGAACTGATAAAAGATATATTCACATTTCAATGTAGTGTTGGATGTAGATGGGGTGATATACATAAAATGAATGTTGGTATGTTTAAGATTGAGAAAGGGTTCTTTGTCTGGACCATGGAGAAAACGAAGGATAATGTTATCGTTCCAGAAAATCCAGTATCATTAGGAATTTTTAGAAAGTATTCAAAAAATAAATCATTAAGTCAAAAGTTATTTCCAAAATATTCACAACCTAATTTCAATTTGCATCTTAAAGATATTGGGAAAGAGTTAGGTTTCAAAAGATTGGTCAAACGAGAAATTATGGTTGGTGGTGAATTAAGAAAAGGAACTGAAAAAGATGTATTTACTTATGAACTATTATCATCACATAGTGGAAGAAGAAGTTTCATAAAAAATCTAATTGATATGGGAACAATGGATAACTGGTCCATTATGAAACTATCGGGTCACAAGACGTTGAGTTCTTTTCAAAAGTATGTTTCTGTAAACAAAGAGGATATTAAGAAAGGAAAGGATTTGTATTCAAAAGAATTTGATGAAAATGAAGATAGAGAAATCAAAGAATTCATTAGAAAGTATCCAATGGAAAAGGTGTTGGGTTATTACTTAAAGAATAGATAATTAATAATACATTTCTCTGGATTTCATATTCTTTATGTGTATTTGAATATCTCCAAACATATCAATACAATTACGTAATAATATGGAGAGTCTTTCTTCGTCCATATTGTCAAAGTCATGATTGATTAAATCCATAATCCTCGTGTAGGTTTGTATTTGTTTATCAAATAATATTTGTTCTATTTCAGATGATTTATAATTCATTGTGTAAAGTTGGTAAAACCTTCTATGGTCAAATTTTTGTTTCCGATATGTGAATGGGTGGGATTAGGGTCAAATGATGTTCAATTCTTTTCAGTTACAAGAAACTAAAAGAAGAACGATTTTCTACATAATGATATACTAACCACATATTTTGATACTATTTATTTATTCTATAAGTCTACCATTTGCATTTTGATATGGTCAATTGAACTTAATACACCTTTTGCATTTAGGTATGAAATTACTTCTTCAGTTCTAAACCAGTTCTTTCCTCTGAATTTGTATTTGTTCAATTCTTTTCTATCACATATTCTATAAATGGTGTTCTGTGATGTTCCAAGTGTTTCCATTAAATCATTGATATTAATAAATTCTCTTTCAGATAACATTGTTGTGTTGATGTTTATTTCGTTCTTCATGTTTATTGTTTTAATTAAATATTTCTAATCTTAAATTTCTTCTATACTACTATACTATTCCCTTTGGAGAGGATACACTCCACCCTTACGAACTAAATCATAAAGGTGGGTATAGAGTAGTTTCCTTTGGTATCGGACACATACTAAAAGGTATTCAACTTATTTCCTTTTATACTAATGTTATAGGGTTCCTCACTTCTATAAATTAGTATCCACCCAATTCGTTTTAGTATTTCAACTACGGAGAATATTAATCCATTGGATTTTAGAGAGGTTTTCAACGATAGGTAAGGTGGGAGTCAACAACCCTATGAATACTAACCAAACACTCAAATAATCAACAGAACACACCAACATTGTAATTCTGTTATTGATTACTACACATATAAATATGGGGTAAGGTGAGTAAACGTAAAGAAAAGTGGAAAAAAAGTAAATATTTTGGTAAAATGATGTTTTAGAAGGAATAATTACTACAAATCATTAATTATTTTGAATAATATTCTAAAATAGTATTAACGAATACCAACCTTGTTGATAATCAACGAGTTAGTATTTGGGTGTATGTAATATATTCGTTTACGAGAAAATTATGCTATTAACGAATATTGCTATATCTTTGTATTCAACACCAAATCAAGAACTTATGAATACAACAATCTATAAAACCTCTGATTATTTAACTACTGATGAAATACATCGTATGATTAGGTATTTTAGAAAAGTAGGTAATATCCGTATGAGTTTATTAATTGAATTTGGTATTAAAACCCTTCTTCGTTATTCGGATTTGAGTAGAATAACATGGAACGATGTATTAGGAAAGGAAACCTTAATAGTATCTGAAATTAAAACCAAAAAACGTAGAGAAATTACTTTGGGTAGAACATTAAGGGAACGAATAGAAAGTGTCTATAATGAACTAAAAACACCTAATACGAACGATTTATTGTTCCACTATACATTACAACATACTAACTTATTATTAAAACAGGGAGGTGTTGATGAAAGGATTAGAAATAAAAATATTTCAACCCATTCACTTCGTAAAAGTGGTAGTAGATTTATCTGGGAGAATAATGGTCATTCAGATGAGTATCTAATCAAATTATCATCCATTCTGAACCATTCATCAACATCCATCACCCGAAGATACTTGGGTATTAGTAGAGAAGAAATTAAGGATATTTACCAAAGTTTTGATGAGTTGATGTAAATTGAGATATAGAAAATATGAAATACATTTTAAAATTACAATTAACATTAATTAATAGAGAACTTGTAGATTTTGGTATAAAACCAATTTTAGGTTATCTAATATCAGTATTTGCATTTATTTTTTTCTCACATCAATTTTTTCAAAAAGTGTTATATCCGGAATATTTTTACATATTCTTTTCGTTATCTATACTTCTTTATTTGAATGAAAAAAGAAGAAATGATTTTTTAAAATTATTATATAAGAATAACGAATATTTTAAGATAAGAGTAGTAGAAAATTTAATTATTAGTTTACCATTTGAAATATTCTTACTATATAAACATCAAATATTATCAGTATTCCTTTTATTTATTTCCTCAATATTATTAGTATTTTATATCACCAGAAATAAATTATCATTTGTCTTACCTACTCCTTTCAACAAGAAACCATTTGAGTTTAATATCGGGTTTAGAAGTCAGTTTTTAATGATAATCTTTTGTTATACTATCACTTTTATTTCTATAAATGTCAAAAACTTTAATCTAGGTCTATTTTCACTTTTCTTACTACATTTTATCATAACAATATTTTATTACAAATCGGAAGAAAAATACTTTGTTTGGATTTTTAATCAATCTCCAAAAAAATTCTTAATTGAAAAAATACTAACAAGTATTAAGTATAGTTTAATATTGAGTTCTCCAATTTCAATTTCATTAATTATTTTCAATCCTGAACTACAATTATTTCTTACTATACTAGGGATACAATTTTTGGGTGTTGTTTTAATTATTATAAGTATTTTAGGAAAGTATTCAAATTTTCCTTCTTCATCAAATCCTGTTCAAATGTTTTCAATAATTTTTTCTATATCATTTCCACCAATTTTAATACTAGTAATTCCATTTTTATATATGAAGTCAATCAAAAAGTTAAAATATATTTTAGAATGATAGAAATAAAAAATTTAAAAAAATCATTTGGTGAAAATTTGATATTAAAAGGTGTTAATTTATCATTTTCAGAAGGAAACATAATTGGTTTTGTAGGTTCTAATGGTTCGGGTAAAACCACATTGTTTAATTGTATATCAGGATTAGAAAAACATGAAGGAACTATAACTTATAGTGGTGGAAAATTGAAAAACGATTTAGGTTTTCTTCAAACTGAACCTTATATATTAAATAAGATAACTGGGAATGAGTATTTACAATTATTTTGTAATTCAAGAAATCTTGATAATACTGATGTAGATAGTCAAAATGTATTTGATTTACCATTAAATAAGTTTGTAGAAACCTATTCAACAGGTATGAGAAAGAAACTTACTTTAACTGGTATTCTATTACAAAAAAATAAAGTATATATTTTAGATGAACCATTCAATGGGGTTGATATGAATGGTAATTTAATAATCAGAGAAATTATCTTTAAATTAAAAGAACTAAATAGATTGGTTTTAGTATCGTCACATATATTTTCCACTTTAACTGATATATGTGATTTAATCTATCATGTAAATAATGGAGAAATTATAAAAGGATATACCAAAATGAATTTCATTGAATTAGAAAGTGAAATGAGTAGTTCGTCAGTTATTAATTCAGTTAGTAAATTAAATCTACTTTAAAAGATAGTCTAGTTTAAAAACCGGTTATGTTTCCATAACCAATTGGGTTATGTTTTAAGATTATGCCTAATATATATATTGATAATCAATTAGTTATGAAGTCAACTCTATCCTGTCTTCCCGACCAAAAAAGAAAACATAAGCCTCAACGAAAGTTGGGGCTTTGTTATTTAACGAATGAGCAAATCAAGTTTACTTGAATTTGTGAATGAGTTAAATAACAATAAGCCTAATGAATTTTAATCATTAGGCTTATGTTTTTATGCTTTTGCACTGAGGGTTAACAGGATCACCGAACGAAGTGAGGTGATCCGATATACTTTTTAGTAAAGTATATGATAAAAGAGCGAAGCGACGGCTATCCTATATTTTGAAATTCAATATCGCCCACTTCAACAAACTATTATTCTCTTTAGGCAGGTCTAGTTTCTTTTTAATATTATACCTATGGTTGCGAATTGTTTTTTCAGATACAAATAATATTTCAGCTATCTCTTTACTCTTTTTTTGTTCAGCAATTAACTGAAGTACTCTGCTTTCAGTCGCTGTTAATTTTTTATTCATAGCTTATACTACTTGTTTAGTTGTATAAACTTATTACTAATAAAATAATTCTAGATTAAACTATTTTAAGAAATTGCTCTATGAATAGATTATTTGTAAAATTTTATGATTTTTTACTAAATTTTATTAAACTAGTTTAATAAAATAGGCAGAAAAAATAAATTGCTTAAACTATTTTAAGATAGGTTTTAGCAGTTCAAACTTACCATCGATAGTTTTCGCGTCGTATGCTAAGCCCAGTATATGAGCGACTATTGGATAAATATTTACATTCTCAAAGCCATCAATGGTCAATCCTTTCTTAAAGGCAGGCCCCCAAGCCATAAAGCTGGCGTGCATTTCAGGCATATGGTTATCGAAACCATGTTTACCTAAAGAGGCTTTACTCTTAGATAAATTAAAAACTTTAGGAAAATGAGGTACTACAATTAAATCGCCTAATCTATTAAATTTATCATCTGCTTTTTTATAATGCCAGTAGGCTGGAGTTTCATCTAATGTATACACAGTCACACTGGTATCACTTTTTAAGCGCATTATAAGTAGGTTCTATTTTCGATTTATCCTTAGCATACAAATGAAGTTGTGTATCGCCCCAAGGTACTTTAAAATAAGCGGTATCAATACTAGAAGGTAATGGTTTGGTATTTACATTATCTACTTTTGCCATACCATGGTCTGAAACAAAAATATAATTAATAGGTAAGTTCAAACTTGCTAGAGATTCTTGTAGTGCATTAATACTACTATCTACAAACTGCACCGATTTTTTCACGCGTATATCGTCTGGTCCATAAGTATGTGCATCATGGTCAACATCCGGAAAATAAAAAGTAATGAAGTGAGGGCGCTGGTCTTCGGGAAGGCTTAACCAATCCTTCACAGCTTTAATTCTTGTGGCAATATCAATTTTATCATTGTAGATATAATGATAAGTAGGTTTAATGCCTTGAATATCGGCCTCAGAACCTACCCAATAAAAACTGGCGCTAATCATTTTTTGCTGTTCGGCTAAAACCCATAAGCGGAGTGCCTCCATACCATTTACCTTCTGCCACCATTTTCTTATTGCCCATATTATAAAAAGCGCCTGATGCAACATCGATATAACTATTATCTACAAGTCCATGATGAGAAGGATATAAACCCGTTACAATGCTATAGTGGTTCGGAAAAGTTACAGAAGGATAAGAGGGTATCATGTATTTTCCGCGAATACCTTGTTTAGAAAGTGCTTGCAATTTTTTGGCTTCATAGAGTTCAGTAAAATCGGCTCTAAACCCATCGGCTGAAATTAAAATAACATAGGGCTTAGTAATTTGTTCCGGACTATTCTTTCTACCACTAATAATTTGTTGCGCAGTATCCTGTGCGCAAACATTCAATAAAGTAAATAAGCTTACAATAAATAAAAAACGTTTTAACATAATGATAAATTTGAAATGAGTTAAGTCTTTCCTTCTTAGAATGGTTTTTTATTTAATTTTTGTCTTATAAAAATACTTATGGGAAGTGTTAGTAGCGCTACAAAAATACCACCTGCCAAATCTAGTGGAAAATGTTGTGCTAAATGTATACGAGAATAACCACAAACTATTGCATAGACTATACCTATGCTTAAAGCATATTTATTTGGAAATAGATAGGTAGTCAATAAAAATAGTGTAAAGGCGGTGGCGGTATGACCAGAAGGAAAACTATTAAATGTGTGAATTTCAACGCCTGGTACTGTATGTATTTGTGTAGCATCTAATCCACTGGCCATGGGGCGCATGGCGGTATTAAAAATATAATTTTTAGCGAATTGTGTGAGCAGGGTAGATACTAAGAAGTTCATTAATATAAAAGCAGTATCCTTTTTATACAAGCCCACTAGTACTATAAAATAGGGTATCCAGATCCATCCCTCGGCCAAATAGCTGCTGTATTCAAAAACCTTATCTGCCAGAGGCCCTAGGTTCGCATTTAAATAAAGGAAGGCCTCATTCTTACCCCAAAGCATACTCATTGAAAACAAACTAGCGGCAAGGCTAATGCTTAAAACGACAGCGATTATAAAGTGCTTTTTTTGCAAGAATTTGGTTTTTGCAAAATTACTAAATGTTTATTCTTTGTTCTAAACAAATTATTTAAAAGGTTGTTATAACTTTAACCCCTCCAATGAGCCAAATTAAAGAATATATTACCGTAGTCGGTGCCCGAGAGCATAACCTCAAAAATTTTGATATTGTCATTCCTAAAAACCAGTTAGTGGTTTTTACGGGGGTGAGCGGCAGCGGCAAGTCCTCCTTGGCTTTTGATACCCTATACAACGAAGGCCAGCGCCGCTATATGGAAAGCTTTAGCGCTTATGCTAGGCAGTTTATGGGTGAAATGGAGCGTCCCGATGTAGACCAAATTACAGGTCTTTCCCCAGTGATTGCCATTGAGCAAAAAACCACCAATAAAAACCCAAGGTCTACGGTTGGAACTGTTACTGAATTATATGATTTTCTGAGATTATTATATGCGCGTATTGGCAAGGCCTATAGTTATAATACGGGCAAGCCCATGGTGAAATTTTCTGAAGCAGAAATTATTCAAAATATTTTCACTCAGTTCAAAGACAAAAAAATTAATTTATTAGCACCTGTGGTGCGTGGAAGAAAAGGGCATTACCGAGAATTGTTTGAAGAAATTAGAAAGAAAGGCTTTGTGAAAGCAAGGGTAGATGGAGAGATTATTGAGCTTAGACCCAAATACCAAGTAGACCGTTATAAAATTCATGATATTGAAATTGTGATTGACCGCATACCCGTGACGGATGCGATGAAAACAAGACTTGGTGAAAGTGTAGCCCAATGTTTAAAAATGGGTAAGGACTTACTCTTTGTTTTAGAAGAAGGTAAAACTAAATTGGTCCAATATTCTAAACAATTAATGTGCGAGACCACAGGTTTAAGTTATGAAGAGCCTTCACCCAATAGTTTTTCATTTAACTCCCCTTATGGAGCCTGTTCTAATTGTAAAGGTTTAGGCAATGTGTATGCTATTGACATGAGTTTGCTTTTGCAAGACCCTAGTTTAAGTATTAATGAAGGCGCCATTAGCCCATTGGGAGAGGCAAGAGAGGCCAGTGTATTTAATCAAGTAAAATTATTCGCCAGAAAACATAAAATTAATTTAGACAAAGCCATTCAAGATTTATCTAAAGAGCATTTGAATTTAATTTTATTTGGAGATAAAAATATTTCTTCCAGTTTGGACATGGACTTAAACGATGAGAACATTCCCAATGAATACACGGGTAGCTATGAAGGTATAGTGCCCATGATGAAAAGATGGTTTACCTCTTCTCAAAGTACCGACCAGTTAAAAGCTTGGGTAGAAGGCTATATGGAATTAAATACTTGTCCTACTTGCGAAGGCGCAAGACTAAGAAAAGATAGTTTATGGTTTAAAGTGAATGATAAAAATATTGCTGCTTTAAATGATATGCATTTAGACGCTTTACAGGAATGGTTTAAAAAAATACCAGCGAAGCTTGATAAAAAGGATACTCAAATTGCCAGCGGTATATTAAAAGAAATTGACGACCGTATTTCTTTTTTAATGAATGTGGGTTTATCTTATTTGTCTTTAAGTAGACCTTCTAAATCCCTTAGTGGGGGCGAGTCTCAAAGAATTCGCTTGGCCACTCAAATTGGTTCTCAATTACAAGGCATTACTTATATTTTAGACGAACCTTCTATTGGACTTCACCAACGCGATAACCAAAGATTAATTACGGCCCTTAAACAATTACGCGATATTGGTAATACTGTTTTAGTAGTGGAGCATGATAAAGACATTATGATGGCTGCCGATTATTTAGTGGACATTGGTCCTAAAGCAGGTATTCATGGTGGCCATATTGTAGCACAAGGCACACCAAAAGAAATTATTAAATTAAAATCGGATACCGCACTTTTTTTAGCAGGCAAGAAATTTATTGAGATTCCTGCAGAAAGAAGAAAGGGTAATGGACTAAATATTAATATTAAAGGAGCCACGGGCAATACTTTACAAAAAGTAAACTGCAGTTTTCCTTTAGGCACATTTACAGTGGTGACGGGTGTGAGTGGAAGTGGAAAGTCTACTTTAATCAATGAAACTTTATATCCTATTCTTTCTCAGTTTTGTTATAATAGTAAAACCAAGCCTATGCCATTTGTTAAAGTGGAAGGCATTGAACAAATAGACAAAGTGATAGAGATAGATCAGTCTCCTATTGGAAGAACCCCTCGTAGTAATCCTGCTACTTATTGCGGTTTCTTTACAGATATCAGAACCTTATTTGCTTCTGTGCCCGAGGCTAAAATTAGAGGCTACCTGGCAGGCCGTTTTTCCTTCAATGTAAAAAGTGGTCGTTGTGAAGTTTGCGAAGGCGGTGGAATGCGTGTGATTGAAATGAATTTCTTGCCCGATGTATATGTGCACTGTGAAAAATGTGGAGGTAAGAGATATAATAGAGAAACTTTAGAAATTAGGTATAAAGGAAAGTCTATTAGTGATGTTTTAAACATGACGGTAGAAGAAGCCTGTGAATTTTTTCAAGCAGTGCCTTTCATTTACAGAAAATTAAAAGTACTACTAGAAGTTGGCTTGGGTTATATTACTTTAGGGCAATCGGCTGTGACTTTAAGTGGGGGAGAAGCACAACGTGTTAAATTAGCCACTGAGCTTGGTAAAAAAGATACAGGCAAAACATTTTATATTTTAGATGAGCCTACTACTGGTTTGCATTTTCAAGACATTCAATTATTAATTGGTGTATTGAACCGATTAGTAGACAGAGGCAATACCGTTTTAGTGATTGAGCATAATATGGATGTGATAAAAGTAGCTGATCATATTATTGACCTAGGTCCAGAAGGAGGAAGTGGTGGAGGAGTCATTCAATTTGTTGGTACACCAGAAGAGATGATTAAAAAATCAAAAACACATACGGCTAAGTTTTTAGCACTGGAGATGAAGAACTAGCGAAACTTATTTTTTAAATTAAGTAGGCTACTATTTTTCTGCACGAATCATGGGAATATGATCAATCTCGTCTTCTATGTATACTTCACCCGATTGTTCAAAGCCTTGTTCGTTGTAGAACTTCTTTAAATATAATTGAGCCCCAATTTTAATAGGGCCTTTTCCAAATAATCTCTCACATTCTTGAATAGAGTATTGCATTAAGGCCTTACCAATACTTAAACCTCTATGTTTGGGAGCAGTTACCACTCGACCAATACTTTGGTAACCATCGTACATAATATTTTTATCGAATAATCGGGTAGTGGCTACGACTTCATCACCTATATAACCAATAGTATGAAATGCTTTTTGATCGGTATTGTCTAAGTCTAGAAAAATACATTTTTGTTCTACCACAAACACCTCGCTTCTTAATCTTAATATATCATACAATTCATTCACTGTTAGCTCAGCAAATGTTTTAGTAACCCATCGTAAATTACTGTTAGTACTCATAAAACAAAAATAGGGATTATTCAAATAAGTATTCATATTGTTTGACTAGACGAAGGCTAGTTCTAATATGAATAAGTCCTACAATACCTGTGAATAGAAGAAATACAGAAACCCCTTTTAATAAAGATAAAATAAGGGCGCTGGTAATTTCTTTAGGCATAGTGGGCTGTTGTAATAAAAATTCGTCAATAAATTTCAATAAAACTACATCGCTACTAATAAGTATACTAATAGCGTTGATGAAAAATAAACTACATAAGAAAAAGCTTACATAGGCGTTTACTTTAATCCAATCTTTCAATTTTGAACTTTGAGCTACTTCTTTTTCTATACCCGCTTTTAAGAATTTAAAACTTGTAAAAGTATAAATAACTAAACAAGCTAAAATAAATACCATAATTAAAGCACTTGGATTGGCTAAAGAAGAAAATAATAAAATAATATCCATGAAAGCGAAAAATAAAGCAATAGGAATAAGTATATAAGAAAGAACCGTGTATAATTTTAATTGAGGAGCCATGCTGAGTATAGTATTAATCTATTATTGTTCTTGTAGTATGCTAGTATATACTAATATACTACCTTGTTCTAGTCTTTTTTTAAATTCAATTTGATTTGCAATTCCTCAAACTGCTTATCGTCAATGCTGCTTGGGGCGTCTAACATTACATCTCGGCCGCTATTGTTTTTAGGAAAGGCTATAAAGTCACGAATACTTTCACTACCCCCTAATAAAGCGCATAAGCGGTCAAAACCAAAGGCAATACCACCATGTGGAGGCGCACCGTATTCAAAGGCACCTAATAAAAATCCAAATTTATGTTGTGCCTCTTCTGGACTCATGCCCAGTGCTGCAAACATTTTTTCTTGTAGGGCTCTTTGGAAAATACGAATAGAACCACCGCCAATTTCATTGCCATTTAATACCATATCATAAGCATTTGCTTTAATGCCCGCATAAGGATGCTCTAAATATTTAGCAGCGTCTTTAATTTCTGGTGCATTGTTAATCATAATATTGATATGATCAGGCTTAGGAGAAGTGAACGGATGATGCCTTGCTACCCAACGGTTGCCTTCTTCATCATATTCAAATAAAGGGAAGTCTAGTACCCATAACAATTTAAATTCATCTTCTTTTCTAAAACCTAGTTGCTTGCCTAACTCTAATCTTAATTCACTCACTGCTTTACGCGTTCTTTCTTCAGGTCCTGCTAGTATTAAAATTAAGTCACCCGCCTTTGCATTAGAAGCAGCGGCAATGGCTTTTAATTTATCTTCTGTATAAAATTTATCTACACTACTTTTAAAACTACCATCGGTATTACATTTAATAAATACCATACCCTTCATGCCAATTTGCGGACGCTTTACCCATTCTGTTAATTCATCGGTTTGTTTACGAGAATATTCGCTGCATCCTGGAACGGCAATAGCTACCACTGTTTCTGCTTCATCAAACAATTTAAAGTCGGCACCGTTAATAAGTGCAGCTTTATCTTGCTTTTCAGCAAATACATGCGCAGGCTTTTTTAAATTGCAAACTTCCATACCAAAACGAATATCTGGTTTATCATTACCATACTGCCACATCGCATCTTCCCAAGTCATTCTTTGAACGGTCTCGGTGTAATCAATATTCTTAACGTCTTTAAATATGCTTTTAATTAAACCTTCAAACATATTTAAGATATCTTCTTGCTCTACAAAACTCATTTCACAGTCTATCTGTGTAAACTCGGGTTGTCTATCGGCTCTTAAATCCTCGTCTCTAAAACATTTTACAATTTGGTAGTACCTGTCGTAGCCACTTACCATTAATAATTGCTTAAATGTTTGTGGCGACTGCGGTAAGGCATAAAATTCACCTGGGTTCATTCTGCTAGGCACCACAAAATCACGCGCGCCTTCCGGCGTAGACTTGATTAAAAACGGTGTTTCAATATCCATGAACCCTTTTTCATGTAAATAGTTTCTTGTAGCGCGGTTTACATTATATCTTAATGGTTAAATTCTTTTTAACAGCGTTTCTTCTTAAATCCAAGAAACGGTATTTCATTCTTATATCATCTCCACCATCTGTATCGTCTTGAATAGTGAAAGGGGGAACTAATGATGCATTTAATATGGTAAACTCAGTTACTTTAATTTCAATTTCTCCAGTAGGAATATTTGCATTTTTACTGGAACGCTCAATAACGGTTCCT
The DNA here is from genome assembly GCA_964203405.1 of Chitinophagales bacterium. Classification (GTDB taxonomy): domain Bacteria; phylum Bacteroidota; class Bacteroidia; order Chitinophagales; family Chitinophagaceae; genus Sediminibacterium. Next base: position 38,031 of record CAXNLL010000003.1, read on the forward strand.
TTTACTTGAATCACAAATTCACGGCCCAAGGGATGTGCATCTAATTGCGCCTGTAATTCTTCGCCCATTAAAAGTTGGGTAATACCATAGCGGTCTCTAAGATCAATAAAAGTAATGGCCCCAAACTTACGAATGGTTTGAACCCAGCCAGCCAAGGTTACATTTTTGCTTGACAGATTGAATCGTTAATTCTCCACAATGGTGCGTACGGTACATAAAAATCTATTGATATAGGTTTGATGAGCAAATATAGCCCAATTCCTAGAAAAACCCCATCTTTGCGCCATGAACGACAGTACAAATATCCCTTACCGCTCGACGTGTAGTTTTATCAGGTTTTTTCTTTCTTACAGGGATTTGTTTTGCTAGCTGGGCCAGCCGTATTCCCGACATTAAAATGCAATTAGGTTTAAGTGATGGTGCTTTTGGCGGCATCTTATTTTTTCTGCCTATTGGCTCCTTTGTAGGTATTCCCATTTCAGGTAGTTTAACCGCTAAGCAGGGTAGTAAAGTAATGGTTATTATTGCCTCCATTATTTATCCTTTATCACTTATTGCCTTGGGCTTTGCAAATACTACTACACTACTTGCCATAGTATTATTTTTATTTGGAATGGCAGGTAATTTATTTAATGTTGCCATTAATACACAAGCTGCAGCACTTTCTAAATTATTTGATAAAAGTATTACATCCAGGTTTCATGGTTTTTGGAGTTTAGCAGGTTTTACAGGCGGAGTATTAGGTGGCTTTTTTGTAGCACATTCAATTTCACCATTAGAACAATTTTTGTTTGTTGCAGTAGTGGGCTGGGTATTTTTATTTTTTGGACATACTTATTTATTACCAGGGGAGCCCAATAAAAATCATGTATCTAAAATTTGGAATAAACCAAGTCCTTTAATGTGGCAGTTTGGACTTATTGCTTTTACCAATATGATTTGTGAAGGAATGATGTTTGATTGGAGTGGGGTATACTTTCAAGATATTGTGAAAGTGCCTACTGAATGGAGAACTACAGGATACATTTGTTTTATGGGTTCTATGACAACGGGCAGAATGTTTTCCGATAATTTAATTAATTACTGGGGTGCTAGAAAACAATTGGTATTAAGTGGATTAGTTGTAACACTAGGTTTAATAGTGGCCACAGCTTATCCGCATTTAATTGTAAGTTCTATTGGATTTATGCTAGTGGGTTTTGGCGTTTCTTCTGTAATTCCTACCATTTATGGAACAGTAGGAAGAACGACTGAACCAAGTAAGGTGAGTATTGCACTAGCCTCCGTTTCCTCCGTTGGTTTTTTTGGATTTTTAATTGGCCCACCCATCATTGGATTTTTATCTCAAGCCATTGGATTAAGATGGGCTTTTCTAACAGTAAGTAGTTTAGGAATTATCACTGCTTTAAGAGCGAATCAATTGAAGAAGTATTTATAGTCATTTTAAAGTTACTATAAAGTAGCTGTTTCATGTTTATGTCTTGGCTTATATATTAAATAGTAATAGGCTAATATTATTGAACCGATAATAAAAGGAATCATGGCTAATTGCTTCACTGTTATACTGCCCACTACGATATTATTATCTACATGAAAAAATTCACTACACATCCAAAAAGAGTTGGCCATTATCCAAACACTAATGGCTAGGTTATGACATAATTCAGAAACAATATGTCTTGTTCTCCAAGCAATAATAAAAGAAATAGTTAGTGTGGGAATAATCATTGTAATACCTAACCAGGTAATTCCCATACACCAGGCGATATCTTTAAAAATCCAAAAAACAATATGCAAATTTTCCATTTTGCGATAATCAATAGGAATGTTGTATAATTTTTTTTCATCTTCGTTCATGATACAGACAATGGTTTAAATGAATGATGTCTAAAAATATTGATTTTTTTTATTTTCGGGGAACTTTTTTTAGGCGCTTATTTAGACGCTCATTAAATGCTTGAACCTTTGAACATCTGCCTCGGCATTCATTGGGGCATTGGATTCAATATGTTCTATTAATTGATGGGTGAAATAGGGAGCAAGGGAGCAGCCCTTGGTGCCCATGCCATTACAAATGCCTATTTGAGTGTGAATTGGATGCAAGCCCACAAAAGGACGGCGCTCGGTATTGGCAGGTCTTATTCCCACTAGATGGTCGGTAATGGTGAAAGGAATTTTTAGTATTGCATTTAAGCTTTCAATTGTTTTTTGTTTGAAGGCCTCTGTGGGTATTGTGTTTGCATAGTCCCACTCGAAACTAGAGCCTACCCAAAATAAATTCTCTTTCCAAGGCACAATGGCTAAATTATTTTTATAAATATGTTTAGAAGGTAGCCCTTTTATTTCTACAATAAGCGCTTCTCCTTTATTGGGTGCAAAGGGCAGTGTTTTAAAATAAGGATTCATCATCGTATTCACGCCATCGCAGAAAATAATTTTCTCCGCATTTATATTATTCCACCTAACACCACCCTCTACTAATTTTAAATCGGCATAATCAAAATGGGCTTCTATATAATTTTCAGCAAATACTTTTTTTCCTGCTTCTAAAAAACTTAGCAAATCAATCCAATAACAAGATTCAATTTCTCCTGTCCCAAAATGCATATTGAAAAAAGAGTCCCATGTTAAGGGGTTATTAATTTTTAAGTATACATTATCGTGCTCCATTCGATAGTCAAAACTATCTTTCATTTGTTGACTAGGATGAATTAAAACAACGGGCGCAGCAGTAATTATTTTCGTATTTGTTTTTTCTTGAAAAGCTTTATAAGATTCTACAGCAAAAGGTAAAACATCTTCAATCATCCATGTTTGCACCATTCTTCTTCCCGTTACAGGGTTCATGACCCCGCTGGCCACCTTGGTCGCAGAAGCAGTGCTACTATCATTTACAATAGCGAATGAAATATTTCTTTGCTCTAAAAAATAAGCCAGCCAAGTACCCACTAGGCCTTGACCAATAATTAAGTATTTAAAGTTTTTTTCCAAAAGGAATTACTTTATTAGTGGAAATGACAAAGCCAATACTATCTTTTAGATTTTCTACCTTGGCTACTAATACTAAATCAAAACTATCGCTATAATCGTTGGGTACTGTAAAAGGAAACTCCACTTCAAACTTCTCGTTCTGAATGGTGGTAAAATATTGAAAGGGGAAAATATTTAAAAACCAACCATCCACCGATGTCTGTGTTTGATGATTAATAAGCGACAAGACAAGTGTTCCTATTTTTTCTTCTTTTAAATTATGACTTACGCTTACTTTTAATTTCACTGTCTGACCTGTTTTTAATTTTACAGGCGCTACGCATTGAATTTTAATAGCAGGCTGCTGCTGTGCCATGGTTAATTGACCGCATAAAATAAAAGTAAATAATAGGAGCGCGTATTTCATAAGACAAACTTACAATAAAAAAATCCCTTATCTTTTAGGATAAGGGATTAGTTAATATGAATAGAGGACTATTTCTTTTTTAAGGCTTCTGCCATGGTAATTCCAATATCTGCAGGGCTTGCTACTACATGTATTCCGCAGCTTGCCATAATTTTCATTTTAGCAGCAGCAGTATCATCTGCACCACCAATGATAGCACCTGCATGACCCATTCTACGACCTGGAGGCGCTGTTTGACCAGCAATAAAACCTACCACAGGTTTTCTTAAATTATCCTTAATCCAATGGGCAGCATCTGCTTCCATGCTTCCACCAATTTCTCCAATCATTATAATACCTTCTGTTTCTGGATCGTTCATTAATAATTCAACGGCTTCTTTAGTAGTAGTTCCAATGATAGGATCACCACCAATTCCAATAGCAGTTGAAACACCTAGACCGGCTTTTACTGCTTGGTCTGCTGCTTCATAAGTTAATGTTCCACTTTTTGAAACAATACCAATCTTTCCTTTTTTGAAAATAAAGCCTGGCATGATTCCTACTTTAGCTTCTTCCGCTGTAATCACACCTGGACAATTAGGTCCTATTAAACGAGTTGTTTTTCCTTGTAAGTAATTTTTTACTTTCACCATGTCTTGTACTGGTATACCTTCCGTAATACAAACAACTAATGCAATACCAGCATCAGTGGCTTCCATAATCGCATCAGCTGCAAATGCAGGAGGTACAAATATGATACTCACATCTGCGCCCGTATTTTTAACAGCATCGGCTACAGTATTAAATACAGGTTTTTCTAAATGTACTGAACCACCTTTTCCTGGGGTAACACCACCTACTACATTGGTTCCATATTCAATCATTTGAGTGGCATGGAAACTTCCTTCAGTACCGGTAAAACCTTGTACGATGACCTTTGAATTTTTATTGACTAATACTGACATGTGGGCTATTTTGTTATTTGTGGCGCAAAAATAGGCTAATCGAGGTTTTTTTACACTTATTTTACAACAAAAATTGAAGGTTTTTTTATAAATGGCTTTCATGTGCTACTTTTGCCGTTCTCTCAGACAAATTAAAAAAAACAATTATGGCAACAACTTCAGACATCAGTCGTGGAATGATTCTAAAATTAGATGGTAACTTATACTCTGTAGTAGAATTTGGTGAAAATAAAACCGCTCGTGCAGCAGCTAAAATATGGGCTAAATTAAAAGGGGTAGACAATAAAAGATCTATTGAAAAAACATGGAATAGCGGTGAGAATATATATCCTGTGCGTGTGGAGAAGAAGGCTTTTCAATACTTATATAAAGACGATAACGGCTACAACTTAATGAACAATGAGACTTTTGAGCAAATAGCGATGGCAGAGGAAATGATCGACGCCCCTCAGTTTTTAATTGATGGCGCAGAAGTATTTGTATTTATGAATACGGAGACTGAACTTCCTATTGGAGCAGAACTTCCAGAAAAGATAGAAGTTAAAATTACCTATTGTGAGAACGGTGTGAAAGGGGATACTGCCACCCGTGCCCTAAAAGCTGCTACGATTGAATCGGGAGCGACTGTAATGGTGCCTTTGTTTGTCAATGAAGGAGAGAAGATTAAGATTAATACCAAAAACGGAGAATACGTAGAACGAGTTAAATAATTTACCTAGGCCTATAGAAAATTAGGCCCTGTAAATTATTTCTCTAATGATTTTTAAAAAAGCTCCCCTAGAAAACGGGGAGCTTTTTTGTAGATTTTTCTTCGCCCTATTTTAAGCTTAATTCAGCCTTAAAACAGGCCTAAAATACCTTAAAATGCCCCCGATTGATCGGGGGCATTTTTGGTTAAAAATGCCCATTTTTAATAAAAAAAGGGCTTTTTTTAGCGAAAATCCATAAAAAAGCCCCATTTTTACCCAAAATTGCTAAACATGGACTTGAAACAAATTCACGATTTAATTAAGGTGGTTAATAAGAGTAATATCGGAGAGATAAGCATCGAAGATAAAGACGGAAAAGTAACCATTAAACAAAAAGAAGAGCATGTAACTGTAAGCTCGGTTCCTGCAACTTATGCTGCAGCCCCAGTAGCCATGGCAGCTCCTTCTGCAGCTAGTCCTGCTGCTCCAGCCGCCGCTGTAGCCACTAATTTATTGACCATTAAAAGTCCAATGATTGGAACTTTTTATAGAAGAGCCTCTCCTGACAAGCCACTAATGGCTGAAGAAGGAACAGCAGTAGCGCCAGGTAAAGTGGTATGTATTATTGAAGCGATGAAGCTTTTCAATGAGATTGAAAGTGAAGTCAAAGGAACCATTGTGAAAGTTTTGGTAGAAGATGCCAGCCCAGTGGAGTATGACCAACCTTTATTCTTGGTTCAACCAGAATAAACCTCACCCATTTTCAAATTTTAATTAAGAAAAATGTTCAAAAAGATTTTGATAGCCAATCGTGGCGAAATTGCTTTACGTATTATTAGAACCTGTAGAGAAATGGGCATTAAAACAGTGGCCGTTTATTCGACAGCAGATAAAGATAGTTTACATGTAAAGTTTGCCGATGAAGCAGTTTGTATTGGAGGCCCCAAAGGACAAGAATCCTATTTAAATATTCCACATGTTATGGCAGCCTGTGAAATTACCAATGCCGATGCAGTGCATCCGGGTTATGGTTTTTTAGCAGAGAATGCAAAGTTTGCGCAAATATGTGCCGATCACGGTATTAAATTTATTGGACCAACCCCTGATATGATTAATAGCATGGGTGATAAAATTACTGCCAAAGATACCATGATTAAAGCAGGTGTTCCTGTGGTACCAGGTGGAGATGGTTTGTTGGAAAATGTAGCGGCAGCTAAAAAATTAGCAAAAGAAATTGGATATCCAGTTATTATCAAAGCCACTGCAGGTGGCGGTGGTAAAGGAATGCGTGTGGTATGGAATGAAGGTGAAATTGAAAAAGCATACGATACGGCTAAAATGGAAGCAGGTGCAAGTTTTAAAAATGATGGTTTGTACATGGAGAAATTTGTGGAAGAACCAAGACATATAGAGATACAAGTAGCAGGAGACCAATACGGTAATGTTTGTCATTTGAGTGAGCGTGATTGTTCTATTCAAAGAAGACATCAAAAATTAGTAGAAGAATCTCCTTCACCCTTTATGACTCCAGAACTTCGTCAAAGAATGGGAGAGGCTGCTATTAAAGCAGCCAGCGCTATTAATTACGAGAGTGTTGGTACGGTAGAATTTTTAGTAGATAAGAATCGTAATTTTTATTTCATGGAAATGAATACGCGTATTCAAGTAGAGCACTGCGTTACAGAAGAAGTAGTAAGTTATGATTTAATTAAAGAACAAATTAAAATTGCAGCAGGTGAAAAAATTTCAGGCCGCAATTACGAACCACAATTACACGCTATTGAATGTCGTATCAATGCAGAAGATCCTTATAACGACTTTAGACCTTCTCCAGGAAAAATAACAGTACTTCATACCCCAGGCGGTCATGGTGTACGTGTGGATAGCCATGTATATGCAGGCTATGTCATTCCTCCCTATTACGATTCAATGATTGGTAAATTAATCACAGTAGCGCAAACCCGTGAAGAGGCTATCAATACGATGTATCGTGCCTTAAGTGAATATGTAATTGAAGGTGTGCACACAACTATTCCCTTCCATTTACAATTAATGCAGAACGAAGATTTTAGAAAAGGAAACTTTACTACTAAGTTTCTCGAAACTTTTAAGATTAAGTAGTCATATTTTAGGCCCATTTCTTCTAAAATTATGGGCCTAAAATATTTTCTCTGATGAAAATAAAAATAGAGGGTGCGAATTATCATTAATAATATATCAGAAATGCTAAATATAATTTTGAGCGAGCTTTCGAGCACTGCGCAGAGCGAGCGAAAAATTAGTATTGAGCATTCCGTTATTAAATAAAGTACCTCATAAAAAAAAGGCCCCGATATTTCGGAGCCTTTTGTATACTATCACTTTGGGGTATTGCTTTTTATTAACGTAAGAATAATAATTCTCTGTACTTAGGCAAGGTCCATAATTCATCATCTACCAATTGCTCTAATTTATCAACGTGGTAGCGGATCTTATCAAAGTATTGTGCTTTTACTTTAGCCTCGTATTCAATGGCCTTCTCTCTTGAGTTTACAATGTTGTTGGCTACTTTACGTGCTTCCACCATCGCATCTACATTATCATATACTTGTTGAATATGCGTGCTTACATCTTTTAATAAAGCCAATTGACCTTTGTATAATTTTTCTGGTAAGGCTGCTTCACGAAGTAAGCTTACATTTTTCAATAACTCATTTTGATATTTCAGTGCAGAAGGAATAATATGGTTAGTGGCTAAGTCACCCATAATACGCGCTTCAATTTGTACTTTTTTAATGTACTTCTCTAATTCAATTTCATAACGTGCTTCTAATTCACTGTGAGAGTATATATTATTTTCTTTAAATAATTTCTTTGCCTTCTCCGTCACCATCGCATCTAATGCAACAGGCGTTGTCTTTAAATTAGGCAATCCTCTTTTCTCTGCTTCTTTATGCCACTCTTCGCTATAACCATCGCCTTCAAATAAAATCTTTTTACTTGATACAATGTATTTTTGAATCACTTGCATAATAGCAATTTCTTTCTTATCACCTTTCTCCATTAATGCATCTACTTCTGCTGCAAATTTGTTTAAAGTATCTGCCACAATGGTATTTAAAATAGTCATTGGGTGACCACAGTTAGCAGTAGAGCCCACCGCGCGGAATTCAAATTTATTTCCAGTGAAAGCAAATGGAGAAGTACGGTTACGATCGGTATTGTCTAATAATAATTCAGGAATGCTACGGTGTAAATCTAATTTTAAGATGGCTTCGTCTTGCTCGTCAAACTTAGTACCCACGCGGCTTTCCACATCGTTCAATACTTTGGTTAAATATTCACCTATGAATACAGAAATAATAGCAGGAGGGGCTTCGTTCGCGCCTAATCTAAAATCATTAGAAGCAGAAGCAATAGAAGCTCTTAAAATATCGGCATAATCATGTACGGCTTTAATGGTATTGACAAAGAAAGTCAAGAACATTAAATTGGTCTTAGGTGTTTTACCTGGTGCTAATAAATTCATGCCAGTATCAGTTGCTAAACTCCAGTTATTATGTTTACCACTTCCGTTAATACCAGCAAATGGTTTTTCATGAAGTAATACTACTAAATGATGTCTTTTTGCCACACGACTCATTACATCCATTAATAAAATGTTATGGTCAACCGCAATATTTACTTCTTCAAAAATAGGTGCACACTCAAATTGAGCAGGTGCTACTTCATTATGTCTTGTTCTTAAAGGAATACCTAATTTATAAGATTCATTTTCATAGTCACGCATAAACGCGTACACTCTTTCTGGAATAGATCCAAAATAATGATCTTCTAATTGTTGTCCTTTAGCAGGTGCTGCGCCAAAAACGGTTCTTCCGCATTGTACTAAATCGGGTCTTGCATTTACAAGTGCTTCATCAATTACAAAATATTCTTGTTCCCAACCTAAAGTAGGGGTTACCTTAGTTACATTTTTGTCAAATAAATTACAAACTGTCACAGCTGCTTTATTCAAAGCTTCAGTGGCTTTCATTAATGGCGCTTTATAATCTAATGATTCACCAGTGTATGCAATGAAGATAGTAGGAATACATAATGTTTTACCATTGCCAATTTCAATGATGAATGGGGGAGAAGAAGGGTCCCATGCGGTGTAACCTCTTGCTTCAAATGTCGCTCTCAATCCACCATTTGGGAAAGAAGAGGCATCTGGTTCTTGTTGTATTAAAGCAGCGCCATCAAATTCTTCAATAGCAGTACCATCCGATTTTAATGTAAAAAATGAATCATGCTTTTCTGCAGTAGTTCCTGTTAAAGGTTGAAACCAATGCGTAAAGTGTGTAACGCCTTTGGCCTCTGCCCAAGCACGAATACCTGTAGCAATCTGTCCTGCTACATTTCTTTCAATTTTTTTAGAACCTTTAATACTGTTCACTAAACTTTTATAAGCTTCATCACTTAAATATTCTCTAGCCGTTTTTACATTGAAAACGCTTTCACCAAAAATGGCGGTAATTTTTTGAGAATGAACTTCTGGGTTATTAGAGCGGTCATGACTTACATGGTTGACGGCATCGAATCTTAAAGACATATGTAAATTATTTTAATATTAAATAATGAGCCAAAGTTATGGGGTTTTCATATTTTAAGAGTGAGATTCATCTCTAAATGCATAAAATGTGTATAAAATATAAATATTATATTATTATATATATGTTTTAATGATACAAACTATTGATAATCATTATCATTCATTTTATAACTACTAACAACAAAGCGTTTGAATGTTGGTAAATCCATGATAGCTTAAGTCCTTGGTTTTGTAACTTCGCGTCATCTATAAAGAATAAGAAAATCACTAATGGAAATTACCGTCAAAACAGCCCAGCAACTAAGATTAACGCCTGAAGAATTTGAAAGTATAAAAACGAAACTAGGACGCACGCCTAATTTCACAGAGCTATGTGCTTTTAGTGGAATGTGGTCTGAACATTGTAGTTATAAAAATTCAATTAAGTGGTTAAAAACTTTACCTCGTGATGGAGGTAGAATGTTAGTGGCAGCGGGTGAAGAAAATGCAGGTTTAATGGATATTGGAAATGATTATGGTGTCGTATTTAAAATAGAATCACATAATCACCCAAGTGCATTGGAACCTTTTCAAGGTGCGGCCACTGGAGTAGGTGGAATTCAAAGAGATATTTTTACCATGGGTGCAAGGCCTATTGCATCATTGAATAGTTTACGATTTGGAAAATTAGAAGATAAAAAAACACAACGTTTATTAGCAGGAGTGGTGCATGGTATTGGACATTATGGAAACTGTTTTGGTGTGCCTACAGTGGGTGGTGAATTATATTTTGAAGAGTGTTATCATACCAACCCATTAGTGAATGCAATGAGTGTGGGTATTGTAAAGGCTGGTAAAACAGTTAGTGCCATTGCATTAGGCAAAGGCAATCCAGTATTTTTTGTAGGAAGTGCAACAGGAAAAGATGGTATTGGTGGTGCAAGTTTTGCATCTGCAGAAATTACAGCGGATAGCGTAGAAGAATTACCAGCAGTGCAAGTGGGTGATCCTTTTCAAGAGAAAAAATTATTAGAAGCTTGTTTAGAAGTGATTGAAACAGGCGGTGTAGTGGGTATGCAAGATATGGGTGCTGCAGGTATTATTTGTTCTACTGCAGAGATGAGTGCAAAAGGTCAAGTAGGTATGCGCATTGATTTAGATAAAGTACCTACACGTCAACAAAACATGAAGGCTTGGGAATTATTATTAAGTGAGAGTCAAGAAAGAATGTTGATGGTGGTAGAAAAAGGAAAAGAAGCACAAGTATTAGCCGTATTTGAAAAATGGGATTTGTCTTGTTCTAATATTGGAGAAGTAACCGATGATGGTTTATTAGATTTTTATATGAATGGAGTATTGGAAGCTTCACTTCCTGCTTATGAATTAGTATTAGGTGGAGGTGCTCCGCAATATACGCGTGAATATAAAGCGCCTGCTTATTTAGCAAAAGTGAATGCATTTGATATGAGTTCAGTGGCTGACACGACTAACTTACAAGAATCGGTGAAGCAGTTAGTGCAAATTCCAAATATTGCCTCTAAGCGTTGGATATATACACAATACGATAGCATGGTGGGTGCAGCAAATACTTCTACCAATGCACCAAGTGATGCATCAGTAGTTGTTGCAAAAGGAACCGGCAAGGCATTAGCGATGACGGTAGATTGTAATAGTAAATATGTTTATGCAAATCCTGAAGTTGGTGCGATGATCGCAGTAGCAGAAGCTGCAAGAAATATTGTTTGTTCTGGTGGTGAGCCCATTGGTGTGACCAACTGTTTGAACTTTGGTAATCCTTATGATCCAGAAGTGTATTATCAGTTTGTAAAATCGGTAGAAGGAATGGGCGCTGCTTGTAGAAAATTCAATACACCAGTAACAGGTGGTAATGTAAGTTTCTATAATCAAAATCCGGATGGTCCTGTTTTCCCAACACCAACCATTGGTATGGTAGGTATTATTGAGGATATGAAAAACAGAATGACTTTAGATTTTAAAAACAATGGCGATACCATTGTTTTATTAGGCAAACAAAGAAACGATATTGGATCCTCTGAATATTTAAATAAATTAAAAGGTGTTGCACATTCTCCAGCACCACATTTTGATTTAGAAGAAGAATTTACTTTACAACAATTAGTGGCTTCATTAATTAAAGACCATACAATTTTAAGTGCACACGATATTAGTGAGGGCGGATTAATTATTACATTATTAGAATCGGCATTTCTTTAATAATAAAGGTTTTGAAGTTAGTTCAAATGCAAGTAGTTTAAGAAAAGATGCTTATTGGATGGGTGAGGCGCAATCTAGAGTAGTGGTTTCTTGTGCAACTGCGCAAGTTGGCAAGTATTGAAGCGGCTGCAAAGAAGTTCAATATTGAGTTTACTGTTATTAGGTAAAGTAACAGAAGGTAGTATAACTGTGGATGGAGAAAATTGGGGAAGCATTGCTAGCTGGAAAAACAGTTATGATACTGCCATTGAAAATAAATTAGCTTCAAAATAAATGACCAAGCAACCTACTATAGTCATAACGGGTACTGCAGGCTTTATTGGCTCTGTGATGGTGCAGTATTTAAATGAAAAAGGGTTTACTAATTTATTATTGGTAGATGATTTTGGTGTGGAAGAAAAAAGAAAAAACTGGGAGCAAAAAACATATACAAAGGTTATAGAGCGTCAGGCTTTTTTAGATCAATTAATAAATGATGAACATGAGATTGATATCATTATTCATTTAGGCGCCAGAACCGATACTACTGAATTTAATTATGCTATTCATGAAGAGTTGAATCTAGAATATTCTAAATCGCTTTGGCTATATGCGACTAGAAAACAAATTCCACTCATTTATGCATCTTCTGCTGCCACTTATGGTAGTGGTGAACAAGGCTATGACGATAGCCATACTATATTAGATAAATTAGTGCCACTGAATGCTTATGGTGTATCTAAAAATGAATTTGATAAATGGGCTATAGCACAAACCGAGCAACCTCCTTTATGGACGGGCTTGAAATTCTTTAATGTATATGGTCCTAATGAAGGACATAAGGCTAGAATGGCCAGTGTTATTTTTCATGCATTCAATCAAATCAAAGAAACTGGTTTGGTTAAATTATTTAAAAGCCACCGTCCCGATTTTAAAGATGGAGAACAACTAAGAGACTTTATTTATGTAAAAGACTTAGTGAATGTTATAGGATGGATGATGCAAGCCATGTTATCCAATGAATGGAATACATCCAAAAATGGTTTATATAATTTAGGCACTGGAAAAGCGAGAAGCTTTTATGATTTAGCTGCCAATACTTTTATCGCACAAGGATTAAAACCCAATATTGAATTCATTGATATGCCTTTGGATATTAGAGATAAATATCAATATTTTACAGAAGCAAATATGTCTAAACTGCTTGCTGCAGGATATGATAAGCCATTTTCAACCCTTGAGGAAGGCGTACAAGATTATGTAGCCAATTACTTAGTGCCTGCGAAAGGTTATTAATTTTTCCAATCTTAGATATATTCTAATTGTTTATTGGAAAGATATATTACAATGAAGCTAAATAAATAATTTCCAAAAGCCGTACTTTGGCTTCCTGCCAGGGAGGCGTTATAATTTTTTTGGTATAGATATATAAGTAAAGTAAACTAAATAGTTTTCAAAAGCCGCACTTTGGCTGCCTGCCAGGGAGGCGTTATAATTTTTTTGGTATAGATAAATAAGTAAAGTAAACTAAATAGTTTTCAAAAGCCGCACTTTGGCTTCCTGCCAGGGAGGCGTTGAAAATTATTTAGTTTACTTTACAAACAAACTAGTGTGCTTTAAAAAATGCAATCGCTTTTGCGTAAGAATCTTCTTTAGCAGCTGCATTATAACTTGGATTGCTTGGATTCGCAAAACCATGACCTGCTTGATATCTATTCACAGATAAGTTTTTACCCGCCTCTTTCATATTCTTTTCAAAATCATTCACCATGGTGGGAGAAGGGCTTTGATCTAAGTTGCCAAAAAATCCAATGATATCACATTGAATAGATTTCAATTTATCCATATTGGTTTCTGGTCTTCCATAATACATAACCGATCCTTTTGCTTGTGGTCCAGCAAGTATAGCGGTTTGTAAACTCCACATACCACCAAAGCACCAACCCACACTATAAATAGAGGCTTTAGATCCTGCATATTTAATAGCTCCTTGCATAATGGCAGTCATTCTTCCCATATCCGCACCGCGCATTAATTTCATGGCGCTATCTGGTGTAGCAGCTACTTTACCATCATACATATCTACAGCAATTACATTCACATCTCCTAAGTCTGTATAATATTTATCTGCTTCCATTTTTATATTCTCATTCAGTCCCCACCATTCTTGTATTACAATTAAATACTTATTACTTTTCTTTTTAGCGGCTATAAAATAAGCATTGGCTGGCTTACCATCAGCAGCATCAAAAGACATCATTTTTCCTAATAAGTTTTCTGGATTCACCACCATTGGTGATGGGTGCATGCCAGCAAAAGCCGGGGTACCTGCCTCTAATTTATAAGCTTGTTGTGTTTCCATATTCAAACACTCAATTACTTCCGCTTTTTCTACGGTAGGGTGCTGGGTTTTTGTCCAATTCCAGCTAATTAAACTAGCTGTCAAAAGGACGCTAAAAAGGACATAAATGGCTTTTTTCATTGATTTTTATTTATTTTAATTGAAGATGTTCACTTTTATATAACAGTTATAAACATTTATTGTTGAGCCTTAGCTATGATTTTGTTGCCCCCCTTTTTTGGCGTAGGTTTGTACGACCTCTTAGAATTTTTCCACTTAAAGATAGGTCCAAAAAAGTAAATTAACCATTTTGAAACTGGTTTCTACGCAATAGAATATTCCTATTGGGTAAATCCTATTTTCAAAATATGACTAATAATTGTATGGCAAAGTATGTATTTGTAACGGGCGGTGTAACGAGTAGTTTAGGTAAGGGCATTATTGCCGCTTCTTTGGCAAAATTATTGCAAGCAAGAGGTTTTACGACTACGATACAAAAGTTTGATCCCTATATTAATGTGGATCCAGGTACTTTGAACCCTTACGAGCATGGAGAGTGTTATGTAACAGAAGATGGTGCAGAAACCGATTTAGATTTAGGACACTACGAGCGTTTTTTAAGCACACCTACTTCACAAGCCAATAATGTCACTACTGGAAGAATTTATCAAACAGTTATTAATAAAGAAAGAGCAGGCGAATTTTTAGGTAAAACAGTGCAGGTAGTACCGCATATTACCGATGAGATTAAGCGTCGTATGTTGTTGTTAGGACAAGATGGAAAGTTTGATATTGTGATTACTGAAATTGGCGGAACTGTGGGTGATATTGAGAGTACCCCCTTTATTGAAACCGTGCGTCAAATTCAATGGGAATTACCAGAAGAAGATGTGATGGTGGTGCATTTAACCCTTAATTCCTTATTTAAGTGCAGCTAAAGAATTAAAAACAAAGCCTACTCAACATAGTGTGAGAATGTTAAGTGAGACAGGGGTACATCCCGATGTAATTGTTTGTAGAACAGAACATCCTTTAAATGATGATATCAAAAGAAAAATTGCTTTATTCTGTAATGTAAAAGCAGGCAATGTGATTGAATCTTTAGATGCAAGTACTATTTATGAAGTGCCTTTGTTAATGCAAAAAGAACAATTAGATTTAATTGTACTTAAGAAATTAAATATTCAAAATTATAAGGATGCAGATTTAACGAAGTGGAATGTATTTTTAGATAAATTAAAAAATCCTAAAAGCGTTGTTAATATTGGTTTAATTGGTAAGTATATTGAATTGCAGGATGCATATAAGTCTATCTTGGAAAGTTTTATTCATGCAGGTGCGATGAATGAAGTGAAAGTAAATGTGGTGAATGTGCACAGTGAAAATATTACGGAGAAGAATGTGAATGAACAATTAGCGGGCTTACACGGTTTATTAGTGGCACCAGGTTTTGGTGCAAGAGGTATTGAAGGAAAAATTGTAGCAGTAAAATATGCAAGAGAAAACAATTTACCATTTTTTGGTATTTGTTTAGGTATGCAAATGGCCGTCATTGAATTTGCCCGTAATATTTTACATTTAAAAGGAGCGCACTCTGTTGAAATGGATGCGAATACAGAACACCCAGTGATTAGATATTATGGAAGATCAAAAGGGAATTACTATGAAGGGTGGAACCATGCGTTTAGGTTCTTATCCTTGTACCATTACAAAGGATACACTTGCCTATAAAATTTATGGTACCACTACTATTAACGAAAGACATAGACACCGCTATGAATTTAATAATACCTTCTTGAAATTATTTCAAGAAAATGGAATGGTCACTAGTGGGGTGAATCCAGAATTAGGCCTTGTGGAAATTGTAGAATTACCTAATCATCCATTTCTTTATTGGGGTTCAATACCATCCAGAATTAAAAAGTACAGTAGAGCATCCAGCTCCTTTATTTGTTCATTTTATTGCAGCTGCCAAACTGCAGGCTGCTAAAAAAGCGTAGTTAGTTTTTGTTGTTTTTAGTTTGTCATAGTTGCTAACATTTGTTAGCTTTATACCATGAATAATATACGTATCCTTACTTCCACTAGTTTATTCGATGGACATGATGCCTCCATTAATATTATGCGTCGTGTGCTTGCAAGAAAAGGGAGCAGAAATTATTCATTTTGGACATAATCGTTCCGCACAAGAAATTGTAGCTGCTGCAATTGAAGAAGATGTACAAGGTATTGCCATTACTTCTTATCAGGGAGGGCATATTGAATTTTTCACTTACGTTAGAAAATTATTAAATGAGGCAGGCTATCAACATATAAAAATTGTAGGTGGTGGTGGAGGCACTATTTTACCAAAAGAAGCAGCTTATTTAGAAAAAATAGGTATCTCCAAAATATATTTACCTGAAGATGGTTTGAAATTAGGCATTGAAGGCATGATTGAACAAGTGATTCAATTATGTGATTATACATTGAAAGATTTTTCTCAAAAAAAATTACCTAAATTATCTTTTGCTAAAAAAATTGATCCTCGTTATTTAAGTAGAGCTATAACGCTTTTGCAAAATAATACCTCTAAAAATTCTTCCACTAAAAGTGCTTCCTCGAAAAATACTTCCAAAACGAGTACTCAAAAAACGAGTACTACAAAAACAAAGCAAAACATTCCCATTATTGGACTTACGGGAACAGGAGGGGCTGGAAAGTCTACTCTATGTGATAGGCTCATTCAGTATTTTTTATTGGCCAACCCAAGTAAAACCATTGCAATTATTTCTGTAGATCCCAGTAAAAGAAAAACAGGAGGTGCATTATTAGGCGATCGTATTCGTATGAATGCCATTGATCATCCAAATGTTTTTATGCGTTCCTTGGCTACTAGGTCTGATAAAAATACTATTGCCCATTCAATGGATGCCATTATTGAACTATGTAATAGAGGCAGGCTATGATGCTATTATTATCGAAACGGCAGGGGTAGGGCAGAACGACGCCACTATTGTAGATTATGTAAGCATTCCCATTTATGTGATGACGCCTGAATTTGGCGCGCCTACACAATTGGAAAAAATTAACATGATTGATTATGCAAAATTAATTGCCATTAATAAATTTGATAGAGCAGGAGGTTTAGATGCAGTTAGAGATGTGCGTAAACAATATCGCCGTTCACATCATATTTGGGAAGATCAAAAAAATACGCTTCCTGTTTTTGGAACCATTGCCTCTCATTTCAGCGACCCTGGTATGCAAGCCATGTACAATGCACTAGCAGCAATTGTGTATCAAACACATTCTATAAAATGGAACCCGCTTCCATGGGAACCGAGCTACAATGAAAATGAAGTAAAAGCGCCTACGCTTCCCAATAAAAGAAATAATTATTTAGCAGAGATTGTTTCAACCATTCAAAAAAATAATCAATGGATTGAGGAGCAAAAAAATATTGCTTCAAAATGGTACTGCTTTCAAGAAGTATTAAAAGAGCCTAGCTTAAAAGAAGATAAAAAAATTCTAAAAGTCAATCAACTCATTGAACAAGGTATTGACAAGGAAGTAAAGCAGTTAATACTAGATTGGCCTGCAAAGGCAGCTGCTTATAAAAAGCCTTTTTTAGAAATAGATCAAAAAGGAAAAAAACTAAAACAAGCATTAAGTTTTGAAACCGCTTCTGGGACAACCATACAAAAAGTGCAAGTACCTAGTTTTAAAGATTGGGGAGATATTGCTGCATTGGCATTTGAAAGAAAATTTACCTGGGTACTTTCCATATACTGCTGGCGTATTTAAATTTAAACAAGGCAATGAAGACCCTACGAGAATGTTTGCAGGGGAAGGTTGTCCTGAAAGAACCAATGCTAGATTTCATTTTTTAAGTAAGGGACAAAATGCTGTTCGTCTTTCTACTGCTTTTGATAGCGTTACTTTATATGGGCATGATCCAGAAAAAAGATTAGATGTCTATGGTAAAATTGGTAATGCAGGCGTGAATGTGGCAAGTATTGATGATGCTAAAAAATTATATAGTGGCATTGATTTAAATAGTTCAAGTACTTCTGTAAGTATGACCATTAATGGGCCAGCACCTATTCTAATGGCGCAGTTTTTTAATACAGCCATTGACCAAGCCTGTGAAAAATATATTACGGCTAATAAATTATGGCCAGCTGTTCATAAAAAAATGAAGCTCTTATTTAAAGGGTCTACGCCTCCCGAATATTTTAATGTGAACAAATCATTAAATTTTAAAGACTGGCATAATGGTTTAGGGCTTCAAATTATTAGGTGTTTCTGGTGATCAAGTATTAGCTCCAGCAGTCTATAATAAATATTAAACAAGAAGTGCTTACCGAATGTGAGAGGTACTTTACAAGCCGATATTTTAAAAGAAGACCAAGCACAAAACACTTGTATTTTCTCTACCGATTTCGCATTAAAGATTGATGGGCGATGTGCAAGCTTATTTTGCTGAAAATAAAGTCAAGCATTTTTATAGTATTTCTATTTCTGGTTATCATATTGCAGAAGCAGGGGCTAATCCAATTACGCAGTTGGCATTTACTTTGGCGAATGGATTTACCTATGTTGAATATTTTATGAATAGAGGAATAGCCATTGATGATTTTATTCCCAACCTAAGTTTTTTCTTTAGCAATGGAATGGATCCTGAATATGCAGTTATTGGAAGAGTGGCTAGAAGAATTTGGGCGCAATACCATGAAGCATAAATACCATGCCAATGAGCGTTCTCAAAAATTAAAATACCATATTCAAACTAGTGGAAGAAGTTTACACGCGCAAGAAATAGACTTTAATGATATTAGAACCACACTGCAAGCCTTGTATGCCATTTATGACCAGTGCAATAGTTTACACACCAATGCATATGATGAAGCTATTACCACACCTACTGAAGAAAGTGTAAGACGCGCTTTAGCGATACAATTAATTATTAATAAAGAATTAGGTACTACCAAGGTGGAGAATTTTCAACAAGGAAGTTTTTTAATTACAGAGTTAACCGATTTAGTAGAAGAAGCAGTGATGCAAGAATTTGAAAGAATAAATAATAGAGGGGGTGTATTGGGTGCGATGGAAAGAATGTATCAGCGTACAAAAATTCAGGAAGAAAGCCTGCAATATGAAACTAAAAAACATACAGGTGAAATTCCCATTATTGGGGTAAATAGCTTTTGTGACAACCTAGATCAAAAAAACAATGCCGATCAACAAGCCATATTTAGATCCTCTTCCAGCAGAACAAAATCTACAAATTACAAAATCTGGCTAGCTTTCAAAAAAGAAACCAGTCCTTAAGTGCTCCTTATCTCAAAAAGCTCCAAAAAGCAGCCCTTCAAAATGAAAATATATTTGACCGTATTAATGGAAGCGGTCAAATATTGCAGTTTAGGGGAGATTTCCAATACCCTTTATCAGGTAGGGGGTAAATACAGCCGAAATTTGTAAAAAAACGATACCTTTGGCCCTCGTTAATTACGATTAAATTTCGCAGTATGAATACTGATAAAAATACAATCATTGGTTTTGTATTATTGGCTGGTTTGTTCTTTATGTACTTCTGGTACACTAACAAACAACAAACGGACTTAGCTACTTATAAAAAGCATTTTGATGATTCTGTTGCCATGGTGAAAGCCACTGCAGCTAAAGACAGCTGCTTTGCAAAATCACTGCAATAATTAGATGCCGCTGCTGGTGTAATTGTAAATAATACAGATACGGTTAAAGAAGCAGTTTACTTATTTAGAGAATGAACTGGTGAAAGTAAAGTTCAGTAATAAAGGAGGACAAGTAGCTGAGCGTTACACTTAAAAAAGTATACCAACTATAAAAAGGAATTGGTACAATTGGGAGATAGTAGTTCTTTAAATTATCCTATTAATATTGGGGACAATAAAACCCTTCAAGTCAATCAAATTTTATTTCCAACAAAGATAATTACTGCAGGTGAAAAGGGTGCACAAAAAATTGAGTATGCTTATACCACACCAGCTGGTAAAACGATTCGTCACTCAGTTTACATTAGCAAGCGAATAAATACAATGTTGATTGGAATATTCAATTAGAAGGAGCTGATCAATTGTTAACGAATCAACAAATTGAATTTTGTATGGGATGTACATGCTTATCAACAAGAGCGTACATCGGTGTATGAGCGTCAAATGTCTAATATTTGTTTTTCAGAAGGAGAGCGAGTTTGATTATATTTCAAGTAATACCTCTAAAGTATTTGAAAAGCCAGTACAATGGGTGGGTTTGGTACAACAATTTTTTACCACTACTTTAATGTCTAAAGAAGGCTTTGCTTCAGGTAAATGTAGATTGGGAACGTAAAATAGATAGCAGCAATGGACTTAGCTACTATTACAATCGCAATTACAAACTAAGGTAGCGGTGCACGAATGCTAGTATTCCATTGTCACTTTATTATGGTCCAAATGATTTTGCTAATCCTGAAAACACAGGCTCCTGAAATGGAACAAATTGTAAACTTAGGAAGAGACTTATATTCTTTTGTACGTCCTATTAATAAATATATTTTAATGCCTGTATTTGATTTTATTGCAGGCTTTGTCAAAAATTTTGGATGGGTGGTTTTATGGTTAACAGTATTTATTAGATTAGTTACTTCTCCACTTGACTTATTCAAGTTATTTGAGTAGTGCGAAGATGAAAGTATTAAAACCTGAACTAGACGAGATTAAGAAAAAATTAGGCGACGATCAACAAGGCTTTGCCATGGAGCAAATGAAATTATTTAGAGAGGCAGGGGTAAACCCATTAGGCGGTTGTATTCCAGCCTTACTACAAATTCCTATCTTCTTTGCTTTGTATAGTTTCTTTAACTCCAATATTTCTTTAAGAGGGCAATCGTTTTTATGGAGCCAGGATTTATCTAGCTATGATTCTATTGCGACACTTCCTTTTACCATACCTAGTTTTGGTAACCATATTAGTTTGTTTACCTTACTAGCGGTAGTGACAAGCTTTTTAATGTCAATTTATAATATGGCCATGACACCTACACAGGATAATCCTGCTTTAAAGTACATGCCTTATATATTCCCATTTGTATTATTATTTATATTTAACGGATTGCCTTCTGCCTTAACATGGTATTATACTGTTTCTAACGTAATTACTTTATTAATGCAATTAGTGATTCAGAAATTTATCATTAACCACGATAAAATCTTAGCAGGTATTGAAGTAAAACGCAAAACACCGAAAAAGAAAAGTAATTGGCAGAGCAAGTATGAGCAATTGATGGAGACTCAGAAAAAAGTACAAGCCTTAAAGGACAAGACAAAAAAATAAACTAACAATCCTCCCAAAACCCCCTGAAGTTTAAAATTACCCCCCTAATTATAAGCCTCTTCTTTTATACGGCTGCAGCTCATGCGCAAACCAAGCTTGTGGGAGAGTGCGCCCTTCAGTTTCAAATCACTGAGCAAAAAGCAAATGGAGGGGAACTGCCCATTGGCACAAAAGAAGTTTGGGTAAAAGGTAATCAATGCAAGACCACCTTAACTACGCCTCAGTTCGTTCAAACCTTTTTATTCAATACGCAATTAGATAAGGCCACCATTATCAAGGACATTGGGCAAAGCCATTTTTTACAAACTATCAAATATCCTCCTGTCTCAAAAATTAGTTTGCTTGCACAAGAAGCTGTAACAATTGATACTGCTACCCATATTTTAGGATACCGCTGCAAGGCATTGCAATTAAAATGGAGCGACGGATCTGTCTATGATATTTTATACACCGATGAGTTAAGCTTAACAGTGAACCAATTCGAGTTGAGTTTTAAAAATGTACCTGGCTTGGTCTTGTCTTATACTATAACAAGTGCAAAGGGTATGCGCGTTAAATATCAAGCCACTAAACTGGATTTAAGTCCCTTGTCATTAAGCTTATTTACAATTAATAATGAATTGTATCAAGCAATAGACGAAAAGTAAAATGTAGGAAGATTGAAAACTAAGCTATTCAACATTAAGGTTGAACAGGACTAGGTGTTTTGAATTTAGACAAAACAACTTTGTGACGATAAGGAATGACGTAAGAAATATTACCCTTATTGTATTTTAAATAGTTACTATTATTCACAGAACCATTCATGTTAAAAGAGCTAATACCTTTAAATTCTAAACTAGATTTTAGAGTATAAAATGTAGCCGTCTTATGTGTAAGATTTCCGATGTTCTTCAATGTATATTTTTCCACCATTTTCTTTGATTCGGTGCTACCATTTACAATAGTAGATGCGTAACTGCTCTCAGAGATGAATAACACAGTCGTTAAACAAATGATTATTAATATGTTTTTAATAGTACGCATGATTATTACGAAGGTAAGTATTTTACAATTTCAGCCACAAATTTATTTTTAACCAATTTTGAGGGGTATGTGAAGAACAAATTATTGATAATTAATAGGTTAATTGTATATTTATTTAAAGCATTGATAATCAGGGCTAATTTTTTAAGTTATTGATAATCAATGCTTTATTCCTAACCCAGAAATTAAAAAGCCATGTTCGATAACCATCGTGACGAGGAGGGCGGAGATATTCATGAATTGATGCAAAGGTACCAGAACCTAAAACTAGGCCGTACCAACTCCTATATTGAAGAAGATGATTTTGAAAGAATCATCGAGCACCTCGACGAAAAGGATGAAATATTGGAAGCCATTGAAGCTGCCAATATTGCCCTGGATCAATATCCTTCATCTGCTTTACTTATGATTAAGAAGGCCGATTTATTATTAGCGACTAGAAAATACAAAGAGGCTTTACAATTATTAGATACTGCTACCTTATATGATCATAAGGATATGAATTTATTCATCTTGAAAACGGATGCCTACTTAGCATTAGATAAGCCCGAAAAAGCAATAGTCTTATTGCAAGAAGCCTTGCATTTATTTGAAGGTCCAGATCGAACCGAGGTATTATTTGAATTAGCAGATGTTTACGATGATCATGAAGCATTTGATAAAGTATTTGATTGTTTGCAGTTGGTCTTGGAAGAAGATCCAACCAATGAAGAAGCTTTATATAAAATTTGTTTCTGGACAGATTTCACAGGAAGAAATGAAGAGAGTATTCGTTTGCATCAAAGAATCATTGATGAGCAACCTTATAATGCATTGGCTTGGTTTAATCTCGCAGCAGCTTATCAGGGAATTAAATTACATGAGAAAGCCATTGACGCTTATCAGTATGCGATAGTCATTGATGAAAAATTTGATTATGCGTATCGTAATATGGGCGATGCCTTTTTGCGCATTCGAAAATACAGAGAAGCTATTGAGGCCTTAGAGAAAGTATTAGAGTTATCAAGACCTGAAGATGTTATCTATGAAGCCATTGGTCATTGTTACCATAGAATGAAAAATTTTGCACAAGCAAGGTTTCATTATAAAAAAGCGGTACACTTAAATCCAGATGATAGCAGGCTCTACCAAAAAATTGCAGGTACTTATATGCAAGAAGAGCATTGGGAATTAGCCATTAAGCAATTAGAGCATGCTTTAAGAATACATAAGCACATTAATGAATACTATATTTTAATGGGGGAGTGTTATATGCATCTTTTGCAATTTAAAGAAGCAGCTCAATTTTTTGGAACGGTGGTAAAAAATAAGCCGAAGCAAATTGCAGGTTGGGAATACTTAATTAAATGTTTAGTGGCCAATGAGCAGTTGGATAGCGCCTTAGAGCAAACCGAACTTGCCTATATGTCTACGCAAGGAAAAGTAATTTTTATTTTTTATCGTAGTGCCATCTTGTTTATGATGGGTAAAACAGCAGAAGGATTATTACAATTAGAAATGGCCCTCTCAAAATCGTCTAAACTATTAAAAAAATTCACCAAATTCTATCCTGAAATTGTACATGATCCAAAAGTGGCGGAATTAATTGGTCAATTTAAGAAGGGAAAAAAATCTTAATCAATTTGAGTTACCTTTGCGGTAATTCTAAATGAAAAAAAATAAAAATGAATTATCATCTTACTCAAATACCTGAAAGAACAGCCAAACCAAGAATAAGCGGACTTACCATGGTGATGGATAAAGGCCTAAGTTATGGGGAAGCTGAAAATTTTCTAAGTGTTGCAGGGCCGCATACCGATGTCATCAAATTAGGTTTCGGTACTTCTTTTGTAACACCGAATCTGAGAAAGAAAATTGAATTATATCAAGTCGGCATGGCATACCTGTTTATTTTGGAGGTACTTTATTTGAAGCCTTTGTGATTAGAAATCAGTTCGATGATTATATTGCTATGTGCAAGGATTACAAAATAGATATGATTGAAGTCAGTGATGGCTCAATTACTATTCCGCATTCAGAAAAATGTGGGTACATAGAAAAAATTTCAAAATTTGCAACTGTACTATAGTGAAGTAGGTAGTAAGGATGCTGCACATATTATTCCTCCTTATCAGTGGATTGAATTAATGAGTGCTGAATTAAATGCAGGTTCTACCTATGTGATTGCGGAGGCAAGAGAGGCAGGTAATGTGGGTATTTACAGAGGCAGTGGAGAAGTGCGTGAAGGATTGGTGCAAGAAATACTTACTAAAATTCCAGCTGAAAAAATATTATGGGAAGCGCCACAAAAAGCGCAACAACTTTATTTCTTAGAATTAGTAGGCTGTAATGTGAACCTAGGTAATATTGCACCCTCTGAAGTCATTCCTTTAGAAACAATGCGTATTGGACTTCGTGGTGATACTTTTGATTTATACTTAAAAAAATAATTTTGCGCCAGTTTGGATTAATTGGATATCCTTTATCCCATTCTTTTTCACAGAAATTTTTTACTGAAAAGTTTCTGACAGGAAAATGATTATGAATGCGCAGTATACTAATTTCCCTATATGCCTCTATTGAGGATCTTTTGCTGCTTTATGGAAGGAGCATCCTAGTTTAGAAGGGTTTGAATGTAACCATCCCCTATAAAAAAGAAGTCATTGCTTTTTTACAACATAGCTAGCCACTGTGGTAGAATCTATAAAGGCTTGTAATTGCATTCGAAAATTCAATAATGAATTATACGGATACAATACCGATGTAATTGGTTTTGAAAAATCATTACTACCTTTTTTACAACCACATCATACGCATGCACTCATACTAGGCACTGGTGGTGCTTCTGCAGCTGTGCAGTGGGTTTTGCAAAAATTAAATATTCAGTTTCAAGTTGTTTCAAGAAAGGGAAATGCTAATTTAACTTATGATCAATTATCTGCCTCAGTTATAGAAAGCCATACACTCATAATTAATACAAGTCCGCTGGGCATGTTTCCTAATGTGAATGAAGCGCCGCCCATCGCATACGATGCTATTACGGCGCAGCATCATTTATATGATTTAGTGTATAATCCAACAGAGACTTTGTTTATGAAAAACGGATTAGCAAAAGGAGCCACAGTTCAAAATGGATTAGCCATGCTGCATATACAAGCAGAAGAGTCTTGGGCTATATGGAATGCAAAAATGTAAATAGTTGGGTGACGGCTTTTTGTCTATGACTAAATTTATTTTTTTCTTCCATCGTCATTTCAGCAAAACTTTTAGTAGCGCCTTCTGGAATAAAAATAGGATCATATCCAAAGCCTTCCCCTCCATGCATTGTTTCTGCAATATTGCCTTTGCAAATTCCTTCGAAATAAAAAACTTCTTTATTCCATAGTAAACAAATCACTGTTCTAAATTGCGCCTTGCGATTTGTTATACCATTTAATTTTTCTAATACTTTATCAATATTGGCTTGAAAATTTCTATGCTCATCTGCATACCTTGCGCTTTTCACACCAGGCTCCCCATGCAAAGCTTCAATTTCAAGTCCTGTATCCTCGCTAAAACAATTTTGCTTGGTGATGTTTTCTATGGTAATGGCTTTCTCGTAAGCGTTTTCTTGTAATGTGTCGTGGGGCTCAGGTATATCAATATCTATGCCTGCTTGTTGTAAAGTAATAATGGTGAAGTCGTTTCCTACTAAGGATTGAATTTCTTTTATTTTATGTTCGTTATTGGTAGCAAAAATAATAGTGTGCATTGGAAAATATTATAATTGAAATATTTATAATTGAAATATTTGTTTTAGCACTGTCCACAGTTTTCCTTTTTCTCTTTTTGCGTCAGCACTGCTTCCTTGCATTGTAGATAATGCTGCACTAAATAATAAATTGGCTTCGCCTAAGGTTGTTGTTTTATATAAAGTACTAGGTAATTTAATTTTAAGTGCCTTACTGTCTATGTCAAATGCAATTACTAATAAAGAAGGTAGTTTAGTAAGCATTTCATGTAAGCTTGCTTTTTGATTGCCTATATTAATAAGTGCAATATCTGCAATGGTAAGTCGGCAAGCATTTAAAATGGAAGTCAGTAAAATAAAATCGCTTTCATTTAAATACACCGATTCAGGATCATTCACTACTACCAATATTTTTTTATGATGGTCTCCTAAGTATTTAATAGGGCTAGCCATCTCCGATGCTTCTGGTATCGTTTCCTGTTCTTTGCCTGGCAATTTATTTTCGGCAATTTGTACAGGCTTTATTTCCTTTTCAGCTAAGACCAAACTATCTTTGTATAAAGAAACTAAGACGGCAGGAGGTAATATTGTTTTTTCTACTTTCATTAAGTTGGAAAATTAATTGAAAAGGCGCAGATTGAAAAATAACAGTTGTAAGTTTTCTACTTTTTTCGTTTCTTTGTAATTCGAATTCACCCTTTATAATCTACTACCATGGCGCATCCAATCATTCCTATTACCAAAAACACAAATCCTCGCTTGCCTCATTTTAAAATAGAGACATTGCAGTTTGGTAAACATTTTACCGACCATATGCTAATGGCCGATTATATAGATGGTGAGTGGAAGAATATTGAGATTAAGCCTTATGCTTCTTTTGAAGTAGATCCTGCTTCTGCAGTATTACATTATGGTCAAACTATATTTGAAGGCATTAAAGCCTATAAGAATACTAAAGACGAAGTAGTTATTTTTAGACCTGATCAAAATTTTATTCGTTTTAATGTTTCAGCAGAAAGAATGCAAATGCCTGCAGTACCTGAATGGTTATTTATGGATGGGATGAAACAATTAATTGCTTTAGAAAAAGGTTGGATTCCAAGTTTACCTGAAGCACTCTTTATATATAAGACCATTTATGATTGCAACCGATCCTTTTTTAGGGGTGCGTCCATCAACTTACTTATAAGTTCATGATTATTTTAGGTCCTTCTGGTCCTTATTTTTCTGCACCCATGAAAATTTTAATTGAAGAAAAGTATACGCGCGCAACCCCTGGTGGTGTTGGTTTTGCAAAGAATGGTGGAAATTATGGTGGAAGTTTATATCCTGTTGCATTAGCGCAAGAAAAAGTGGATATGATCAAGTATTGTGGACCGATGCTATTGAACATAAATATGTAGAAGAAGTGGGTATGATGAATGTGATGTTTGTCATTGATGGAAAAGTAATTACCCCAAGTTTAGAAAGAGGCACTGTATTAAAAGGAGTCACTAGAGATAGTGCTATTATATTATTAAGAGATATGGGCTATGTAGTGGAAGAAAGAAATTTATCGGTAGATGAAATTGTAGAAGCACATAAAAAAGGATTGTTTCAAGAAGTTTTTGGAGTAGGGTACTGCTGCAGTTGTCTCTTATATCATTAACTTAACCTATAAAGATTATGTCAATGGACTTTGATTTAGACAAGTTAAAAGTAGCGCCTGCTTTGAAGCAACATTTAAACGATATTCGAGTAGGGAATGTTCCAGATAAACATAACTGGTTAATGAAAGTCCCTTCTTAGTGTTTAAATAACTGAAAATCAAGCTATTTTAATTGAATTATTGGCTCAATTGCTGCCAAAAGAGGGCATTTGGGGTATTTTTTTAAAATTAGCGAATAAACATTTTGGTATTTGGGCTACAGCCATTACCTTTGCCGTCCGAATTTTTTATAAACCGAAATTGAAAAAAACAGCAGAATAAATGCCTACTATTCAACAATTAGTGAGAAAAGGCCGTGAGATCATCAGGGCTAAAAGTAAATCAAGAGCATTGGACGCATGTCCTCAGCGTCGTGGCGTTTGTACTAGAGTGTATACAACTACACCTAAAAAACCAAACTCTGCGTTACGTAAAGTGGCTAAAGTGCGTTTGACAAATAAAATTGAAGTTATCGCGTACATTCCAGGTGAAGGTCACAACTTACAAGAGCACAGTATCGTTTTAATACGTGGTGGTCGTGTAAAGGATTTACCAGGGGTACGTTATCATATTGTACGTGGAAGCCTTGATACTGCTGGTGTTAAAGACCGTAAGCAGTCTCGTAGTAAATACGGTACAAAGAAAGAAAAAGCAAAAAAATAACTTACAAACTAATTAATACTTCGACATGCGTAAAGCACAACCTAAAAAAATTCCATCTAGCACCAGATCCTCGTTTCAACGATGTGCTAGTAACTCGTTTTATCAATAACGTAATGTTAGATGGTAAGAAGACTACAGCTTATAAAATATTTTATGATGCATTAGATAAAGTAAGCAAGATTCACTAGGTGAAGATGGATATGAAATGTGGAAAAGAGCAGTTGTGAATATCACGCCTGCTGTTGAAGTACGTAGCCGTCGTATTGGTGGTGCTACTTTCCAAATTCCTGCTGAAGTTCGTGCCGACCGCAAAATTTCTTTAAGCATGAAGTGGTTAGTACGTTATAGCCGTGAAAGAAATGGTAAAACAATGGCCGACAAGTTAGCAAACGAAATTATCGCAGCTACAAAGGGTGAAGGTGGTGCTTTCAAGAAGAAAGAAGATACGCACCGTATGGCTGAGGCGAACAAAGCCTTCTCTCACTTTAAGATGTAATACTGGCTTTTTAGCCTTTAAAAATAGACTAAACCTCTCTGTATCAACAGGGAGGTTTTTTTGTTGGAAAAAAAACTCGAGAATCAGCCTTTCAATTACTAATATCGTTAACTTTGCGCCTCGGAAAATAGGACCATTTAAAATAAAAAATAACCCTTTTATGGCTGACTTGAAACTACAAAGAAACTTTGGAATTGCTGCGCACATTGATGCCGGTAAAACAACTACGACTGAACGTATCTTACGTTATACTGGTATGATCCACAAAATAGGAGAGGTGCATGATGGTGCCGCTACTACTGACTGGATGGAACAAGAAAAAGAAAGAGGTATTACTATTACTTCTGCAGCAGTAAGTTGCCAATGGCAGTTCCCAACTACATTGGGTAAAAAAGATGATAGAACAAAAGATTATTATTTCAATATTATTGATACTCCAGGTCACGTGGATTTTACCGTAGAGGTAGAACGTTCTATGCGTGTATTGGATGGTTTGATCGCACTTTTTTCTGCAGTAGATGGTGTTGAGCCACAATCAGAAACAGTTTGGCGTCAAGCGAATCGTTATAAAGTTCCTCGTATTGGATTCGTCAATAAAATGGACCGTGCGGGTGCCGACTTTTTAATGGTGGTTACACAAGTAAGAGAAATGTTAGGCGCGAAAGCGGTACCATTACAATTACCTATCGGTGCGGAAGATCATTTCACTGGTGTAGTTGATTTAATTAGAATGAAAGCCATTATTTGGGATGATGCTACAGAAGGTATGACTTATGTAGAGAATCCTATTCCTGATGATATGAAAGAAGATGTGGATTATTGGAGAGCTCAATTAATTGAAGCCGTAGCAGAATACGACGATAAATTAATGGAGAAGTTTTTTGAAAATCCTGATTCTATTTCTGAAGCGGAAGTACATGAAGCCATTCGTAAAGCAACAATCGATTTAAGTATTGTTCCAATGATGTGCGGATCATCTTTCAAAAATAAAGGTGTACAAACAGCATTAGATGCAGTTTGTCGTTACCTGCCTTCACCAGTAGATGTAGATGATACAGAAGGAACAGATCCAGATACAGGAGAAAAAGTTTATCGTAAACCAAATGCAAAAGAACCATTTGCTGCATTGGCATTTAAAATCATGACCGATCCTTTCGTAGGACGTTTAGCATTCTTCAGATGTTATTCTGGTCATTTGGATGCAGGTTCTTATGTTAAGAATATGCGTAGTGGAAAGAACGAGCGTATTTCTCGTATCATGAAAATGTTTGCGAACAAACAAAACCCAATCGATTTTATCGAAGCAGGTGATATCGCAGCAGCAGTAGGATTTAAAGAAATTAAAACTGGAGATACTTTATGTGATGAGAATCATCCAATTGTACTTGAGAATATGTTTATTCCAGAACCCGTTATCTCTGTAGCAGTTGAGCCTAAGACGCAAGCTGACGTTGATAAAATGGGTATGGCCATTGCTAAATTAGTAGAGGAAGATCCTACATTACGTGTAAAGACAGACGAAGATACTGGTCAAACAATTTTATCTGGAATGGGTGAATTACACTTAGAGATTATCGTAGATCGTATGCGTCGTGAATTTAAAGTAGAGATTAACCAAGGTAATCCTCAGGTAGCTTACAAAGAATCATTTGGTAAAATGATCGAGCACCGTGAAGTCTTGAAAAAGCAATCAGGTGGTCGTGGTAAATTTGCCGATATCGAATTTGAAATTGGACCTGCTGATGTTGAATGGTTGACAGAAAATAAAGACAAGCATTTCCAATTCGTAAATGATATTTTCGGAGGATCTATTCCAAAAGAATTTATTCCTGCAATTAATAAAGGTTTTGAAACTTCTATGACACAAGGTGTTTTAGCTGGTTACCCAGTGAACAACATGAAAGTGCGTATTACCGATGGTTCTTACCACGATGTGGATTCTGATTCAATGTCATTTGAATTATGTGCTAAAGCTGCCTTCAGAACTGCAGGTAAAAAAGCGAAGCCTACTTTATTAGAACCCATTATGAAAGTGGAAGTTGTTACACCAGACCAATACATGGGAGATGTTACAGGTGACTTAAACCGTCGTCGTGGAATGTTAGAAGGTATGGATAGCCGCGGTAACTTACAAGTTATCAAAGCGAAAGTGCCTTTGAGTGAAATGTTTGGATATGTAACTCAACTTCGTTCTTTAAGCTCTGGTCGTGCAACATCGACAATGGAGTTCAGTCATTACAACCCAGCACCGAACAATATTGCTGAAGAAGTGATGGCGAAGAACAAAGGCAAGGCTGAAGGACGACGAATAGTTAATCCATTGATTATCAATATAAAAAAGCCCTTCTCCATCATAAGAGAGGGGCTTTTTTAGTTTTTAAGACCTTTAAAAAATATAAAGGTCTTAAAAACCACTCTAATGATATTAAAAGCCCCAAAAGGGGCTTTTTTGGGCCAAAACCTTTTTTTAAAATAATTGAAAAAAAGAACCTTATTTCTTGAATATTACCCCACAACCCATTACCTTTGCAACCCCAAGATAATTTGGGAAAAATAGCTATGTCTCAAAGAATTAGAATAAAATTACAATCTTACGATCACAACTTGGTAGACAAGTCTGCTGAGAAAATCGTAAAAACCGTACGCAGTACTGGTGCAGTAGTAACAGGTCCTATTCCTTTACCTACACACAAGCGCATATTTACTGTATTACGTTCACCGCATGCGAATAAGAAAAGTCGTGAGCAGTTCCAATTAGCAACGCACAAGCGTTTATTGGACATCTACACTTCTTCTTCTAAAACAGTAGACGCCCTTAGTAAGTTAGACTTACCATCAGGTGTTGAGGTGGAGATCAAAGCATAAGTATTTATAAATCCATCTCCCAATCACTGAGACATTATGCATCAGTAGAAAAAGGAGCGCTGGTTGAATATAAAAGAAAAATATAAACAGGCCCTTCGAGGTTTGTTTACTTCCGGTACTTCCCCTTCACAATGAAAATTGTGAAAACTCAGGAAAAGGTCGGCAGCAAACAGGGATTGAATCCGAGCTACAAAAATCGAAAGATGAAAATCAACGATTAGGAGTAGCATCATCATCGGATGTCCTCAGAACCAGACGCGGGGCATAAACCGCAAAACAGATGAAAGGTATTATTGGAAAAAAAATTGGCATGACCAGCATTTTCGGTCAAGATGGTAAGCAAATTGCTTGTACCATTATTGAAGCTGGTCCTTGCACAGTCACTCAAGTGAAAACACTTGAAATTGATGGCTACAGCGCCGTGCAGTTAGCATTAGGCGACAAAAAAGAAAAGCATTCTACAAAGTCTGAAATTAATCACTACGCAAAAGCGCAGACTGCTCCAAAACGTTTTGTAAAAGAATTCCGCAATTACTCTTTAGAGAAAGCATTGGGTGAAACAGTTACCCTTGATATTTTCGAAGAAGGTGATGCTATTGAAGTAGTAGGTACTACTAAAGGAAAAGGATTCCAAGGGGTTGTAAAGCGTCACGGATTTAGCGGTGTGGGTGAAGCCACTCACGGACAACACGATCGTTCTCGTGCACCAGGATCTATTGGTGGATCATCTTATCCAGCAAGAGTATTCAAAGGTATGCGTATGGCCGGCCGTATGGGTTCTGATCGCGTTAAAACTAAAGGCTTAACGGTATTAAAATTATTCCCAGAAAAAAACTATGTTCTTGTTAGTGGTTCAGTACCAGGCAATAACGGTTCAATCGTTTTAATCCAAAAGTAATCACCACTTAATCGACAATCATGCAATTAGAAGTATTAAATATAAAAGGCAAAAAAACAGGCAGACAGGTTGAATTACCTGCTGAAATTTTTGGCGCAACTCCAAACGATCACGTTATTTATTTAGCAGTGAAGCAGTATTTAGCTGCACGTCGTTCAGGTACGCATAAAGTGAAGACTCGTGCTGAAGTGCAAGGAGCGAGCAGAAAATTACATAAGCAAAAAGGTACTGGTGGTGCTCGTAAGGGTAATATCCGTAACCCATTATATAAGGGTGGTGGTACCATCTTTGGTCCAAAACCACATAGCTACGATTTCAAATTGAATCGTAAAGTAAAAGACTTAGCAAAAATTTCTGCTTTATCTCATAAAGCCATTGATCAAGCTATTTTAGTGTTAGAAGACATCGATATGAAATGCACCAAAAACTTCTAGCCATTTCTACTATTATCAGTCAGTTAAACTTAGATAACAAAAAAACATTAGTCATTCTACCAGAATACGATGAAAATATTTATTTAAGTACACGCAATATTCCAAACGTAGCTAGTACTTTATTAGCTGATATTAATACTTACGACATCATGAATGCCGATATATTAGTAATCACTGAAGGTGCTGCTAAAATTTTTAACGAAGAAGAAGCTGTAGTAGCATAAGCTGAACGACTTTAAAATTATAATTATGAAATTGACAGAAATATTAATAAAGCCTATCCTTACTGAGAAAGCAAATGGCCAACAAGAAAAGTTGAGAAGATATGCTTTCAAAGTAGATCGCAGAGCGAACAAATTAGAAATTAAATCTGCAATAGAGCAATTCTATGGTGTGAACGTTTTAGAAGTTAACACATTAGTTGTTCCAGGTAAAAACAAAACACGTTCTACTAAAGCTGGTATTATCTCTGGTATCAAATCTGGATATAAGAAAGCATTAGTAACAGTAGCAGAAGGTGAAACCATTGACCTTTACGCTACTCTATAAATAAACAATAGCCCGCGAAGCTGAAAAATTCGTAAGACTGTAAAGTCTTTAAAAAGTAAAAGAAAAAAAATGGCATTAAGAAAGTACAAACCAATTACAGCAGGAACTCGATGGAGAATCGGGAACGCCTATGTTGAGATCACTACTAACAAACCTGAAAAGAGTTTATTAGAACCACAAAAGAAAACGGCTGGACGTAACTTCCAAGGTCGTCGTGCTATGCGTTACATGGGTGGTGGACATAGACAACATTATCGTATTATCGATTTCAAGAGAAATAAAACTGGAATGGAAGCTACAGTGGTTTCTATCGAGTACGATCCAAACAGAACAGCATTTATCGCATTAGTACAATATACTGATGGCGAGAAAAGATATATCATTTGCCCACAAGGTTTACAAGTTGGTACGAAAGTATCTTCTGGTGAGAATGTGGCTCCTGAAGTGGGAAATGCATTACCAATGAAATCAATCCCATTAGGTACAATCATTCACAATGTTGAAATGCAACCAGGTCAAGGTGGAAAATTAGTACGTAGTGCTGGTTCTTCTGCTCAATTAGCGAATAAGGAAGAAGCTTACGCTGTATTGAAAATGCCTTCTGGTGAATTACGTAAAGTTTTAATTAACTGTTACGCAACAGTGGGTGTTGTTTCTAATAGCGATCATAACTTAGAAACAGCTGGTAAAGCAGGTAGAAATCGTTGGAAAGGCGTTCGTCCTCGTGTAAGAGGTGTTGCCATGAACCCAGTGGATCATCCGATGGGTGGTGGTGAAGGTAGAGCGTCTGGTGGACATCCAAGAAGCAGAACAGGTAAGTATGCTAAAGGAGAAAAAACTAGAACAAGAGGAAAAGGTAGCGACAAGTTGATCATTCAACGTCGTGACGGTAAAAAATTGACAAAATAATTTAACAATCAAATTAACTCGTTACTATGGGTCGTTCGATTAAAAAAGGTCCTTATATAGATCATAACCTTGAAGAAAAAGTAGAGGGTATGAACGGAGGCAAAACTAAGAAAGGTGTAATCAAAACTTGGAGTCGTAGAAGTACAATCTCTCCAGAATTTGTTGGACATACTTTTGCAGTTCATAACGGAAATAAATTTATCCCTGTGTATGTTACCGAATTCATGGTAGGACACAAATTGGGTGAATTCTCTCCAACAAGAAACTTCAGAGGTCACGCTGGAACTAAGAAATAAAAAACTAGTCATAAACACATTAAGAAATGGAAGCAGTAGCTAAACTAAACAATTATCCCACAGGCCCTCGTAAGATGCGTTTGCTTGCAGACGTTATACGTGGCATGGAAGTGGAGAAAGCATTGGCAATTTTGGAGTTCCATCCACAACACAACGCTGTGCCTTTGGCAAAGTTGTTGAAAAGTGCGATTAACAATTGGGAACAAAAAAATGAAGGCGCAAGCGCGGCAGATAGCAGCTTGGTTGTAAAAACAGTTTTTGTTGACGGTGGTCGTACGTTAAAGCGTATGCGCCCAGCGCCACAAGGCCGTGGATACAGAGTACGTAAGCGTAGTAACCACGTTACTATGATTGTAGATACGAAATCAGATTTAAAAAACTAAATATTCTAAACCATTACTATGGGTCAGAAAGCAAATCCAATTGGAAACAGACTAGGCATCATCCGCGGATGGGAAAGCAACTGGTACGGTAATAAAAAAGATTACGCTACCAAATTAATTGAGGATCATAAAATCCGCACTTATTTAAATGCGCGTATTAGCAAAGGCGGTATCGCCCGTATTGTTATCGAACGTACTTTAGGTAAGTTGATCATCACTATTCATACCTCAAAACCAGGTATCATCATCGGTAAAGGTGGTGGAGAAGTAGACCGTATTAAAGAGGAGTTGAAAAAGTTAACAGCTAAAGATGATGTTCAAATCAACATCTTAGAAATTCGTCGTCCAGAGTTAGATGCAACAATTGTTGGAGATACCATTGCACGTCAAATTGAAAACCGTATTAACTACAAGCGTGCTATTAAAATGGCTATCGCTTCTACTTTAAGAATGGGTGCAGAAGGTATTAAAGTAAAAGTGGGTGGACGTATTGGTGGTGCAGAGATTGCACGTAGCGAAGAAATCAAACAAGGCCGTGTTCCTTTACATACATTCAGAATGGACATCGATTATGCGAACGTATACGCTTTAACAGTGTATGGTAAAATCGGTATCAAAGTATGGATTTGTAAAGGTGAGGTTTTAGGAAAACGCGAATTGAATCCAAACTTCGTAGGTGGTAAAGAAGGTGGAGAAAGAGCAGATCGTCCAGGTGGAGATCGTCGTGACGATCGCGGTGGATTTGATCGTGGAAATGATCGTCGTCCAGGTGGTGGCGGTGGTGGAGGAAGAAAAAGATAATTAAATTATAAAAAGAGAATAACAATAACAATATGTTACAGCCAAAAAGAAGTAAACATAGAAAACAACAGAAAGGACGTATTCGCGAAATTGCGAAGCGCGGAGCTTCTATTGCATTTGGTTCTTTTGCATTGAAATCATTAGATCCAATTTGGTTAACGAACAGACAATTAGAGTCTGCGCGTCAAGCAATGACTCGTGCAATGAAAAGAGAAGGAAATGTATGGATTCGTGTTTTCCCAGATAAGATAATTACGCGTAAGCCTGCAGAGGTGAGAATGGGTAAAGGTAAGGGTAACCCTGAATTCTGGGCAGCAGTAGTAGAACCAGGACGTATCATCTTTGAAATAGATGGTGTAACTCCAGAAGTAGCTAAAGAAGCAATGGGTTTAGCGGCTCAAAAATTACCTATCAGAACTAAATTCGTTACAAGAAGAGATTTGTAATATAATAAAGTAGCAAAAAAAAGTAGTAAAAACAAAAAGTATTTACAATGGCAGACAAAAAATATGAATTTAATAATGGTTTAAAAGATTTATCCGTTACCGACCTTAAAGCGCGTATCGATGAAGATCAATTAAGACTTAAGAAACTAGAGTTCGCTCATGCTATTTCTCCTTTAGAGAATCCAATGAGTATCCGCGGACTTCGTAAAGATGTTGCCCGTTTAAAAACGGAATTAAAGAAAAAAGAGTTAGGTATCTAATTAAAAAAAAGCAGATAAGCTAACCAAAAATTAATAACAATGGTAGAAAGAAATTTACGTAAAATCAGAATCGGTGTTGTCACTAGCGACAAAATGGATAAAACCATTACAGTAGCTGTGGAAAGAAAAGTAAAACACCCGATCTATGGAAAGTTCGTGAAAAAAACAACTAAGTTCCATGCGCACGATGAAAAACAAGAGTGCACAATTGGTGACATAGTAAAAATCATGGAGACACGTCCATTAAGTAAAACAAAACGTTGGAGATTAGTAGAAGTAGTGGAGAAAGCTAAATAAACTAATCCAAAAAGGAAATAAACAGTATTCACCCAACCTTGCAAAAGGAAGGAAAAAAGCTTAAAGCTAAAAAAAATGATTCAGCAAGAAAGTAGGCTCAATGTAGCTGATAATAGTGGCGCCAAAGAAGTACTTTGCATCAAAGTGCTAGGAAATAGCGGGCAAGACTATGCAAAAATCGGTGACAAAATTGTTGTTACTGTAAAAGATGCAATCCCTGCAGGCGGTATCAAAAAAGGTACAGTCTCTAAAGCGGTAATTGTTCGTACAAAAAACAAATTACGTCGTAAGGACGGATCTTATATCCGTTTTGATGACAATGCAGTTGTATTATTAAACACTTCAGACGAGCCAAGAGGTACCCGTATTTTTGGGCCAGTGGCACGTGAATTGCGTGATAAAGGATACATGAAAATTGTTTCATTAGCACCAGAGGTGTTATAAATTATAAATAATTATGAGTAACAGATTCAAACCCAAATTCAACATCAAGAAAGGCGACACTGTAGTAGTGATTGCTGGTGATGACAAGGACTTGAAAAAGCCTCGCACCGTGTTGGAAGTAATTGTAGATAAAGGTCGCGTTATTGTGGAAGGAGTTGCTATGGCAACAAAACACACAAAGCCATCTGCTTCTAACACAAAAGGCGGCATCATTAAAGTAGAAGCTTCTATTAGCATTAGTAATGTAATGTTATGGGATGCAAAAAGTAGCAGCAGCTACTAAAGTGAAGCGTACAAGAGTTGACGGAAAATTAGTAAGAACTTCAAAAAAATCAGGGGAGGTAATTAAATAATGAGCACAGTAAAATATACTCCAAGATTAGCAGACAAGTACACTAAAGAAGTGATACCTGCTTTATCAAAAAAGTTTGGTTACAAGTCTGTAATGCAAACTCCTAAGTTGGAAAAAATTTGCATCAACCGTGGTGTGAATGGCGCAGTAAATGACAAGAAATTAGTTGACATCGCATTAGACGAGTTAGCAATGATCACTGGTCAGAAAGCTGTTCCAACAATGTCTAAAAAAGATATCTCTAACTTTAAATTACGTAAGGGTATGCCTATCGGCGCTCGCGTAACTTTAAGAGGAGTGAAAATGTACGAATTCTTAGATCGTTTAGTTTCTGTAGCACTACCTCGTGTTCGTGACTTCAAAGGAATTAGCGATAAAGCTTTCGATGGTCGTGGTAACTATACTTTAGGTATTACTGAGCAAATCATTTTCCCTGAAATTGATATCGATAAAGTAAATAAGATCACTGGTTTGGATATCACTTTTGTGACATCTGCAGGATCTAACGAAGAAGCCTACGAATTATTAAAAGAATTAGGTATGCCCTTCAAGAATAGCAAAAAAGACAATAACTAAAATAACAAGTTAAAAAAGAATTATGGCAAAAGTATCTATCAAGGCCAGACAAAAGAAGCGTGAAAAAACAGTTAAGAAATTTGCTGAAAAGCGCGCTGCTTTAAAAGCTGCTGGTGATTATGCAGGTTTAGATAAACTACCTAAAAATGCATCACCGGTTCGTCTAAAAAATCGTTGTCAATTAACGGGTCGCCCTAAAGGGTATATCCGTTACTTTGGAGTATCAAGGATTGTATTCCGCGATATGGCTTTGAATGGTTTAATTCCAGGTGTTAAAAAAGCAAGCTGGTAATTTAGATAAAGCGAAAATTTAGAACTGATTTAAAATAGTAATATGGTAACAGATCCAATAGCAGACTACTTAACAAGAATACGTAACGCCCAAATGGCGCAACACCGTATCGTTGAAATTCCTGCTTCCAACTTAAAAAAGCGTATCACTGAAATTTTGTATGATCAAGGATATATCTTGAAATACAAATTTGAAGATGATAGTAAACAAGGGTTAATTAAAATTGCCTTGAAGTACGATGCCATCTACAAAACAACCAGCGATTCGTTCTTTAGATCGTATTAGTCGTCCAGGTTTGCGTCAATATGCAAAGCCAGCTGAAATTAAAAGAGTAAGCAATGGTTTAGGTATTGCCATCTTAAGTACTTCAAAAGGAGTATTAACAGATAAGCAAGCAAAAGCGAATAATGTAGGGGGTGAGGTATTATGTGCTATCTCTTAAGGAGCGGCATAATAATATTAGAGCAATAATTAGAAATAATAATTAGAGTAATAAATTAATTACTTGATTTGTACTTAAGCCTTTAGTCGGGGCTGAAAGCAACCAAGTATCAAACAAAATAAAAAAACGACTATGTCTAGAATTGGAAAAAAACCGGTAAGTATCCCAAAAGGGGTAACCATTACTGTTAGATGGCGCAGTAGTAACAGTAAAAGGTCCTAAAGGAACTTTAACACAAGAAATTGATCGTGATATCGTTATTGAAATCACTGCTGAATGAGTTAATCGTTAAGCGTCCTACAGAACAAATTCGTCACAGAGCTATGCACGGTTTATACCGTTCTTTAATTAGCAACTTGGTGAAAGGTGTAACAGAAGGATACAAAAAAGACTTAGAATTAGTGGGTGTGGGTTTTAAAGCCACAAACGCTGGTAATATATTAGACCTTGCTTTAGGATATTCTCACAATATCATATTTGAAGTACCTAAAGAATTAAAAGTAACTACAACTACAGAGAAAGGACAAAATCCTAAAATCTTTTTAGAAGGTAGCGACAAACAATTAATTGGACAAGTAGCTGCTAAGATTCAGTGGTTTACGTAAACCAGAACCATACAAAGGAAAAGGTGTTCGTTATTCTGATGAGGTGGTAAGAAGAAAAGCAGGTAAAGCAGCAGGTAAATAAACATTAAAAAATAACAGGGCGGCAGCATCGCTCGACTAAAAAATAAATAACATGAGTAAATTAGCTCAAAGACAAAAGATCAGATATAGAATTCGTAAAAAAGTTACAGGGTACTGCAGCGAAACCTCGTTTATCTGTATTTAGAAGTAACGCCGATATTTATTGTCAATTAATTGATGATGTAAACGGTGTAACATTAGCATCATCTTCTTCAAGAGAAGCAGATATTGCAGCTCAAAAAGTAGCTAAAAATTGAGAAAGCTAAATTAGCTGGTCAAGCAGTTGCTAAAAAAGCAGCAGCGCTTTCAATCACAACATGTGTATTCGACAGAGGTGGTAATTTATACCACGGTAGAATTAAGGCAGTTGCGGAAGGTGCTAGAGAGGGTGGACTTCAATTTTAATTTGATAAAAATATTAATAGAAAAACATGTCTAAATTAAATGTAAATAAAGTTAAAGCTGCAGGTGATGTAGAACTAAAAGAAAAAGTAGTTTCTATCAACCGTGTAGTTAAAACAACAAAGGGTGGACGTACTTTTAGCTTCTCAGCTTTAGTAGTAGTAGGTAACGAAAATGGCGTTGTAGGTCAAGGTCTAGGAAAAGCCAAAGAAGTTCAAGAAGCTATTACAAAAGGTATTGAAGATGCTAAAAAGAACTTAGTGAAAGTGCCTATTATGCACGGAACAATTCCTCATGAGCAATTGGCTAAAGAAGGTGCTGCTAAAGTAATGATTAAGCCAGCTGCACACGGAGCCGGTGTAATTGCGGGTGGTAGCATGCGTGCTGTATTAGAGAGCGCAGGTATCACGGATATCTTAGCTAAGAGTTTAGGTTCTGCGAATCCACATAACGTGGTAAAAGCAACCATCAAAGCTTTAGGTTTATTACGTGAGCCAGTTCAAGTGGCAAAAACAAGAAATATCAAATTATCAAAAGTATTCAACGGATAAGCTTAATAATAGCCAATTCTAAATACGATTATAAATAATTCAATGATGAAAAAAATAAAAATTACGCAAGTAAAAAGTGGTATTGACAGATCAGAGCGTCAAAAACAAACTTTAATTGCATTGGGTTTAAGAAAGTTAAACGCTACTAAAGAAGTTGAGGCAACTCCACAAATCTTGGGTATGGTTAACAAAGTATTACACTTAGTAAAAGTGGAAGAAATAGCATAAGCTGTTTCTTTTTTATTAAATAATAAGCGAGGGGAGATACCCCGAAAGTAAAAATCAAAAAAATGAAATTACACAATTTAAAACCTGCAGAAGGTTCGGTTCACAAAGCAATTAGAATTGGTAGAGGAGAAGCATCTGGTAAAGGTGGTACTTCAACAAAAGGTAACAAAGGTGGTCAGTCTCGTGCTGGTTACAAGAGCAAAATGGCACACGAAGGTGGTCAAATGCCTATCCAACGTAGAGTTCCAAAGCGTGGATTTAAGAACATCAACAGAATCGAATACGTCGTATTTAACTTAGGTCAATTAGACCAATTAATTGAGAAATACGGTTTCAAAGAAATTACTCCAGAAAACTTATACATGAATAGTTTGATAGCACGTACCGACTTGGTAAAGGTGTTAGCAAA
The DNA here is from genome assembly GCA_964203405.1 of Chitinophagales bacterium. Lineage (GTDB taxonomy): Bacteria > Bacteroidota > Bacteroidia > Chitinophagales > Chitinophagaceae > Sediminibacterium. The sequence continues at coordinate 79,604 of CAXNLL010000003.1, forward strand.
CGGTGAATTGAAAACAAAGATCAATTTCAGAGTCAACGCAGCTAGCAAGAAGGCGCAAGAAGCCATTGTTGCAGCAGGCGGAACCATTGAAATTATCTAATATTTTTATGTATATTCGAAAGGCAATTCAATTTGTTTTTCGTTATTAAAAAGTGCTTTTGGGCAATAATTAAACACTGATGAAAAAATTATTTGATACTTTAAAAAATATCTGGACTATCGACTGACTTAAGAAGTAAAATTCTTGTCACTTTAGCTTTAGTATTAACCTACCGTATTGGTGCGCAAATTACTTTGCCAGGTATTGATCCTTTGGCTATTGAAGCTGCTCAAAAATCTGGTAGCAAATAATGGCTTACTGGGTATTTTTGACATGTTTGCAGGTGGTGCGTTTTCGCAAGCATCTGTTTTAGCATTAGGTATCATGCCTTATATTTCTGCTTCTATCTTTATGCAGTTAATGACCATCTTGGTCCCTCAATTACAAAAAGTTCAAAAGGAAGGAGAGAGCGGTCGTAATAAAATTAATCAATGGACGCGTTATTTAACAGTAATCGTTACTGCTTTTCAAGCGGGCGCATATGTTGCTTATTTAAATAGTCCAGGATATGCAGATGCACTTGATTCCTGCCTTCAAACCATTATTTCTGGTTATCTACTGTTATTACTTTAACTGCTGGTACCTTATTTGTAATGTGGTTAGGTGAAAAAATACAAGATAAAGGTTTAGGTAATGGTACATCTATTATTATCATGGTGGGTATCTTAGCGCGTTTACCGCAATCACTTATTTTAGAATTCAGTTCTAAAAGCCAAAAAGGTGGTGGTGGTTTATTAATATTTTTAATTGAGATTGCTATTTTAGTAACTGTTGTCATGGGTTTAATTTTACTAGTACAAGGTGTACGTAAAATACCTGTTACCTATGCAAAGCAAATTATTGGTGGTTCTCAAGTGGGTGGTGCACGTCAGTTTTTACCTGTTAAAGTAAACAGTGCAGGTGTAATGCCAATCATATTTGCGCAAGCTATTATGTTCTTACCTACTTTAGTTTCCTTCACCAATATCGATTCAGCACAGGGTATTGTTAGAATATTCAACGACCATAGTAATGTATGGTATATGTTAATCTATTCTATTATGGTTATTGGATTTACCTTCTTATATACTGCGTTAATCTTTAATCCAAAACAAATCTCTGAAGACCTTAAGCGTAATAATGGTTTTGTACCAGGTGTTAAACCAGGACAACCAACTACCGATTATATTGGAGCTGTGATGGATAAAATTACTTTACCAGGTGCTATCTTATTAGCACTAGTAGGTATCTTACCTGGCTTTGCACAAAAATTAGGTGTGACCCAAGGTTTCAGTACTTTCTTTGGAGGAACCTCATTATTAATTATGGTAGGTGTTGTCTTAGATACATTACAACAAATAGAAACTCATTTATTAATGCGTCAATACGATGGATTAATGAATACTGGACGTATTCAAGGAAGACAGCCTATTACGAATTCACCTATATAGTTTAAAAGGTACTAGTTAAAATATTTATATTTAGCGAACCTGTCTTTTAAACGACAGGTTTGTTTATTTATAAGATAAAAGGAATTATGGTTTATACAAAAACAGAGGAGCAAGTTAATTTAATGAAGGAGGCTGCCTTATTGGTAAGCAAGACCTTGTCGCAAGTGGCCACTCAGTTAAAACCGGGTATGACTACTTTAGACATAGATCAGTTCTGTATGCAGTTTGTCAAAGACCATAAGGCCACGCTTTCTTTTCATAATTACCATGGGTATCCGCATAATATATGTGCTTCCGTGAATGATGTAGTGGTGCATGGCTTTCCGAATAAAACGCCTTTGAAAGAAGGGGATATTGTTTCCATTGACTTAGGCGTAGTATTGAATGGATGGCATGGAGACCATGCTTATACTTTTATCATTGGAGAAGTAGCCCCTGAATTATTACAATTAGTGAAAGTGACTAAAGAGTCTTTATACAAGGGCATTGAAAAAGCCATTGTTAATAATAGAGTAGGAGATATTGGTTTTGCTATTCAAGAGCATACAGAAAAATTACATGGTTATGGAGTGGTAAGAGAATTAGTGGGACATGGACTAGGAACAAGTTTGCACGAAGACCCGCAAGTGCCTAATTATGGCAAAAGAGGAACCGGGCTTAAGATGAAAGAGAACTTGGTACTCGCCATTGAGCCCATGATTAATTTAGGTACGCATAAAGTATTTACAGAAGAAGACGGCTGGACAGTGAGAACACAGGACGGAAAAGTATCTGTTCATTTTGAGCACGATGTTTGTGTGAAGAATAAAGAAGCACTTATTTTATCTGATTTCTCCATTATTGAAGCTGCAGAGAAAGCAAATAGTAATTTGAACTCATCTTATTATTAATTAGTATAAGGTTTTTTATAAAAAGTATAAAATGGAAAAGAAAAAAATAGTTGTCATTGGGGGTGGGGCAGCTGGATTTTTTTCTGCCATTCAAACTGCCGAGTTACATCCTGATTGGGATATTTCCATTCTAGAAAAATCAACTAAAATATTATCGAAGGTTAAAGTGAGTGGTGGTGGCCGTTGCAATGTAACGCATGCCTGTCCCGATATAGAAATACTCTTAAAAAAATACCCTCGTGGTGCTCGTTTTTTAAAAAAAGCTTTCTATCAATTCGCCACTAAAAATACCATCTCTTGGTTTGCAAAAAATGGCGTGACCTTACACACTGAAAAAGATGGAAGAATGTTTCCCACCACTAATAATTCTGAGACCATTATAGAATGCCTACTGAACAAAGTAAAAGAATATAAAATTCAAGTTTTATTGAATCATGAAGTAGTAGATCTAGTAAAGCAAAATGCTAGCTTTATCATTACACTATCGAATAACACAATAATAAATGCCGATGCAATTTGTATGGCAACGGGAGGCATGTTAAAAGTGAATAGTTTTGAATGGCTTATTCGTTTAGGGCATAGTATTGTAGAACCCGTTCCTTCTTTATTTACTTTTAATACCAGCGATAAATCAATTATAAGTTTAATGGGCGTGGCGGTAGACAATGCAAGTATTCAATGGGCGGGCAATAAACATATTGAACAAGGCCCTTTATTAATAACCCATTGGGGTATGAGTGGTCCTGCTGCTATTAAATTATCGGCATGGTGTGCAAGAGAAATGGCTGCAGTGAATTATGAAGGTAATATTATTATTAATTGGGTGCCCACTTATAATGAACAAAGTTTAAAAATGGAATGGATTAATTTCAGATTAGATTTTGGTAAAAGAGAAATGGGTTCAAAAAATCCTTTCAATTTACCTAATAGGTTATGGCATTATTTTTTACAAGCAGCAGCTATTAGCACCTCTCTTAAATGGGCCGATTTAAAAGCAGCTCAACAACAAATATTAATTCAACAATTAGTGAGAACTACTTTACCCATCAAAGGAAAAACAACTTTTAAAGAAGAGTTTGTTACTTGTGGTGGAGTAGAATTAAATGAAATTGATCCTAGTACCATGGAAAGTAAACTAGTACCGGGGCTTCATTTTGCAGGAGAAATGATGGATGTAGATGGCATTACCGGTGGTTTTAATTTCCAACACGCTTGGACTTCTGGCTGGATTGCAGCCCAAGATATGGGGCAGATGCACTAAGCCTTTTTACCTATTGTATAGTTTCCCGTTCTTTTTTGACTTATACAGATCAATACTATTGAATATCAATAGCTTAGAACTATTAAAATTTGTACTTTTTAGCCCTTTTTAAGGCTATTTTATTGGTTTTTTCCTACCTTTGCCGTCCGGTTCAAAAACGCCGGATTTTATATGAGATTATTTATTAAAAACCTAAACGCAGACGCACAGGAATTCGACGGCGCTACAGCTGTTGAAGCAACTGCGACACCAAAAGCACCTGAACAAATTATTACAGCCCATGACGATTTTGACTGGAGCGTTGACAAACGTAACGTAAGTCATTATGCAGAAGCTGAAAGAGTAAAGTATGATAAAGTGTATGATGGCACTTTCGTACAAATTTCTGATGGAGAAATCATGAATGGATTAGTAGTTGCTTTAACTAAAACAGATGTTGTAGTAAACATTGGTTTTAAAAGTGATGGCTTAGTTTCATTAAATGAATTCCGTGACACCAATGGTGTTAAAACGGGTGATACAGTTGAGGTAATGGTAGTAGAAAAAGAAGACCGTGATGGTAATCTTCACTTAAGCCGTAAGTCTGCTCGTATTTTCCGTGCTTGGGAAAGAATTATGGAAGTACATAAGACTGGTGAAGTAGTTACTGGTTTAGTCACTAGTAAAACAAAAGGTGGATTAATCGTTGATGTATTTGGTATGGAAACTTTCTTACCAGGTTCTCAAATTGATGTGAAGCCCGTTACAGATTATGATCAATTCGTAGGAAAGACAATGGAATTTAAAGTAGTGAAGATTAACGAAACTATTAAGAATGCCGTTGTATCACATAAAGCCTTAATTGAAAGCGATATCGAAGCACAACGTGCAGAGATCATGAGTAAATTAGAGAAAGGTCAAGTATTAGAAGGTGTGGTTAAAAACATCACCGACTTCGGAGCATTTATGGACTTAGGTGGATTAGATGGTTTATTATACATCACTGATATCTCTTGGGGTAGAATCTCTCACCCAAGTGAGGTGGTTAAATTAGATCAAAAAATTCAAGTAGTTGTATTAGACTTTGATGATGACAAAAAACGTATCAGCTTAGGTTTAAAACAATTAACTCCTCACCCTTGGGATGTATTACCACAAGTATTATTAGAAGGTAGTGTTATAAAAGGTAAAGTAGTAAATATTGAAGACTACGGTGCTTTCTTAGAAATTCAACCAGGTGTTGAAGGTCTTGTACACGTATCTGAAATTACTTGGGCGAACACACCTATCAATGCAAAAGAATTCTTCAAATTAGGAGATGAGCATGAAGCGAAAGTGGTAACCTTAGATAAAGATGCACGTAAGATGAGCTTGAGTATTAAACAAATGTCTCAAGATCCTTGGAGCGTTATCGATAATAAATTCCCAGAACAAAGCAAACACAAAGGGCTTGTAAAAAATATCACTCCTTACGGTGTGTTTATTGAATTAGAATCAGGCATTGGTGGAATGATTCACATCAGCGATTTAAGTTGGTTGAAGCGTTTCAATCACCCTTCTGAGTATGTAAAAGTGGGAGAGACTATCGATATCAAAATCTTGAACATCGACAAAGAAAACAGAAAACTACAATTAGGACATAAGCAATTAGAAGAAGATCCTTGGAATGCATTAGAGCAAACTTTTGCAATAGGATCAATACATGATGGTACCATCAGCCGTAAGGATGAAAAAGGTGCGATTGTACAATTGCCACATGGTCTTGAAGGTTTTGCACCAAATCGTCACTTAGCGAAAGAAGATGGCAAACAAGTTCAAGCGGAAGAAACAGCGAAGTTCATGGTGATCGAATTTGATCGCAATGAAAAGCGTATTGTGGTAAGCCATGCAAGAATTTGGGAGCAAGCTATTACCGAAGAGAAAGAAGTAGCTAAGAAAGAAGCGAAAGTGGAAACTGAGAAGACTAAAAAAGCAGTTAAAACTATCCAGGCTAAAGTGGAGAAATCTACTTTAGGTGACCTAGGTGCTTTAGCTGAGATCAAGGCTAAAATGGATGACGATAAAGCAGCTGGCAAGGACGCTTAATCTAGTCTAAGTAATTGATATAGCCCCGTTTAGCGATGCTATGCGGGGCTTTTTTTATAATAATCTTAACGCCACAGCCTCCAATTTGGACTATTTTAGTCATAAATTGAGGATTATTAGTTAATTTTGCATCCCTGTATGAATAGAATATTTGTAGCTTTTTGTCTTGTTTTGGCCTTGTCATCTTGTACTTCAAAATTCCAGAAAATTTTAAAGAATAAGGATAATGATTATAAGGTAAAAATGGCGGAGAGTTATTTTTTACAAAAAAAGTATTCTAACGCACAGCAGCTCTTTGAATCAGTAATGCCTTTTGTGAAAGGAACACCTCGATACGAAGAATTATATTTAAAATTTGCAAACTCCTACTACTTTGATAAGGACTATGAGAATGCAGAAAATTTATTTAAAACTTTTGTAGAGTATTTCCCCAATAGTCCAAGAACGGAAGAAGTGGATTATTTAAGAGCTTATACTTATTTTAAGCGTTCACCAAAAGCAGAATTAGATCAAACTACTACCGTTAGAACCATTCAATTAATGCAACAATTTATTGATGGACATCCAACTAGTTCAAAAGTGAAAGATGCCACTGAAGTAATTGATGCCTCAAGAGCCAAGCTAGAATTGAAAGATTATAAAACAGCTACCTTGTATTCAGACCTTGCATTATTCAGAGCAGCGGCTATTTCTTATGGTTTATTATCGGATGGTTATCCAGATTCAAAAAATGCAGATCAGTATAAACTACTTACTTTAAAGGCTTATTATCAATTTGCTGAAAATAGTTTTATTGATAAGCAAAAAGAGAGATTTGATAAAGTGTTAGCAGAGTACAATGATTTTGTAGACCGTTATAGCGACAGTCCATTGTTGGTTGAAGCAAAAAAAATAAAGAAACAAACAGACAATTATTTAAATTTAATAAAATGAGTAAACTAAGAAGAAATATGGGTGCCAACACCCCTTCTGTTGTAGAAACAAAAAGTTTAAAAGCTTTAAAAGCGAAGACGGGTAATTTGTATGAGTCTATCTCGATTATATCAAAGAGAGCCAATCAAATTAGCATTTCTGTAAGAGAAGAATTGCACAGTAAATTAGAAGAGTTTGCTAGTCATACCGATAGCTTGGAAGAAATTCATGAGAACAAAGAGCAAATCGAAATTTCAAAGGCTTATGAGCGTATGCCTAATCCTGCTATTTTAGCCACTGCTGAATTTATCGATGACAAAATATATTACCGTAAAAACGAAGAAAGCGATTTATTCCGCTAGTATTTGCTTCTACAAAATTAAAAACGTCCCGAAACTATTGAGGTATCGGGACGTTTTTGTATTTTAGGGTTAAATAGGTAGGCTATGTGTAAGAAATTATTATTTACCATTATTATGTTTAGTTGCGCTGTGCATTTATTACATGCGCAAGAACTATCCGCCTCTATTACTATACAATCTAATAAAGTTGACAATCAAGTAGATCCTAAAATATTCCCTCAGTTACAAATTCAATTAAAAGATTTTATCAACCAACGTAAATGGTCCAATGAAGCCTTTTCAAGCGAAGAGAAAATTGATTGTAGCTTTTATATTACGATAGAATCTTTGGTCGCCCCAGGTGTATACGATGCCAAATTAAGTATTGTTTCCAATAGGCCCGTTCATAATGCCAGTTATAGCAGCTCTGTATTAAATATGCAGGATGCTAATTTTACTTTTAAATATCAGCTTTCTCAGCCTATTGAATTTAATGAAAATAGAATTCAAGGTGCCGACCCTTTAATGTCGAACTTAACCGCCACTATTGCTTATTATATTTATATTATTTTAGGACTAGATTATGATTCCTTTGCTTCCAAGGCCGGTATGCCTTATTTTAATAAAGCCCTTAATATTCTATATAATGCACCAGAGGGTAGTGGTATTAGTGGTTGGAAAAGTTATGATGGCCAAAGAAATAGGTTTATTTTAATTGACAATTTAACCAAGTCTGGTAATGATAAAGTGCATGATGTTATTTATAGTTATTACAGAGAGGGGCTAGATCAATTGACAGAAAAACCAGAACTGGCTAAGAGTAATATCCTAAATGCTTTAATTAACTTACAAGAAATGAACGAAGGGGCTGTGAGTGGGATGCTTATTCCTATATTAATGCAGGCTAAGTTTTCTGAAATTGTGGGTATTTTTAGTAAATCGGATAAAGCCACTCGAAAACAATTGCTTACTACTTTATCTTCCTTAGATATTTCTAATATTAACAAGTATAAAGAAAAACTAGAATGAATAAGTTAATTATACTTTCTTTTATTTTATTAGGCTGTCAAACGAAAGGGGCTAAGGATAAGCGCGTTGATATGAAAATCATGCAAACAGTGGTTTGGCAGTTAATGCAGGCCGATGAATATTATACTAGGGTTTCTGTGGTAGATAGCAGCTGGAAAGCAGACAAGAAAAACGTCGAATTTTACCAGCAAATCTTTGATTTAAACAAGGTAGACAGAGTTGAATTTTATAATACCATTGATTACTTGCAAAGACACCCCATTGAATTCAAAGAATTAATGGATTCAGTCAATGAGCTTTCGAAAAGAGAAAAAAAATAATATAATAACATAGGCTTTAAACTAGAATTCGCTAAAGAATTTTACTTTTGGGCTCTTACAATTAAAACAAAAAAATACAATAAAAATGAGCAATTTAATGGGTAAACCAGCACCAGCCTTTACACTTTTTGATACAGAGAAAAAAGCGGTAAACTTAGCAGATTATAAAGGAAAAAATGTAGTAGTCTTATTTTTCCCTTTAGCTTTCACAGGCGTTTGTACTACAGAATTATGTAGTATTAGAGATAACATTGGAACATACAACGCTGCCAATGCAGTTGTCTTAGGTATCTCTGTAGACTCTTTATTTACTTTAGGTAAATTCAAAGAAGAGCAAAAATTAAATTTCTCTTTATTAAGCGATTTTAATAAAACAGCTATTGCTGATTATGGTGTGAAGTACGATGTATTCCCTGCTTTTGAAATGCAAGGTGTTAGCAAGCGTGCAGCATTTGTAGTAGACAAAGAAGGGGTTATTCAATATGAAGAAATTTGTGCAACCCCTGGTGACTTGCCAAATTTTGAAGCAATTCAAACCACTTTGAATAAATTGAACTGAAATGTCGCTAGTTGTTAGGGCTTTATAGAATATAAAAAACGCAAGAAGATCTCTGATTATTTTAAAAGGGTCCCGATATACGGGACTTTTTGGATCTTGTTAAGTTTTATGAAATATAAACCTTCAAGATTTGACTTATATTTAAAAGGGATCTGTAAAATGGAACCCTTTTTTGTTAATTTCTATCGATCGCAAACTTCTACAATCAAAAACTTTAAGTAGTGCGTATTTTCCATACCCCAAATAATAGGATGGTCGCTAGACTGAGACTGATACGTCACCTGACGAATTCTTTTCTTGGCATCCCAGGCAGCCATTTGAATGGTCTCTAAAAATAATTCAGGACTCACCAGGTTGGTGCAACTTGATGTTACTAAAAAGCCACCATTACGAAGCATTTGCATGCCTCTTAAATTAATTTCTTTATAACCAGTTACAGCCTTGTCTATATTGTTTCTACTTTTTGTAAATGCAGGTGGGTCTAACATCACCACATCATATTTTCTACCTTCCTTGCCCCATTTTTTTAATACATCAAATGCATTCATGGCTTCAAACTTCACTATATGATCTAGTTTATTCAAAGCTGCATTTTTATTGGCCTGTGCAACAGCCCCTTCTGAAATATCAATACCTAATACCGACTTTGCGCCATAATGTGCAGCATGTATTTCAAAAGTACCTGTATAGGTAAAGGCCCCTAATACATCGGCCCCTTTTACAATTTCTTTAATAGCCCTTCTATTATCTTGTTGGTCTAAAAAATAGCCCGTCTTCTGTCCAGTTTCAATATTTACATAAAATTGCAAATCATTTTCCTTAATTATAATTTCTGTAGGGAAGGGTTCCGTTAAAAAATCTTTTACTTGTGTGAGCCCTTCTAATTCTCTAACTGGCACATCATTTCTTTCGTAAATTCCTTTAGGAGTAAATATTTTTTTAAGTGCATCTACAATGGCTGGTTTCCAAATATCAATACCTAAGGATAAAGTTTGCAACACAAAATAGTCATTGAATTTATCAATAATTAAAGCAGGTAATCCATCGGCTTCACCAAATACCAATCGACAGTTTTCGGTATAACCCAATTGTTGTCTATAGGCCCAAGCGGTTTTAATTTTCTCATAGAAAAAATTAGCATCAATTTCTTCTCTTTTTCGTGTAAGTAATCGAATAATTATCTGAGAATTGGGATTGATATAACCCCTGCCTGCTAATTGGCCATCAAAGAAGTAAACTTCCACTATATCTCCGGGTTCTATGGGCCCTGCAATTCGGTCTACCTCGTTATTGTAAATCCAGGGGTGGCCTAGTGCAATTCTAGGGTTAATTTTCTTGTTTAAATACACCTTTGTCATGGCACAAATATAGCGCCCAGAATGAGTGACAACTTGTGCCTATTTTAGGCTCTATTTCTGTCAATTTTGCTCTATTTCTTGATTTGGCAATATTTTTGGGAGATATTTGTAACAATATGAAAACTATGGAAGATAAAGAAATGGAGAACACGGATCAAGCCATTCCTGCTCAAAATGAGGCTGAAAACAGCCCAGAAACTGCTCCTGAACTTGAAGAAACGCCCCTAAGCGAACTAGACCAACTAAAGGCCGATTTAGCCGATCAAAAGGATAAATACCTGCGTTTAATGGCCGAATTTGAGAACTTCAGAAGAAGAACTGCCAAGGAAAGATTGGACTTAATACAAACAGCCGGAAAGGACGTTATTGTTTCCATGCTAGAAGTAATGGACGATTGTGATAGAGCAGAAAAGCAGTTGAATAGTGCCGATGATATTGCTGTTCAAAAAGAAGGTATTCAATTAGTGTTTAATAAAGTGAGATCCACTTTACAATGCGAAAGGAGTAACTGCTATGGAAAGTTTACACAAAGATTTTAATGTTGAACTACATGAAGCTATAACAGAAATTCCTGTTACCGATAACAAACAAAAAGGTAAGGTAGTGGATGAAATTACGAAAGGTTATTTTTTAAATGATAAAATTATCCGCTTTGCAAAAGTGGTGGTAGGTAAATAAAAATCGCAGTATGTCAAAAAGAGATTATTACGAAGTATTAGGTGTCACAAAATCTGCGTCAACGGATGAAATTAAAAAAGCATACCGTAAGGTGGCGATGCAATTTCACCCAGATAGAAATCCCGGAGATAAAGCTGCAGAAGAAAAATTTAAAGAAGCTGCTGCTGCTTATGAAGTCTTAAGTGATGGAGATAAGAAAGCTAAGTATGATCGATTTGGACATGCAAGCCTTTAGTCCAGGTGCTGGTGGTGGTGGCGGATTCAGCGGTGGTGGAATGGATATGAATGATATCTTTAGTCAGTTTGGTGATGTATTTGGAGAAGATATGTTTGGTGGATTTTTTGGTGGTGGAGGAAGTCGTTCAAGATCTGGTCAAGATCAAGAGGGCAAAGAGGAAGTAACCTTAAGAATTAAACTTAAGACTGAACTTTGAAGAAATTGCGAATGGTGCGAATAAGCAAGTAAAAGTAAAAAAACATGTTTTATGTACTACTTGCGGAGGCAATGGTGCAAAAGATAAAAATAGTGTACAAACCTGTGGTACTTGTAATGGATCGGGTCAAGTGAAAAGAGTCACCAATACTTTTTTAGGGCAAATGCAAACAGTGAATACTTGTCCTACTTGTAATGGAGAAGGAAATACAGTGACTGCTAAATGTGCTCCTTGTAAAGGGGAGGGTCGTGTGTATGGAGAAGAAACCATTTCAATAGATATTCCAGCAGGTGTGCAAGATGGCATGCAATTAAGTATGTCTGGCAAAGGTAATGCGGGTGAGAGAGGTGGAAGCTCAGGTGATTTAATTATCATGATTGAAGAAGAAGCACATGAGAGTCTTACATAGAGATGGATTAAATGTTTCATTTGATTTATATATCACCATACCTGATGCGGTATTTGGAACAAGTGTAGAAGTGCCTACCATTGATGCTAGAGCAAAAATTAAAATTCCACCAGGTACACAAAGTGGAAAGGTATTTAGGTTAAAAGGAAAAGGTTTTCCAGAAGTACAAGGATATGCGAAGGGAGATCAACTCATTAATGTGCATGTTTGGACACCACAACATGTGAGTGCAGAGGAAAAAGCCATCTTAGAAAAGATGCAGCAAAGTCCTAATTTCCAACCGAAGCCAACGAAGTAATTTTATTTTAGTTGGTAGATATCTTTTGAGTTTCTGCCCAAGCCATCGTAATCAAGGCCATAGCCTACTACAAATTTATTGGGTATCTCAAAGCAAGTATAGTCTACTTGTACGGGAAATTGCAAGGCTTCTTTTTTATTCAATAATACAGCAATTTTTACAGAGGCAGGGCTACTTGAAAGTAGTTGAGGTAAATAGTGGTGTAAGGTTTTACCTGTATCAATAATGTCTTCTAAGATAATAATGTCTCTGCCGCTCACATTGGCTATCTAAGACCAATGGCAGTAATCACATTGCCTGAAGAAGACATGCCTTTATAAGAGGCTAGTTTAATAAAGCAAACCTCAGCTTCAATAGTAATTTGTTTAAACAAATCGGCAGTGAATAAAAAGGAACCATTTAATATGGATAAAAATATAGGTCTTTTACCTGCATAGTCTTTATTTAACTGATGCTGCTAGTTCAGTAATTTTTTCTTGAATGTCTGCTTCCTTTAAATAAGGAACAAATTCTTTATCTAATACTTTAATGCTACTCATAATTAATTATTTTTTTTACGCTTAAGAAAACCAGGGGTATTTATACTTTTTATGGGGGCTGTACTTATTTTAGGTGCTTCATTGGTTTTAAATAAAAGAAGGGTAGTACCCGCTACGAGTGTTTTATCTGTAACACCCGTATTATAAGCTTGCAAGTAATTTAATTGTATGCCTTCGTTTTGACTTATATCATATAAACTTTCACCTGCTGCTACTAGATGCACTTTTTTACTTACTTCTTTTCTTTTAGGCACTAAGTATAAAATTTGATCCTTACTCACTAGGTCTGTTTCTTCTAAATCGTTGTAACTATATAGTTTGTATAAGGCAATTTTATAATTAGTAGCTAATTCTAAAAAGGAACTACCAGCGCTTGCATAAATAGCTAATAATTGATTGGCTTTGAATTTTCCTTTAGGGTATTCAAATTTTGCAGCACTGTTTTGCGAATTGGTTATTAGTTTGCTTGTATCTACAATATTTGCTTCTTGAAGTTTTATATCTTTTTTATTCTTGGAAGTATCTATTGCAAGGACAGTATTTATTTTTAGCGTACTGTCTTTTACTTGCTCAATAGCTATGCTGCCAATACCATTCATAGCTTTAGGTGCAGTAATATTTATAGTATCTGAGCTGCTTATTCCTTTTACATTTGAAAGCTGAATGGTGTCAATGTATTTTGAGTTAATAGTATCTGTGACAGCTTTTATACCAGTAATGGAACTAAGGGTAGTAGTATTTTTATGAACAATGGTATCTTCTAGTTTTTTAACAGTATCTATTTTAATTAAGTTGCTACTAACGGAATTAGTTTTAACGGAATCTGCAATTACAATAGGGGCTATTTTTTTACTTGTATCTAGTTTTTGAGTAGGGGTATCGTCATCGTCGTAAAAAGCAAGTTCTGGAAAATTATATTGCGAAAGTTCAAAATCGTTAATGACTTTAAGTAGTTTTTTAGGATAATCTGAAGCAGTGGCATAACCTGCTTTTTTAAGTCCATAAGCCCAAGCGGAGTCATCTACTGGATCCAGTTCAAATAGAGGAGCGTAATTAGGCCTGGTTTTTAGAAAATTAGAATGGTCTATATAAGAGGCATTCGAATTAGGGTAAACTCTGAAACATTCTTGTTTGGCGTCATCATCCTGAAAAGTTGTTTCTCCTTTCCAATCACTTTTACATTTTATACCAAAATGATTTTTAAAATTCAATGCTAAATTACTTTCACCGCTATTAGATTCAATAATACCTTGTGCTAAAGTAATAGAGGCAGGAATGCCTGTTCGCTTCATTTCGCTTATGGCAATATCTTTATACTGGTCAATATATATTAAGGTAGCAGTTTTCTGTGCTAGGGTAGTTAGGGGGAGGGTCAAAAAGAAGAGTAAAGCAAGTTTGCTTATTTTCATGCTATTATTTTTTTCTAATCAAAGTTAAGCCATCTCTGATTGTTAACATCACTTGTTCGGTTTTTTGATCTAAAAGGACATACTCATTAAAGGCTTGAATGGCCTTGGCGCTTTTGCCTTTTACGGCATCTTCTAATACCTCTCCATGAAAAAGTACATTGTCTACAATTATGATGCCTTTATCGTTTAAAAGGGGAAGTACCATATTATAGTATTCGATATAACTAGTTTTATCTGCGTCAATAAATATCAAGTCCCATTTTTTATAAAGGGTAGGTATAATTTCTTTAGCATCACCTACATGCATATGGATTTGTTTTGCTTTTGTAGCATTATTAAAAGCGGCTTTTGCTTTTTGGGCATCTTCTTCTCTTAATTCAATGGTATGTAATTCTCCATTGCTCGTTAATCCCTCAGCTAAACATAAAGCGCTAAAACCTGTAAAGCTTCCAATTTCTAAAATATGGGTGGGAGCAAGCATTTTGCTTATAAAGCTTAAGAAGCCTCCTTGGGTCCAACTACTTTGTAAATGGCCATGTTCATGGGTCGCCAAAGTTTCCTCGTATAAACTTTTTAGATAACTAGGAGTTGCATTGGAATATGCTTGGGTATAGTCGTTCGCCAATGGGTGTAATAAAATCCATGGAGCAAAGGTCTAATTTTTTTCTGTATTTGGCCTTGAAATTACCCAAAGACCTATAAAGGTGAGTAGACCATTGATAATGAGTAGCTCTTGGCCAATTCTAAAGCTCCCGAATAGAAAGGGTTGTGCATAATCAAGCAGCAAACATAATATTGGCGCTAGGAAACAAGGAATAAGCGACCATTTGTCTACCAGCTTTCTTTTAGTAAGTATGCCAAAAGCGAATAAGCCTAAAAGAGGACCATAGGTATAAGAAGCAATTTTTAAAAGTAAATCAATAATACTTTTATTATCAATCCATTTAAATACTAATACTATGATAAAAAATAAAATGGCAAAACTTAAGTGAACTCTTTGTCTAATTTTTTTCTTTTTAGCTTCATCCCAGTCTATTTTTCTTTGCATGCCTAGTAGGTCAATACAAAAACTAGAAGTTAAGGCAGTAATGGCTCCATCGGCGGAAGGAAATAAAGCCGATATCAATGCTAAAATAAAAATAATAGAAATATAGGGAGGCATATGATAAAGTGCAATACTCGGAAATAAGTCATCACCCGTAGCGGTAATATTATTTTGTGCCGCATATAAATTTAATAAACCTCCTAAGAACAAAAACAAGCTAATCACCAGAAGCATAGTAAAACCAATGGTTACCATGTTTTTTTGAGCATCTTTTAAAGTTTTAACTGAAATATTTTTTTGCATCATCTCTTGGTCTAAGCCGGTCATGGTAAGCGTAATAAAGGCACCTCCAATAATTTGTTTTAAGAAAAACGATTTACTATTTATATCGGTATTAAAAACAGTTGCAATACCTTTTACTTGCATAGCTTGTAAACCTTCTGCTACAGATAAATGCAAATTGCTTAAAATATAAATACTACAAATAATTAAGCCCATTAACATACCAGAAGTTTGCAAGGTGTCTGTCCAAACAATAGTTTTTACACCTCCTTCGTAAGTGTATAATAAAATCATTATTAAAATTACCAAGGTAGTGGCCCAAAAAGGAACACCTAAGCTATCTAAAATAAATACTTGTAAAATTTTTACCACTAAATAAAGTCTTGCAGTAGCGCCTAAGGTTCTAGATAAAACAAAAAAGGAAGCCCCCGTTTTGTAGGCATTAAAACCCAATCTTTGTTCCAGGTAATGATAAATAGAAGTAAGATTCAGTTTATAATAAATGGGTAATAAAACATAGGCAATGGTAAAGTATCCAATAAGATAGCCAATGGTAATTTGTAAATAATGAAAGGCGTCTTTACTTACTGCGCCTGGTACACTTACAAAAGTAACACCGCTTAAGGAAGTACCAATCATACCAAAGGCCACTAGCATCCAATTGCTATTTTTATTGCCTATAAAAAAAGACATATTGTTACTATTTTTTCCAGCAATCTTTGCCACCCCAAGTAAGATCCCAAAGTAGATGATGATAAATAAGAAAAGTAAAGAAGCACTCATAGTCTTGATTTGAGTGGCAAAGTAATAAGAATCTTTGAAATAATTAACTAAATTGCTTCTATATTCAAGTTTAAAATTCTTTTTATGCAAATCAAGGCCCTCACTGTTTTCTGCGGTTCAAAATCAGGGGCGAATCCAAGTTTTTTGACAGAAGCGACTGCTTTAGGTCATCTATTAGCCCAAGAAAATATAATCTTGGTATATGGAGGAGGAAATAAAGGTTTAATGGGCGCAGTGGCGAATGGTTGTCTTGCGCAAGGAGGTAAAGTAATAGGTATTATGCCTAAATTATTATTGGAATGGGAGGCGCAACATGCAGGACTTACTGAATTGATTATTACGGAGGATATGCATGAGCGAAAAAAAATACTCTATGAAAAAGGGGAGGCTGGCTTGGTGCTTCCTGGAGGTATGGGTACATTAGATGAGCTATTTGAAATGCTCACTTGGAATAATTTAAAAATACATAATAAGAAAATTTTTATTCTAAATATTGATGGATACTATGATGCCCTTATTCATCTTTTAGATAATATGGATTCAAACGGATTTATGTATGATAATTGGAAAGATAGAATAATTGTTTGCCATTCTGTAGAGGCACTTAAGCCTCTTTTATCTTAAGTTTCTACTATCTTGATTAGGAATTTTCTTAATCTGCTTTTTTCTTTTTTCTGAATATAGGAAAGCCCGCGCCTGCTCTAATAATTGGTTGTGCTCTTGCTTGACCAATTTTATAGGGAGATTGATCGGCATTTAATAAGTCTATCATTACAGAAAAATAAGACATACCGTCTGCATTATGTTTACCATAACCAATACCGCCAAGTATACTTGTGGCACCAAAACTAGTGCTAGCCCTTACGCCATTGGCTTGATTATTTGCAGAAGTCCAGGTTCTATTGTATTCAGGTTGTATTTGAATAAAGAATTGCTCAACAGGCCAAATTCTTGTAAATACGCCTGCACCTAATTGAAAGTTTCTTATTTTTTCATTAGAACCAAATGCAATATTAAAAGAAGAATAGTAAATATTGGCAATAACACCCGCGTCAATGTATTTATTATAACTTTTTAAAAGTTCTGGGTTAAGTCCTAGTTGAAAGGAGTTGTTTCCGCCACCTAGTAATAAACCTCCCCCAAACAATATGGGCTTTTCTTCTTCCAATACTTTTTGGGTTTGAATTATATTTTGAGCTTGCGCTAAATTACTTGTAAAAGCGAAGCTTAGAATAAAAAGGGAAATGAATATTTTATTAGATTTTTTCATAAGGATTGTAAGCATTTAAATAGAACTGCAAATTTTATTTTTTTGAATCAAAAATTTTACCTGCATTTAAAATATGATTAGGATCAAATACCTTTTTAATGCCCTTCATTAATTCCATACTTATAGGGTCAAACATCACTGGCATAAAAGATTTTTGAATCAGTCCAATACCATGCTCTCCACTAATGGTTCCTCCAAGAGATTTTACTAATTCGAATATTTTAACAAGAATTGCTTGTATTTCTTCGTTCTCATAGCTCTTTTTGTACTTAGGGTGGTTAATTCTAATATGCAAATTACCATCTCCTGCATGTCCATAAGAAACTACTTTAAATCCATTTTCGGCAGCTAATGCTTTTACCCCTTTTATTAATTTAGGTAATTCAGCTCTAGGCACCACGGTATCTTCTTCAATGGTATAACCAGCAGCAACCGAAGCCTCATTGGCCTTTCTGCGTATTTTCCAAAGTTCATTTTTTTGTTGTGCATCATCGGCAAAATACAATTCACCTACTTCGTAATTGGCTAATACTTCTGCAATGGCTTCCATTTCCTTCATTAACACATCCATATCATTGCCATCTACTTCTATAATTAAATGCGCGGCTAAGTCTATCGGTAATGGTAATGGCTGTGCTCTCACATAATTTACTTGCTAATTTAATAGATTCAATTTCCATCAGCTCCATGGCACTAGGAGTAATACCTGCTCTAAAAATAGCGCTCACTGCTTCACTCGCTTTTTCTAAACTATTAAAAGGCGCTAACATTAATACATCAAATTTCGGATGCGGGATTAATCTTAAAACAATTTTAGTCACAATACCTAATGTCCCCTCGCTACCCACTATTAACTGCGTTAAGTTATAACCCGTTGCATTTTTTAAAACATTCGAACCTGTCCAAATAATTTCACCAGTAGGTAAAACTATTTCTAAGTTTAAAACATAGTCTTTTACTACACCATATTTTACTGCCTTAGGCCCGCCTGAATTCTCCGATATATTACCTCCAATAAAACAAGATCCTTTACTAGCAGGGTCCGGAGGGTAAAACAAACCTTTTTCTTTTACTGCATTTTGTAAAACTTCTGTAATAACGCCTGGCTCGGTGGTTACTTGTAAATTTCTTTCATCAAGATCTAAGATGGTATTAAAGCGTTCCATAGAAATAACCAAACCGCCTAAATGAGGAAGGGCGCCACCTGTAAGTCCAGTACCTGCACCTCTTGGTGTTACTGGAATTAAATGTTGGTTACAAAGAATTAATAGTTTTGAAATTTCTTCAGCAGTTCTTGGCTTTACGACTACCTGTGGTGCATAATGTAATTTTTCGGTTTCATCGCTGCCATATTTAGCAAAACTTTCTTCGTCTGTAAAAAAGTATGCAGCCCCTACAATAGATTTCATTTCTTCTAATAGGGAAGGGGTAATATTGTTCATACCAGTAAAATAATTTTAAAACGAGCTATTTAAAAAAGGCCGTACAACATGCCATCTACCTTGCTTATAATTTCGCCTAAATCTTCTTCCGATTCGCCGAATTTATTTTTATCGCAGTCAATAATTAAAATAGGGCCTTCTTTATAATTATCTACCCATTTATTGTAGTACTCGTTTAATTTTTTTAAATAATCCAAACGAATATTCTCTTCGTATTCTCTTCCTCTTTTTTGAATTTGAGAAACTAAGGTAGGCACAGAGGCTTTCAAATAAATTAATAAGTCTGGAGGTTGTACCATTGTTTTAATAGTACTAAAAAATTTAAAATAATTATCAAAATCTCTTTTGCTCATTAAGTCCCATCTCGTGTAAGTTGGGTGCAAAAATATTAGCATCTTCATAAATGGTTCTATCTTGAATAACTGTTTCAGTGCCTCTTTGAATTTCTAAAATTTGGTTCAAGCGACCATGTAAAAAATAAATTTGAAGGTTAAAACTCCAACGCGTCATATCGTCATAGAAATCCATCAAGTAGGGGTTGTGGTCTACATCCTCAAATTGTGGTATCCAACGATAATGCTTACTTAACATTTCAGTTAAGGTAGTTTTACCTGCCCCAATGTTTCCTGCGATTGCGACGTGTTTTGGTTTTTTAGCTTTTGCCATGTTGTGAAAATATAAAATAGTTTAGAACTATTTATCTATGTTAATAATTAATTCGTCTTGTTTAATAATCCATTCCAACAGCCTTTCTTACAATGGACAAAGTGTCTGAAGCACTTGCTCTAGCTTTGTCAGCACCCTGTCTAATGATCTTTATAAGTAAGTCTTTGTTGTTTTGTAAATCAATTGCCTGATTACGAATAGGTTGAATAAACTTAACCATATCCTCCGCCAACTGCTTTTTCATATCTCCGTATCTTATGATACAATTCCCTTCACTGCTATTATTGAAATCATCTTCAAATTTTTGCACTGTATCATGCTGTCACTCACCAAACTTCATTAAAGTAAATAAGTTCTCAATATAATCAGGTTTTACTGAATTCGGTGTTAAGGGGCCCTTGATCGGTTTTGGCTTTTTTGACTTTTATTACGAATCAGCCTCATCTTCATCTGCTAAAAATAAAGTGGTCGTTCTGATTTTCACTCTTACTCATTTTTCCATTACCATCTAAGCCCTAATATTTTCACCAGTTCGCTGTTATAATTAAAGGCATAAGGCAAAGGAAAGGTTTCACCGTATCTGTGATTAAAACGCTCCGCAAAATTACGGGCCATTTCTAAGTTTTGTTCTTGGTCCTTGCCCACAGGCACTTTCACCGCACGGTGTATTAATATATCGGCTGCTTGTAATACTGGGTAAGTTAAGTAAACCAGCGTTAACATTCTCTGGTTGCATGCGCACTTTATCTTTGAATGAAGTGGTCTTTTCTAATTCACCTTTATAAGCCAACATATTTAAATACAAATACAATTCTGCAATTTCTGGCACATCACTTTGAACATATAAAGACACTTTCTCTGGGTCTAATCCACAAGCAATATTTTCAGCCACGACACTGCAATACACTTTCTTGTAAAGTTTTGGTATCGGGATGGGTAGTTAGGCTATGCCAGTTGGCTACGAAAAAATAACAGTTGTATTCATCTTGCATACGCACATAATTACGCATTGCGCCAAAATAATTGCCTAGATGCAAGAAGCCTGTAGGCCTAATTCCGCTTAATACAATTTCCTTTTTCATAGAACTGTGCGAAGATAATGAATCAGGAACCCATTTTTTGCCATCTTTTTGGGATATTTGTACAGAATTTAAAAATATTCAGTTTGAGCACAGCTTCTCTTTTATCTAACCCCATTGAATACCTAAAAGGGGTAGGCCCTTTAAGGGCTGATCTGCTTAAAAAAGAGTTGAGTTTATTCACTTTTAACGACCTACTGCACCATTTTCCGCATCGCCATATTGACAAAACTAAGGTTGGTACCATTGCTTCCATCACCCCTGATATGGATTTTATTCAAATAAAAGGGGTTTTACAAGGCATTGATATTATTGGGGTAAAAAGGTCAAAACGCTTGGTGACCCAATTAAAAGACGAGACGGGTACTATTGGAACTGGCCTGGTTTCAGGGGATTACTTGGGTGCAAAAAAATATTAGTAGAGGGCCAGGCTTATTTAGTTTTTGGAAGGGTGAGTTTTTTTAATGGGAAGGCTCAAATGGTACATCCAGAAATTGAACCTTATGTGGCAACTACCATGTCCCAGAAATCTTTATTAGAACCCGTGTATTCCACTACCGAAAAATTAAAGGCCCGCGGACTCAATGCCAAACAAATAGGCAAACTCACACAAACCTTATTTCAACAAATAAGTGATAGAGATGTTCCTGAAAATTTACCCAGCACATTTATTAGAAAACAGAATGGGCAGGTGGGAGGCTTATAGACAAATACATTTTCCAAGTTCGCAAGCGCATTATAAAGAAGCCGTAGACCGATTAATTTTTGAAGAATTATTTATGGCACAAGTGAGACTTAATTTAATAAAAATTGATAGACATAAAAATAGCAAGGGACAGTTATTTGAAAAAGTAGGTAACTATTTTAATACTTTTTATAATAAACATTTGCCTTTTGAATTAACGGGTGCACAAAAAAGAGTGATTAAAGAAATTAGACAAGATGTAGGTAAAGGTTATCAAATGAACAGACTCTTGCAAGGAGATGTAGGTAGCGGAAAAACCATGATTGCTTTACTTGCTATGTTAATTGCTGCAGATAATGGTTTTCAAAGTTGTTTAATGGCACCTACCGAAATTTTAGCCAGCCAACATTATGAAAGCTTATCAGAATTATTAAAAGATATGCCCATTGAAATTGCATTATTAACGGGTAGTACGAAAATTGGAGAGCGAAGAAGAATTTTAAAAGGATTATTGGAAGATGATATACATTTTGTAGTAGGCACCCACGCCATTATTGAAGATGTGGTACAATTTAAAAATTTAGGTTTAGCAGTGATAGATGAGCAACACCGATTTGGCGTAGCACAACGCGCTAGACTTTGGAAAAAATCGACAATTCCTCCGCATGTATTAGTAATGACAGCAACACCTATTCCAAGAACATTGGCCATGACGGCCTTTGGTGATTTAGATTATAGTGTGATGGATGAACTACCTCCAGGCAGACAACCTATTAAAACGGTACACCGATATGAAACTTCTAGAGCCAGTGTAATGGACTTTGTAAAAACAGAAATTATAAAAGGAAGACAGGCTTATTATGTATATCCTTTAATTGAAGAAAGTGAAAAATTAAGTTTTGAAGATTTAATGCAGGGCTATGAACAAGTGAAAAGTTTTTTCCCAGAGCCTACTTATAAAATTAGTATGGTGCATGGAAGACAAAGCAGTGTAGAAAAAGAAACTAATATGCACCGCTTTAAAACAGGTGATACACAAATATTAGTGGGCACTACAGTCATTGAAGTAGGGGTGAATGTACCCAATGCATCGGTGATGGTGATAGAGAGTGCAGAAAAATTTGGTTTATCGCAATTGCATCAATTAAGAGGCAGGGTAGGTAGAGGAAAAGAACAGAGCTATTGTATTTTATTAAGTAGTGTGAAAGCAGGTAGAGAAGCAAAGGAAAGATTAAAAATAATGTGTAATACCAACGATGGTTTTGTAATTGCAGAAAAGGATTTAGAATTGAGAGGCCCTGGAGATATAGATGGTACCAGACAAAGCGGTGCTTTGAACTTTAAATTGGCGAATATCATTAACGATAAAATAGCTTTAGAAGAAGCAAGATTAGCGGCTTTCGCCCTATGTGAAAAGGATCCAACGCTTCAATTGCCTGAAAATGCAATGATTAGGCGTTTTTTAATAAGTCAAAAAAGTAAAATTGGCTGGGGTAAGATCGCCTAAAGGATTCATTTTTTAATTAACTTGCCCTTACTAATTAATAAAGATTTTTATTATGAAATATACAGCCTTAGATCCGCAAATATTTATTCAAAATAGAAAGCGTTTTGTTTCCAAAATGCAAAAAAACAGCATTGCCATTTTTGTAAGCAATGATGAATATCCTTCGAATGGAGATGCCTTGCATGACTTTAAACAAAACACAGAATTATATTGGTTATCGGGTATTGAGCAAGAGGGTTCCATGGTGGTTTTATTTCCAGACAATCCCGATCCAAAATTTAGAGAAGTATTGGTACTTGTTAGACCACAGGAGCTAAAAGAAATTTGGGATGGTAAAAGATTAAGGGCCAATGAAGCCACTACTATTTCAGGTATGAAAACAATTGTTTGGGTAGATGTATTAGATGGAATCTTACAACAATGGGTGCATTTAGCGGACGCGATTTATTTAGACTCTAATGAAAACGATAGAAAGAATAATTTATTAAGAACCAACGAATATCGTTTTATTGATGAAATGAAAGCAAGGTATCCTCTGCATACAATATTTGCAGAGCTGCTACTATTATGAAGGAATTGCGTGCAGTGAAAACCAAAGAAGAAGTAGCAGGTCATTCAAAAAGCGATTGATATTACAGAAGTGGCCTTTAGAAGGTTATTACAATTCATTAAACCTGGTGTGAAGGAATATGAAATTGAAGCAGAGATATATCATTCATTTTTATCTCAACGCGCCACTGGAGTAGCTTACCATAGTATTATAGCGAGTGGTGATAATGCAAGAACCTTACATTATACAAGTAATAACAATGTATGTAAGGACGGAGAATTAATACTAATGGATTTTGGTGCTGAGTATGGTGGCTACTGCGCCGACTTAACTAGAACGGTGCCTGTGAATGGCTAGGTTTACTAAAAGACAAAAAGAAGTATACAATGCTTGTTTGCATTTACATGATTATGCAAAGTCTATTTTAAAACCAGGCATAAGTATTTTAAATTACACCGATAAAGTGGGAGAGGAGGCGACTAAGCAATTTTTAAAAATTGGCTTAATAAGTAAGTCAGATATAAAAAATGAAGATGCAGACAACAGAGCCTATAGAAAATATTTATACCATGGCATTTCACATCATTTAGGAATAGATGTTCATGACTTAGGAACAAGAACTGCTCCTATTACTGCAGGCATGGTTTTTACAGTTGAACCAGGTATTTATATCAAAGAAGAAAAAATGGGCGTACGCATTGAAAATAATTTTTGGATTACCACAAACAGGGAATCAGGATTTAATGAAAAATATACCTATTAAAGCAGAAGAAATTGAAGCCTTAATGCGTAAGGTTAAAAGCAGTAAAAAATACAAAATGAAAAAACAGATTCCTAATTTAATTACACTGCTTAATTTATTTTTTGGCTGCCTGGCTATTCTGGTTACTTTTCAATCGGGCACCATGGCCACCTTAGATGAAACAGGGGATATGGTCATTGAAATTCCCGAGCAAATTATATTATGCGAGTATGTTTATAGGACTTGCAGCGCTGGTTGATTTTTTTGATGGATTTGCAGCTCGTTTATTAAAAGTAAATTCTGAATTAGGAAAGCAACTCGATTCACTTGCAGATGTAGTAAGTTTTGGCGTAGCGCCCTCTTTTATTGTTTTTCAATTTCTAAGACTATCCCTTGCAACCGATATTAATGCCTTATCACATACTACAGTAATGATGGTGCCTGCCTTTATTATTGCCTTAGCAGGAGCCTACCGTTTAGCTAAATTTAATATTGGACCCAGACCAAACTACTTATTTTAAAGGAGTACCCATTCCCATGATTGGTGTTTTAACAGCAGCCTTTCCCTTAGTATATTGGCAGTCTCAAACTACCATTTTTTCTACATTATTATTGAACCCTACATTTTGGTATTGCTATATTATTATAGTTTCTTATCTGATGGTCATGGATAGGCCCATGCTGGCTTTGAAGAGTTTTAGCGGTAAAAAGAAATTAATACTACCCTTAGCCTTAGTGGCAGTAGAAACCATTATTTCTGCCTACTTTTTTAAATGGATGGCCATCCCATTTGGCTTTATTGGCTATTGCTTAGTATCTTTGTTTTACAGAAAAACAATCACTCAATAAAATTCGTATGACATTTCAAGTTCAAATTAAAGTAATGCCTTTGAAAGATTTATTAGATCCTCAAGGAAAGGCAGTTTTAGGTGGCCTACATAATTTAGGTATGACAGGTGTAAAAGATGTAAGAGTAGGAAAACATATTACATTACAAATTGAAGCAGCCAACGAAGCTGCAGCTAAAGAAATTGCAGAAACAGCAAGTAAGCAATTATTAGCGAATGCAGTGATGGAATATTTTGAAATTGAGGTGCTTATAGTCCTAGATTCTTTTAATTAATTTTTTAATTATTTCCATGTTATACATTAGTTCCTACACCTATTGGAAATTTAAAAGATTTTACTTTCAGGGCCATTGAAGTACTACAAGAAGTAGATTTTATTTTATGTGAAGACACACGTACTTCTTCTAAGTTATTACAGCATTATAAAATTCATAAGCCACTTACGCCTTATCATCAACACAATGAGCATAAGGTAGTGGATCATTTAGTACAACAATTACAAGCCGGCAAAAATATTGCTTTAATTACCGATGCTGGAACACCTGGTATTTCCGATCCTGCCTTTTTATTAGTACGCGCTTGTAAGGCAGCTGGGGTGGCCATTACAAGTTTACCCGGCGCCACCGCCTTTGTACCAGCCCTAGTGAATAGTGGTTTACCTGCCACTCGTTTTATATTTGAAGGCTTTATTCCTTTAAAAAAAGGTAGAAAAACTTTAATGGAATCATTGGCGAATGAAGAGCGTACCATGATATTTTATGAAAGCCCTATGCGCTTGGTTAAAACATTAGAATTATTCGCCACCCATTTTGGTGCCGATAGCGCAAGCATCTGTTAGTAGAGAGCTTACCAAAATATACGAAGAAAACATCTCAGACTCATTAGCCAACTTAATTGTACACTTCTCTTCCAAGCAAGTGAAGGGAGAGATTGTGATTGTAGTCGACGGGAAACCTTAGTAAAGTGATTTTCATTTATATCCCCGTACATATATTTAATTAGACTTTTTCTAATTTATGAATTAAATTAGCTTCTTAATTCAGCCCCATGAAAAAGAAGTCAATTCTATGTATTCTTGTATTAATTCTTTTTGCAAGTATCTCCAATGCCCAAGCCGATCGTTGGCAACAACGTATCGACTATAAAATTAAAGCAGCCCTCGATGTTACTACTAATATTATGAAGGGAACAGAAGAAATAGTGTACACGAATAATTCTCCCGACACCTTACGCAAGGTTTATTTCCATATGTATTGGAATGCATTCCAACCTAATTCTTCAATGGATATTCGAAGTAGAGAGCTTGGAAAAAATTTATTAAATTTTAGACGTGGTGCTATTACTGCCTCTAATGCAACGATGTTAGGGCAAGAAGCTTCACAAGATTGGGATAGAAGGGTAAGAGATCGTATACAAAAATTAACACCCACTGAAATTGGTTATCAAAGAATAAGTCAAATTTTAATCAATGGTAAGGCGCAAAAATTAATCGAGCACGAAACTATTTTAGAAGTGCAATTAACACAAGCCATTGCGCCCAAAACTTCTATTAAAATGAACTTGCAATTTGAAGCGCAGGTGCCTGTTCAAATAAGACGCTCAGGCCGTGATAATGCACAGGGTATTCGTTATTCAATGAGTCAGTGGTATCCTAAAATGGTAGAATACGATTATCAAGGATGGAATGCCAATGCTTATATAGCACGTGAATTTCATGGTGTTTGGGGAAATTATGATGTGACATTAAGTTTAGATAAATCTTATATGGTGGCAGCTACAGGTGTTTTGCAAAACCCTAATGCAGTGGCCGATAAATTCGGTAATCTTTCTTGGAATTTTACAGGAAAAAATATTCATGATTTTATGTGGGCTGCAGATAATAAATACAAGCATTTATCTAAAGAAGTCCGTAAGGGCTTAACCTTACATGTTTATTTCAAAGAAAAAAATGCTTCTTCTGATAGTGCATGGGCCAATATTTTATGGGCTGCTGAAAAAGTATTGCCGTACATGGAGAAAAAATATGGTGCTTATCCTTATCCACAATATTCCTTTATTCAAGGAGGAGATGGGGGTATGGAATACGGAATGGGCACATTATTACAAGGCCCTGGTCTTGGAACTGCTATTCATGAGTGGATGCATACTTGGTACCAGCATATATTAGGCACCAATGAAAGTTTATTCCCTTGGATGGATGAAGGCTTTACCTCTTATGCAGAGGATGATATCACTTATTGGTATAATAATAATTATGCAATATTATCGCCTTATATCAATGAAAAAGAAAAAGCAAGATTAAAAGTGGAGATAGAAACTGCGAAGACACAACTACCCGCCATTCAATTTGGAAATTATGCAGGGTATTTAACCTTGGCTAAAAGTGGTATTGAAGAACCTATGAGCACGCATTCCGATCATTATAATTACAATTATTCATACAGTAGCGCTGCCTATACTAAAGGTGCCACTTTCTTAGGCTTATTAGGTTATGTAGTAACTGATTCTGTGCGAGATGCTATTTTATTGAATTATTATACTACCTGGAAGTTCAAGCATCCTAATGCCAATGACTTTACAAGAGTTGCAGAAAAAACAAGTGGTATACAATTGCAGTGGTTAAAAGAATATTGGGTGAACTCTACCAAAACCATTGATTATGGTTTAAATAATATTGAAGTGAATGCCAATAATGCAAACGCTATTATAAGTATTCAACGCAATGGTAAATTTCCTATGCCTATTGAAGTACTTGTTACCTATAAAGATGGTACTAGTGAGCTGCATTATATTCCACTAGATTTAATGTTAGGCGCAAAATCTGCAGAAGGTAGCGTTAAAAGAATTATGCATACAGAATGGCAGTGGGTAGCCCCTAGCTATACTTTTGAAACCAGCAAGCCTTTGTCTGCATTAAAATCAATTGAAATTGATCCTAGCCAACGCATGCCTGATATTAATAGAAGTAATAATAAATTAGAGATACCTAATTAATTTGAAATAAAAATAAATAGAATATTGCTACGAGTGAACATCGAGCTCTAGCGTAAATAAAGTTGTAAATACGAACGTTAAAAAAGTCAGCATGTTTGAGCACGAAGTGCGAGTTCTGACTTTTAGTTTGGATTTACAACTTTTAACGTTAAAGAGCGAGCTGGGAACGTGAAGCAGTATCTATTTACAGTATTTCAAAAAAGATTAAGGCTTCTTCACTTGTATGATAAACTTCTCTTCAAAATATGCTTCTGGAAAAATGTCATGAATTGACATCATTTTAGGACGCAGCCCACTTTCAAAAATTTCTTGGTGCAAGTCGCCACCTTTTAAACAAATCAAAGCATTGGCTTGATCGGGCTTTTTATGTAATATAGGTCCGGCCCATTTCCATAAATCTTTTAAAGGCGCCACGGCGCGACTAATAGCGTAATCAAATTTTTTATTCTTAATTTCTTCTACGCGCGTATGTTTAGTGTTAATATTTTTAATACCCGCTATTTCACAAACGGCGTCTACTACTTTTAATTTCTTGGCAATACTATCTACCGCTAAAAATTGTACCTCTGGAAAAAAGATAGCAAGAGGAACGCAGGGGAAACCTCCACCACATCCAATATCAATTACCTGTGTGCCTTTCTCCCATTCAGCCATAGCGGCAATACTTAATGAATGCAAAATATGATGCAAGTAAATATGATCAATGTCTTTTCTAGAGATTACATTAATTTGACTGTTCCACTCTTTGTAAGCAGGCTCAAGTGCTTCAAACTGACTTAATTGCTTGGGAGTGAAATCAGCAAAGTACTTCGTAATTAATTCCAATTTTTCTGTGGGGCTTTCCATACACTAGGCAAGGTAAATAAATAATAGAAGATAGACCAGAAATCAAATAAAATAAACCAAGGCCATAGATCTAGCTCATTTAGTTTTTTCATTGTACTTCTTAATATAGTTCCTTGTACCAGCATTCTAATACTCCATAAGGAAGCTAATAATATATATTCTTTGGTTAGTATTAAAGCTGTAATTAAAATGGGATATACTAAAAACTGACTAATGGCATAAAAGGCAAGTAGGGTTGCATGTGATAATTTATAATACTTGCTGGTGGTATAATGCCTATACTTCTGATTCATCCAATCGTGTAAGCTAGTCTTCGGCTCACTTAAGGTATGCGCCTCTTTATCAATGACAATGGCAGTATTATGTTTATTGGCTACTTGATTAATAAATAAATCGTCATCGCCACTAGGCATTTGATTAATGGAAGAGAATCCCTTATTACGAATAAATACCTCTTTTTTATAAGATAAATTTCTTCCCACACCCATGTAAGGAAGTCCTGCTAAGGCATAAGAAAAATATTGTAAGGCGGTTTGAAAAGTTTCAAAACGAATGAGTTTATTCATTAAACCCGGCTTCTTTTTATAAGCACCATAGCCAAGTACAATTTCAATACCCTCGTCATAACCATCTTGCATAAGTCGCATCCAATGTTCACTTGCAGGTACACAGTCGGCGTCGGTCAATAATAAAGTTTCATTTTTAGCCGATTTTATTCCAATAGACAAAGGAAATTTTTTCCCGTTAATCATTTTAGCTTCTTGAGAAAGTAAAACCGGATTTAAATTCTTAAAAGATTTTTTAAACTCTTCTAATAAATATTTTGTTTCATCTTCTGAATTATCGTTTACCAAAACTACTTCGTGCGTAGTGTTATATTCTTGCACTAAAACACCTGGTAAATTATTGGCTAAATTAGCGGCTTCATCTCTTGCACATATTACCACTGAAATAGGGTGTTCCATATGGGTTGCCTTTTCAGGTTTCTTATAAATAGCTAATCTCAGAAAGAAGTATAGATAATAAAACAGTTGCATGGCAATGACGCCTATAAAGCTGCCTATCAATATGTTTGATAGTGGAAGGTTAGTTAACATGATACAAAAGTATAGCATGCACCTTCAACTACTTCAGTCGGAGATTGAATGTGGAAAAATAGCCCATTTGACCTTACCTTTGCGCCATGGCGGCACTTCAATTTAACTTAGCATATCAAAGCAAAACAGGGGCATCAAGGGCAGGTACTATTACCACCGACCATGGTGAGATTCAAACCCCCATATTCATGCCTGTAGGAACCATTGGTTCTGTAAAGGCAGTTACACAACAGCAACTTAAAAAAGATATTAATGCGCAAATAATTTTAGGCAATACTTATCATCTTTATTTACGTCCGGGAACAGAAGTAATGGAGGCTGCTGGGGGTTTACACCGTTTTATGGGTTGGGATCGACCTATCTTAACCGATAGTGGTGGCTACCAAGTTTTTTCATTGGCATCGAATAGAAAAATTAAACCAGAGGGCGTTTTATTTCAATCGCATATTGATGGCAGCAAGCATTTGTTTAGTCCTGAAAAAGTAATGGATATTCAAAGAAGTATTGGTGCAGATATTATCATGGCTTTTGATGAATGCCCGCCTTATCCTAGTGAGTATGAATATGTGCAAAAGAGTATGGATCTAACCCATTTATGGTTGGATAAATGCTTTAATAGGTTAGCAGAAACACCCGATTTATATGGTCATACGCAAAATTTATTTCCTATTGTACAAGGAGGTACTTATGCCGATTTAAGAAAAGCGTCTTGCGAATACATTAGTTCAAAAAATGCAGTGGGTAATGCTATTGGTGGTTTAAGTGTAGGAGAGTCTGAACAAGAACTATATGATTTCACACAATTATGTTGTGAAAATTTACCAGTGAATAAGCCAAGGTATTTAATGGGCGTAGGCACCCCTTGGAATATTTTAGAAGCCATTGATTTAGGAGTGGATATGTTTGATTGTGTGATGCCAACACGTAATGGCCGAAATGGAATGGTGTTTACTTCACAAGGCGTTATTAATATTAAGAATAAACAATGGGCCAGCGATTTTTCCCCTTTGGATCCGGGCATTCCTAATGAAATGAGTCAATACTATACGAAGGCTTATATGCGTCATTTATTTATGGCAGATGAAATATTAGGTTTACAATTGGCGAGTATTCAGAATCTATCTTTTTATCTTTGGTTAGTAGGAGCAGGCAAGAGAGCATATTATTGCAGGCGATTATACTAGTTGGAAAAAAACAATGGTTGCTCAAATTAGCAAACGATTATAAAGTAGTTTATCAAGATTATAAAAAGCAATTAATAAGATCATTTGAAAAAAATAGATTGGTACATATTAAATAAGTTTTTAAAAGTATTTTTCTTTTCCATCTTTTTATTTGCTGTCATTGCAGTAGTGATTGATGGAAGTGAAAAGACAGACGATTTTGTGCGCTCTGGTTTTTCTGCATCAGAAATTTTTACCCATTATTATATTGGTTTCATTCCGCATATCATTGCATTGTTATTTCCTTTATTTGTTTTTATAGCGGTGATATTTTTTACTTCTAAAATGGCGGGGCAAACTGAAATCATTGCCATACTCGCTAGCGGTACATCTTATAATAGATGGTTAAGGCCTTATTTGATTGGGGGTGTATTCTTAGGATTATTTTTATGGATATCGAATTTATATTTTATACCGAAGGCCAATATTATTAGAGGAAGTTTTGAAGCAGCCTATGTCGATTCTCATTCAAGTTACAACGCATTAATACAAGGTTCCACCGATATTTATTTTAAAGTAGACTCCTTTACTTACGCTGGTATTTATGGATACGATACAGCAGCTAAAAGAGGAAATAATTTTTTCATTTATAAAGTACAGGGGGATAAGGTAATTTATAATTTAAGAGCGGAAACAATTTTATGGGACACTGCCGCCAAGCAATGGTTATTAACTGAAGTGATTGTAAGAAGAGTTTTTAATAACAGAGAGCAGCTAAATTATATTTCGATTCACGAATCAACAATTTGGTTTTCTACCTATTGATTTAGAAAAAGATAAATACACCAAGGATAAGTTAACCACCCCTCAATTGATCAAACAAATTAAATTAGAAGAAATTAGAGGGTCTGAAGTATTGAATGAATTGAAAATTGAAAGATATAGGAGGGACGCTACCCCCATTACAGTACTATTATTAACCCTTATTGGGGCCATCATAGCGGGTCATAAAGTGAGGGGCGGATCTGGGTCCCACCTAGCACTAGGCTTCATTATAGCAGCTGTTTTCATCATTACCGACAGATTCTCCACTATCTTCTCTACCAAGGGCAATTTACCTCCCTTATTGGCCGCTTGGATACCCAATATTATTTTTGTATGGGTGGTATATTATTTGTACAAAAAAGCAGCTAAGTAAACCTTTTTTTGAGTTAACTTTGTGCCGAAATTTAAACGTTTTTCAATTACAATATTTTGGTTATGGAAGAAATTAAAGACAGGTTTAGCATTAAAGCAGATGCAGCTATTTTGGAGATTAAAGAAATCATCAAAGAACATGGCGATAAAAAAATTGGTGAAGTAACTTTATCGCAAGCCTACCAAGGTATGCGTGGTATTACAGGTTTGGTTACTGAAACAAGTTTATTAGATGCGCAAGAAGGAATTCGTTTCAGAGGTTTTAGCATTCCAGAATTACAAGCAAAATTGCCAAAAGCACCAAACGGTGATGAGCCCTTACCAGAAGGTTTGTTTTATTTAATGATGATTGGAGAATTACCGGCAGAGAGAGATGTTAAAAAAGTTACGAGTAATTGGCAAAGAAGAAGTCATGTGCCTTCACATGTATTTGATGTAATTGATGCCTTTCCTATAAACAGTCATCCAATGACCATGTATGTGGCAGCGGTAATGGCTTTACAAACAGAATCTAAATTTGCGCAAGCCTATGCCAAGGGTGTGAATAAAAAAGATTACTGGCAGTATACTTATGACGACTCAATGGATTTAATTGCACGTTTACCAAGAGTAGCTGCTTATATCTATAGAAGAAAATACAAGAACAACCAACATATTCACCCGAACGGATTATTAGACTGGGCAGGTAACCTTGCTTATATGATGGGCTTTGAAGATGAAAGCACTAAAGAATTAATGCGTTTATACATGACCATTCATGCCGACCATGAAGGAGGAAATGTATCTGCACATACTACACATATTAGTTGGTTCTGCATTAAGCGATCCTTATTTAAGTTATGCAGCAGGTATGAATGGATTAGCGGGTCCCTTGCACGGATTAGCCAATCAAGAAGTAATCAAATGGATTTTTGAAATGCAAGAAGCCATTGGAACTGATGAACCTTCTGCTGCTCAAATTGCTGACTATGTTAAAAAAACTTTAGCGGAAGGAAAAGTAGTACCAGGCTATGGCCACGCGGTATTAAGAAAAACCGATCCTCGTTTTACAGCACAAATGGAATTTGGTAAAAAACATTTAGCTGATGATAAATTAGTGAATACGGTTTGGAAAATTTATGAAACAGTGCCACCAATTTTAGAGTCATTAGGAAAAGTAAAAAATCCTTGGCCGAATGTGGATGCACATAGTGGCGCCTTATTAGTACATTATGGTATTGTAGAATACGAATTTTACACAGTCTTATTTGCTGTAAGTAGAGCCTTAGGGGTTTTGGCAAGTTTAACATGGGATCGTGCATTAGGCTTCCCATTAGAGCGTCCAAAATCGGTTACCACAGAAGCAGTTAAACTTTGGTTAGACGGTAAAGGAGAAATTTAACGTTTAATTCAATAGGGGAATTAGCTCAGTTGGTAGAGCGCTTGCATGGCATGCAAGAGGTCAGCGGTTCGAACCCGCTATTCTCCACATTTTAATTTATTTTTTTTCAATGCCTTCTATATTCAGGCTTTCTTTTATTCTACTATTTTCAAGTATCTCCCTATTTTCAATGGGACAACAGCAAGCGCTTTTTATTAAAGTAGTGGATGCTAAAAATAATCCTGTAGGTTTTGCAAATATTTCTTTTCTAAGTAAAATAGATAGCACTAAAATTTTCAATGCGATTACCGATAGTATTGGTATTACTAAAATAAATTTAGCAGCAAAAACTAATCTAGCAGCAAAAAATGCTTATACCATTAAAGTATCGGCCATAGGATATAAGAAGTACAGTAAAGACTATTTTATTAATGATCAGAGTTCTATAGCTATTAAACTTACTGAAGACCCTACACAATTAAATGAAGTGGTGGTAAAATCTACGAAGGCCTTAATTCGTCAAGAAGATGATAAGTCGGTGGTGGATCCGGAACCATTAGCAGCGAGTTCAACCAATGCTTATGAAACTGTTGAAAAAGTGCCCGGTGTATTTATTGACCAAGATGGTAATATCTATTTAAATGGCCTCTCACCTGCAGGGGTGCAAATAAATGGGCGTGATTTAAGAATGAGTGCATCGGATATTGCCATTTTATTAAAAAGTTTACCGCCTAATGCTATTCAAAAAATTGAACTGATAAGAACACCTTCTGCGAAGTATGACGCCTCGGGTGGAGGAGGACTCGTGAATATCGTTTTAATGAAGGGAGTGAAAATTGGTCTTAACGGGTCGGTGAATACGGGTTTTTCGCAAGGTGAATATGGAAACCAATTCATAGGATTTAATTTGAATAACAATAACGATAAATTAAGTTCTTATGTAAACGCGCAGTATAGTAATAACAATGGAGTTACGATTACTAATTCAGATAGAATACTTTCCATTGATTCTGTATTAAAGCAAGAGGCCAGAGCCGTATCGCCCAATCATTCAGCAAATTTGGGTTATGGATTTGGCAAAACCATTAAAGAAAAATGGGAATTAAATTATGATGGTAGAATGAGTCAAAATAAATTTGACAATACTACGAATAGTAACTCTTTCTTACGTCAAATTTCTATTAATCAAAATACAGGGAATTTACAAACCTATGTAAACAATAAGGGTACGAATAATTTTATGAATCAATCTTTTAGAGTGAAATTAAAATTAGATACAGTAGGTGGGGAGTGGGTAAATGATGTCTCCTTTAATTTTTCAAAAAGTAGTACCGATCAAAACTATTCCAATTTATTAGTCGCTAGAAATACAAGTTCAGGCGGAGAAGGTAGATTTTGGTAATGATAGAAACTTTTTTACTTATCAGTCCGATATTAGAAAAAAAATAAGAGGTATTACTATTGAATCGGGCGTTAAAACATCCCTTTTAAATTTTAATAATAATTCTATTTATACTAAAAATGTATCAGGTCTTATCACACCCGATCCTTTTCGTACCAGCAAGTTCAATTATAAAGAGCAAATTAATGCAGCTTATTTACAAGGTTCTAAAACATGGGGTCCTGTAGTTTTAAAAGTAGGTTCAAGGTTGGAGCAAACTATTATGCAGGGGCATCAGTTTATTCCTAAAGACACTACTTTTTCAATCAATAGAACGGACGCCTTCCCTTATGTGTATTTGAGTCGTAAGATTTTAATGATCATGAACTATGAACTGCGTGGTTTTTTAGTGTACCGAAAAACAATTAGCAGGCCTTCTTATGATTATCTAAATCCATTTGCTAAATACATTGATCCTTTCTTATATGAAGTGGGTAATCCTAATTTAAAGCCTCAGTTCACTAGTAACTACGAGGCCAATATTAGTGTAGACGACAAACCTCTATTTGCTTATGGCGTTAATGAGACCACCGATATCTTTACCAATGTAGTGTATCAGTCACCCACGAATAAACAAGTGAGTTATAGAACTTATGATAATTTAGGAAAGAGTAGAGAAACTTATTTTAGAATTATTGGGGTCATTCCTCCAGGTAAAAAGTTTTTTGCAGTACTAGGAACACAGTATAATAGAAATAACTATAATGGATTTTATGAAGGCAAGCCCATTATGTTTAATAGAGGTACTTGGTCTGTATTTACTTTTCAATCCTTTAAGTTAGATGGACTTTCAACCATGACACTGAATGGTTTTTGGAGATTTAAAGGACAGCAACAATTTTACGAGTTATCCGATTTTGGAACATTGAACGCGACCATTAACAGACAATTTTTAAAGAAAAAATTAACTATTACTGCTAGCTATAATGACTTCTTATTTACCAATAAAAATAATTTCGTATTAAAGCAAGGAACGCAGAATGCGATAGGTTACAGAGCAACAGATTCAAGAAGAATGGGATTATCGCTACGTTATAATTTTGGTATCAAGCCAAAGGAAAATAAGATGGATATGCTAGACCAAGGCAGTGCTGAAAGAAACTAAGTCGCTAATTAGTTATCTGTTCTATCAAGGCAAATACACTCATTGAGCCCATCATTAGCACCACCATCCAGCCCATGCAGTTCAATCCACATAGGGTATTTAAATTGTTTTAGTGCTGGTAGTTTTCTACTTGCAATTAACATAATTGCTAAAGCAAATGGTAGAATAAAGCCATTCACTAAGCCTGCCATTAACAAGAGCTCTTTTGGTTTACCTAAAATAACAAATAAGGAAGTGGAGAGAATAATAAATGCAGATATTACCTTACGCTCGTTTTGCAGCAGTTTAATTTTTGTATTTTTTATAAAACTATAAGATGTATAAGAGGCGCCTATCACAGAAGAAATAGCAGCACTCCATAAAACAATACCAAACACAAATAAGCCCCATCTTCCACCTGCCGATTCAAAAACAGTAGCAGCTGGATTATTTTTATCTAAATGAATGCCTTGTGCTTACAATACCTACCACTGCTAGAAATAAAATAAAACGCATGAACGAAGAAATTAAAATACCACGGCTAGCCGTTTTGGTTACAAACGAAATATGTTCATTACCTTTTATACCTGCATCAATGAGTCGGTGCGCGCCTGAAAAAGTAATATAGCCACCCACCGTGCCGCCTACAATAGTTACAATAGCTAGTAGAGAAATTTTTTCTGGAATAAAACTATGGTGCACTGCTTCTAAGATAGGAGGGTGGGCTGCGTATACAATAATTAAAGTAAGCCCAATTTTTATAATACCTAAGATTTTAGTAAGCTGGTCTAACATTTTTCCAATTTCTTGAACCCAAAAAATAATAATGGCTACCACCCCACTAATAATAGCGCCTTTTGCAAAACTTATGCCTGTTAAAATATTTAGGGCTAGTCCACAACCTGCAATATTGCCAATATTAAAAGCAAAGCCTCCAAGAATTACTAAAATAGAAAGTAGGTGACCTAGTCCTGGGAAAACTTCATTGGCAATTTCTTGTGCGCGCATACCACTTAAGGTAATAGCACGCCAAATATTTATTTGTGCACCAAAATCTAAAATAATAGAAATTAAAATTACAAAACCAAAGCTGGTTAATAATTGTTCGGTATAAAAAGAAGTTTGTGTTAAAAAACCGGGCCCAATAGAAGAATTGGCCATTAAAAAAGCAGCCCCTAAACCCAAGCCTGTCATGGAAGGTAGCGGACGGCCTTGATTAAGCTTGTGTAATTTCAATCTGATTATTTTTTAAACTACTATGTATGGCTTTGGCAAATTCAACCGCATTGATACCATCTCCATGAATGCAAATAGTATCTGCTTCAATTTCAATGGGGTCGCCTTGAATGGTATTGACTTGATGCTTTTGTACAATCTCTAAAACTTGTTTACAAGCTTCATCTACTTCATGAATCATGGCATGTTCTAAATATCTTGGAGTAAGGTGTCCGTCTAATTGATAAGTTCTATCGGCAAAAACTTCATTGGCAAAAGGCTGACCTAATTTTTTTGCTTCTTGAATAGTTTTACTTCCACTTAATCCGTAAATAATAATATCGGAATCGATGGCTTGAATAGTTTGAATAAAAATTTTACTTAAGGCTGCATCTTTAGCGCAATCATTATACAAAGCGCCATGTAATTTTACATGATGCATTTTAGCACCTAAAGGAATGGCTACTTTTTCAAAAATATAAATTTGTTCTGCGATGAGTTCTGCCATTTCTAAAAGAGATAGCATTTGCGAGATGCGTCCAAAATTTTCTCTATCTGGATAACCAGGATGTGCACCTACTGCCACATTATGTTGCAAGGCTAGTTCAATTGTTTTTTTTAGGGTGTCTAAATTACCAGCATGAAATCCGCATGAAATATTGGCACTACTTATATAGGGCATGATTTGAGCTTCATTGCCCATGCCTTCGCCCATGTCGCAGTTAAGATCTATGGATGAATTTTTTTTCAATTTGTTGGTATAATTTATGCGCAGTATCAATACTAGTTTCTCTAAAATGAATGCTAGTTTGATTGGATACTTGCGCAAGCCTAGGTAAATCTACCAAAATAATTTGACCCAAATTCGCATAGCCTCCAATGGTCTGGTGATCGGCCATTAAAACCATCAGCTCTCCATTAGGAAGTAATTGTAATGTGCCTCTGGTCACTGCTGCCGATAAGTATTGGTTGGGTTTATTCAGCTGAAGCAGTGCGCCCTTAAGGGGATAGCCCATTCTATTAGCCTGCATACCAATATGATATTCAGTGCTTAAGAATACTTTTTGGGAGGTCTCTGTTAAATCATTCCAAGCGGGGCCAGGGATGAAATGAATAGGTCCTGTTGAAAAAATAGGGCTATGCATTTCATTGATTTTTTCGCTACTAAGCAGGGCACTATTTTTTAAGAATTGATTACTGATTTCAGTGGAAGCCTCCCATTCAAATTGCGCATCTTTTTGAATGCTGTTTGCAAAATAACTATGACTATTTAACCAGGCTTCTTCTTTTATTTTTCCTTGAATAGCGATATAGGCAACTCTTCCTTCTAATGGTTTTAAAAATTGTAAAATATCATTTTCTTTTACTTCAATGGGTGTATTTATAGCAATACTTTTTTCATTCAGCACCGGCACAAAATTAGCACCACTTATACAAATGATATAATTACGCGTAAAACAAAAACTACTTGCGGGGAAATGAATTTCAAAAACAGGAGCGTTTACAGAATTGCCTACAATATAATTAGCCAGCCTCGCCGATTGATAATCTAAATAACCATTCGCTTGAATACCTAAATGCTGGTAGCCATAGCGACCCTTGTCTTGGATCGTATCAGAGATTCCGTTTTTTATAATTTTAATGGCCATAAAAATTATTTGTATTCATTTAATTTTTCAAATTCCGAAAAGGAGATAGGATAAAACTGTATTCGATTACCAGCCTCCAATTTTCCTAAAATACGAGGGTCTTGATCAAAAATTTTAAGGGGTGTTCTTCCAATAATTTGCCAACCACCAGGAGAATTCATGGGGTAAATACCTGTCTGCATGCCAGCAATACCAACACTTCCAGCCAATACTTCTTTTCTAGGGGAAGCATGCCTTGCAATTTGAATAGCTGCATTTACTTTACCCATATAAGCAAAACCTGGTAAAAATCCCAAGCAGTATACTAGGTAAGTTTCTTCAGTATGTATTTTTATAATTTCTTCAATTGAAATTTTATTTTTTGAAACTATATTTTCTAAATCAATACCAAAGCGTTCATCATAACAAACAGGAATTCGAATTTTTTTTTCTGAAGCATTTTCTGTATCAATATTTGTAGTGGAATGCTTAAATGTATGTAGTAAAGAGTTCCCGAACTCAGTTATAGATTGATTATTTTTTATCACAATATTATTTTGATAAAATAAATCAATATCATAAACAAGTGTAAGTGTATGATAGGAGGCAATTAATTCTTTAATAAAATCAAAATGAAATGCTTCAATTGTTTTTTTAAGTGCCATTATTTTTTCTATAATTTCTTCACTCATTTTTTCTTCTAATGAAAAAACAAGGGCATGATCTCCTAACAATGCTTGCCTCCAATTCATATTTTCAAAATTTGTTTTCATCCACAGAAAAGATAGGGAAAAATCAAAAAATAGGACAAATTCAAATTTTGTGACTTAGTTCTATGAAAAAGACTCAAAAGCTAATAAATTTAGATCACCGTATGTGTAAAATATACACACCTGCTAACATCAGTTAGTGTACAAATAACATATTTTTATAAAATGTTCAAAAAAAGGCAGTTAAAGACTTGTTGATGTTAAGAAACTGTTATATTATTGGGTTACGATTGTATTAAATTTTAAAATCAAACCCGAACACTATGCGAAAATTTCTACGTTTAATTACGGTTCCTTTGTTACTATTGGGCCTTGTTGCGTCTGCGCAAACAAGATCCATCAAAGGACAAGTAGTTTCAGCTACAGACGGTAAAGCCGTTGCTGGTGCTACTATTTCAGTTAATGGACAAAAGGTCTCTGCTATTGCTAGCGAAGATGGTTCATTCACTGTTAATGCTTCTGGTAACGTTACTTTGACTGTAAAATCTGTTGGTTTTGCAAATCAAACAGTATCTGTTGCTGGATCACAAAACACAATCAAAGTTTCTTTAACTGAGGAATCTTCTCAATTAAATGAAATTGTGGTTACTGGTTACACTGCACAGAAAAGAAAAGAAATTACTGGTGCGGTATCAGTAGTAAGTGTAAAAGACATGAAGTCAGTACCTTCTGGTACTGCAGAACAAATGTTACAAGGTCAAGCCGCTGGTGTTACTATCATCGGTTCTGGTACACCTGGTGGTGGAAGTAACGTGTTCATTCGTGGTATTACTTCTTTTGGTAACTCAACTCCACTTGTAATTGTGGACGGAGTTCAATCTGCACCTGGTGATCTAAACTCTTTCAGTAACTTATCTGCAAACGATATCGAATCAATCCAAGTATTGAAAGATGGTCAAGCAGCTATTTACGGAGCGCGTGGATCTGCCGGTGTTATCATTGTAACAACTAAAAGAGGTAAAGGAAAACCAACTATTACTTACGATTCTTACACTGGTATTCAAGTACCAAAGACAGGAAACGTTTGGAATAAGTTAGATCCTCAAGGTATGGCTGATTTATTTTTCTTAGCTAAAAAGAATGAAGGATCAGTAGATGCTCAAGGTAACGTAACATCTGCTCAATATGGTACTGGTAAAGTAGCTATATTACCTGACTTCATTAGGGCGGGTTCTAAATCAGGTGTTTCTGCTTCTGATCCTGCAACTAACCTTGCTTTATATAACAATGACTATGGTAAAGGTGGAATTTATTTAGTTGTTCCAGCGAATAAGAAAGGTACAGACTGGTGGAATGAAGTGTTTGACCCAGCTCCTATGACAAGTCATTCAATT
Source organism: Chitinophagales bacterium (assembly GCA_964203405.1). Taxonomy (GTDB): domain Bacteria; phylum Bacteroidota; class Bacteroidia; order Chitinophagales; family Chitinophagaceae; genus Sediminibacterium. The sequence goes on from CAXNLL010000003.1 coordinate 120,663, forward strand.
ACTGCATCTGGTGCTCAAGAGAAATCGGCTTACTTATTCTCTTTGAACTATTTTGATCAAAAAGGTACTTTGTTAAATACTTACTTGAAGCGTTACTCAATGAGAGCTAATACTTCTTGGAATATCAAAGACAATATTCGTATAGGTGAAAACTTACAATTTTTCTACAAGGATAACCCAAGAGATCAACCTGGTATCCTTAACTCTGCACTGGAACAACCAATCATTCCTGTATATGATGCAGGTGGTGGATTTGGTGGTACATCAGGTAGCAACTTAGGTAACGCTTCTAACCCTGTTGCTCAACAAGTTCGTACTAAAGACAACGTAAACCATACCTGGCAATTACAAGGTAATGTGTTCGCAGAAATTGATTTCGCGAAAAACTTTACAGCAAGAACAGTGTTTGGTGGAAACTTGGATAATTATTATGGTTTCTATCATAACTACCGTTCTTATGAGAATGCTGAAAACAGTGCATCTAATGGATACGGTGAGTATGGTGGTTATAATAATAACTGGAACTTCACAAATACTTTAAGTTACGCTAATGTATTCAAACAAGACCATAGCCTTAAGTTAATGGCTGGTTATGAAGCATTAAAAGTGCAAGGTCGTCAAGTAGGTGGCTCTAGAGTTAACTATTTCTCTGATAATGTTAACTTCTTAAGTTTAAATACAGGTTCTCCAATTGGACAAAACAACTACTCTCAGTTATACAAAACCACTGGTAATTCTATCTTAGCTAAAGCAGATTATGCTTTCAGAGATAAATACTTAGTAGGTTTAAATGGTCGTCGTGATGGTAGTTCTGTATTTGGGCCAAATACTAAATTTGGTAACTTCTGGTCAGCTTCTGCTGGTTGGGTAGTTTCTCAAGAAGATTTCTTTAAGAACGTTAAGTTTGTCAATACTTTAAAAGTACGTGGTAGCTATGGTATCTTAGGATCTATCTCTAACGTAGGTGCATTAAACCAATACACTCTTTATGGTGGTGGCGGTGGATCTTCTTACTATGACTTAAACGGTACTTCTTCTAGTACAGTTTTAGGATTCTATGCATCTAACTTAGGTAACTTAAGTACAGGTTGGGAGAAGAATAAAGTATTAGACTTTGGTTTTGACGCCACTGTGTTAAACAATAAGTTAGACATCAGTTTTGATTGGTACAAAAAAACAATCGAAGGTTTATTATTCCAAGACCAAGCGCCTGCTGTTGTGGGTGTAGGTTCTTCTTTACCTCAGGTTAACATTGGTGATATGCAAAACACTGGTATTGATTTGAGTTTAAATTACAGAGGAAAAGTAAACAACGATTTAAGCTATTCAGTTGGTGCTAACTTTGGTGCTTACAAGAATGAAGTTGTTAACATTCCTGGTTCTGCTGGTTTCTTTGAAACTGCAAATACTCCAAATACAGGACCACAAGTTAGAAACCAAATTGGTCATCCAGTAGGTGCTTTCTTTGGTTACAAAATTGCTGGTATCTTCCAATCAGCTGCTGAAGTAGCTTCTTATGCTAAAATGACAGATGCTGCTCCAGGTCGTTTCAAATATGAGGACGTTGATAAAAACGGAATAATCGACGATAAAGACAGAACTTTCACTGGTAATCCAAACCCTGATTTTACTTTAGGTCTAAACTTAAATGTAACTTACAAGCGTTTTGATTTCTCTACAGTTCTTTATGGTTCATTCGGTAACGAGGTCTTAAACCAAACTCGTTATTTCCAAGATTTCTATCCTCAATTTCAAAATTCTAAATCTATTCCGTTGTTAACTGAATCTTGGTTACCTACAAGACCTACTAATAAGTATCCTATAGTTGAAAACAAGTCTTACTTTAGTACAAATGGTGTAATTAACGACTTCTATCAAGAAGATGGTTCTTACATGAGACTTAAACAATTAAGTATTGGTTATACCATCGATCCAGTTACATTGAAAAGATATGGTATCGACAAAGCACGTCTTTACGTGCAAGGTGCTAACTTGTTTACTATTACAAACTATTCAGGTTTAGATCCAGAAATTGCAGGTGGCTCTAGTTCATTTGGTATTGATAGAGGAAACTATCCTCCAATGAAAACATTCAACGTAGGTATAAGCCTAACATTTTAATTTAATAAATAAAAATTAATTACAAAATGAAAAAATATAATTTTAAGCAAATAATACCAGTGGTATTTTCTTTCTTGGTAATATTGTATGCATGTGATAAATCATACCTAGAAGTTCCCGCTGCTGGTGCATTAAGCCAGGATGTGTTAGCGAACAAAATTGGTGTAGAAGCCCTTTTAGTGGGTGCTTATTCTTTGTTAGATGGTCAGGGTAGTTCTGCAGGTTCCGGCAATGGTCCTTGGGCTACTGCTGCAAGTAACTGGGTATATGGTTCAGTTGCGGGTGGTGACGCTCACAAAGGATCTGATCCAGGTGACCAAAACTTGATTACTCCAATCGAAGTATGGAATCCAACTGCGTCTAACGCATACTTGGACCAAATATGGCAACAACGTTTTGATGGTGTTCAACGTGCAAACGAAACTTTGAGACTAATGAAACTAGCTAAAGACTTAACTGCAGCTGATGTAACTCGTATTACTGCTGAAGCAAGATTTTTACGCGCGCACTTCCATTTCGAATTAGCAAAATTCTTCGGTAATATTCCTTATATCGATGAAACTATTAGTTATGCTGCTGGTAACTATTTAGTAGCCAACGCTGGGGTTGCTGCTGCTTTAGGTAAAATCGAAGCAGATTTAGTTTATGCTTATGATAAATTACCTGAGTCTATGAATTCAGTAGGTCGTGCAAACAAATGGGCTGCTGGTGCTTATTTAGGTAAAATTTACATGTTTGAAAAGAAATATGCTGAAGCTAAAACAGTATTAACTGCAGTTATTACTAGTGGTAAAAATCCATTAGGTGTTAAATATGCATTAACACCAAAATTTGGTGATATTTTTGATCCAGCTAAAAAGAATGGTTCTGAGCATGTGTTCTCTGTACAAGCTACTGTTAATGACGGTGCTGGTGCAGGTAACTCTAACCAAGGGGACGTCTTAAACTTCCCTTATGGGCCTACTGGAGTAACAGACTGTTGCGGATTCTTCCAACCTTCATTCACTTTAGCAAATACTTACAAAACAGATGCGAATGGATTGCCTATGTTGAATGATGAGTTTTTCACAAGTCCATTGAAAAATGACCAAGGTATTGATTCTAAAGGTACTTTCTCTGTTGATAATACAACTCCATTAGATCCTCGTATCGACTGGACAATTGGTCGTCGTGGTGTTCCATACTTAGATTGGAACCTTATGGCAGGTTCTGATTGGGTAAGAGACCAAGGTTCAGGAGGACCATACGAGCCAGTAAAGAATGTATTTAGAAAAAAACAACTTGGTGTCTATACCGATAATTCATCTTGGACTGCCGGTTATACTGCCATCAACATATCTGTGATACGTTTTGCTGACGTGCTTTTATTAGCTGCAGAAGCTGAAGTGGAGACAGGTGGTTTAGAGAAAGCTAGAGAATATGTAAACCTTGTTCGTGCGCGTGCTGCAAACCCAGATGGTTTTGTAGGACCAGCTAATAATGCAGGTTTAGTATCTCCAGCTAACTATCAAATGAAAACATACACTGCAGCTTGGACTGATGCTGGTGTTGCAAGAAAAGCGGTTCGTTTTGAGCGTAGATTAGAATTAGCTATGGAAGGACACCGTTTCTCTGACCTTACTCGTTGGGGACAAGGCGCAACAGAGTTGAACAAGTATGCAGTAGAAGAAGCAAAGCTTGGATATTCAACAATGCAAGGTGCATCTTACAAAACTGGAAAGTCTGAGTATTTACCTCTTCCTCAATCACAAATTGACAAATCTGTGAAAGATGGAAAATCGGTTTTAACTCAAAACCCTGGGTTTTAATTGACCTAACTTAATAAGTTACTCATATAAGAGTCCCGCCCGAGCAATCGGAGTGGGACTCTTTTTTTTACCCATACCCACTCAAAAACGATTTCTTTAGTATCTTTATTTACCTCTATTTAAAACTCAATTTAATGTTGCAAAGGAATTATTTTTTTGGTCTATGCTTGTTTTTATTAAGTGCTTGTTCTATAAAAAAACCACTTTTTGAATTAGTAAAATCGGATAATTCTGGCATTCATTTTAACAATGAAGTTATTGAGAACGATTCACTGAATGTACTGGACGTTTCTAATATTTATAATGGGGGTGGTGTAGGTGTGGGCGATTTTAATAAAGACGGCTTAGCCGATATTTATTTTACAGGCAATAAAGTGTCCAATAAATTATACCTCAATAAAGGCGATATGCAGTTTAATGATATCACTATAGAGGCAGGTGTAACAGGTGAAGGAAGATGGAGCAGGGGCGTGTCTGTTGTGGATATAAACAACGATGGCTGGCCCGATATTTATGTATGCGTTACTTTAGACAAAGACACGAATAAACGAAAAAACCTATTGTATATTAACAAGGGACTTAATAAAACAGGACTGCCCACCTTTAAAGAAGAGGCAGCTGCTTATGGGCTTGCCGATACTTCTTTTTCTACCATGGCTAGTTTTTTTGATTACGATAAAGATGGCGACTTAGATATGTATTTGGTGGTGAATGAAATTAAGGACCCGCACACGCCCAATGTATTTCATCCCAAGGATCAAGACCCAGCCTATTTTAGTTCAAGTAAATTATTTCAAAACAATTACGATTCTACATTAAAACATGCAGTTTATACCGATGTATCTGCCAAGGCAGGTATTCTAAGAGAAGGCTATGGACACGGTGTAGTCGTAACCGATATTAATAAAGATGGTTGGCCCGATATTTTTGTAACCAACGATTATTTACCCAACGATTATTTATGGATCAATAACCAGGATGGAACTTTCACAGACCAGTTATCGGTTTATTTTAAACATAGTTCTGTGAATTCAATGGGTGTGGATGTAGCCGATATCAATAACGACGGTTTATTAGATTTTTGCACTTTGGATATGAATCCAAGAGACAATTACCGTAAAAAAATGATGCTGAACCCCAATAGCTATCAAACATTTCAGAATAGCGATTTATATGGGTACAATTATCAGTATGTAAGAAATACTTTACAAATTAACCAAGGCCCTCGTGTGCATCAAAACGATTCTATAGGAGCGCCTATTTTTAGTGAGATAGGATTTTTATCGGGCATAGCAGAAACCGATTGGAGCTGGACTCCTTTATTAGTAGATTTTGATAATGATGGCCACCGCGATTTAATTGTCACCAATGGTTTTCCGAAGGATGTAACCGATCACGATTTTATCACCTATCGCAACAAGGCATTTAGCTTTACGACGAAAGCGCAGTTACTTGTTGAAATTCCTGAAGTTAAAATTCATAATTATGCATTTAAAAATAATGCCGATTTAACATTTTCTGATGTTACAACCGATTGGGGCTTAAAAATGCCTACTTTTTCCAATGGAGCAGCCTACGCCGACTTAGACAATGATGGAGACTTAGATTTAGTGGTAAATAATATCAATGACGAGGCTTCTATTTATCAAAATAAAGAAAGGCAAATAAATAAAGAGAATACTCATTTCTTACAAGTGGTTTTAGAGGGAGATGCTTTGAATAAAAATGGCCTAGGTGCATTTATTACCTTGTACTACGATAAAGGCCAAAAACAAGTTTGGGAAAATACACCTTACAGGGGGTATCTATCAACGGTGCAAAATATTGCACAATTTGGTTTAGGAAAAGTAAACACTATTGACTCTATAAAAGTGGAGTGGCCTTCTGGTCAAGTGCAGTTGGTAAAAAATAGTAAGGTAGATGAAAAACTTACCATTCAATTTGATGCGGCCAGTTCTTTAATGAATAGAGGAGCTGAAGTTTTTGCCACTAATTCTTTATTTAAAGAAATAACAGACTCTTTGCAAATTCATTACACGCATGAACAAGAAGATTTTATTGATTTTAATATTCAAAAATTACTACCCCATAAATTTTCTGAATATGGTCCAGCTATTGCAGTGGGCGATATTAACGCAGATGGATTAGAAGATATGATTTTGGGTGGGGCTAGTCATTATAGTGCTCAAATTTTTCAACAACAGTCAAATGGAAGTTTCAAACAATCTTCTTTATTATCTAATTTAACTTATGCTGGCAAGCCTAGTAGCGACCAAGGTTTATTATTACTAGATGTAGATGGAGATACAGACTTAGATTTATATATTACCAGTGGGGGCTATGAATTTAAAACCAACGATAAAAATTATCAAGACCAACTATATATTAATAATGGAAAGGGTGCCTTTACAAAAGACACCACAGCCATTCCTTTGAATACCACTAGTAAACTATGTGTAAGAGCAGTTGATTATGATAAAGACGGAGACCTTGACTTATTTGTTTCAGGAAGAGTAGACCCTTGGAATTATCCGAAGCCGGTTTCAAGTTTTATTTATAGAAATGATAGTAAAGAAGGCAAGGTTAAATATACCGATGTGACAGCAAGCGTAGCTAAGGATTTAAATAATATTGGTTTAGTCTGCGATGCTTTGTTTACCGATTTTGATAATGATGGCTGGCCCGATTTAATACTTACTGGTGAGTGGATGCCCATTACGTTTTTAAAAAATGAAAAGGGAAGCTTTAAAAATGTAACCAGTACAACAGGCATTAATAAGCAAGTAGGTTTATGGAATACGATTACCGCCGGCGATTTTGATAATGATGGCGATATGGATTATGTAGTAGGTAATGCAGGACGCAATTCTTTTTATCGAGCCTCTGATATATATCCTATTTCTATTTATGCTAAGGACTTTGATAATAATGGTAGTTATGATGCATTTCCTACCTTGTATTTACCTACTAGTCATACCGACGAAGTTAAAAAAGAATACCCTGCACAAACTAGAGATGATATTGTGAAGCAAATGATTGGTATGCGTTCTAAATTCCAAAATTATAAGACCTTTGCAACGGCCACCAAGGATCAATTGCTTTCAAAAGAGCAGTTGGCTGCAGCGCAAGTGGTAAAAGCTAATAATTTAAGCTCTAGTTATATTCAAAACATAGGAGCAGGCAAGTTTGAAATAACATCCCTTCCAATACAAGCACAATTCTCGGTATTAAATGGCATGCAGGTTGATGATTATGATGGAGATGGAAATTTGGATTTACTTATGAATGGTAATGATTATGGTACAGAGGTTTCAGTGGGCAGATATGACGCCTTAAATGGTCTATTATTAAAAGGGAATGGTAAAGGCCTGTTTACAGCCTTGAGTATACTAGAAAGTGGCATATTCATTCCAGGCAATGGCAAGGCCCTTGTTAAAATAAGAGGGGCTAAGGGCCAGTATTTAATGGCAGCTTCTCAAAACAGAGGGCCTTTAAAAGTATATGCCCTAAAAAAGAAGACAAATATTTTGTCTGTAGCATCGACTGATGCAAGTGCTATTATTGAATATGCGAATGGTAAAAAAAGAAAAGAAGAGTTTTATTATGGCAATTCATTTTTATCGCAATCGGCCCGTTTTATAAGTTATAACGAAAAAGTAAAAGGGATAACAATCATAGACCAAAAAGGGGTAACTAGAAAAAACAATTATTAAATTAGACGCATTCGAAAAACTTAAATGAAAGTAAAATGAAAAAGATTTTTAATCCTTACTGCAGTCTACTATTAATGGCATTTTTTCTTGTTTCCTGTTCTCAAAATAAGCCCGCTCCTTTAAATGAAGTGGACTTGCTTATTAACAATGAAGATCAATTAACGCAGGTTATTATATATGATGTATTTACGCCTCCTGTGGCTAGTCGCATTTATGTATACTCTTCTTTAGCTTCTTATGAAGCTATTCGATTTGCCAAAGAAGGAACCAGTTCTATTGCAGAAAAATTAAATGGTTTTGGTAAAATGCCTACACCTGAAAAAGGCAAAAATTATAATTTTTCATTAGCAGCTACCAAGGCTTTTTTTAAAGTAACGCGAAATGTAAAAGTATTCTCTATCGATTCATTAACAAAATACGAGCAGTCGGTGTATAATAATTATAAAGCCAATTTAGACGAGGCCACTTATAATAATTCAATGACCTTTGGAGATACCGTGGCTGCTGTTATTTTAGCCAGGGCTAAAACAGATGGTTATGCTATTTCAAGAGGCAAACAAAAATACTTAGGTAGCAATGAGCCCGGTAAATGGCGCCCTACACCACCAGACTATTTAGACGGGGTAGAATGGTGTTGGAATACCATGAAGCCCATGGTACTAGATTCCGCTTCTCAGTTTATGCCTAATAGACCTCCTAAATATGAAACAAAACCGGGTACTAGTTTTTATGGTATGATGAAAGAAGTATATGATATCAATAAAAATTTAACGGAGGAACAAAAGCTAATTGCCAAGTATTGGGATGATAACCCTTTTGTGATTGAACACGCAGGTCATATGATGTTTGGCAATAAAAAAATTACACCAGGTGGACATTGGATAGGTATTACAGCGCAGGTGGTTAAACAAGCCAATGCAGATGCAGTAAAATCGGCTCAATCTTTTGCTTTGACCGCGGTAGCTTTATATGATGGTTTTATTTCTTGTTGGGATGAAAAATACAGAAGTAGTTATGTAAGACCTGTTAATGTAATCAATGAATTGTTGGATAAGAATTGGGCGCCTTTATTGCAAACACCCCCTTTTCCTGAGTATACAAGTGGACATAGTACTATTACTGCATCAGCAGCTACGGTGCTTACTAAATTATATGGAGAAAATTTTGCTTTCGAGGACTCAAGTGATTATAAGTATATAGGATTAAAAAGAAAATTCAGTTCTTTCCAAGCTGCTGCATCCGAAGCTTCTATTAGTAGAGTATACGGAGGAATTCATTATACTCTAAGTGTAAATGTGGGTAATGAACAAGGGAAGAAAGTAGGAGCCTTAGTGGTCAAAAAATTATTAGAATAATCAATTTATAAACAAACCATGTCTACAAAAAATCAAACTTACGATGCCATAGTAATTGGCTCGGGAATTAGTGGAGGATGGGCTGCTAAAGAACTATGTGAAAAAGGTTTAAAAACATTAGTACTTGAACGCGGTCGTGATGTAGTGCATTTAAAAGATTATCCAACGGCTACTAAACATCCTTGGGAATTTCCACATAGAGGAAAAAAGACCATCGAGCTTGTTAAAGATAATCCTATTGTAGATAGATGTTATGCTTATAATGAAACCTCTGCTCATTTTTTTGTGAAAGACAATGAGCATCCTTATGTGCAAGAAAAACCTTATGATTGGATTAGAGGTTATCAAGTAGGTGGTAAGAGTTTATTATGGGCACGTCAAACACAGAGGTGGAGTAAATATGATTTTGAAGGACCCGCTAGAGATGGTTTTGGTGAATGGCCCATTACTTATGATGAATTAGCGCCTTGGTATAGTCATGTAGAATTATTTGCGGGCATTAGTGGCAACTATGATAAATTAGATACCTTACCTGATAGTGAATTTTTGCCAGCATGGGAAATGACTAGTGTAGAAAAAGGTATGCAGTCTAGCATCATGAAAAAATTTAAGGACCGTAATGTAGTGCAAGGAAGATGTGCGCATTTAACAGTACCTAAACCTATACATATTGAGCAAGGTCGTCAGCAATGTCAAGCGCGTTCCTTATGTGAAAGAGGATGTCCATTTGGGGGTTATTTTAGCTCTAACGCTTCTACCATACCTTGGGCACAGAAGACCGGTAATTTAACCCTGCAAACCAATTCTGTGGTGCATTCCATTATATATGATGAAGCCAAGCAGAAAGCCACTGGGGTAAGAGTCATAGATAGCAATACAAATAAAATCACAGAGTATTTTGCAAAAATTATTTTCTTAAATGCAGCTACCTTAAATACGAATTTAATTTTATTGAATTCTACTTCAAAGCGTTTTCCAAATGGTTTAGGCAATGACAATGGTTTATTAGGAAAATATGTAGCCTTTCATAATTATAGAGGAAAGTTAACAGCCTCCATAGACGGACCCATGGATGAATATATATATGGTCGTCGTCCTACACAACCCATGATGCCTAATTTTAGAAATGTACATAAACAAGAAATGCAATTTCAAAGGGGCTATATGACTTTCTTTGGTGCAGGCAGGGGCCGTGCCCATGCAGAAGGAGTGGGGGGTGAGTTTAAGGACGCAATTACTGAACCAGGTAATTGGTATGTGTCCATGATGATGCAAGGAGAAACCATTCCTAAGAAAACGAATCATGTTAGATTAAGCACCGATCAAAAAGATAAATGGGGCATACCTCAATTAATTACATCAGTGGATTATGATGAGAATGATGTTTTATCTATGAACGATTTTATACAATCAGGCTCTGAAATGTTGGATGCAGCAGGTTGTAAGAACATTAGCTCTAATGATACTAAACAAGCGCCTGGTTTAGATATTCATGAAATGGGAGGTGTAAGAATGGGAAAAGACCCGGCTACCTCTTTATTAAACGAACACAATCAAATGCATTTATGTAAAAATGTATTTGTAACCGATGGTGCTTGCATGGTAAGCACAGGTTCACAAAATCCATCCCTTACATTTATGGCTATTACTGCAAGGGCTGCTAATTATGCAGTAGAAGCTTTAAAGAAAATGGAAATATAAAAATAATAAATGCAAAAATTAAAGCGGTTTCTAAATGTTATTTTACTTTTTTCAAGTATCGTAACTACAAATTTTTTTACTGCGAATTTTTTGCAGGCACAACAATGGACAAGCTCTGCAGACGGGCTTTTACAATTTGCTAAAACTTCTATTCAAAAGCTACCCAATGCAAGTGCGATACCTGCCAGTGCTATAAAAATTAAGGTAGACCCTAGTAAAACATTTCAAACCATGGAAGGCTTTGGCTATGGTTTAACAGGGGGTAGTGCGCAGTTAATACATGCCTTACCCAAGGCTCAAAGAACGGTATTATTAAAAGAAATTTTTGGTCAGTCTGAAGCAGACCTAGGTGTTTCTTATATTAGAATAAGCATTGGTGCTTCCGATTTAGACCCAGAAGTATTTAGTTATAGCGATTTACCCAAAGGTGAAACCGATTCTGCACTCACTCATTTTTCTTTATCTCAGGATACCCTTCATCTTATTCCTATTTTAAAAGAAGTATTGGCTATTAACCCTTCTCTTAAAATTATGGCCTCTCCTTGGAGTCCTCCCACTTGGATGAAAACCAATGGTATTTCAATGGGTGGGCATTTACTGAAAAAATATTATGCAAGTTATGCTAACTATTTTGTGAAGTATATCAGAGCCATGGAAGCTAATGGAATTAAGCTTCATTCCATTACCATGCAAAATGAACCCGAGCATGGAGGCAATAACCCCAGCTTATTAATGGATGCTGAAGAACAAACGGAATTTTTAAGAGATTATCTAGGACCTCAATTAAAAGCAGCTAAAATAAATATTGAAGTGGTTATATATGATCACAATGCCGATCATCCGAATTATCCCATTGCTATATTAAATGACGCAAAAGCAAAATCATTTGCAGCTGCTTCTGCCTTTCATTTGTATTTAGGAAAAGAAGAGGCATTATCAGAAGTGCATGCACTTCATCCCGATAAAAAAATATATTTCACCGAACAATGGACAGGGGCCAAGGGTAGTTTTGATGGCGATTTTCTCTGGCACTTAGATCATATTGTGATTGGCACTATTCAAAACTGGTCTGCTGTAGTATTAGAATGGAACTTAGCCAATAACGCAAAATTTGAACCACATACTCCTTTGGGTTGTACTGAATGTAAGGGAGCCTTCACTATTCAAGATGGTATTATTAATAGAAATGTGAGTTATTATATTATAGGACAAATTGCAAAGTTTGTTAAGCCTGGTGCTATCAGAACTTTAAGTAGTTCTAGTGATGCATCAATAGCCACCACAAGTTTTAATTTAAAAAATGGCAAGAAGGCTATTTTAATTTTAAATAAATCAGCAGCGAAGCAAATTGTATTAGAACAGAATAATCAATATTATACTTTTAATATACCTGCGAAAGCGGCCTCCACTATTATTTGGCCTTAAATTTTTATAAATAATTATCAAACCATTCTATGAAAAAAGGAATTTTAATTTTTACTACGCTATTATTAAGTATGGCTGGTTTTTCTCAAGCGAATAAAGATGCCGCTATGCATTCTTTTGTTAATAAATTACTTGCTAAAATGACTTTGGAAGAAAAGTTAGGTCAGTTAAATCTGCCTGCTTCTAGTGATTTTGTAACAGGCGCTGTGAGTAGTTCTGATATTGCACAAAAAGTAAAAGAGGGCAAAGTAGGGGGCGTATTTAATATTCGTTCTGTAACAAAAATTAAAGAGTTACAAGAGTATGCTGTTAAAAATACAAGATTACATATTCCATTACTATTTGGAATGGACGTCATTCATGGTTATAGAACTATTTTTCCAATTCCTATAGGAATGTCATCTACTTGGGATATGCCTTTAATTGAAAGATCGGCGCGTATTGCGGCAAATGAAGCAAGTGCTGATGGTATTATGTGGACTTTTTCACCCATGGTGGATTTAACAAGAGATCCTCGTTGGGGAAGAACTTCAGAAGGCAATGGTGAAGATGCTTTTTTAAGTTCAGCTATTGCCAAAGCCATGATACATGGTTATCAAGGCGACGACTTATCATTGAATAATACTATTATGTCTTGTGTAAAGCATTATGCTTTATATGGAGCTGCTGAAGGTGGTAGAGATTATAATACCACCGATATGAGTCGTGTTAGAATGTACAATGAATATTTTCCTCCTTATAAAGCTGCGGTAGATGCAGGGGTAGGTTCTGTCATGGTTTCATTTAATGAAATTGATGGCGTACCCGCTTCAGGTAATAAATGGTTAGTAGATGATGTGCTTCGTAAGCAGTGGAAGTTTAATGGATTTGTAGTGTCAGATTACACGGGTATTCCTGAAATGGTGAACCATGGCTTTGGCGATTTTAAAACTGTGAATGAAAAAGCATTACAAGCAGGTGTAGATATGGATATGGTAGGAGAGGGCTTTTTAAATTCAATTGGTATTTCTTTAAAAGAAGGAAAGGTAACTTTGGCACAAATTGATAAAGCTACAGAGCGTATTTTAATTGCAAAATATCAATTAGGTTTATTTGATGACCCTTATAAGTATTGTGATGAGAAAAGATCTGCTACTGAAGTATTTAAAGAGGCCAATAGAGCAGAAGCAAGAACTATTGCAGCCCAAAGTTTTGTGTTGTTAAAAAACAATAATAATATTTTACCTATTGCAAAGAATAAAACCATTGCATTAGTAGGGCCTTTGGCTAATGCGAAAGAAAATATGACAGGTACTTGGAGTGTGGGGGCCGACAATACTAAATCCATTACTTTATTGAAAGGTTTAACAGACGCAGTAGGAACATCAGGCAAAGTAAAATATGCAAAGGGCTCCAACTTAGAAGATGATTGGGAATTGGAGAAAAGACTAACCATGTTTGGAAAAGACATTCCAAGAGATGGTCGTACTCCAGAGCAATTATTAGAAGAAGCCATTGCGATTAGTGCAGATGCTGATGTGATTGTTGCTGCTTTAGGGGAAGGTGCAGAAAGTACAGGGGAGAGCGCTTCTGTTACTAATTTAGATTTGTCTGCTGCACAACAAAAACTCTTAAAGGCTTTAATTGCAACGGGTAAGCCAGTCGTACTTGTTTTATTTAATGGCCGTCCTTTAACCCTAAGTTGGGAAGACGCCAATGTGCCCGCTATTTTAGATGTTTGGTTTGCTGGCTCAGAAGCAGGCGATGCCATTGCCGATGCCTTATTAGGCAAGGTAAACCCTTCAGGTAAATTAACGATGAGCTTCCCTCAAAATGTGGGACAAATACCTTTGTATTATAATCATAAAAACACAGGCCGTCCTTTAAACAAATGGTTTTCTAAATTTCAATCTAATTATATAGATGTAAGTAATGAGCCATTGTACCCTTTTGGTTATGGGTTAAGTTATACAAATTTTGAGTACAGCGATTTTACTTTGTCTGCAACACAGTTAAAAGGAAATCAAAAATTAATGGCTACAGTAACTATAAAAAATACGGGCGCTGTAACAGGCAAAGAAGTAGTACAATTATATATTAGAGATTTAGTAGGATCTGCTACAAGACCCGTTCAAGAATTAAAAGGGTTTCAAAAAATGGAGCTAGCGGCAGGGGAGTCTAAGAAGATTAGTTTTGAAATTACGCCTGAGCTTTTAAAATTCTACAATACCGATTTAAAGTTTGATTGGGAGTCGGGAGAATTTAATGTAATGGTGGGGCCTAATTCAAGAGATGTGAAAATGCTAAAAGTAAATTGGACGAAATAAAAACTTACTATATGGTAGTTGTAAAATATTGTTAAAAAGCTGCTAGAGGTGGGGGTATGCAATTTATTTACTATACATTCAATTCAATCTATTTTTTAATGTAAACATATATTTATGAAATTTCTATTGTTACTTCTATTTCCTGTTTTTAGCTATTCTCAAATGAAAGAACCAATTAATCTTTTCAATGGTAAAGATTTATCTGGATGGGAAATATTTGGCACTGAAAAATGGTATGTTGAAAATAAAAATATTGTATGTGAAAATGGTCCAGACAAGGACTACGGTTATTTAGCTACTACAGAAAAATTCAAAGATTTTGAGCTAAACTTAATGTTTAAACTAGTATCTAAAGGATTAGTGGGAGTATTCTTTCATTCTGATATTATTGGTAATAAAATATCAGGTATGCAGTCAGAAATTGCCCCTCCTGGTAGTTTTTCCGGGGGTATTTATGAGTCTTATAAAAGAGAATGGTTGATAAAGCCGCCATTAGAAATTGATAATGTCAAAATGAACAGTTGGAATAGCATGAAAGTTAAGGTTGTTGGCAGTGAAGTAACTACTTGGGTGAATGGCAAGCAAATGATTTATTTAAACGATGCAGCTGTGGGTGAAGTAGATGGCAAAATAGCTTTACAAATCCAAGGTGGTGGAGGTATAAAGGTTGAATGGAAAAATATAAAAATTATCAAGTTATAATATATCTGCCACCAAGATGAAAAATGATAGCTTGAAATCTAGACGAAATATTAATTAATAACTTGTTCAGTAATTTTTCCAGTAGTCTTATGTTTTAAAATTAACTTTTTGGTACCATAATGGGTCATTTCTTCTTTAATTAAATAATGATCCTTATCGTATTCCACTAAATGACTTTCTTTAGATAAACCTGTTTTTCCTCTCCAGATATCTAATTTAACGGGCTCCCACAATTTAGATTTCGCAGAACGGTAAGCGGCATCTAATACACAGTTCACAATGTAGCCATCGTAAAAAGTTTCTTTAGGCGCTTCACCTTTTTCCATAGAATTAAACATATCCATGAACATATGGTTATACCCTAATTCATTTAATTCATCACCTACTGGGAATAACCAACCACTATTACTTTCCGATTTTTCTGAAATATAATCTCCGCCTTTTCCTGTAGTGAACATTTCAAAACCTGTTCTTAAAAAACTATTAATCCAAATAGTACCTTCTGTGCCCATTACTTCATCACGTAAATCCAAACCACCTCTAAATGTCCAGCTTACTTCAAACTGTCCAATGGCGCCATTCTCATACTTTACCAGTCCAATGGCATGGTCTTCGGCATCAATAGGTTTTACTTGTGTATCTGCCCAACACATTACTTCAATGGGTTTGATATCTTTTCCAATATATGATCTTGAAATTTCTACGCAATGGCAGCCTAAGTCTAAAATACAACCACCACCTGCTTGTTCAATATCCCAGAACCAATCACTATGGGGGCCAGGATGTGTTTCACGAGACTTCGCCCATAAAATTCTTCCTACCGCACCTTCTTTCACAGATTGGTTGGCCTTGATAAATTTAGGAGTATATACAAGGTCTTCTAAATAACCATTGAATATGCCCGCTTCTTCTACAGCAATGAGCATTCTTTTTGCTTCTTCTCCATTACGACCTAATGGTTTAGTGGTCATCACTGCTTTTTTATGTTTACAACATAACATCACGGCTATTTCATGAATATTGTTTGGAAGGGCAATACATACCACATCCACATCGGGGTGGGAGATAGCTGCTTCCATATCGGTAGTCCAATGAGCACAACCATAATCTGCAGCAAATTTGGTGGCAGATTCTTCGCGGCGGGCATAAATACTAACCACCTTATCTTTACTTCTATAACCTTGCAGGGCATCGGCGTAAAAACGTCCAATAAATCCTGCTCCTAACATTGCAATACGCATCTTTAATAATTTTTAGATTTGCTGAGTTTAACTGATAAGTGCAACACTTATCCTATTTCAATAAAGTTAATAAATTTGCAGATAAATGAAAAAATTTTCTTACCGACTAACATACGTGAGTAAAATAAACCCAAATGTATCTTCGATTCTTGAAAATCAAGGACTTACTTTAAATCGTGGGTCCTTTCTTGTTTCTGCTGATTTAAAAGTTTTATAGGGCCTTCGAAATTTAATTTTTTTTTATATATAATCAATAATATATTATATATTGTATGATATATTTAAAATAGATCTACATGAAAAATAAATTAGTCTTTTCAATTATTTCAGTATTACTTTTTGTTTCCAATATGAACGCGCAGAAATCTAACACGCAGCGTTTACTTAGTTTGCAAGACCAAATGGAGAATGCAAAAAATTCTTCTGAAAAAAGAAATATACTTAAAGAAGCTTCTTCAATTTCTGGTTTTCCAAGTTTTATGTTTATAAGTAAATCATTAAATGATGAAGCTGTAAGTAAAGAAGCTGCAGTATTACTTGCTCGATTAGCAGTAAACGATAAAAATACAAAGGGTCCTGCTGTAAGGGCGATATTAGTGAAGGCCCTCCCCCTTATTGATGAAAAAAATAATGCTGTATTGGTAAGTAAAATTACACAACAGTTGATAGGTTTTTCTCACGAAGATGGTTTTGTGAATTTATTTAATGGAAAAGATTTAACAGGATGGAAAGCATTGGTGGCTAACCCCATTGAAAGAGAAAAAATGACTGGTTCTGAATTAAAAGCAGCTGAACTAATTGCCAATGAAAAAATGAAAAAAATATGGGAAGCAAAAGATGGCTTGTTGGTTTACGAAGGACATGGAGATAATTTAGTCACAGAAAAAAAATATGGCAATTTTGAATTGTACGTAGATTGGAAAATAACTGTAAAAGGGGATGCTGGTATTTATTTAAGAGGTAGCCCGCAAGTGCAAATATGGGACTCCAGTAGACGAGAAGTAGGTGCTCAAGTAGGATCAGGTGGCTTATACAACAATCTAAAGGAGATAAGTAAGCCTTTGGTATATGCAGATAATAAAGTGGGTGAATGGAATAATTTTCACATCATTATGAAAGGGGATAAAGTAACCGTTTATTTAAATGGGCTTTTGACTGTTGACAACGTTACCCTCGAAAATTATTGGGATCGCAGTATGCCTATTTTTGAAAAAGAACAAATTGAATTACAAGCTCATCGCACGCTTGCATATTATAGAAATATTTATGTTCGAGAAATACCTGCAGATGAAATAGTAACTAATGGTGTTTCAGAAAAGAAAAACAAAGAGGCGGAGCCTGCGCAGACTTTAGCTATAGGTATGAACTATAAAGGCGGTAAAATTGCCTATTTATTGACCTCTTCAGACCAAGGGTATGATGCAAATGTACAGCATGGAATTATTGCTGCAGTTGAAGATCTTCCCGGAGAAGTAGCTTGGGGATGTAATGATAAATTCCTTGCTGGCCGTTCTTCAATAGGTACAGGTAGTCAAAATACAACAGATATTGCAATTGGTTGTCCTACTGCAGAAACTGCTGCTAAATTATGCAGTAATTTGGTACAGGGTGGTTATGATGATTGGTATTTACCAAGCAAAGACGAATTGCATAAATTATATTTGCAAAAGATGGTACTTGGTGGTTTTAAGGAAGTTTGCTATTGGAGTTCTTCTGAAACAGGTAAATACAATGCATGCTCAGAAATTTTTGACTCTGGTTTTCAAACTGCTAATGAAAAGAGTACCACTTTAAATGTTCGTCCTATTCGATCTTTCTAGAAAAAATATTGTTAAAAAGTACAAAATAAAAATGCTATTTTTAAGAACGAAATTATCTAGGAACAAAAGTTTTTTTGACGATGGGCACATAATTTATTTGTCTACAAGTTTGTGAACTAGGGCAGTATAAATACAAAGAATAAAGAAATGATAAAAAAATTAATTAACAGAAGGGAAGTTCTTAGAAGGGCCACCTATTTATTGGGGGGAGCAATCACTTTTTCAAGCTTTGGAGCTTGCGAGATGTTGAATCAGGTATTTGTAAGTGATATTGAATCAATAGCATCACAAGAATCGTTGATTGCTGAAATCGCTGATACACTTATTCCTGACAACAATGGAGTACCCGGCGCCAAAGCTGCGGGCCTTGGGCCTTTTATAGTGTTAATGATGCAGGATTGTTATACTGCAGATGTTCAAAAGCAATTTGCAGATGGATTAGTAAAAGTGGATGAAGTCTCAAAGAGCAAGTATAACAAATTATTTATTTCTTTAACGCTAAAGGAGCGCGAAGAGATCTTTAAGTTATTCAAAGCGGAAGCCCAGGCGCAAATAACCGCCAAAGAAAGTCCTTCACAATTCTTTCCTCTTATTTATGAACTCACCTGTCTAGGTTATTATACTTCGGAGATTGGAGCTACAAAAGCTTTAAGATATGTTCATGTACCAGGCAGGTATGATGCCTGCATTCCCTTGCAACCCGGACAAAAAGCATGGGCTACCTAATTATTTATAGAATATTTAATAAGAAAGATGAATAATAACATAAAAGCAGAGAAGCAGAATACTTATGATGCCATAGTAGTTGGTTCAGGAATTAGTGGTGGTTGGGCCGCAAAAGAACTAACAGAAAAGGGGTTAAAAGTTTTGATGTTAGAGCGTGGCCGTAATGTTGAGCATGTAAAAGATTATGATACTGCTCTGATGAATCCATGGGAATTCAAACATAGAGGAAGAGTTTCTGTTGAAGATCGTATCAAGTATCCTGTACAAACCCGTGGCGGTATGTATAGCGAGTTTAATGCTAAATTTTGGGTAGATGATTTGGCTTGTCCCTACACCGAAGTGAAACGATTTGACTGGTATCGCGGTTATCATGTTGGTGGAAGATCCCTTACCTGGGGACGTGGTTGCCTAAGACTAAGTGAGATGGATTTTTCTGCGAATGCTAAAGATGGCTATGGTGTTGACTGGCCTATACGATATAAGGATATTTCACCATGGTATGATTATGTAGAGCGCTTTGCTGGTATTAGCGGTCAAAATGAGGGGCTTGCACAATTGCCCGATGGTGTATTTCTTCCTCCCTTTGAAATGAATTGTGTTGAAAAGGAGGTAAAAAAACGAATCGAAAAGCATTATAATAGAGAGCGGATGATGACCGTATACCGGATGGCGAATCTGACCATTCCGCATAATGGTAGGGGCAACTGTCAAAATAGAGATCTTTGTGACAGAGGATGCCCATTTGGAGCTTATTTTAGTACGCAATCGGCAACCTTGCCAGCAGCGGTGGCTACCGGTAACCTCACGCTTAGGCCTTATTCTATTGTTAGTGAGGTGCTTTATGATAAAGAAACTAGGAAAGCAAAAGGAGTGATGGTGATTGATTCAGAGACCAATGAGCACATAGCCTATTCTGCAAAAGTAATTTTCATGAATGCCTCAACACTGGGTACAACTCAAATCCTATTAAACTCCACTTCAGATACTTTCCCTGATGGTTTGGGAAACAGCAGCGGGCAATTGGGACATAACCTGATGGATCATCACTTTCAAATTGGAGCTTCCGGAAGGGCAGAAGGCTTTGATGATAAATATTATTATGGTCGTCGTCCAATCGGTATTTATATTCCACGTTATCGAAACCTTGGAGATAAACCAGAGCGGGATTATTTGCGTGGTTTCCATTACGGAGGAAGTGCAAGTCGAACAGGATGGCAAAGAGCTATTCCTGAAATGGGTTTTGGTAAGGGCTTCAATGAGGATATAACAGAACCGGGACCATGGACTATGGGTCTGGGTTCCTTTGGTGAACATTTACCAGAATTTAAGAACCACGCTTTCCTTGATTTAACAAAGAAGGATAAATGGGGGCTTCCATTGCTGGCAATGGATTGTGAGTTTGGGGAGAACGAACGTAAAATGCGCATTGATATGAAAAACGATGCAGCTGAAATTCTGGAAGCTGCTGGACTTAAAGACGTTAAGTCGTTCGAAAATCCAGCAATCCCAGGAATGGGAATCCATGAAATGGGTACGGCCCGCATGGGACATGACCCTAAAACTTCAGTGCTCAACAAATGGAACCAAATGCATGATGTAAAGAATGTATTCGTTACCGATGGTGGTTTCATGACTTCAAGCGCTTGTCAGAACCCTTCCTTGACATACATGGCCTTCACCGCAAGGGCTTGTGACCATGCAGTAAACGAATTAAAGAAAGGGAATTTATAAATTTATAGGCTGATAGGATTCATAACCCTGAGGCCATGGGTTTAAGTCCCGGTCTCGCTAAATGAAAATCAAAGGACTTACGTTAAATCGTGGGTCCTTTGTTTTGTATTTTGCCTCCTTTGATACTTATTCTTTTAATTTATTATTTGCTTAAATTATTTTTTTTAATTTAATTTAAAGTTATCTTAGAATATCAAAATAAGTAATCTAATTTAATCAAACATATTTATTTACATAAAACGTTTAAACAATGCAATCGTTACAAAAGCCTATCATTAGCAGCCTTCATACTATAAATAGAATATTCATTTTTACTTTTTTAGTTGGGTGCATTATATTTTTTAATTCAAATGCAAACGCTCAAAATAAAGTAGGCATTTTTGCCAATCATGCCGATGTAGGTAACCCAAAATTATCAGGTGATGCTTCCTACAATAATGAAAATGAATCATACCATTTAAAAGGAGCGGGCTATAATATTTGGTTTGGTCGTGATGAATTTCATTATGCCTATAATAAAATTAAAGGCAATTTTATTTTAACTGGTAATTTTAAAACTAATGGAGTAGGCAATGATCCACATCGAAAAATTGGATGGATGGTAAGAGCCAATACCAGTGATGATGCTGCACATATGACTGCAACAGTGCATGCTGATGGTTTGACTGCATTACAATGGAGAACCGTGAAAGGCGCCCATATGAGAGATCCCCAAGATCAAATATTCTCCAAAAAAACAGGGGTTGAAATTATTCAATTAGAAAGAAATGGGAAAGAATTTATCATGAGGGTAGCGAATCCTGGTGAACCTTTACAAGAAATTGGAAGAACTAGCGTCGTTGACCTTCCAGATGAAGTTTTAGCTGGTATTTTTTTATGTAGCCATAATCCTGAAATGTTCGAAGAGGGAGAAGCATGGAATGTAAGAATTGAAAATACGGTTCCTGAAACATACAATGGCTACACGGATGGTATTTTAAGTAGCAAAATGGAAATTTTGAATGTTTTTGATGGCAAAAGAAAAGTAGTATATGAAGACAAGGGCAGATTTGAAGCGCCCAATTGGATGCCTGATGGCAATCATTTGTTATTTAATCAAGGCGGTAAGATATATACGGTACCAGTTTCGGGTGGCACGGCCACTTTACTAAATACTGGCAATGCAATTAAAAACAATAATGATCATGTTATTTCATTTGATGGCAAAACACTTGGCATTTCTTCCCATAGAGATGGTATGGCTGGTGGCGGCAGCACCATTTATTATTTACCATTGACAGGAGGCGAGCCAAAATTAATTACAGACAGCACGCCAAGTTATTTACATGGTTGGACTAAAGACAATAAAGAAGTCGTTTATACTGCACTAAGACTTAGCAAAAGTCCCGCCTATAATATCTTTAAAAAATCAATCAATGGTGGAGCTGAAGTTCAATTGACTCATTTGACCAAAGGGCTTGCAGATGGACCTGAATGTTCACCTGACGGGAAATTTATTTATTATAATTCTACCCTAAGTGGCACTATGCAATTATGGAGAATGAAAATGGATGGAACTGAACAAACACAACTTACTTTTGACGAATACAATAATTGGTTTGCGCATGTTTCTCCTGACAATAAATGGATTGCTTTTCTTTCCTTCCCTAATACCATTGATGCAGCAGACCATCCTTTTTATAAAAGAGTAATGTTACGTTTAATGCCAGTGAGTGGTGGAGCACCAAAAGCAATTGCCTACTTGTACGGTGGTCAAGGCACCATCAATACACCTAGCTGGAGCCCAGACAGTAAGTTCATATCTTTTGTAAGTAATAGTGGACCTAGCCAATAATTTTAGACATTGGCAAATACCCTATTTTAAAAAATCAATAGTATTTTCAAGCTACTGAACGCGCATTAAATATTTTCTTGGTTCTATTTTTCTTAATGTAAGAATATTAGGAAACAGCAGCTGTTTCTTTTTTCTCTTTAAAGAATAAAATAAAAGCAATTAACACGGCTCCTGCAATAGCTGCGGGCACTAACCATATACTTTGCCAATTGTGCTGGCTAGCTGCCCCGCACCGCAGTGGCTACTTTATATTGGTCAACTACATGTCCACTGTACAATGTTCCTATATACATACCTACACCATAAGTAGCAAAAGTAAATAAGCCCTGCGCTGCATTTTTAATTTTTTCACCTGCTTTTTTCTCTGTATACATATAGCCCGTTACAAAAAAGAAATCGTAACAAATGCCGTGTAAGATAATACCAGCATACAACATCCAGCTATTTTCCATATTGCCATAAGCAAAAAATACATAACGAAGCAACCAGGCACTAATGCCTAATATCAACATATTTTTTACACCCACTCTATTAAACATAAAAGGAATGGCTAAAATGAATAAGGCCTCTGACATTTGACCCATAGTCATTTTACTAGCTGCGTTTTCTAAACCCACTTCATTTAAAAAGGGATTCGCGAATCCATAATAAAATGAAAGAGGAATACAAATTAATATGGCTGATACGAAAAATATAAAAAATGATCTTGATTTAAATAATACAAAAGCGTCCGTGCCTAAGATAGAGCCCACAGTCACTTTCTCTGCCTGTGCTTTAGGCGGTGTATTAGGAAGCGCAAAACTTAATAAACCTAAGAAGGCAGATACCCCAGCAGCTACATAAAAAGTACCTTCTGTTTTTTCAATACCTAATTGACCAATAACTAATCCTGCTGCAATCCAACCTAATGTTCCAAATACGCGTATCCAAGGGAATTGTTTTCCGGGGTCGCTCATTTGAGCAAAGGCTACACTATTACTTAATGCAATAGTAGGCATGTATAATAAAGCGTATACTAAAATAACCCAGTAAAAATTTTCATTATTAGCCTTAGTAGCATAAAAAAGTAAGGCGGCTCCTACAAAATGTAAAACCCCCATTATTTTTTGTGCTGCAAAAAAACGATCTGCAATCATACCTACAAAAAAGGGACTAAAAATAGTGGCAATGGCCACCGCGCTATAAGCAGCTCCAATATCAAGCCCTGTAGACTTTAAAATTTCACCCATATAAGTGCCCATCGTCACATACCATGCGCCCCAAATATAATATTGCAAGAACATCATGGAAGAAAGCATTACGCTAATTTTTGTTTTCATATATCGAGTTTTTTTTAAGCGTATTCAATATATGCAAAAAATTGGAGAAAATTGCCTTTTAGCGAAAGGAAAATGACAAACAAAGGGATTAAAATAGAAGCGAAATTAAGCCTCTAATGCTTGTAAAATATCGGCTAAGATATCTTCCTTGTGTTCAAGGCCCACCGATATTCTTATAAGACCATCGCTAATGCTTACAGCGTCTCTTTCTGCTGGAGAAAGTTTTGAATGCGTTGTGCTAGCGGGGTGGGAGGCAATACTTCTTGTGTCGCCTAAATTAGCAGTAAGCGATAACATTTTTAAATGGTTTAAAAAATGACGGCCTGCTTCAAGTCCTCCTTTAATTTCAAAACAAAGAATGCCTCCACCATTTTTCATTTGCTTTTTAGCAATTGCATAATGAGGATGCGATGTTAAGAAAGGGATATTTTACAAAATTAATTTTCGCATGGCCTTCTAATTTTTCAGCAACAAATAAAGCGTTACTGCAATGTCTTTCCATTCTCACTTCCAAAGTTTCTAAACTTTTACTTAATACCCATGCATTGAATGGAGATAGAGAAGGACCAGTTGCTCGACAGAATAAATACATTTCATGAATTAAGTCCTTGCGACCTACAATAGCGCCCCCTAAAACACGTCCTTGTCCATCTATCCATTTAGTGGCAGAATGAATCACTAAGTCGGCACCTAAATCTATGGGGGTTTGACCAATAGGTGTGGCAAAACAATTATCTACATTTAAAATAATATTATGCTTTTTAGCAATGGCACTTACCATGGCAATATCAATCACTTCTAATCCAGGATTCGTAGGAGTTTCCAAATAAATCATTTTGGTTTGCGGTGTAATGGCGGCTTCCCACTGAGCGGCAGTGGCATTCGCACTTATATAACTAAAATCAATACCATATTTTGGTAAGTACTTAGAAACAACGGTACGCGTACTTCCAAAAACTGAATCACATGATAAAAGATGGTCTCCTTTTTTTAATAAGGCCATAAAGGATCCAAACACTGCACTCATTCCAGTGGCAGTGGCAAAACCTGCTTCTGCATTTTCTAAAATACATAAACGATCTACAAATTCTTGCACATTCGGATTAGAAAAACGACTATAAATATTTACATCTGTTTCATCTGCAAAAGCAGCGCGCATATCTTCTGCATTATCAAAACAAAAACTACTTGTTAGATACATAGGACTTGCATGTTCCCCTTCTGCAGTTCTAGGAATTTGAGTTCTTATTAATTTTGATTGCGTATGCTTCATACAAATAATTTAATGTGCTTAATCTTTTTCAATTTATTTAATTCTATCTTATCCTATCTTAACCTAGCTCCACTTCCCAACTAATAATAGCACCAGCTGCTCTTAGAGTAGCTGCTACAGAACAATATTTATCTATGGACAAAGCGCAAGCTTTTTCTGCTTTCTCTTTGGTCATAGTCCCTTTGAATTTAAAAATGATATGAACGGTTTTCCATAAAGCAGGTTCTTTGCCTGTTTCTCTTTCACCATCAATAACCATTTCAAAAAATTCTATGGTTTCTTTTTGCTTGTTTAATATCATCACAATGTCTACACCACTACAAGCGCCTAATGCACTCAATAAAGTTTGCATAGGTCTTAGTCCTGTACCATGGCCTCCTTGGTCAACGGGAATGTCCAACCTCATTGAATTATGGGCTTCATCTACTGCGTTAAAAGCAAATCCATCATTCATTCTTGTAACGGTCATCATAGCCATAAAATAATAATTGTTAGTTTATTGAAATATAAATTCCAATGATTATGCAAATGTAATTCAAATAGATAGTTACTTTGCACTAGAATTAGAAAAAATGGAGCCAAAGATCTATAAATATCAAAGTCCTTTTACCCTAGAATGCGGGGTGAGCCTGCCTATGCTAACCATTGCCTATCATACCTATGGGACTTATAGCCCGGGTAAGAAAGTGGCCTGGGTATGTCATGCGCTTACCGCTAATTCCGATGCGGCCGATTGGTGGAAGGGATTAGTAGGCGAGGGAGCCATTATTAACCCAACCGATTACTATATTGTTTGTGCAAATATTATTGGTTCTTGTTATGGTTCTACAGGGCCATTAAGCGCAGAGACTATTGGTACCAATATTAGTTTTGATAATTTTCCAACGGTGACTATTCGCGATATGGTGAAGGCGCATATTTTATTAAGAACGCATTTAGGTATTGAGTCCATTGATTTATTATTAGGTGGAAGTATGGGTGGCTATCAAGCATTAGAGTGGTCCATATTTGAACCCACTGTTATTAAAAAAATGTTCCTTATTGCCACTTCTCCTTCAGAAAGTGCTTGGGGTGTGGCAGTGCATACTGCACAACGTTTGGCTATTGAGGCCGATTGCACTTGGAAAGAACCTACGCCGAATGCTGGTGCAAAGGGATTGAAAGCTGCTAGAGCTATTGGTATGTTAACTTATCGCAATTATGGAATTTATCAAGAGAAACAAACCGACGAGGATCCTGAGAAAATAGATAATTTTAAAGCATCTTCTTATATCAATTACCAAGGTGATAAATTAGTAAGCAGGTTCAATGCTTATAGTTATTGGTTATTAACTAAGTCAATGGATAGCCATCATTTAGCCCGTAAAAGAGGCGGTGATTTAATTAAAACATTAGGCAATATAAAAACACCCACTTTTATAATGGGTGTTAATAGCGATATTTTATGCCCCTTAGACGAACAACGTTTTATGGAAGAGCATATGCCTAATGCTACCTTAGTAGCCATTGATTCAGTCTATGGCCATGATGGATTTATTATTGAATCTGTTCAAATTACCGCTCATTTAAAGGCTTGGTTAAACAAAGCAGGCTAGTCTATTTTATAATCAACTGAGCCAGTAGAAATAATATGGCTATTCCCATTACTACATAAATTGACTTTCTATTTTTCCCTATTTTCAATACTACAATAGTCATCCCAATAAATGCCAATATTGTCAATATAATACCAGTTTTTACATTATACCAGGGCATTTTTTTATAGAAAAAACTCTGTGAAAATGTGGAAAAAAGAATTAGTAAAAGGGTAGCTGCTTTATTTTTTGTAGTCATTTTTTTTATTGTATACAGTCTTCGTAATCTAATTGACATTCTGTTCTCATTGCTTGTAAATGTTCAATTGCAGTGCCTCCGCATGCTAATTGAAAAAATACGCCACCAACACCCCCAGTTAAAGCTCCAATTCCCATTGCAGTAGCCGTACATCCTAGAATTTCAGCCGTGTATACAACATTACTTAAACGGGAGCAATTTTTAAATTTTTCCCCACAATTTCTTCCTAACATCAGTGATCTTTTATTTGAGTTGAGATTATCAAAGTTAACCTCCATTAGTAAATTTTGAATATCATTTTGCGAAAAATGCTCTAAAAAACTATATTTCTTTTTAATCGCATTTGCTAATTCAGATTGGTTTTTTAAAAATTGGTTATAATCAGAGAGTGATTTAAAACCCAATAAATTTGAGAGTTCAATTTGTTCATCATTATTTAGTTTAGACTTTTTTAACAGTTGAACGCTTTCCTTATTAGGACTTCCCATATTATTAACAAAATACTCATTATTGCTTATGAGTTCTTGTACTAATTCATCTGTTTTAAATTCTTGAACAGAAGAAGCTTGATTTATTTCAACATTTTCTTCTTTCTGGCAAGCTAGTAATAATAGAATTGCCGTTACAATTGGGAATAATTTGTTTTTCATTTTATATTTTTTGATTTATATAAAATTATAACCAGAAGCTAATGAGATTTGAAGTATTTATACTTGAATTTTATTGAATAAAATTCATTATGGCTTATATAAATAATACATGATTATATAAACAAAAAAGCTATTTTTACAAAAAGAAATCTATGAAATTTTTAAGACAAATTGGGGAGTACTTATTTATAGTAAAGCGTGATCCGAATCAAGAAAGAACAGGGATGATGAAGGCTATGCATGGCATGAATCGCCTTTCCTTATTAATGTTTATTGTAGCATTGTTTGTGATGCTATTTAAATTTCTAATCATTCCTTATTTTAAAAAATAAGCAAGGCTTTCTTAATGGCTTATTAAAGCTGGCTAACCAGCTAATTAGACTAGCCTATTTTTTTTGAATGGTCTCCATGATAATTTCAGCAGCGACGTCTGTGGCCTTTTCGCCCGTCATGAGTATTTCTTTTAAAGCAGCGTAGTTCGCGCTAATTTCATTTTGCGTTTTGCTATGCTCTAATAATTTAGATAACTCTACCACTAAATTATTAGTATTCAATTCGTCTTGAATTAATTCTTTCACCACTTCTTTTTCCATAATCAAATTCACCAGCGCAATAAATTTAATTTTTACAAAAAATTTAGCCAGTGCATAAGTAATAGGGCTTCCTTTATAACAAACTACCTGAGGTATATTCAATAAAGCGGTCTCTAAAGTAGCCGTACCGCTAGTCACTAAGGCTGCCTTGCTATGTTGCAATAATGCATATGTACTTGCATTTACAACATGTACATTCAATTGAGGGCTTATTAAACTATTAAACCATTCGTCGTTTAAACCCGGTGCTTGAGCTACTACAAACTGATAAGCCGGAAAATGAATAGCCACACTTAACATAATGGGCAATTTCTTTTCTATTTCTTGCTTTCTGCTACCTGGAAGTAATGCAATAATATTTTGACTTTGTAAGTTAGGAAGAGGATGTGCTAAATTATTTTGAGCTGCCATCACTTCCATTAAGGGATGTCCCACATAATCTACTTCCCAATCCCACCTATCTTTAAAATATTTTTTCTCAAAAGGAAGAATACATAATAAACGATCAATACTTGCACGCATAGCGGGTACTCTATTTTCTTTCCAGGCCCAAACTTGTGGTGCAATAAAGTAAACCACTTTTATTTTTTCTTGCTTGGCCCATTTAGCTATTCTTAAATTAAAACCTGGATAATCGATACAGATAAGTACATCAGGCGCAAAGGCTTTAATATCTTTTTTACAAAAACGAATATTGTTTAAAATAGTGGAAAGGTTTAGTACTACTTCTGCAAAGCCCATATAGGCAAGGTCTCTATAATGTTTTACTAAGTCGCCACCAGCCGCTTGCATGAGTTCACCACCCCAGCACTTAATTTGGGCATGCTGGTCCATGGACTTAATTGATTTAATTAAGTTGGATCCGTGTAAATCTCCGCTGGCTTCTCCAGCAATGATATAATATTTCATTTATAAAAACCATTTACACGCAATGGCAATGATTGCGTAAATACAAGTTGAAAAGAATATTCCTTTAGCCGTTTTATCTTGCTGCTTTTGAAAAAAATAAGTAAGCACTGCGCCATTAATGAGCAGTGATATACTTATCATGGCAGAGAGTAAAGACTTTTGTTGGTTAAGAAGCTCTAAGAATTCTTGAACGGTAAATAAGCTAAATCTGTATTCATAGAATCCGAAGAAACCTAAAAAAGGCAGTAGCAACCCCATAATTACTCCTACTATATAATTATCTCTGCGTATCATTTTAAATTATATTCAGTTGAAATTACCATTTCCATTTTTTAGAAAGCTTTTCTTTAATAATATGATTGGTCAAATCAAATTGAACAGGTACCACGCTCACATAATTATTTTTCAAAGCCCAAACATCGGTGTCTTTTGATTTATCAAAATTCACAAACTCGCCCGTTAGCCAATAGTATTTTTTTCCATGTGGGTCGGTTCTTTCAACAAACTTCTCATCGTATTTAGCATAAGACTGTTTGCAAATTTTAATTCCTTTTATTAAGCTGGTAGCCACTTTGGGAATATTTACATTCAAGCATAAATGCTTATCTAACTTTTTATCGGCTAGTAATTGCTTTACGATAATACGCGCATAATGTTTGGCTGCAGTAAAATCGGCATCAATACTTAAGTCCAAAAGACTAAAGCCAATACTAGGTATACTTTCAATAGAGGCTTCCAAAGCTGCCGACATAGTGCCGGAGTATATCACATTAATAGAGTGGTTGGCTCCATGATTAATACCACTTAAGCAAATAGTAGGCTTATGATGTAATACTTTATCTACTGCTAATTTTACGCAATCTACTGGCGTACCACTGCAAGTATAGGCTTCAACGCCATCTACAATATGTGCTTTTTGTAATCTTAAATGATCCCCAAGGGTAATGGCATGACCCATACCGCTTTGAGGTTTGTCGGGTGCCACCACAATTACCTTGCCTAGGTCCTTTACTGCTTCAACAAGCGCCTTAATACCTGGGGCGCTAATACTATCATCGTTCGTAACTAATATAACGGGTTTCTCTGTTTTACTCTTTGCCATACTGCAAGTTACCAACTACGGGTCTTGCAACAAAATAAGTTACCGCTAGGAGAAAAGGGGTGGACTAAAGGGAGGAAGGCTGAACTTATCATTTTGGGATATGGGTTTATTTTAAAAAATACTAAAAATAAGTATGAAATAATTTGGTAATACTAAATAAATTAGTAAATTGCACTAAAATAATTAGTTATGTCATACGCAGGAAAGAATTTAAAATACATCAGAAAGCAGCGCGAATGGACACAAGAAGAAATGGCCAATCAGCTTCAAATTAAGCGTTCTTTAGTAGGCGCCTATGAAGAAGAGCGCGCAGAACCAAGGCTCGAAGTAATGGAGTCTATTTGTGCTCTATTCTCCATTAATTTGGAGCAGTTCCTTATTCCAAGACTTATCCCTAACGGGGTCTATGGATGGGGATGCAGAAGGCAGTTCAGGTAATAGTTACCTGGAGCGCAGACGCTCCCTTAAATCGGATAAATCAAAGTCATTAGCACCTATTGTTCCCTTTGTACCTGTGAAGGCTGCAGCGGGTTATTTAGCAGGCTACGCCGACCCAGAATTCCTTGACGAGTTAAATACTTTCACTTTACCTATGTTGGCACCAGGCGACTACCGCGCCTTTGAAATTATAGGAGATAGTATGTTACCCACCCCAAGTGGTAGTGTCATTGTGGGTGAGAAGGTAGCCAGCTTTAAAGAGGTAAAAAACAGCAATACATATATCGTAGTATCCAATTCAGACGGGGTAGTTTATAAGCGTATTATTACCAACGATGATAGGTCAAAAGAAGGAAATGGAGATAGGCTTACTTTGTTGAGCGACAATCCTTTATACGAGCCATATCAAGTAAACGCCACTGATATTGTAGAAATATGGAAAGCTGTCTATATTATTCATAAAGCAGGGGCTCAACCTATGTGGAATGTAGATCAATTAGCAGGTGTAGTCAATAACTTGCAAGATCAAATAACTAGCTTAAAGAAAAAGTTGAATTAGTATTTGTAAATTATTGTAAATCAATAATTTAAATTATAATAAATTAAACAAATTTATTCCCACTCAATAGTAGCAGGGGGTTTAGAGCTTATATCGTAAACAACTCTATTAATACCTCTCACTTCATTGATAATGGCATTACTTACATGGGCTAAAAACTCATATGGTAAGTGTGCCCAGTCGGCAGTCATACCATCCACTGAGGTAACTGCTCTTAGGGCAATGGTGAATTCATAAGTTCTTTCATCTCCCATTACACCCACGCTTTTTACAGGTAGTAAAATGGTGCCGGCCTGCCATACTTTAGAGTATAAATCAAACTCCTTTAAGGCATTCATATATACATGATCGGCTGCTTGTAAAAGGGCCACTTTTTCTGCTAGTAATATCTCCTAATATTCTAATGGCTAGTCCTGGTCCTGGGAAAGGATGTCTATTAATTAAGTTGGCAGGTATGCCTAATTCAAGGCCTACTTTTCTAACCTCGTCTTTGAATAAATATCTAAGGGGCTCCACTAGTTTAAGGTGCATAGTGTCGGGTAAACCGCCCACATTATGGTGAGATTTGATGGTTTGAGAAGGTCCGTGTACACTTACGCTCTCAATTACATCTGGATAAATGGTTCCTTGACCTAAAAACTTAGCTTCCAATACTTTAGATGCCTCTACTTGAAATACATCTATAAATAGTTTTCCTATAATTTTTCGCTTTTCTTCAGGCTCCGACTTGCCTGCAAGGGCATCGTAGAACATATCTTTAGCATCAATGCCTGTTACATTTAAACCTAGGGTCTTGTAGATGTCTAAAACGTCTTGAAACTCATTTTTACGCAGTACGCCATTGTCTACAAATATGCCATGTAAGTCGGTCCCCAATGGCTCTGTGAATAAGGGTAGCGGCTACCGTACTATCCACCCCTCCGCTTAAGGCCATAATCACATGACTATCTCCAATCTGCTGCTTTTAGCTTTATCAACTGTTTCATTGAACAAAGGAAGAAGGGGTCCAATTTTGCTGGCAGCCACAAATGCCTACCAAAAAGTTCTGAATCATTTTCTTACCCTCAGTGGAATGATATACTTCTGGGTGAAACTGAAATCCGTGTAAGGCTGTTGCCGTTGTCCTGTTTTTTTCTAAAAGCAGCTACAGGAATGCTCTCTGTATCGGCCAAGAGTTCAAAATTTGCCGGCAGTTGGGTAATAGAATCGCTGTGGCTCATCCAGACCTGACTGTTATCTAGCAATTCCTTTGAATATAATATCTTCTTTTTGAATACGTAATTGTGCGCGTCCGTATTCTCTTTTATTTGATTTTTCCACCTTGCCTCCAAAGTTCTTGGCACTTAATTGTGCGCCGTAACAAACGGTTAAAACAGGCAGTTTGGTGAGTATGGCTTCTATATCAACATTGGGTGCATCTGCTTCATTAACACTGGCAGGAGAGCCGCTTAAAATGACACCTTTTAGCGTACTATCAAATTCAATGCATAGTATTAAAGGGCTTGATCTCGCAATACACATTCGCTTCTCTAACAGCACGTGCTATAAGCTGTGTGTACTGGCTTCCAAAGTCGAGGATGAGGATTTTTTCAGTCATGTGGCGAAGATACATAAAAAAAATCCCGCTCCGATTACTCGGGGCGGGATGGGTATAATAGCTTTATAACTTAGTTAAGTTAGTGTCTAGTTTATTTATTTAGGCTTTTGCTTTAGTAGCTGTTGCTTTAACAGGAGCAGCTTTAACAGCAGTATGCTTCGCTAATTTGCTTTTTAAATTAGCTGCTTTGTTCTTGTGGATAATGCCACGCTTAGCTAATTTATCAATTTGAGACATGATATTAGGTAACTTCTCGTCGTATACTTTTTGGTCATCTACTGATCTTTAATTCACGAATAGCGTTACGGGTAGTTTTACCATAATAACGGTTTCTATCGCGACGTTTAGTTGCTTGTCTAATATCTTTTTTGGTAGCCGAATGATTTGCCATGTACTATTTAATTTTCAGGAGGGCAAAGGTAAGGTACTTAAGCAAATAATTAAAATTAAAATCGAAAAAAAAGGGAATTATACATAAATAATTGATTATCAGTATATTATATATAATTTACTAGCTAGGAGATCCGCCTTCATTCCTTTGTTCTTTTAGGGCTGTATTTAGCGCATTTAAACGGATATTTGCAGCACCCAAAAATAACCCGCACTCATTTGGAAATGACAATTGATAAATACCACAACTCACATCAGAACGTAGCCGATAAATTAGTGAGAGAATACGAGGGGCCAACGCCTTTTGCCTTGTATTTAAAAACATATTTCGCTGCCAATAAAAAACACGGCAGTAAGGATCGTAAAAGTATTAGCGCTATTTGTTACGAATATTTTAGAAAATTAAGTGAAGCTTTTCCTTTGCAAAATTTTATTTCTTCAGCCATTGATATTCCAAAATTTACCGCCTCTCATTTAGAACAGCCTTTATTATTTATTCGGGCAAGGCCTGGTAAAAAAGAATTAGTGCAGGCTACCTTAGAAAAAGCAGGATTATTTTTTGAGTCTATGCATGAAATGGCTTTTGCTTTACCTAATACCAGTTCGCTTCAAAATATAATGATACTGAATAAAGAGGCAGTGATTCAAGATATTAATTCGCAAGCCTTAGGTTCTTTATTAAAACTAATTCCAGCTACGGAAAAGCCCATGGTAGTTTGGGATCCTTGTGCAGCGAGTGGGGGAAAATCTATTTTAATAAAAGATACCATGCCCAATGTGCAATTGCATGTATCTGATATTAGAGAAAATATTTTATTTAATTGTGAGAAGCGTTTAAAAGAAGCAGGCATTCAACCAGCCTCTTTGCAAGTAGTAGATATTACTTTGCCTTTTGCCATTAAAAAACAATTCGATTTTGTTTTTGCAGACTTGCCTTGTTCAGGTTCGGGTACCTGGGGCAGAACGCCAGAAAATTTACAAGTGTATACAGAAGCGCAATTAAATGCAATGACCAAACTGCAAGAAAATATTTTGCATCATTTGCAACCTGCATTAAAACTAGGGGGCTATTTATTAGTAGCTACTTGCTCTGTGTATAAAAAGGAAAATGAAGACCAGATTGAAAAATTATTAGCGACTAATAATTTCAAATTAATTCAGCAAGAATATTTTATAGGCTATGATAAGCATGCCGATACACTGTTTGGCGCCTTGCTGCAGAAAACTTCAAATTAAAAAAGTTGAACTATACATTTCAAGTTAAAAGTTGAAGTTTGAAGTAGAAGTTCGAAGTAGAAGTATAAAATAGTTGCTTACTAGCACTATCAATAAATTCATTAAGACTTAGAAAGACTTGGAAATAATTGACCGCTTTGAATAATACCACCAGCCACCACATCCTCTCCTTCATAAAATACAGCACTTTGTCCTGGTGCAATACTTTTTACATTTTCGTAAAATCTTGCTTGCACGCCAGAATCTGTATTAGATAAAGTACAAAGTGCGCCATCGTCCTTGTATCTAATTTTTGCCATTAATTCCATGGGCTTCTGTATTGAATCGTATTTAATCCAATTTAATCTTGCCACTAGCATATCGTTTTGGTCTAATTCATTTTCTTCTCCAAGCACAACTACATTATTAATTGGGTCGATTGAAGTAACATAGATAGGTTTTCCAAAAGCAATTTCTAAACCTTTTCTTTGACCAATGGTATAAAAAGGGTAGCCCTTATGTTTGCCTAATCTTTTTCCTTTTGTATCAACAAACCATCCTCCATTTACTTTCTCTTCTAATCCAGGTACGCGTCTTTTTAAAAATCCACGGTAATCATTATCGGGTACAAAACAAATTTCATAGCTCTCACTTTTTTTGGCCAGTTCAGGATAACCCAAATCAATAGCCACTTGTTTAATATCTTTTTTATGCATGCCGCCTAAAGGCAAAATAGTTCTGCTTAATAAATCTTGGTCTACGCCCCATAAAACATAACTCTGGTCCTTGGTGCTATCCAGTCCTTTAGAAATTACATAGCGTCCATTGGTATGTTGTCTTACTTTGGCATAATGCCCAGTGGCAATAAAATCACAACCTAGCGCGTCGGCTCTTTTTAATAAGGCCCTCCATTTAATATGGGTATTGCACATTACACAGGGGTTGGGTGTGCGACCGGCTAAGTATTCTTCCACAAAGTTTTCAATGACAAAATCACCAAACTCTTCTCTAATATCTAAAATGAAATGGGGGAATCCGTTATTAACGGCTGCTAAACGGGCATCATTGAAGGAGTCTATATTGCAACAGCCTGTTTCTTTTCCATTGGCATTGCTGGTGGCATAGTCCCAGGTCTTCATGGTAATGCCTATTACTTCGTAGCCTTCGTTGTGTAGCATTAAGGCTGCTACTGTGCTGTCAATACCGCCGCTCATAGCGACTAAAACCTTTCCTTTCTTACTCATAGTGTTTGGCCAGTTAAAAGTTGGCTTAGCACAAAAGTAATTCATCTTTGTTAGATTTCAGAATGTTCATAAAATGGGTTAGGGATTTCAGTTCAAAATTCTAAAAATTACTATCTTCACTTTCATAAAACGACAAAATAATAGAAAATGATAAAGTTACAAGTAATCGGAAATTTAGGTAAAGACGCAGTAGTTAACAATGTTAACGGCAAGTCAGTGATTAATTTTAATGTGGCGCATACAGAGCGCTTTAAGGATGCGCAAGGCGTTCAAAAAGATAGAACCACTTGGGTAGATTGTTCTTATTGGACAGATAGAACTGCAGTGGCCCCGTATTTAAAAAAAGGAACTCAAGTATATGTTGAAGGAACACCCGATGTAAGATCTTACACCACTACCGATGGTAGAAATGGCGCTTCTTTAACTTTAAGAATTGTATCGGTTCAATTATTAGGTGCAAAGCCTAGTGGAACTTCATCACCAGATCAAAGTGCAGGCGGAACTTATACTCCGGCAAGCGCACCTTCTCATGATGATGCACCGGTTGATGATTTACCCTTCTAAAAATTGAATCATGGTTATAATGAAATTTGGTGGCACCAGTGTGGGTAAGCCTGAAAGGATGCACCAAGTATCTCAATTAATTACACGCAATACAGAACCAACCTTGGTTGTATTAAGTGCATTAAGTGGAACGACTAATGCCTTAGTAGATATTAGTAATGCGTTGGCTTCTGCTAATAAACAAAATGCTGCTGAAAAAATTGCTGTTTTAGAAAAACAGTACCGCGCTTTTATTATTGATTTATTAAAAGAGCAAGACATTAGAGTGAAGGCGAATGAAATGATTACAGAGCATTTTGAGTTTTTAAAAATTACACAGAAAATTTCATTGAGTGATGCACTCAATAAAGACATACTTGCACAAGGTGAATTAATGAGCACTAAATTATTTTCTTTGTATTTAGATCAAGAAAAAATTGACCATGCATTATTGCCTGCTTTAGATTTTATGCAATTAGATTCCAATGACGAACCAGATTTAGCAGTCATCGAAGAAAAAATAAAAATGGTTTTAGCGCAGCATGCTGGTAAAAAATTATTTATCACCCAAGGTTATATTTGTAGAAATAGCAGAGCAGAAGTAGATAATTTAAAAAGAGGAGGCAGTGATTACACCGCTTCATTAATTGCTGCTGCTGTAAAAGCCAGTGTTTGTGAAATATGGACCGATATCGATGGCATGCACAATAACGACCCAAGAGTAGTAGATAAAACAGTAGCCATTGAACAACTAAGTTTTGATGAAGCAGCGGAGCTAGCTTATTTCGGAGCTAAAATTTTACATCCTACTTGTATTTGGCCAGCACAACAAGAAAATATTCCTGTTAAATTATTAAATACCATGCAACCTACAGCTGCAGGTACCGTCATTAAAAAAGAAGCGGGTAGTGTGGGGGTGAAAGCAGTGGCGGCCAAGGATAATATTATTGCCATTAAAATAAAGAGCAGTCGAATGCTATTGGCTTATGGTTTTTTAAGAAAAATATTTGAAGTGTTTGAGAAATATAAAACACCTATTGATATGATTACGACTTCTGAAGTAGCTGTATCAGTAACCATTGACAGCGATACGCATTTAAATGAAATTATCACAGAGCTCAATAATATTGCTTCAATAGAAGTAGAGAAAAATCAAACTATTGTTTCTATTGTAGGAAATGAAATTGCTAAAACCGATGCAGTGCTTAATAAATTATTTCAAGCCATTAATGAAGTGCCAGTGACCATGGTAAGTTATGGGGGTAGTCATCATAATATTTCATTGCTTATTCCAAGCGAGCATAAAGTAAAGACCTTACAGTTAATTAATAAGGGATTGTTTAATTTATAAAAGGGGTCTGATTTTATAATTTTGCACCTAGTGTAAAGAAGAAACTGCGGCCATCTGCAGGTAATGCACCTGGTCCAGGATAACCAGCAGCGCGTCTTGTAAAATATCTTTTATCCAATAAATTATTAATACCTGCTCTTAATTGTAACTATTTTAGAAAATTTATAACTAGCAGTTAAATCTGTGATTGAATAAGAGGGGATGCGTCCTGTATTCCCATTTGCACTTGCAGCAATTGTATTATTTGCATCACTAAAAGAGGCGCCCACAAAACTTAATTGAGCGGTTAATAAGATTTTTTTGTACCCATAGCTAATACCTCCTCTAAAAATATCTTGAGGGGCATTTTCCACTTTTTTATCTTTTGTATTGGCGTCTTTATGGTCACTACTGTAGATTGCATTGGTAAAAGCATAGGAGCTAAATAGAATGATATCACTATATTGAGTATTTGTAAATGCCCTTAGTGGATTAAATTCAATATAAGATTCTATGCCCTTACTAATACTAGCCCCCACATTGGTAATAAGCCTGTAGTTAGTATTGAACTGGTGTGATGGTGCCCACGCGGTTATTGTATTTTAAATAAAATCCGCTTATATCAAATTGAATATAATTTTTTACTTTACCTCTATAGCCCATATCAAAATTATAACCCTTGGCATCAGTTAAAGCAGGGTCAATAATATCGGTAGTAGGAGGGGCTTGTAAATTAGCAAATTGAATAGGCCTATAAGCTTGTGAAATATTTGCATATAATTCTGTACTATTTGTAATATGGTATTCTGATCCAATACCAGCAAGTAGTGAAATTTCTACTTCTAGTAATATTTTGTAAATTAATGGCTGTTCCACGCATTAGTTATTCCATTTCTTCCTTCAGCGGAACCTTCAAGCCATTCATATCTTATGACCCGGAATTAAATAGTAGTTTATCAGAAATTTTAAAAATATTTTCTACAAAAACAGCTGCATTAGATGAACCAAAATTTACATCTTTTGGATACGGTCCTGAAATAGTGATATCATAATCTGAGTCCTGTGCTCCCTATGCCATCGGCTAATCTATGGGTATTGCCTTTATACAACCTTATGCCTCCAGCAATGGTATTTTTTAATTTCCCAATTGTGTAATCAGTGATAATTCTACTTTCAATACCATAATTTCTGTATTTATCTAAATTAACAATCCTATTATTAAATTGGTTAGTAGCAGCGTTGATGCTATCTTTTACAGTGATTGGATTGTAAAAATCCTACACTATTTCTATCTCCAATGGTGCCGAAAATTTTTGTAGTCCAACGACTTTGTTTATTTATTTCATATTGAAGTAAAATAGCGGGTGTCATCCATTTGATATCAAACCAGTTTCTAGATCGGAAACTTTGCTTTGCATCTTCTTTAATTTTTACATCGGTTAAGCCCCCAGGCTTGTTGACTTCTAATATGGGAATACATTAATTCAAAACTGAGTGAAAATTTATTTGTAAAATTATAGGTCATCGAACCGAAACCAGATTTTGTATAAAATTGACTATTATTTCTCCAGCCTTCCCCATTTCTTTGATCATAAAAATGAATAATAATTGTAGTTTCCCCTTTTTACCCCCAATAGCATTATAACTATTTAGTAAACCATTGCTTCCAATAGTTTGTTGCGTTTCAAATTCAAAAGGTTTATTAATTTCACTTCCATTTTTTAATATATAGTTGACCATTCCGCCAAACTGAGGTCCATATTGTAAGTGCACCTTGACCTCTCACAATTTCAATTCTTTGAACAGCTTGCAGTTGAGGATTGTAATAAGCTTCTGGATAACCAAATGGATCTGCAGCAATATCATAGCCATTTTGTCTAACATTAAATTCCCAACTTCTATTGGGACTTAAACCTCTTGCTGCAATGCCAATTTGAATACCACTTGGATCGCTTTCCCAAACATGTATTCCTGGCACTTTTGCTAATACTTGACGCATGATATTATTTGACAATATTGCCTTGGACATTTTCAAGCACAATCAATGCATTCTTTTTACCTGCATAAATAGTGGTGCCCACAATCTCTGGTAGCTGTTGGTAGTCGCTTTTGCTATTTCTACCCACCACCGTTATATCCTGCAATTTTTTCCACTGCGCAGTATCCTTGATTGTCCCCTGTGCCGTATTTTTTTGAACTAAAACAAAAATTAAGGGAATGGATAATACTTATTCTTCTTCTACTATTCATTTTCTTCTTCTCCTATTCATTGAACAACAAAAATAGAACCCAATTGAAATGGCTCATTTTTGAAATAAGGAAAACCCATTTATGTTATACGGAAAAATAAAAAGGTCCCGATAAATCGAGACCTTTTTTATTAATTTTTTCTATTATATAAATAGTGGAAAAATCATTAGAGTGTTATTTGTTTAATCCTATATTTCAAATAATGATTAAATAAATAACAACGCATCTCCATAAGAGAAG
The DNA here is from genome assembly GCA_964203405.1 of Chitinophagales bacterium. Classification (GTDB taxonomy): domain Bacteria; phylum Bacteroidota; class Bacteroidia; order Chitinophagales; family Chitinophagaceae; genus Sediminibacterium. Next base: position 160,631 of record CAXNLL010000003.1, read on the forward strand.
AAACGGTATTTATCCTTGATTGCTTTTTTATAAGCTTCCATGGCTAATTCATATCCAGCAAAAGCGCAAGACATAATTAACAAACTTGTTTTAGGTAAATGGAAATTAGTGACTAAACTATCGGCAATATTAAAATTATAAGGAGGGTGAATAAAATGATTTGTCCATCCTTCTGCTGGTTTTAATAAACGTTGAGCGGTAACACTGCTTTCCATGCCACGCATAGCGGTGGTTCCAATAGAACATACACGGCGACCATTTTGTTTTGCAGTATTAATAATCTTACAAGCTTCTTCATCTATCTTGAAATATTCAGCATCCATTTTATGTTTGCTTAAATCTTCTACTTCAATAGGTCTGAAAGTGCTTAAACCCGTATGCAAGGTTACTTCAGCAAAACGAATACCAATAATTTCAGATCTTTTGATTAACTCTTTACTAAAGTGTAAACCAGCAGTAGGAGCGGCCACCGCACCTTCATGCTTTGCATACACAGTCTGATATCTTTCTTTATCTTCTTCGTCTGGCTTGCGTTTAATATATTTAGGCAAAGGAGTTTCTCCTAAGAATTCTAACATTTTTCTAAATCCTTCATCATCACCTTCCCATAAAAAACGAATCGTACGTCCACGGCTAGTGGTGTTATCAATAACTTCTGCTACTAGTTCTTCGTTTTCTCCGAAATACAATTTGTTGCCTACACGAATTTTTCTTGCGGGATCAACAATCACATCCCATAAACGGTTAGGCTTATTTAATTCTCTTAATAAGAATACTTCAATCTTCGCGCCTGTTTTTTCTTTACGGCCATACATTCTAGCTGGGAATACCTTGGTGTTGTTTACTACAAAAACATCTTTGTCGTCGTAATACTCTAATAAGTCAGAGAAATGACGATTTTCCATGTGACCATTTTGACGGTTAACTACCATCAGTCTACTATCCTCTCTTCTTTTAGTAGGATATTGTGCAATGAGATTTAAAGGTAGATCGTACCTAAATTGAGAAAGTTTCATTTGTGTCTATTTTTTGGTGATAGCCACATTAAGTTTACTACAGCCTTACGGGGCAGTTCGCTTCATGTTACGGCATGAAAATTATGGAGGCAAATGTACAACATAAGCAGTAATTTTGTTAACCTAAGATTCATACCAAAAATTGGGCATTTGAATGCAAAGTCGTAAATTTGCAAACAATTGTTAGTTTTTGGATTTATTGATATAAAATAAATTAAACTATGTTGAGAGCGCGCTGGTGGAAAATTCTATCTATTATCCTTTTGGTGTATACCTGTACTTATGGCTTCTTAGTTAAAGTACCCAAGCTTGACGACCGTTTACAAGAGTCTATTCGTAATTTCTTTTTTCATGTGCCCATGTGGTTTGGAATGATGATACTATTATTTGTGTCTCTAGTGTATGCTATTAAATATTTACGTAATGCAAGTCCGGTGCACGATATTTATTCAATGGCTTTTGCATCTGTTGGTTTATTGTTTGGATTTTTAGGAATTATTACTGGTGCTTTTTGGGCTAACTATCAATGGGGCAGTCCTTGGGTGGGCGATCCAAAACAAAACGGAGCAGCCATTGCCTTGCTTATATATTTCGCCTATTTCGTTTTAAGAGGAAGTTTAATAGATACAGAGAAAAGAGCAAGACTTTCTGCTGTCTATAATATTTTTTCTTTCTTTATGTTATTTCCTACACTTTGGATTTTACCAAGGCTCACTGAATCATTGCATCCTGGAGGACAAGGTAGTGATGGTAATCCGGGTATAAATGGAAAAGACATGTCGGCTAATATGCGCACTGTATTTTATCCTGCAGTGATTGGATGGACTTTATTAGGCGTATGGATAAGTACTTTGCATATTAGAGTGCAATTATTAAAATTAAAAAAAGAAGGACTTTTATAATATCATTCAATCAAGTATAAATAAAAATATATGTTTCAATTATTACAAGCAAAGGTTGTTGAGAATAGCAGTATCATGGTTCAGCAAGGTAAAATTTATATAGTCATGTCTGTGGTGACTATTATACTAGTTGGGCTATTTATATATGTTGCCACTGTTGACAAGAAAATAACTGCACTGGAGAATAACGCTAAAGATTAAATCTAATAATCAACTACAAAGATTAACGCTAAAAATTAATTCGAAAAATTAAAATCATTTTTATGTCTGAAAATAAAGAGTATAGTTTCTTTCAAAGTGTTGAAAGAAGTTTTGACAAAGCATCCAAATTTACAAGCTGGGAACAAGGAATATTAGAACAAATTAAAGCTTGTAATAGTATTTACAGTATGCGCTTCCCTGTTAAAATGGATGATGGTCATATTGAAGTAATTGAAGCTTATCGTGTGCAACATTCACAACATAAGTCTCCTTGTAAAGGAGGTATACGTTTTAGTATGGCAGTGAATCAAGATGAGGTAATGGCCTTAGCGGCTTTGATGACCTATAAATGTGCTATTGTGAATGTGCCTTTTGGAGGAGCGAAGGGGGGTATTAAAATTAGCCCAAGAAGTTTAAGTACTTATGAATTAGAAAAAATTACAAGAAGATATACTTCCGAATTAGTAAAGAAAAATTTTATAGGCCCTGGTATTGATGTACCTGCACCCGATTATGGAACAGGGGAAAGAGAAATGGCATGGATCGTGGATACTTATCAATCTTTAAAACCAGGAGAAATTGATGCAGCGGGTTGTGTAACAGGTAAGCCTATTTCATTAGGTGGAGTGAGAGGAAGAAAAGAAGCCACTGGATTAGGTGTATTTTTTGGAGTGAGAGAAGTATGCTTGATGGAAGATATAATGAAAAAACAAGGTTTAACTGTGGGCATTGAAAATAAAAAAGTAGTGGTACAAGGTTTGGGTAATGTGGGATATTATTCTGCTAAATTCTTTAGAGAGAATGGCGCTATAGTAGTTGCTATTGCAGAATTTGAAGGGGCTATTTATAATGAAGCAGGTTTGAATGAAGAAGAAGTATTCCAACACCGTAAAAAAACAGGTAGTATTTTAAATTTTCCTGGTGCCACGAATATTGAAAAAAGTGCAGAGGCTTTAGAATTAGCTTGTGATATTTTAATTCCTGCTGCTTTAGAAAATGTAATAGACGGAAATAATGCACCACGCATTAAGGCAAAAATAATTGGAGAAGCAGCGAATGGTCCATTAACTCCAGAGGCCGATGATATATTAGCAGCTAAAGGCGTATTGGTTATTCCTGATATGTACTTAAATGCGGGTGGTGTAACGGTTTCTTATTTTGAGTGGTTGAAAAACTTAAGCCATGTAAGATATGGCCGTTTAGAAAAAAGATTTACAGAAAATGCCAATATTAATATTCTAAATCAAATTGAAGAGTTAACGGGTAAAAAAGTAACTGAGTCTGAAAAAGAAATTATTGCACATGGTCCGGATGAAATTGATTTAGTACATAGTGGGTTAGAAGAAACTATGATTAACGCTACTAGAGAAATTATGGAAATTTGGAAAGCGAATCCTTCTATTCCAGATATGCGCACTGCAGCCTATGTTTGTGCCATTAATAAAGTAGGCACTTCTTATGCTGAATTAGGTATCTTCCCTTAGTAATTGGAAGAAATATTTTTATAAGTATTCGGGGAAATTTTGCAAAGCCTGCAGTTTCCCCGATTCTATTTTAGTACCCATTGTTTCATGCCCATTGCTAATAAATAAATACTTTGCCCCTAATACTTGTTGGTATTGTAAAATTTGCTCCATCGTTTTTTCATTCAATGTAACTTTTGCTTCTTTACATTCAATAATCATCCAGGGCATTTCATTTTTATACACGACTATATCAAAGCGTTTAGAAAGTTCTCCTAATTTAATTTCTTTTTCTACCGCTATTAAACTTGAAGGATAATGTAAGTTTTGAACTAAGTATTGCAATAGATTTTGTCTTACCCATTCTTCAGGTGTAAGTAGTACCCAAGTCTTTCTAAAGGGGTCAAATATTTGATCCTTTCCATTAATGGCTTTTATTTTAAAAGGGTAGCTAGGATACTGTAGAACTATCATTTAAATTAAAATTCGTATTTTTATATAATACTTCGCCCAAAGATAAGTAGTAGAAACCTTAAAATTTGATAGTATGAAAACAAAAGAAGAAATCGTAGAGAATTGGTTACCAAGGTATACGGGCGCTAACTTAGACCAATTAGGTCGTTTTGTACTACTGACCAACTTTAGTAATTATGTGAACATGTTTGCAGAAATGCATAAGGTAGAGGTTATTGGTAAGGACCGTCCTATGCAGTGCGCTACAGCAGATGGCATTACTATTATAAATTTTGGAATGGGTAGTCCTGGGTGCTGCTACTATAATGGATTTACTTAACGGCCATTCAACCTGAAGCGGTTTTATTTTTAGGGAAATGCGGAGGATTAAAAAAGAGAAATAAAATAGGAGACTTAATATTACCTATTGCAGCTATAAGAGGAGAGGGTACTTCCAACGATTATTTTCCACCAGAAGTTCCTGCACTTCCTGCCTTCGCTTTACAAAAAGCAATTTCTACCACTATTCGTGATAACAATGTAGATTATTGGACAGGCACTGTGTACACTACCAATAGAAGAGTATGGGAGCACGATGAAAAATTCAAAGAATATTTAACTGATATTAGAGCTTACGCCATTGATATGGAAACAGCTACTATTTTTACAGTGGGCTTTTACAATAAAATTCCTACAGGTGCTTTATTATTAGTAAGCGATTCTCCGATGGTGCCAGAAGGTGTGAAAACAGAAGCCAGCGATTCAAAAGTGACTGCGCAATTTGTGGAAAGACACTTAACCATTGGAATTGAATCTTTAAAGCAACTTATTAATAACGGACAAACAGTTCGTCATTTGCAGTTCTAAACCGCATAAAAATAAAATTATTAAAATATATTTTATTTTTATTTGCTTCTTTATTTGATTTTTTTTAATCTCCGCTATCGTGTTAAAATTAATAATTTTAACACGTCATTAAAACGCCTATTCTTTCCATAGAAAAGGAAAAAGGATATAGGACAGTGCTACAATCATAATATCAAAGCCGCATAATAAACCCACTAATTCGGGTAGTCCATTTTGCACTATATCGGCAAATGCGATATTCGCAATTTTCATAAGAAGCATTAGCTGCGGAATAATTAAAGGGAAACCTAGGATAGCCATAATAGCAGAGGGCTGCTGTGCCTTAGAAGCAATGGCTGCAAGAAAACTAAATACCAAACTTAAGGCTAATGCCTCCAAGGCAACTCAAGCCAAAGAAAAGCAAGCTATGTTCTAAAGGGTTGCCTAATAATAAAGTAAATAATAGCAAACTTAATCCACTCATAAAGCACATCAGTAAGCTATTGTAAATTAATTTAGAAAAGATAAAATGTATAGGACTTGCAATGGTATAAAAATAAAGCATGCGTCCTCTGCCTTCTTGTAAAAAACTTCTGGCAACGGTATTAATACAAATAAATAAAAGGGTAATCCAGAACAAGCCATTCCATACTTCATCATCGGGTTGGCCCATGGTTAAGTAAATAACAAAAGTAGTGGAGGCAATGTATAATAAAATACCAAAAAAAGTATACTGCTGCCTAAATTCAAGCAACATATCTTTTTTCAATAAAGTAAGAATCGATTTCAAATGTATTTTCATTTTACTTTATTTGCTAAGGCAAATATTATTTAGTGGCACAAATGCGACACCTTGGTTCGTAATTATTTTTTTCTCCCAGTACAACAGTTCCTTCTTCATCGCTTGTTCTATAAGAAATATTGGCTAAGTGACCACACTTTACACAAATAGCATGTAGCTTGGTAATAAAATCGGCAGTAGCTAATAAAGAGGGCATGGGTCCAAAGGGTTTACCTAAATAATCCATATCAAGTCCTGCTACAATGACTCTTTTACCCTGCATCATAAGTGTTTCACATACTTCAATAATACCTGCATCAAAAAATTGTGCTTCATCAATACCAATAACATCCGCTGTTGTTGATAATGCTAAAATTTCACTAGCATTTTTTACCGGAATCGATTCAATAAAATTTGCATCGTGGCTTACTACTTTATTGACATCAAAACGAGTATCGGTAGCAGGTTTATAAATAGCTACTTGTAAATTGGCAATTTTTGCTCTTTTTAATCTTCTAATTAATTCTTCTGTTTTGCCGCTAAACATACTGCCGCAAACCACTTCTATCCAGCCGCGTCTTTCTCCTGTAATATTTTGTTCAATAAACATATCTGCTAATTATAATGCTTTTAAGATTCTTTCAAAAGTAGCCATTCTTACTTTAAAAATTGCTGCTCTTTTAAATATTCAATTGTTTTATGAGTGGCACCAGCATTGTCAATGATGTATTGAGCCGCTTTCTTAGAAGTTTCTGTGTAGGCTTGCTCAGAAGATTTTAATAATTGAATTTGCGCTATCAATGCTTCGGCATTTTGAATTGAAAACCCACCTCCTTCATTTCTAAGACCAATGGCTTCTCGGTATTTACTATCGTTTTTACCCCAAATAACCGGTTTGCCAAAAGCGGCTGGTTCTAGAACATTATGCACGCCATCCTTTCCAAAACCCCCACCTACATATGAAATAAATGCATACTGATATAAACTTCTTAATATACCTATCTGGTCCACTATAATAATAGTAGGTAAAGTAAAATGTTGTTTGGAGGCTAACAATGCAGTGAGGGTAATAGCTTTAGGAAAATGTGATTTGCATTCAGCAATGGATGCTGCATCTACATGGTGTGGTACAATAATCCAGTTTAATTTTTCTATTTCATGGGCAGCTTTGGCAAGAATAATATGATCGGTTTCCCAAGTACTACCCGCAATCATAATTTTATAGTTACTTAATTTTTGTATCCACTCAAATTTAGTAACGGTGGCAGCAGTGTTAATGACTCTATCAAACCTTGTATCGCCAGTTATAAATATTTTACTAGTACTTATAATGGGTTTGATTAAATCTTCCGATGCTTGATCCTGCACTAAAATGGCAGAAAATAAATTTAATATTTTTTTATAAAAGCCTCCGTAAAATTGAAAAAATAGTTGGCCTTGTCTAAAAAGAGCAGAAGCTAAAACGGTAGGAATATTTTTTTCTTTCGCAATAGATAAATAATTAAACCAAAACTCATATTTAATAAAAATAATTAAGGAGGGTTTTATGGTTTCTAAAAAAAGGCTTGCATTTTTTTTATTATCAAAAGGGAGGTAAGTGACAAAGTCGGCATGGGCATCTTTTTTTCTATACACATAACCCGAGGGCGAAAAAAAAGTAAGCCATATTTGATGCGATGGATATTTCAACTTTATGCTGTCGATAATAGGAAGCCCCTGTTCATATTCTCCATACGAAGCACAGTGCACCCAAATAAGGGGTTGTTTAATCTTTGGGCTAAGGGCATTAATTTCATCCCAAACCTTGGCTTGTCCATCTACCCAAGTCCTTGATTTCTCATTAAAGGGACTAATGAGATAAGCCAATATAGGGTAGAGCCTTAAAAAGAATTGGTATAAAATCATACTATCATTTCAGTAGGGCAAAAATGAATAAAAAATAGCATAAAACTTGAATTTGTTTTGAAAGCCTTTCTTAGGACCACAATTAGGTTGAATTAGGCTTTTTATTGTAATTTTGCCCAAATTTAAAGGATGAGGAAAATTCAAATGGTAGATACTAAAAATCAGTATTTGGCCATCAAAACAGAGGTAGACGGAGCTATTCAAGAAGTCTTGGATTCGGCTGCCTATATTAATGGCAAGGCCGTGAAAGATTTTGCTCAAAATTTAAGTACCTACTTAGGTGTGGATCATGTGATTCCTTGCGCTAATGGCACCGACGCTTTACAAATTGCCATGATGGCCTTAGACCTAAAAGCTGGCGATGAAATTATTACCCCTTCTTTTACTTATATCGCTACCACGGAGGTAGTGGCGTTGCTTGGATTAAAACCTGTTTTTGTAGATGTGGATCCTATTACATTTTGTATGGACATTGAAAGTTTGAAAAAAGCAATTACGCCTAAAACAAAACTAATTGTACCCGTTCATTTATATGGTCATGCGGCACCTATGGAAGAGATTATGGAAATAGCGAAAGCCCATCATTTATTCGTGATTGAAGACAATGCGCAAGCCATTGGTTGTGATTATACTTTTTCAAACGGGGTTACTAAAAAAACGGGAACCATTGGACATATTGGAGCTACTTCTTTTTATCCTAGTAAAAATTTAGGAGCATTCGGAGACGGAGGTGCCTTATGTACTAATGATAAAGCTTTAGCTGATAAAATGACAATGATTGCAAACCATGGTCAGTCTGCAAGGTATTATCATGATGTGGTGGGATGTAATTCAAGATTAGATTCTATCCAAGCAGCTATATTAAATATCAAGTTGAAAAAATTAGATGAGTATAATAAAGCAAGATTAGTAGTGGCTAAATATTATTCTAATGCATTTGCTTCTGTCAAAGAAATCACAACACCATCGAGCTTGCATTATAGTTCACATGTATATCATCAATATACCATGCAACTCATAGGAGTAGACCGAGATAAATTCATTGCGCATTTAGCAGCCAAGGAAATACCTTGTATGATTTATTATCCCGTACCTGGTCATTTGCAAAAAATGTTTGGTGAACAAAAAAATACAAATTGGAATTTACCTATAACAGATAGCCTAACCCCCTGCGTATGTTCTCTACCGGTGCACACCGAGATGGATGAAGTACAATTAGCGTATATTGTAGAAGGTGTAAAATCATTTTTTAATTAAAAAAATAACTAGATGAAAATTGCAGTCGTAGGAACAGGGTATGTGGGACTGGTTACAGGAACTTGTTTTTCAGAAACAGGAAATAAAGTAACCTGCGTGGATATTGATAAAAATAAAGTAGATAAATTAAGTGGTGGTCAAATAACTATATACGAACCAGGACTAGAAAAAATATTTTTAAGAAATATTAAAGAAGGTCGTTTGACATTCACTACCGAATTAGAAGCGGCTATTGAAGGTGCTGAAATAATTTTCTTAGCCTTGCCTACACCTCCGGGTGCCGATGGTAGTGCCGATTTAAAATATGTATTAGGCGTTGCCGATCATTTAGGAAAAATATTAAAGGACTATAAAGTCATTGTAAATAAAAGTACGGTGCCAGTGGGTACTGCCGATAAAGTAAGTGCAGCGATTGCTAAAAATTATAAAGGCGAATATGATGTGGTAAGTAACCCAGAGTTTTTAAGAGAAGGGTGTGGCGGTGGATGATTTTATGAAACCAGATAGAGTAGTGGTAGGAACAAGGTCTGAAAGAGCTAAAAAATTAATGAGTGATTTATATGCGCCCTTTGTAAGACAAGGTAACCCCGTTATATTTATGGATGAGCGTAGTTCTGAATTAACCAAGTATGCAGCTAATTCAGTTTCTTAGCTACCAAAATTTCTTTCATGAATGAAGTGGCTCAATTATGTGAGCGCATGGGAGCGGATGTGGATATGGTAAGAAGAGGAATTGGATCTGATGATAGAATTGGAAAGCGTTTTTTATTCCCAGGTATTGGTTATGGTGGATCATGTTTTCCTAAAGACGTACAAGCTTTAATCATGTCTTCTGATGAAGTAAAATATGATTTTGAAATTTTAAAGGCAGTAGAAAAAGTAAATGCGCAATCAAAAATTACATTTAGTTGAAAAGATAAAGGCGTATTTTAAAGGTGATTTAAAAGGCAAGCATATTGCACTTATGGGGCTTGGCCTTCAAGCCTAATACCGACGATATTAGAGAAGCACCTGCATTAAGTATTATAGATGCTTTAACTAGCCATGGGCGCCACTATTGCGGCCTATGACCCTGAGGCCATGCCCAATGTAAAAGCACAAATAGGAGATAAAATAAAATATGCCAGCTAACCAATACGAAGCATTAAGCGGTGCCGATTTTTTAATCATTGCGACAGAGTGGAGTGAGTTTAGAACCCCCGATTTTGAAAGAATAGAAAAAGAAATTAAAAACAAAATCATATTTGATGGCCGTAATCTTTTTGAAGTTTCAAAAATGAAAGAATTAGGTTATCATTATGAAAGCATTGGAAGGGCTTCAGCCACAAAATAAATACTATGAGTCAAAAAAGAATTTTAATAACAGGGGCTGCCGGATTTTTAGGATCGCATTTAAGTGATCGCTTTATTAAAGAAGGCTACTATGTTATTGCCATGGATAATTTAATTACAGGCGACCTGCAAAATATCGAGCACTTAAGATCGAATCCAAATTTTGAATTCATACACCATGATGTTACTACCTTTATTGAGATAGAAGGAAACTTGGATTATATTTTACATTTTGCATCACCTGCAAGTCCTATCGATTATTTAAAAATTCCTATTCAAACTTTGAAAGTAGGTGCGATGGGTACACATAATTGTATTAGGATTGGCCAAAGCAAAAGGTGCAAGAATATTGGTAGCAAGTACAAGTGAAGTTTATGGAGACCCATTAGTGCATCCACAAACAGAGGAGTACTGGGGTAATGTAAATCCAGTGGGTCCAAGAGGTGTCTATGATGAAGCGAAGCGTTATATGGAATCCATTACCATGGCATATCATACATTTCATCAGGTAGAAACTAGAATCATTACGAATATTCAATACCTATGGTCCAAGAATGCGATTGAATGATGGCCGTGCCTTACCAGCATTTATTGGTCAAGCATTAAGAGGAGAGGACATGACCGTATTTGGAGATGGTTCACAAACAAGAAGCTTCTGCTATGTAGATGATTTAGTAGAAGGTATTTACAAATTATTATTAAGTGACTATTCAAGTCCTGTGAATATTGGTAACCCGAATGAAATTAGTTTAAAGGATTTTGCGGAAGAGGTTTTGAAATTAACAGGGTCTTCCGTGAAAATTGTGTACAAGGAATTACCGGTGGATGATCCAAAACAAAGACAACCCGATATTACGAAAGCAAGAAACCTATTTTAGGTTGGGAGCCTAAAGTAGATCGTGCAGAAGGTTTGAAAAAAACTTACGATTACTTTAAATCCTTACCACCTTCTGAGTGGACAAAATTACCTAAGGAGTTTATTTCTAAATAAAGTACATGCGAAAAATTTTAGTTACTGGCGCCAATGGTCAGTTGGGTTGGGAATTAGGTCAGTTGGCAGCAAGCTACCCGCAATATGAATTTATTTTTACCGACAGAACGGTGATTGATTTATCTAAACCCGAAACCCTAGCTGCAATCATAAATGAGATGGCGCCCGATGCTATTATTAACACAGCAGCGTATACTGCAGTAGATAAAGCAGAGTCTGAAAAAGAATTAGCATTAGCAGTAAATGCAAAATCGGTAGAACAAATGGCAGCTATAGCTTGTTGAAAGAAAAATTCCTTTCATTACTTTTTCAACAGACTATGTATTTACTGGAAATGCAACTACACCTTATACTACAGAGACTGCCTTAGCGATCCTTTAAATTTTTACGGATCCACCAAGGCCGATGGAGAACGTTTAGCTATTGCGGCGAATCCTAATACTATTATTATTAGAACTTCTTGGGTATTTAGTAGTACATGGAAATAATTTTGTAAAGTCTATGATACGCTTTATGAAAGAAAGAGCATGTGTTAAATATAGTAGTCAGATCAAAGAGGACGACCTACTTATGCCAAAGGATTTAGCAGATCGCTACCATGAAAATGATAGTTGCACTGAATAATGGGAAAGAAATAAAAGGAATATATCATTATGCTAATAAAGGAGAAACGACTTGGTATGACTATTGTAAAAAAATTCAATCTATTGTAGGACTTAGTTGTCAGGTGAATGCGATACTTACTGTCGATTTTCCAACACCTGCTAAAAGACCAGGGTATTCAGTATTAGATACAGATAAAATAGAAAAAGAATTATTGCTTACTATTCCTCATTGGGAAGCTTCTTTACTAGAATGTATTAATAAATTGAGCTAAATTTTTATGAATAAAGAAGCCTTATTAAAAGAATTAGCAGCCTCTACCTATGTGATGATTAAGCCCTCGCCACTGCATGGCATTGGTGTATTCGCCATTAGAGATATTCCCAAAGGCACTAAAAATATTTTTTCAAAAGGGGTAGGAGATTGGATTAAAGTAAGCAAGGAAGAAGTAGATGCCTTGCCGCAGCATTCCAAAGATTTAGTAGAAAACCACTGTTTATTTGATGAAGACCATTATTTCATACCCGATTATGGTTTTAAACTAGTGGACCTAGTTATTTATTTAAACCATTCAGAAACGCCCAATGTGATTTCTTTAAATGAAGGGGAGGAGTTTGAAGCCATTCGTGATATTGCCAATGGGGAAGAGCTACTAGTAGACTACGGTACTATCGTAGAATCTGATGAGTGAGTTTGATTGACCTCACTTCGTTCGGTCATCCTTTCAATGGGAAAATCCCAACATAAAATAAAGAAGCTACAAAGGCAGTTCTTGGAACTGCCTTTGTTTTTTTATACCCTCGTTCGCAAATTGCTACGCAATTTTATCAATGCATCTCCAATACAAAAATCAAGCAAGCTTGTTTTTGCCTTGTCGATACATTGAGCTCGTTTCACTCGCTGCTTCTCGGGCATAAAAAAACCGCAACTTGCGTTGCGGCTTCTTTTTTCTTTGGTTGCCCGACCTGGATTCGAACCAAGACAAACTGCACCAAAAACAGTCGTACTACCATTATACTATCAGGCAATCCTATGCCATTCTTAGAATGGACTGCAAAAATAGGGTGGGAAGTAAAATTTTCCAAATAATAATGCCATTTAAAGACATTATTCTGAAATTGGCCTAACTTAAGCTCTCAAATATATTATTTAACCAATAACCTTATTTTATGGGTATTAAATTAACACTTCTAACCGCTTTTATCGCTTGTTTATTCTTGATGTCTTTTAGAGGGGAAAAGAAAAAGAAAGTGGTCTTTTTTGGCGATTCTATTACCGAAGCCGCTGTAAATAAAGGGGGATATATAGATGTTTTACAAAATATGATAGCCGCAAATGGCGCTGCCGATAAATTTGAATTAAATGGGGCAGGTATAAGTGGAAATAAAATTTATGATTTGTACTTAAGAATAGAAAAAGATGTGCTTGAAAAGAAACCCGATGTAGTGGTAATTTGGGTAGGGGTGAATGATGTATGGCATAAATCAAGTTCTAATACAGGTACCGATTTTGATAAATTTGGCCGTTTTTATGATGCGGTGGTTAAAAAAATACAAGCTGCAGGTGCTAAAGTAATTGTAGTAACACCTGCTGCTATTGGTGAAAAAAATGATTTTTCTAATTCGCAAGATGGCGATTTAAATGCTTATAGTAGTTGGATGAGAAAATATGTAAAAGAGAATGGCCTAGGTTTGGTTGATTTGAGATCTATTTTTCATGAGTATAGTGTAGCACATAATCCAGAAAATAAGGACAGAGGTATATTAACCAACGATGGAGTGCATTTGAATGCAAAAGGAAATGCACTAGTTGCAGAAGAGATGTGGAAAGCCTTGAAATAAAATAAATAAGCTTAAAAAAGTCTAATAAAAAAGCAGCAAGTGTAAATTTGCTGCTTTTTTTATGAGGTATGGTCAAGAAATTAAAAAGTATTTAAACTATTAAGCCGCAATTACTAAATAATAATTCTTTTTTCCTTTTTGTAGTAGTATGTATTTGCCTTGTAATAACTGCGCCTTAGTAACAGTCGTAAAATCGGCGCCTATTTTTTCTTTATTAATACCAATACCGCCGCTCTGCCACATTTTACGGGCCTCGCCTTTGCTTGGGAATATTTGAGTGTCTGCAAGTAAGCTTACTAAGTCATAGCCTTCTGCAAGTTGCGCGAGTGTTACATTCACGGTAGGCACGCCTTCCATTACTTGTAATAACTGCGTTTCGTTTAAAGACTGTAATACTTCAGTAGTAGCGTTTCCAAATAAAATTTCAGTAGCACGAATAGCAAAATTTAAATCTTCTTCGCTGTGCACTAGTTTGGTTAATTCAGCTGCTAAGTTTTTTTGTAAAATTCTTTCTTGTGGCGCTAGTTCGTGGTCGGCAATTAATTTATCAATGGTTTCAAAGGGTAGTAGTGTAAATATCTTAATCCATTTTTTTGCGTCTTCATCGCTAGCATTTAACCAGAACTGATAAAACTGATAAGGAGAAGTTTTATTTGCATCTAACCAAATATTTCCTTTTTCTGTTTTTCCAAACTTACCGCCATCGGCCTTTGTAATTAAAGGGCAAGTAAAAGCAAATGCTTCGCCACCCATTTTGCGTCGAACTAATTCAGTACCTGTGGTAATATTGCCCCACTGGTCGCTGCCACCCATTTGTACTTTGCAATTTTTATTTTTATACAACCAATAAAAATCATAACCCTGCACCAATTGATAAGTGAATTCAGTAAAGCTCATACCCGTATCGCCTTCAATTCTTTTTTTCACACTATCCTTGGCCATCATATAGTTTACCGTAATATGCTTACCTACATCTCTTATAAAATCTAAGAAATTAAAATTCTTAAACCAATCATAGTTGTTCACCATTTCAGCAGCGTTCGAAAGACTAGGATCAAAATTTAAAAAATGCGCCAATTGTTTTTGAACACCTGCTAAATTAAATTGTAATATTTCTTCGCTTAATAAATTACGCTCTTCACTTTTTCCACTAGGGTCGCCCACCATACCTGTTGCGCCACCTACCAAGGCCACTGGTTTATGACCTGCTCTTTGTAAATGCACTAATAATAAAATTGGCACTAAACTACCAATATGTAAACTATCCGAAGTAGGATCAAAGCCGATATAACCAGAAACTTGTTCTTTTTCAAACAGTTCTTCTGTGCCTGGCATAATATCTTGAATCATACCTCTCCAACGTAGTTCTTGTATTAAAGTCATATTCTATATACTTTAGGCAAAAATAACTACTAAAATGCAATAATTTCGCATCATGAACCCAACAACTCCCACAATTGGTGACGGAACCAGAATTTTACACTTTTTAGTAGACACCATTATTGTCTCTATTCTTACCTATTTAGTCTATGGATGGTGGAATTTCTATGTAATGTATTGGGACTTTACACCCATTCGTTTTGGCCCCTTCTTTTTTGCGACTATGTGGGTGTATATATTTTTATTTGAGTTTATCTTTCTACGAACCCCGGCTAAATGGTTTACGGGCACAAAAGTGGTGAATGAAAAAGGGGGCAGGCCCAATATTTTTCAAATCTTTCTAAGAACCACCATTCACTGCACCATTATATCCATGTTTGGACTAGCTTGGAATGGACAGCCTTTTCATGATACCTTTTCAAAAACGAAATTAATTTACGCAGCAAAGCAGGTTCTATAAATTGTAGTGGTATTAGTTTGGTTGCAAATCTTTCCTCAAATCATAAGGTATAAACAAGCCTGTATTGTACATTTGTAAAATTTTTTAAATGGCTAAGATTGGAATTAATATTGCTACAGGTAGTTTGCAACAAGCTGAAATTATAGTAGGCATTGACTTGGGAACCACCAATAGTTTAGTGGCCATTATTCATCCTGAAACAAAATTACCCACTGCACTTAAAGAATTTGATGGTAGTAGTATTGTGCCCAGTGTTGTGCATTTTGATGCTTATGGAAATGCAGAAGTAGGAGCAAATGCAAAACCTTATTTAGAATCTGATCCCGCCAATACCATTTTTAGTGCGAAGCGTTTAATGGGCAAGAGTTATAAAGATATTCATGCGCACCAAGATTTTTTTGCCTACAAAATTATTGATGACAATAGAGATAGTTTAGTAAAAGTACAAGTGGGTTCTACTTTTTATTCCCCCGTCGATTTATCTTCTTATATATTAGTAGAATTAAAAAAGCGTGCAGAACATATTTTAAAAACACCTGTGACCAAAGCAGTTATTACGGTACCTGCTTATTTTAATGATACACAAAGACAAGCCACGCGTGATGCGGGTAAACTAGCTGGGCTAGATGTACTGCGTATTATTAACGAACCTACTGCGGCTAGTTTGGCTTATGGCCTAGGTATGGATCCTACAGAAGAGAAAACCATTGCTGTCTATGATTTAGGCGGTGGTACTTTTGATATTTCTATTTTAAAAATTTCGAATGGTATTTTTGAAGTGCTTAGCACCAATGGTGATACTTATTTAGGAGGAGATGATCTAGACCGCGCTATTATTGAGTATTGGATGAAAGAAATGGGCGTTGACAATTTAGAAGACCATAAAAATTTAAAGCAAGAATTAAGACTTGCCGCAGAGAAAGCAAAAATTGCATTATCCAACAGCGACTTATTTGAATCGGAATTTGCAGGAAAAAAAATTTCTATTACTAAAGAAGTATTTGAAAAATTAATTGAACCAATAGTTCAAAAAACTATTGAGCTTTGTAAGTTGGCCATGAAAGATGCAGCACTTGAAATAAAAGATATTAATACCGTATTAATGGTAGGCGGAAGTACAAGAGTGCCACTTGTAAAAAAAACAGTGTCTACATTTTTTAATCAGGCTGTGAATGATTCGGTGAATCCAGATGAAGTAGTAGCCTTAGGCGCTGCAGTACAGGCCGATATTTTATCGGGGAATAATAAAAACATGTTGCTATTAGATATTACACCATTAAGTTTAGGCATTGAAACCATGGGTGGTTTAATGGATGTACTTCTTCCACGCAATTCAAAAATTCCTACGAAAACTTCAAGACAATACACCACGCAAAAAGATGCGCAATCAGTGGAATAAATATTTCAGTGTATCAAGGTGAAAGAGATTTAGTAAAAGACAATCGACAATTAGGCGCCTTTACATTAACAGGTATTCCTGCAATGCCTGCAGGTCTTCCCAAAGTGGAAGTAAGTTTTTTAATTAATGCCGATGGCATTTTACAAGTGAGTGCAAAAGAATTAAGAAGTGGGGTTACCCAAAGTATTGATATCAAACCTCAATACGGATTAACCGATGAAGAAGTAGAACAAAGATTACTAGAAAGTTTAACCCATGCCAAAGAAGATATTGCTACACGTGCACTAGTAGAAGCCAGTACGGAGGCAGAACAAATGCTTTCAGTTACAGAAAAGTTCATGATGAAAAATGCGGCCTTATTATCTAAGGAGGAAATGACCGCCACGGCGAATGCCATGCAAGCCTTACAATTATCTATTACCATGGCTGATAAGAACCTCATTCAACAGAAAACTGAGGCTTTGAACGACCTTACGCGCCCTTTTGCGGAAAGAGTGATGGATTCTGCCATCTCTGGAGCCTTAAAAGGTAGGGGGATAGAAGATAAAAACCTCTAGTAAATTTGGTATTTTCAAAAGGAATCTTATCTTTGCCCTTCCAATTTTTACGCCTTTGATAAAATTTAAAGGCTAAAAATTTAAATATTATTTTTCTTAAAACACCTGAGGAGGTATATATATTATGTTAATAATTGATTCAAAAGACTGCGAGAACATTGACAAAGCGTTAAAAAAGTACAAAAAGAAGTTTGAAAAAAGCAAGACTTTATTAAACTTACGTGCACGTCAAGCATTTGTGAAACCATCGGTTAAACGTCGTTTCGAAGTGTTGAAAGCTGTTTATAAGCAACAAATTTTCAGCGGAAAAATCGAAGGATAGTCCCTTCTTTTCCTCTAATGATATTAAAGCCCAAGCTAGGTAATACCCAGCCTGGGCTTTTTAGTTTCACCCTACATGCCTTACCTTTATAAGGCAATGACTCTTCAAACTCGATATGCTCCCTTAAATGCCTTTCTGGCTTATCTCCAATTCGAGAAGCGTTATTCCTTGCATACCATCACCGCCTATTCCAATGACCTTATTCAATTCTTTGATTTTGTGGAAACACAGTTTGAAGGACTAGGCTTTGATCAAATCACGGGTACCATGGTGCGTTCTTGGTTGGCGGGTATGAAAGAAGAGGAAATGACGGGTAAGAGTTTGAATAGAAAAATATCTTCTTTAAAATCGTTTTATAAGTATCAAATTCAGCAAGGTAAAATTACCAAGAGCCCCATGGAGACAGTAATAAGTCCTAAAATTAGTAAGCGACTTCCAGCCTTTGTTGCAGAGAATGATATGGAGCAATTATTTGTTAATTTATCTTTTGCAGAAGGGTGGAAGGGCTATACAGAAAAAATGGTGATACAGCTTTTTTATGCAACAGGTATGCGTTTAAGTGAACTCATTGGATGTAAAGAAAATCATTTAGACCTTTCTAAAAGAATTATAAAAGTTTTAGGAAAAGGGAATAAAGAAAGAATGCTTCCTATAAGTCCAGAATTAGCCATTGAGTTAAAAAAGTATATAGCCCAAAAACCAAAAGAAGCATTAGGCAACCCTTCTTTATTTGTAACAGAAAAAGGAAAGACTTTGCAACCCAAGGCGGTGTATACTTTTGTTAAATTTTATTTATCGCAGGTAACAACTTTACAAAAGAAAAGTCCGCACGTTTTAAGACATAGCTTTGCCACGCATTTAATGAATAATGGCGCCGATCTCAATGCAGTCAAGGAATTACTAGGCCATAGCAGCTTAGCGGCCACGCAGGTGTACACGCATAATACTATTGAAAAATTAAAAGAGGTATTTGCCAAAGCGCATCCCAAAGCCTAAGTGAAATCAGAAGTTGCCATTGTAAAAAAATGATTCTAATCATCTTTTTATCAACCTTCTTTAGAGCGAATCATAAAGTTTTCTTAAATCATTTTCTTTCTAGAAATTATTTACAAATTGTTGTAACTTACTAGTGCAGGTGTAAGTGATGTTATTACCTGGTCAGTTCTTTATATTTTATTATCCTTTAAATTTAATTGTATGAACATCAACATTCAGACAGTGCACTTTGATGCAGACCAAAAACTATTAGCCTTCGTTCAGAAAAAATTAGACAAGCTGGTCACCTTTCATGATCGTATCACGAAGGTAGAAGTCTTTTTAAAAATGGAAAGTATGGCACATGCCATCAAAGACAAAGTAGTAGAGATTAAAATTCATATTCCTAAACAGGATTGTTTTGTCAAAGCCACTGCAAAAACTTTTCAAACATCCCTCAATCGAGCTTTTGATTCCATCACCAATCAACTTAAAAAGAAAAAACAGCGCATAGCCGCATAAAAAATAAAAGAGTTTCAATCAAACATTATACTGCCCACTGTTTTTAACAAGAAAGTGGGCATTTTTTATTCATTATTTCCATGTTTTATCTGCTTAGGGGCATGAATTGGAGCTTATTTTGATTTTTACCTTCATTTTCAAGATAAAAACTGCCCTAAAATTTTGATAAATAAAGAATTCCATTACCTTTGCCATCCCAAAAATTGGGATAGTTCTTTTATGTCTTGCCGGAATAGCTCAGTTGGTAGAGCAGCTGATTTGTAATCAGCAGGTCGCGGGTTCGAGTCCCATTTCCGGCTCAGTTAAATTAGGGGCAGATGGCCGAGTGGTTAAAGGCGACAGACTGTAAATCTGTTCTCTCACGAGTACGTA
Source organism: Chitinophagales bacterium (assembly GCA_964203405.1). Lineage (GTDB taxonomy): Bacteria > Bacteroidota > Bacteroidia > Chitinophagales > Chitinophagaceae > Sediminibacterium. The sequence goes on from CAXNLL010000003.1 coordinate 180,209, forward strand.
GGTTCGAACCCTACTCTGCCCACCAATTTTTTTTGTAACTTGCAGGCCTTACTGCATGCACGAAGAGTTGATGGAAGAATAGTTCTTTAAAGGATTTAAAATGCGGGAGTAGCTCATTTGGTAGAGCGATAGCCTTCCAAGCTATAGGTGGCCAGTTCGAGCCTGGTCTCCCGCTCCAATTGGTTTGTTGATGGGAACAATGGAAGCCGGTTAGATTATTGCCGTTGTGGCTCAGTGGTAGAGCACTTCCTTGGTAAGGAAGAGGTCGTGAGTTCAATTCTCATCAACGGCTCAAAAACTAGTAAAAAGCGTGAAAAAGAGCTGAAGCGTAAGAAATAGTGAATAGAACTAGGTGGATTGAGTTGGTTGGTTTAATTTTGAAAGCTATGGTTGATGGACTCGGTGGTCTATTAACGGCAATTATAAAAATAACATAAAAACAAATAAAGATGTCTAAAGAGACCTTTAAGAGGGAGAAACCCCACGTAAACGTTGGAACTATTGGCCACGTTGACCATGGTAAAACAACATTAACTGCTGCCATCACAGATGTATTATCTAAAAGAGGGTTAGCAACAAAGAAAAACTACGATGAAATTGACGGTGCACCCGAAGAGAAAGAGCGTGGTATCACTATCAATACAGCACACGTAGAATATCAAACTGATAGTCGTCACTATGCGCACGTTGACTGTCCAGGTCACGCCGATTATGTTAAAAACATGATCACTGGTGCTGCACAGATGGATGGTGCTATTCTTGTAGTTGCGGCTACAGATGGTCCTATGCCACAAACGAAAGAGCATATCTTATTGGCTCGTCAAGTTGGTGTTCCTCAAATCGTAGTATTCATGAACAAAGTTGACTTAGTTGATGATCCTGAATTATTAGACTTAGTTGAAATGGAAGTTCGTGATTTATTAACTTCTTATGGATTTGATGGTGAAAAAACTCCAGTCATCCGTGGTTCTGCTACAGGTGCATTGTCTGGAGATCCAAAATGGTTAGATGCAGTTACAGAATTAATGAATGCTGTAGATACCTATATTCCTTTGCCTCCTCGTCCTATCGATCAACCATTCTTGATGTCTGTAGAGGACGTTTTCTCGATCACTGGTCGTGGAACAGTTGCTACAGGTCGTATCGAGCGTGGTATTGTTAAAGTAGGTGAAGCAGTTGAAATCGTAGGTTTGATGGATGCTCCAATGAGCTCAACCGTAACTGGTGTTGAGATGTTTAAAAAATTATTGGATCAAGGTCAAGCTGGTGATAACGCAGGTTTATTATTACGTGGTATTGAGAAAAAAGATATCCGTCGTGGTATGGTAATTTGTGCACCTAAGACAATCACTCCACACACAGACTTCAAAGCTGAGGTTTATGTATTATCAAAAGAAGAAGGTGGACGTCATACTCCATTCTTTAATAAATACCGTCCTCAATTCTACTTCCGTACAACGGATGTAACTGGAGAGTGTTCTTTACCAGAAGGAACTGAGATGGTAATGCCAGGTGATAACGTTAGCATCACTGTAAAGTTGATCCAACCTATCGCAATGGAAAAAGGTCTTAAGTTCGCTATCCGTGAGGGTGGAAGAACTGTAGGAGCTGGTCAAGTTACTGAGATTATTAAGTAATTTAACTAAATATATAAATTAAAAGTCTTTGGCTTTAGCGCAAGCTAGGACCAGAGACTTTTGGTTCATACGGGCATAGTGCAACGGTAGCATACGGGTCTCCAAAACCTTTGATCTGGGTTCGAATCCTAGTGCCCGTGCTAAGAAAATTTGATCAACAAAAAAGAAAAGAATGAACAAGATTGCTAATTATTTTAAAGAAAGCTACATCGAGTTGCAAGAGAAAGTAACTTGGCCTACATGGGCTAATTTACAACAAAGCACAGTGATAGTTTTGGTGGCAACCATTATCATCACTGCTATAGTTTGGGTGATGGATTTTTCAAGCAACCAATTATTAAAGTTGATATACTCATTATTTAAGTAAGATGGAAACAGAAGTTTTAAATACGGTCGAAACCCCTGTAACACCTGTGGCTGCTGCTTTAGAGACAAAGTGGTATGTACTTCGTGTAGTAAGTGGTAAAGAAAAAAAGATTAAAGAATACCTGGATAAAGACATTGTTAGAAATAATTGGACGAACATTATTAAGCAAGTTTTTTTACCAATGGAGAAAGTATATAAAGTGCAAAACGGTAAAAAAGTAATGCGCGAAAAAAACTATTTTCCTGGTTATGTAATGATGGAAGTAGTAGATACTAATAACGGTGGGCGTTTACCGGATGATATCGTAATGTCAATTAGTAATGTTAGTAATGTAATGCATTTTTTGACCGATGGTAAAGGGTCAAAAGGAAATATTATCTGTTTAAGAAAATCTGAAGTAAACAAAATGTTAGGTAAGGTAGATGAGATGAACGACTTAGGTGGTTCTATCAGCGAGCCATTCATTTTGGGTGAAACAGTAAAAATAATTGAGGGACCTTTCAATGACTTTAATGGTGTCATAGAAGAGGTGAATGAAGAAAAGAAGAAATTGAAAGTGACCGTAAAAATATTCGGTCGATCTACTCCAGTGGAACTAAGTTTCATGCAGGTAGAAAAACTGAGTTAGAAGGAAAAAGGTAAAAAAAGTCCCTTCTCGAGCAATCGGGGAGGGATTTTTTTTGGCCAAATGCCAAGAATCTCGTACTTTTGCCCTCCAATTTACAGTTTTCGAACTGTGGGTATTTGGGAGTATCTGCATAATGTAGGTACGCTTAACCAAAAAAACATAAAAAAATGGCAAAAGAAATCTCTGGCTATGTGAAGCTGCAGGTTAAAGGCGGTCAAGCCAATCCAGCACCTCCAGTAGGTCCAGCCCTTGGTTCTAAAGGGGTAAACATTATGGAGTTCTGTAAGCAATTCAATGCAAGAACTCAAGACAAACAAGGCAAAGTCGTTCCTGTATTAATTACAGTGTATACCGACAAATCGTTTGACTTTGTTATCAAAACTGCACCAGCTCCAGTTCAATTAATGGAAGCTGCAAAAATTCAAAAAGGTTCTAAAGAAAGTAACCGTGATAAAGTGGGTAAAGTCACTTGGGCACAGGTAGAAGTTATTGCAAAAGATAAAATGGAGGACTTAAATGCCTTCACTTTAAACTCTGCAATGAGTATGGTTGCTGGAACTGCTCGTTCAATGGGTATTACTGTTGACGGTAAAGCACCTTGGGAAAACTAAATTTTATTCACCACAAATATTAATGAACAATGTCATTGACTAAAAAAAGAAAAGTTGCGGTAGCGAAGGTGGATAAAAATAAATTTTATTCCCTTAAAGATGCTTCAACTCTAGTAAAAGAAATTAATTGTACAAAATTCGATAGCTCTGTTGATTTACACATTCGTTTAGGAGTAGATCCTAAGAAAGCCGATCAACAAGTGCGCGGAACAGTATCTCTTCCTCATGGAACAGGTCGTACTAAAAAAGTATTGGTATTATGTACTCCAGATAAAGAAGCTGCTGCGCGTGAAGCCGGTGCTGATTATGTTGGATTAGATGAGTTTGTAACAAAAATTGAAGGCGGTTGGGTAGATGTAGATGTAATCATCGCTACACCTTCAGTGATGCCAAAGATTGGTAAATTAGGTAAGGTTCTAGGACCTCGTAACTTAATGCCGAATCCTAAAACAGGAACGGTTACAAACGATGTAGCTGCTGCAGTGAACGAAGTAAAAGGCGGTAAGATCGCTTTCAAAGTTGACAAAGCAGGTATTGTGCATGCTTCAATAGGTCGTGTATCTTTTTCTGCAGATAAAATTGCAGAAAACAGTTCTGAGTTATTAAATGCAATTATCAAATTGAAACCTTCTTCTTCAAAAGGTATTTATTTGAAAGGAGTAAGCATGGCCTCTTCAATGAGCCCAGGCATTTCGTTGGAAACAAAATCATTAATGAACTAATCCTGGTGATCCGCAAGGATATGACCCGGGTAACAAAATAAAATTAGTTATGACCAAAGATCAAAAAAATGAAGTGATTGTACTTTTAAAAGAAAAGTTCTCTCAATATAATAACTTCTATATCACAGACACAGAATCTTTGAGCGTAGAACAAATTTCTAATTTACGTCGTACTTGTTTTAATAAGCAAGTAGAAGTTAAAGTAGCTAAAAATACTTTAATCCGTAAAGCTTTAGAAAGTTTGGACAGCGAAAAGTATGCAGGCTTGTTTGATTCATTAAATAAAGTAACTGCCTTAATGTTTGCAGAAAATCCAAAAGATCCAGCTGTAATTATTAGTGCTTTTAGAAAAGCAAACACAGGTGACAGACCTACTTTAAAAGCGGCCTTCATCAACGGAGATATTTTCCTAGGTGACAACTCTTTAGATGCCTTAACGAAGATCAAGACGAAGAATGAATTGATTGGTGAGGTAATCGGATTGTTACAATCTCCTGCTAAGCGCGTTATTGCTGCATTGTTAAACCATGCAGAAAACGGCTCTACTAAATCTGAATCGGAAGTAGTAGCAGCAGCGGTTGAAGTAGCAGTAGCGGAAGAAGTTGCGAATGCAACTGATGCAGGAGTAAAAGTTGACGAAGTTCCAGCAGCAGTTGAAGCGGCTCCAGCAGCTGAAGTATCTGCAGCTGCTCCAGAGGCAACCCCTGAAGCGTAAGCTTCCCCGAAAATTTTAATCACAGAAGACTCGAATGAGTTTCTGTTTTTATATTGTTATAATAATTTTTTTAAACCTTCCGCTGGAGCATTTGCTTTGAAAGCGGAAAAAATTGAAACAACATGGCAGACGTAAAAAAAATAGCCGAACAATTAGTAGGCTTAACAGTGAAAGAAGTTCAAGAGTTAGCAGATGTATTAAAAGCAGATTACGGTATCGAACCAGCAGCAGCTGCAGCAGTAGCAGTAGCAGGTGGTGGAGGTGCTGAAGCAGCAGCTGAAAAAACAGCTTTTGATGTAATCTTAAAAAGTGCAGGTGCAAGCAAATTGAACGTAGTTAAAATCGTTAAAGATTTAACAGGTCTTGGCTTGAAAGAAGCTAAAGATTTAGTAGATGGCGCTCCTAAAGCAATTAAAGAAGGCGTTTCTAGAGCAGAAGCTGATGAAGTCGCTGGTAAATTAAAAGAAGCGGGTGCTGAGGTTGAAGTAAAGTAATTTACTCGACTTAGGTCCTAAAAATATAACCCTCTCTGGCATCCAGAGAGGGTTTTTTATGCATATAACTTTAGGGGTGGGGTTTTTCTGTTTTGTTCTTATCCTGAGCTTTGAGACATTGCGTAAAGAAATTTGGAAAATCTAACGTAAAAAAGTCAGCATGTTTGAGCACAAAGTGCGAGTTCTGACTTTTAGTTTGATTTTCTAAATTTTAGCGTTAAATGGCGAAAGTGAAGGAAAGAATAAAATTAGAAAAACAACCCCTTGTTAAAAAAAGCCTAAGATTCGCCAAAGAGGGTAAAATAGGTGTGTTATATATAATAATTTATATATATTTTAATATATTATATAGCAAATAAATACAAATATAAAAATAATAAATATGACAGAATTGCTTATTTTGGCATTTTTTCTCCAAAAATCCTCAAAATCAATGCTTTTGGTATAAAATTTGTTTTTAAAAGTCCTCTCCTTTGCTTAACTTTGCAATCCTTTATTTTGGGCGTATAGTCTAGTGTACTAACTGTTTGGCGACAAATAGTTTTTATTCTTTTTTATACTTGAGAATAATTCTACCAAAAATTATACTTCAATAAAACCTGGTTTATACCGTATGTCTACAACAAACTTGAACAACAGAGTCAACTTTGGTAAAATTAAACACGTTGCCGAAGCACCAGACTTACTTGACATTCAGTTAGAATCTTTCAAAGAATTCTTTCAGTTAGAAACAACACCTGATCGCAGAAATGTGGAAGGATTGTTCCGTGTGTTTAAGGAAAATTTTCCTATCACAGATACACGTAACATTTTCGTGTTAGAATTTTTGGATTATTTTATCGATCCCACCACGCTACACTATTGATGAGTGTATGGAACGTGGTTTAACTTACGCTGTGCCTTTAAAAGCAAAATTGCGTTTAAGTTGTAACGATGAGGAGCACGTTGACTTTCAGACAATCGTGCAAGATGTATTCTTAGGAAACATTCCTTACATGACACCAAGAGGTACATTCGTTATTAACGGAGCTGAGCGTGTAGTGGTTTCACAATTACACCGTTCACCAGGCGTATTCTTTGGTCAATCAACACATCCTAACGGAACAAAAATATATTCTGCTCGTGTGATTCCTTTCAAAGGTGCATGGATGGAATTTGCTACCGATATCAACAACGTAATGTTCGCGTATATCGATCGTAAGAAAAAATTCCCTGTAACAACATTACTTCGTTCAATTGGTTTTGAAACTGATAAAGACATTTTGGAATTATTCGGAATGGCGGATGAAGTGAAAGCAGATAAAAAAACTTTAGGTAATCAAATCGGACGCAAATTAGCTGCGCGTGTTTTAAGAACATGGGTAGAAGATTTCGTGGATGAGGATACTGGTGAGGTGGTAAGTATCGAGCGTAACGAAATCGTTTTGGAGCGTGATACAGTTTTAGACCAAGATGCGGTAAACCTTATCGTTGAAATGGGTGCGAAGAGTGTATTTATCCAAAAAGAAGACGTGGGTGGAGATTATGCCATCATTTACAATACATTAAACAAGGATACTTCTAACTCTGAGTTAGAAGCGGTTCAACATATTTACCGTCAATTACGTGGAGCAGATGCCCCAGATAATGAAACGGCTCGTGGAATCATTGACAAATTATTCTTCTCTGACAAACGTTATGATTTAGGAGAAGTAGGTCGTTACAAGATCAACAAAAAATTAGGTCATGATTTAACACAAGAGAAAAAAGTATTAACAAAGAACGACATCATTGAGATTGTTAAATATTTAGTGCGTTTAACCAATGCGAAAGCAGAGATTGACGATATTGATCATTTAAGTAATCGTCGTGTGCGTACAGTAGGAGAGCAATTGTATGCTCAGTTCGGTGTAGGTTTAGCGCGTATGGCGCGTACTATCCGTGAGCGTATGAACGTGCGTGATAACGAGGTATTTACTCCAGTTGATTTAATCAACGCGAGAACTTTATCTTCTGTTATCAACTCTTTCTTTGGTACTTCTCAATTGTCTCAGTTCTTAGACCAAACCAATCCTTTAAGTGAGATCACGCATAAGCGTCGTATCTCCGCTCTAGGACCCGGCGGTTTAAGTCGTGAGCGTGCAGGTTTCGAGGTGCGTGACGTACACTATTCACACTATGGTCGTTTGTGTACAATTGAAACACCAGAAGGACCGAACATTGGTTTGATTTCTACTTTGTGTGTACACGCAAAGATTAACGATATGGGCTTTATTGAAACACCTTACCGTAAAGTAGACAATGGTAAAGTGAGCTTGAAGCATTTAACTTATTTGAGTGCAGAAGAAGAGGATTCAGCAAAAATTGCACAAAGTAATGTTCCATTAAATGACAAGAATGAATTTTCTGAAGATAAAGTACCTTCTCGTGAAACAGGAGACTTCCCTATCTTGGATAAAACAGATGTAGAATTTATGGATGTCGCTCCTAACCAAATTGTTGGTTTGAGCGCTTCTTTAATTCCATTCTTAGAGCATGATGATGCGAACCGTGCTTTGATGGGATCTAACATGCAACGTCAAGCGGTACCATTAATTCGTCCAGAAGTACCTATCGTAGGAACTGGATTAGAAGGAAAGGCGGCACGTGATGCACGTATTCAACTACATTCTGAAGGGGATGGTGTTATTGAATTTGTTGACGCGAATGAAATTCATGTTCGTTACAACCGTAACGATATTGATCGTTTAGTAAGTTTCAACGAAGACTTAATTATATACAAGCTAACTAAGTTCATTAAGACCAACCAATCTACTTGTATCAACTTGCGTCCTGCTGTGAAGAAAGGACAAAAAGTGAAGAAGGGAGATTTCTTAACTGAAGGATATGCTACTAAAGACGGTGAAGTTGCTTTAGGTCGTAACTTACAAGTGGCCTTCATGCCATGGAAGGGTTACAACTTTGAGGATGCGATCGTAATTAGTGAAAGAGTCGTACGTGAAGATTTATTTACATCCATTCACATTGATGAATATGAATTAGAAGTACGTGATACTAAATTAGGAGAAGAAGAATTAACAGCTGATATACCAAACGTTTCTGAAGAGGCTACAAAAGACTTAGATGAACATGGTATTATTCGTATTGGTGCAACTGTTAAAGAAGGAGATATATTAATAGGAAAGATTACACCTAAAGGTGAATCAGATCCAACTCCAGAAGAAAAATTATTGCGTGCCATCTTTGGTGACAAAGCAGGTGATGCAAAAGATGCTTCTTTAAAAGCACCGAACGGAACAGAGGGTGTGGTTATTGATAAAAAATTATTCCAACGTGCGAAGAAAGATAAGAGTGGTAAAGTACGTGAGAAAGCATTGTTAGATAAAGTTGAGAAACAACACGAGCATAACTTTACTTCATTAAAAGAATTGTTAATTGAAAAATTACAAACACTTTTAAAGGATCATACTACACCAGGTGTGGTAAACAATTTTGGAGAAACTTTAATTTCTAAAGGAAGCAAATTTAATGCGAAGAATTTAGCGACTATCGATTTCCAAAACGTAAACCCATTAGGTTGGACAGGGGAGAAGAAGACCGATGATTTAATCAACACATTATTACACAACTTCAGTATTAAGTACAACGAAGAATTAGGTCGTTACAAGCGTGAGAAATTTAATATCTCTATTGGTGATGAATTACCAGCAGGTGTATTGAAATTAGCTAAAGTTTATTTAGCTGTTAAGCGTAAGTTGAAAGTAGGTGATAAGATGGCGGGCCGTCACGGTAACAAAGGTATTGTTGCGAAGATTGTTCGTGCAGAAGATATGCCATTCATGGAAGATGGAACACCAGTGGATATTGTATTGAATCCATTAGGGGTACCTTCTCGTATGAACTTGGGTCAAATCTATGAAACCATTTTAGGATGGACAGGTAAGAAGTTAGGTGTGAAATTTGCAACGCCAATTTTTGATGGTGCGAGCACTACAGAAATTGAAGAATTATGCGATAAAGCAAAAATTCCTAATAACGGACATACTTATTTATATGATGGAGAAACAGGAGAACGCTTCCACCAAAAAACATCAGTGGGTGTGATCTACATGATCAAACTTCACCATATGGTGGATGATAAAATGCATGCTCGTTCTATCGGACCATACAGCTTAATCACACAACAACCATTAGGCGGTAAAGCGCAGTTTGGTGGTCAACGTTTTGGTGAGATGGAGGTATGGGCATTAGAAGCCTATGGTGCAGCTAATATCCTACAAGAATTATTGACACTTAAATCTGATGATATCATCGGTAGAGCTAAGACATATGAAGCCATTGTAAAAGGCGAGAATATTCCTAAAGCTGGTATCCCTGAATCTTTCAATGTATTAGTACATGAATTGAGAGGCTTAGGTTTAGATTTAAAATTTGATTAATCAAGCATAACAGAAAACGAATTAATTCATTAACACCCTTTCTTAATAATATAATATGGCATTCAAAAAAGAGAATAGACAACGTCCCGCTTTTTCGCAAATCACTATTAGTTTGGCATCCCCAGACAATATTTTGGAAAGAAGTTTCGGAGAAGTCTTAAAACCTGAAACCATTAACTATCGTACTTACAAACCAGAGCGCGATGGTCTTTTCTGCGAGCGTATCTTTGGTCCAGTAAAGGATTACGAGTGTGCTTGTGGTAAATATAAGCGTATCCGTTACAAGGGTATTGTTTGTGATAGATGTGGTGTAGAAGTAACTGAGAAAAAAGTACGTCGTGAGCGTATGGGCCACATTAAATTAGTGGTACCTGTAGTGCACATTTGGTACTTTAAGTCTTTACCTAATAAAATAGGTTACTTGTTAGGAATGAGTTCTAAGAAATTAGAAACGATCATTTACTATGAGCGTTACGTAGTTATTCAACCAGGTATTAAGAGTGAATTCAAAGTAGCCGATTTATTAACTGAAGAGGAGTACTTAGACTTATTAGATACATTACCAAAAGAAAATCAATATTTACCTGACGACGATCCTCAAAAATTCGTTGCTAAAATGGGTGCCGATGCGGTACACGATTTATTAGGTTTATTAGATTTAGATGAATTAAGTTTCTCTTTACGTAATGCAGCAGCCAACGAAACTTCTCAACAACGTAAAGCAGATGCTTTAAAGCGCTTGAGCGTGGTAGAATCTTTCCGTGAAGCTAAGACGCATATTACCAACCAACCAGAGTGGATGGTAATGAAATATATTCCTGTTATCCCACCAGAATTACGTCCATTGGTTCCTTTGGATGGTGGTCGTTTCGCAAGTTCTGATTTGAACGATTTATATCGTCGTGTAATTATTCGTAACAACCGTTTAAAGCGTTTGTTAGAAATTAAAGCACCAGAAGTTATCTTGCGTAATGAGAAGCGTATGTTACAAGAGGCTATCGATTCTTTATTCGATAACTCTCGTAAATCAAATGCGGTGAAAGCAGAAGGTGGCCGTGCATTAAAATCTTTATCGGATGTATTGAAAGGTAAGCAAGGTCGTTTCCGTCAAAACTTATTAGGTAAGCGTGTCGATTATTCTGGTCGTTCTGTAATTGTAGTAGGACCTGAATTAAAAATGCATGAGTGCGGATTACCAAAAGATATGGCTGCGGAATTATTTAAGCCATTTGTTATTCGTAAATTAATTGAAAGAGGTATTGTAAAAACAGTGAAGTCTGCCAAGAAATTAGTAGATAAAAAAGAGGCTGTGATTTGGGATATCTTAGAAAATATATTGAAAGGACATCCAGTAATGTTAAACCGTGCCCCAACATTGCACCGTTTATCAATACAAGCTTTCCAACCTAAATTGGTGGAAGGTAAGGCCATTCAATTACACCCACTAGTTACCTCATCGTTCAACGCCGATTTCGATGGTGACCAAATGGCGGTGCACGTTCCATTAAGCCATGCGGCTATTTTGGAAGCACAATTATTAATGTTGTCTTCTCATAATATTTTGAACCCACAAAATGGTACACCTATCACCCTTCCTTCTCAGGACATGGTATTAGGTTTATACTATATTACAAAGGGTAAAAAATCAATGGGAGATTTAGTCGTAAGAGGTGAGGGTAAAGCGTTCTATAATTTAGACGAGGTTATCATTGCTTACAACGAAGACAAAATAGATTTACACGCAAATATTAGAGTAAAAACAAATATTCGTGAAAACGGAGTACTGGTAAATAAATTAATTGAAACAACAGTGGGTCGTGTACTCTTTAATCAACACACACCAAAGCCAGTAGGTTTTGTAAATCAATTATTAACTAAGAAAAGCTTAAGAGAAATTATTGGTGATATTATTAAAATCACTGACGTTCCTACAACGGCTAAATTCTTGGATGATATTAAAACATCTAGGATTTAAAATGGCCTTCCGTGGTGGTTTGTCTTTCAACGTGAACGACTTAGTGGTTCCTGCAACAAGACAAGCATTATTAGATGGCGCAAAAATAGAAGTAGAAGAAGTTTGGGAAAACTATAACATGGGTTTAATTACCAATAACGAGCGTTACAACCAAGTAATTGATATCTGGAGCCGTGTCGATACGCGTATCACTGAAACATTAATTCGTGAGATGGCGATTGATAAACAAGGTTTCAACTCAGTATACATGATGTTGGATTCTGGTGCGAGAGGTAGTAAGACACAGGTGAAGCAGTTAGTAGGTATTCGTGGATTGATGGCTAAACCTCGTAAGAGTGGTAGCACAGGATCTGAGGTTATTGAAAACCCAATCTTATCTAACTTTAAAGGTGGATTGAACGTACTTGATTACTTTATCTCTACACACGGTGCGCGTAAAGGTTTGGCGGATACAGCGTTAAAAACTGCGGATGCTGGTTACTTAACGCGTCGTTTAGTAGACGTATCACAAGACGTTGTTATTTCTGAAGAAGATTGTGGCACATTACGTGGTATTGCAACAAGTGCCTTAAAAGATAACGAAGATATTATTGAACCATTAGCAGATAGAATTGAAGGTCGTACTTCATTACATGATGTATTCAATCCGTTAACCAATGAATTAATGGTAGGAGCGGGTGAAGAAATTATGATTGATGTAGCAAGAGCCATGGAAGATGCAGGCATCGAAACCGTTGACATTCGTTCGGTATTAACTTGCGAATGCTAAGCGTGGTGTTTGTGTAAGCTGTTATGGTAGAAACTTAGCTACTGGTTATGTAACGCAAAGAGGAGATGCAGTAGGTATTATTGCTGCACAATCCATTGGTGAGCCAGGTACACAGTTGACACTTACGTACTTTCCACGTAGGTGGTGTTGCGGGATCTTCTTCTGTTGAATCTAGCTTGAACGCTAAGTTTGATGGTACGATTCAGTTCGATGGTTTACGTACGGTAGATACTATTAATAACGATGGCAACAAAGTAAAAGTAGTTATTGGACGTACAGGTGAAGTAAGAATTATGGATGTGAAGAATGATCGTTTAATGATTACCAATAACGTTCCTTATGGTGCTTTGTTAGCTGTTAAAGATGGCGCGACAGTGAAAAAAGGAGATGTTATTTGTACATGGGATCCATTCAACAACGTAGTTGTTGCAGAACAAAATGGTAAAATTAAATTTGAAAATATCTTAGAAGGATTTACTTACCGTGATGAAGCGGATGAGCAAACAGGTCACCGTGAAAAAGTGGTAATTGAATCTAAGGATAAAACAAAAATTCCTACTATTATATTAGAAGGCGGCAAGGACAATAAAATGTACAACTTACCAGTAGGCTCTCATATCGTTATTGAAGAGGGCGTAGAAGTTAAGTCTGGTCATGTACTTGTTAAAATTCCAAGAGTATTAGGAAAATTAAGAGATATCACGGGAGGTTTACCACGTGTAACTGAATTATTCGAAGCAAGAAATCCGGGTAACCCTGCGATTGTTTGTGAAATCGATGGTATCGTTGCTTTTGGTAATATTAAGCGTGGTAACAGAGAAATTGTTGTAGAATCTAAAGACGGTATGGTGAAGAAATACTTGGTTCCTTTAACACGTCAAATCTTGGTTCAAGATAGTGACTTCGTTAAAGCAGGTTCTCCATTATCTGACGGTCAAATTGCACCTGCTGATATTTTAGCAATTAGAGGTCCTTTTGCAGTTCAAGAATATGTGGTGAATGAAATTCAAGAAGTATATCGTTTACAAGGTGTAAAAATTAATGATAAGCATATTGAAGTGATCGTGCGTCAAATGATGAAGAAGGTAGAAATCGTCGATGCTGGTGACACTAAGTTCTTAGAAGAAGATTTAGAAGATCGCTTTGATTTTATCGAAGAGAACGATCGTATCTATGATAAGAAAGTAGTTACTGAAGCTGGCGAAAGTGCTAAACTAAAAGCAGGTCAAATTGTAACGGTGCGTGAATTAAGAGAAGAGAATTCTATCTTACGTCGTGCCGACAAAAAAGTAGTGGAAGTGCGTGATGCAAAACCTGCTACTGCTCGTCCTGTATTGTTAGGTATCACTAAGGCTTCATTAGGTGTTCAAAGCTGGATTTCTGCGGCATCATTCCAAGAAACAACTAAAGTATTAAGCCAAGCGGCAATACAAGGTAAAGTGGACTTGATGTTAGGATTAAAAGAGAACGTTATTACAGGTCATTTAATCCCTGCAGGTACAGGTCAAAAAGATTTCGAAAAATTAATCGTTGGTAGCAAAGAAGAATACGAGGTATTGGCTACAACACGCGAAGCGATGAGCTTTGACGACGACGAATAATTAAAAGGCATACTATTTGTTAAAAAGCAGGATTAGGCAACTTTTCCTGCTTTTTTTATGTCTATTTTGGTAGCTAGATTTATAATTTTACCTACTTTTATAGGGTAGAGGATAGGCGATTTTCTAACCTCCTAATTTTTTAAAAATTTCAAATGAAATCAAATACTTGGATCTTCAATGGTGTTTTGGCAGTAGCGGTAGTTATTTTATATATCCTACATTTTACGAGTGGAACTACGCCCATTAAAGCTTCTGCTGCAGGGGGTGCTGGTAGTAAGGTCGCTTACTTTGAAATTGACTCTATTCAAAATAGTTATGAGTTTTTTAAAGAAGTAAAATCGTCTTTACAAGTAAAGGATATGGAAAATGCTAAAGAGTTAACGTCACTTAAAAATGCTTTTGCTGCAAAGTACCAAGACTTACAAAAAAATGGCCGTAGTTTATCTCAAGCTGAAATTGGAAGTCGTCAACAAGAGTTGGCTCAGTTAGAAAAAAACTATACCAATAAAGAACAACAATTATCTCAAGAATTACAAGAAGAAAGTTTTAAGCGTTTACAAGAAGTTAAAAAGAAAATTGAAGTTTTTTTAGAAAAGTATAATAAGAATAAAGAGTTTGCCTATATATTTTCAAGCAATGCCGATTTAATGTATTATAAAGACACGGCTTACGATATTACATCCGATATTATAAAGGGACTGAATTCGGAACATATTTCAAAAAAATAACCTAACTTAAATCCTTCCCCAGAACCTCGGGAAGGATTTTTTAATTATTCCAATAACGCTAAACTAAGAACGCTAGAACTAATAACTATATAACTAATAACCACATAACTATGTCAACAACTAATACAGCTGAAACATCTGAATTTAAACCAAGACTAGGTGCCTTAGATGCTACTATGATTGTAGCAGGGGGAATGATTGGTTCTGGTATATTCATTGTAAGTAGTGAAATAACAAGATATGTGGGAAGCGCAGGCTGGTTAATTACCGCCTGGTTAATCACTGGCTTTATGACTATAACCGCTGCGGTAAGTTATGGTGAGTTAAGTGCCATGTATCCAAAAGCAGGAGGGCAGTATGTTTACTTGCAAAAAGCCTATAACCCTTTAGTTGCCTTTTTATTTGGCTGGAGCTTTTTCTCCGTAATACAAACCGCTACCATCGCCGCTGTGGCAGTAGCCTTTAGTAAGTTCACCGCATATTTAATTCCTTCAGTAGGTGAAACTAATATCATTGCCGACCTGGGCTTTATTCAAATATCTGCAGCACAAATTTTAGCTATTTGTTTAATATTATTTTTAACCTATACCAATACAAGAGGAGTGAAGGAAGGCAAAATCATACAAAACACTTTTACTTTTACCAAGCTCATTTCATTATTTGGATTAATTGTAGTGGGGTTTTTATTTGCAAAAAATAATTATTGGGATTTAAATTGGACTAATGCTTTTGCAGCCAAACAAAATATAGCTACTACGGGCTTCGATGGTACCGTTACCAATAGTTGGATACCTGTGGGAGGTACTGCCTTAATTGGTCTAATGTCCGCCGCCATGGTGGGTTCCATATTTAGTAGCGACTCTTGGAACAATGTTACTTTTATTGCAGGAGAAATTAAAAATCCACAACGCAATATTGGTTTGAGTTTATTTTTAGGAACCAGTATTGTTACTTTAATTTATATAAGTGCGAATTTGATGTATTTATATGTACTTCCTTTAAACGATATGGCCTTTGCTGAAAATGATAGGGTAGCCATTACAGCTGCTAATGCTGTTTTAGGAAATGTGGGTACCATTGTCATTGCCGTTATGATTATGATTTCTACTTTCGGATGTAATAATGGATTAATTCTTGCTGGTTCAAGAGTTTATTATACCATGGCCAAGGATGGCTTGTTCTTTAAAAAAGCAGGCACTTTAAATAAGAATGAAGTACCAGCCTATGGTTTATGGATACAAGCCTTAGTGGCAAGCTTATTATGTTTAAGTGGAAAGTACGGCGACTTATTAACCATGGTTTCTTTTATTGTGGTTATATTTTATGTACTTACCATTATTGGTATTTTTATCTTAAGAAAAAAGGAGCCCAATTTACACCGACCTTATAAAGCCTTCGGTTACCCTGTTTTACCAGCTATTTACATTGTAATGGCTACGGTATTCTGTATTGGCCTTGTTTATACGAAGCCATTCTATTCATTATGGGGCTTGGTAATTACACTTATGGGCATACCTTTGTATTATATAGCATTACGTAATCAAAAAGCGGCTTAATATCCATGGAAGCAAAAGAAATACAGCAGTTATTTACTAGTTTATCTAGCACCAAAATTGGGGTCATCGGCGATATTATGCTCGATACCTATTGGTGGGGCTTTGTAGACCGTATTTCACCAGAAGCACCTGTGCCCATTGTATCTCTTCAAAGAAAAGAAATAAGAGTGGGAGGAGCTGCCAATGTAGCTTTAAACCTTGGCTCCTTAGGAGCACCTACTACTTTATTTGCAGTTATTGGTAAGGATACAGAAGGAGCCGACTTGCAACAATTATTAAAAAAACAAGGCATTAACACTAACTATGTTATTGCAACAGATACAAGAGTAACTACCAATAAAGTAAGGGTGATGGGACGTAATCAACAAATGATGCGCTTAGACCACGAAGACACCAACGATATCAATACCAAAGAGGAAGACCAGCTCTTAGCGAACTTTATAGAATATGTGAACAAGGAAAAACCTGCTTTAATTATTTTAGAAGATTATAATAAGGGTGTTTTAACCGAAAGAGTCATTACCACTGTTATTGATTATTGTAAGACCCATGGTATTGCCACTGCAGTAGATCCAAAGCAAAAAAACTTTTTAGCTTATAAAGGTTGTACCCTATTTAAACCCAATTTAAAAGAAGTTAAAGAAGGGTTGAAAATGTCTATTGATACTGTGGATGAAAAAAATATGCAAAAAATGCATAAGGCGCTTCAAGAAAGCTTAGGGCATGAAATTTCATTTATTACTTTATCTGAACATGGGGTGTATTATGAGACGGCTAGTAAGCATCAATTAATTCCTACCCATATTCGTACTATTGCCGATGTAAGTGGCGCTGGCGATACAGTGATAGCAGTAGCAAGTTTGGTATATGCGGCGACCAAAAATATGAGCTTAGCTGCTGAGATTTCTAATATTGCAGGAGGTATGGTTTGTGAATTAGTAGGCACAGCACCTATTAATAAAAAAGACTTAGAAGCAGAAGCGATTAAGTTATTAGCTAAATAATTTGTATAAGTAAGTAGATAAGTAAGTAAGTAGTTAGGTAGTGAAAAATTTAGATTAAGATTCAGTATGTATTCAAAAAAAATAGCCATTATAGTTGCAGGCGGAACAGGTCAGAGAATGGGTTCTGTGGTCCCTAAGCAATTTTTAGAAATTGAGCATAAGGCTATATTATTGCATACCATTGATCAGTTTGTAGCCGCTTTTTCTGATATTGAATTAGTAATTGTACTTCCAGAAGTATATATTGGTGAGGGAAAAAAGATAATCGAAAAAAATAAGTTTAAAAATACTTTTCATTTTGTAGCAGGAGGGGAAACTCGTTTTCAGTCGGTGAAAAATGGTCTTTCAAAGGTTAGTAATAGTTCCATTGTATTTGTACATGATGCAGTAAGGTGCTTACTTAACACCTGCCTTGGTGCAAAGATGCTATCAGCAAGCCGTAGAAAAAGGCTCTGCTATTCCTGCTGTATCTGCCACCGATACCGATTCGTCTAATGGAAGGGGAGAAACATCATTTAATTAATAGAGAGGATGTTATGCTTATTCAAACGCCTCAAACTTTTCAGTCTGAAATTATTATTAAAGGCTTTTGAGCAAAACTATCAGCCTTCTTTTACCGATGAAGCCAATGTGGTAGAAGCAAGTGGGGTGCCTGTTTATTTAGTAGAAGGAGAATTTGAGAATATTAAAATTACCAGGCCCTTAGATATGGCCATTGCGAATTATATTTTAACTAAGCGTTTTTCTTAGTTAGTATTTTAAAATTCTATTTAGTTATTTAGTAGCATTGTATTAATAGACTACAGGTATTCAATTAGTCTTCCAACGGCATGGGCTCATTCGCCTCAGTGCTATCTTTTAAGGTTGGACTACTCTTGCTAATTTTCTCTAAAATTTGATGGGCTACTTCCATGGCTAAAAAACCATCAATTTCACTCACCACAGGAGTTTCATTATTTAAAATGGCATGTACAAAACTACTTAGCTCCGCTTTAATAGCATTGCCTTCTTCAATCACAGGGTTGTTCAATAGAAATAGTTTTAGTGCCTTGGTGCGTTTCAATATCAAAAGAGAAGGTTTCTGGGTCCTCTGGCTTTTTCAGTTTAATAATTTCAGTATTTTTTTCTAAAAAGTCAATACCTATATAGGCGTCTTTTTGAAATAATCTTATTTTGCGCATTTTTTTCATGCTAATTCTACTACTCGTTAAATTAGCTACGCAACCATTATTAAATTCTATTCTTACGTTGGCAATATCGGGTGTGTCGGTTAAGTACAGCTACACCACTTGCAGAAATATTTTTAACATCACTTTTTACAATACTTAAAATAATATCAATATCGTGTATCATTAAATCCAAAATCACACTTACTTCTGTGCCTCTTGGATTAAATTGCGCTAAACGGTGTACTTCAATAAACAAATGGGTTCAGTGATGCATTTTTTAATGCCGTATAATGCAGGGTTAAATCTTTCTACATGACCTACTTGTAATTTTACATTGGCTTCTTTCACCATATTCACAATAGCCTTGCCTTCTTCAATAGTATTGGCCATTGGTTTTTCAACAAACACATGCTTGCCCATTTTAATAGCCATTTCACAAACCGGAAAATGCAAATTGGGTAGGAGTTACTACATCAATGATATCGCAGGCAGCAATCAATGCTTCTTCATCCATGAATCTTTTCAAGACCATAGGTTTTTTCTACCTCTTGTGGCGTGTATCATTATTAGGGATCAAAAAAGCCAACTGAATTCTACCTCGGGAATTTCTTTCCAGTTATTCAGATGATATTTACCCTAAATGCCCCACACCAAACACGCCCACTTTAAGCATAACTATTTATTTATTGAAGGGTAAAGTTACACTATAAGCCATTGAATTTGAATGCATTTAGTAGGGTTGTGGAAAATTGGCAAATTGCTGTTAATTGCTGCTTCATAATTGGTTTTGAATATCATTTAATTGCTTAGTCTGCCAGGGAATTCTACATTTTACAAGTGCATTTACTATCTTTAATGAATTGCACAAAAGCTGTTTATGCATCCTAATATTCAACATTTATATGAATATCGCCAATAAGCCCAGCCGAAAGGTGATTGGCTTAATGAGTGGCACTTCCTTGGATGGTTTGGATATTGCTTTGTGCACCATTACGGGTGCTGGTGTACATACAACGCGTAGTTCACTGGATGAATTTATAACAGTTGCCTTACTGCTCCCGCTTTGAAAGAGAAAGTTGCTATCTGTATTCTCCAAACAAAATAGTATCCTTAGCCCAATTATGTGTGACTGCATCCATGGATTGGCATTACAGAGCATGCTAAACATGGTAAAGGATGCAGTTTATTGCAGTTGGAAGTATAGATACCAGTCAGAGGTAGATTTAATTGCTAGTCATGGACAAACTATTTTTCATGCACCAAAAGTCATTGCATCCGAATGATGAATTTGGTCACAGCTACTTTGCAAATTGGAGATGGTGATCATATAGCCAGTGGCCACTGGTATTATAACGATAAGTGATTTTAGACAAAAACATATTGCTGCAGGAGGTGAGGGAGCGCCATTGTCCATTGTATGGTGATTATTTATTGTGTGCGCATGAAACAGAAAATAGAATTTTATTAAATATTGGAGGGATCGCCAATTTTACATTATTAAATGCTAGCGAATGGTAGTTTAGTCGCAAGTGTTTTCATCTGATACCGGTCCAGGTAATACTTTAATGGATGCCTATACGCAGAAAACATTTTGAAGGATATAGCTTATGATAAAGATGCCCATCATTGCCAAAGTCAAGGAACTATTCATGCTGACATTATTAGACTTATTAAAAAAGCGATTCATTTTTTCTCTGTAGCATTTCCTAAAACCATTGGGCCAGAATTATTTAATCTTGAATATATTGACATGAAGCTCAATTAAAAATGGGAATCAGTATTATCCAATGAGGATATGATGGCTACTTTAAATAGGTTTACTGCAGCAAACTATTAGTAGAAGCCATTCAAAACAATGTAGTGGGGGATCCAATATTTCATTATACAATGTATGTCAGTGGTGGAGGGATGCATAACCATTTATTAATGGAACATTTACAATAGTTTATTACCCAAGCATATACTATAGCCTCTTCCATTGAAATAGGCATATCCATCCTGATGCTAAAGAAGCTATTTTATTTGCGTTGCTTGGCGAATGAAGCGGTTGCAGGAACGTCCATTACTAGCAGGCGGGCATTCTACG
>CAXNLL010000004.1:0-12712 GCA_964203405.1 Chitinophagales bacterium
ACATCTAGAACTTAGAAAAAAGACTAAGCTTAGAGAAGAACTTCATAGCGTATAAATACTTGAATTTCAATTAAATAAACTACTTATTTTCGGTTTTGAAAGGCATTAAGAAAAAATAAAAATGAAAACATTATTGAAATTATGCGCATAAATTTAAATAATACGTATCTTTATAAAATATTATATACTGATACTATGAAAGCAAGATTAAATATAACCATTGAAGCTCCTCTTTTGAAAGAGGTAAAAAAAATTGCCGCTAAAAAAAATATAAGCGTTTCTGAAATGGTAGAAGATTATTTTGAAATTATTACTAGACCAAAGAGAAAATTACTTACCGAAATTTTGGACAAATTACCAAAAGTGAATATTCCAGAAAATAAAAAGTTAAGTGAATTATATTACGAAGAAAAAATGAAAGAATACAAAAATGAGCAATAAGATATATATAGATGCAAATGTAATTTTAGATTATTGCTTAGACAGAGATGGGAAGTCAAATGCAAAAATAATATTAGATGCCATAAGTAATGGGGATGCTAGAGGATATATAAGCGGTTCAATAGTACATATTTTAAGTTATTTTCTTTTGAGAGTTTTTGGAGTAGAAAAAACAAAAGAAACTATTTTAGCAATTATAGAAGATTTTGAAATTATTGATATGCCAAAAGAAAATATAATTCAATCCTTACATTCTAAAATGAACGATATCGAAGATGCGCTGCAATATTATGTTGCACTTCATCATAATATTAACTATTTTATTTCCAATGATAAACAATTGAAAAAAGAAGGATTAACTACCTTGCCTGTTTTAAAACCGTCGGATTATATAAAAGAATTTTTAAAATAAATTATTTCCCTTCCTTCATCCAATTTTTAAAGGCTGCATAATTCGCAGCTAAAGCAGTAGAAACCTTTTTCTTGTCTAGTAAAAATTTAACCGAATCGGGTATGGCAATGATTTGTCCAATGGCTTCTTCCACTACTTCTGGAAACTTTACTGGGTGCGCGGTTTCTAAAATTATAGCGCTGTAACTATTAGTGTTGTATTGTGCATTTGAACTTGTATTTGCTTTCTCTAAATTAGCTAAGTAAATTTCAGCTGCTGCAAAGGCTACTGCCCCATGGGGGTCTAAGGTATAATTATTGGTTTTGTAAACTCTAGCAATAGTGGCCTTGGTGGTAGTATCATCAATAGTATAACTTGATAAAGCCTTGGTTAAGGCTGGGAAATTATTTTCAAGTATTTCAAGTATGCGAACAAAATTACTTGGGTTGCCTACATCCATTGCATTAGATACTGTGGCAATAGCTTTTTGTATTTCATATTTTTCGCTAGATAAATATCTTGTCACTACATCATTGGCATTACATGCTGCTATAAAATGTCCTAAGGGTAAACCGCTTGCCTTTGCCATCATACCTGCGCAAATATTACCAAAGTTGCCACTAGGAACTACAATATCCATAGCGGGGTAATTCCCTTGCGTGTCTTGGTATTTCGCAACCCAGTTCTGCCATGCGAAAAAATAATATAATTGTTGTGGTAACCAGCGCGCTACATTTATTGAATTAGCAGAGGTTAAATTATACTGCTCGTTTAAATCAAAATCCATAAAGGCTTCTTTCACAATAGCTTGACAATCGTCAAAACTTCCTTCTACTTCAAGTGCTGTTATATTTTGTCCGCAAGTCGTTAATTGTAATTCTTGTATAGGACTTACTTTGCCCTTAGGGTATAATATAATTACATTCACTCCTTCTACGGCTAAAAACCCGTTAGCTACTGCGCCACCAGTATCTCCACTAGTAGCTACTAATACAGTAGTAGGCTTATTCACTTTTTTCTCTTTTGAAAAATAACCCAAACACCTACTCATAAATCTTGCACCTACATCTTTAAAAGCTAAAGTAGGGCCATGAAATAATTCAAGTGATAAAATATTTTCTGTAATAGGTACTAAAGGAAAATCGAAATTAATGGTCTGGGCACAAATTTCTTTTAATGAGGCATCGTCAATAGTACCGCCCACATAGGGTTTCATAACCTCAAATGCTAGACTGGCTTTATCTAATGTTTTAAACCTTTCAATTTGTGCTGCAGTAAATTTAGGAATATTGCTAGGAAAATACAATCCCCTATCAGGCGCCTGCCCTGTAATGGCAGCCGTTCTAAAATCTACATTCGGGGAATTTTTTCCTAAACTATAATAATGCATATGAAATTTTATCTTTTCAAACTAGGCCGTTATCTCCACACCTGTTTGGTTAATACTGGTTACATAAGTATGATGCGGAAGTCCAATGCCATCATATAACTGCTTCATTTCTTTTTCAACCGCTATGGCAATTTCTTTGGTTTTACTTAGCATGAAAATTGAAGGACCAGAGCCTGAAATACCACCGCCTAAAGCCCCTGCTTGTTTACAAGCTAGTTTTAAAGCATCAAAACCTGGTATTAATATAGAACGCACGGGCTCTATTATTACATCTTCTAAAGACCTTCCAATTAAATCATAGTCGGATTTCATTAAACCTGCAACTAGCCCTGCTATATTGCCCCATTGTTTAATGGCATCTTTTAAAAGTACTTGTTGTCTTAATATACTTCTTGCATCGGAGGTTCTTACTTCAATTTGAGGATGTACAATAGTTACATGCAAACTGGGAGAAGGCAGTGCAATAATTTCTAAAGGAAAAATAGATCTCACCAAGGTAACTCCTCCAAAAATACAAGGGGCAATATTATCGGCATGCTTTACACCCGATGCTAGTTTTTCACCATTCATGGCAAAACGCACTAAATCATCTTTGGAGAAAATATTCCCCACTAAATAATTGGCTCCCACCACGGCACCTGCAGAACTAGCAGCACTAGAACCCACACCACTGCCGGGTTTAATAAGTTTATTAATTTTTACTTCGAATTTTATTTTAGGGGAACTACTATTATTTTGCTTTTCTTCATACTCTTCTAAAAAAGCAAGCAAGGCCGCACCTGCCACATTTTTTTCAGGGTCGGTGGGTAAATTATACTCATCAATATTAATAATAGTAATACTGGCTTCATTTTCAGCACGAGCCATCCACCTCATTTCCATTTCATCATATGGACTACTCACAGCAAAGCCCAAGATATCAAAACCGCAAACCATATTCGCTACAGTGGCGGGGGCTTTTATTTTTATCCATTGATTTTCAGAAAACATCTTGTATATCTATTTTAGAAGAATATTTTTTAAATTCTTGCAGCTCTTATAATATCGGCAAACACACCCGACGCTGTTACATCGGCGCCCGCTCCTGCTCCCTTCACTACTAATGGAAGTTCTGGATAACGCATTGAATAAAACAAGACTAAATTATCCTTACCATATAAATGATAAAAGTCTGAACTAGGTTCAATATGTTGAAGCCCTACCTTGGCTGTGCCTTTTCCATCTTCCGAAATATTGAAACTTGCTACAAATTTTAATTTACAATTTTTAGCAGCAGCCGCTTCATATAATTTTTTGAAATGCGCTTCTTGTTTTTCCATCTCTGCATAAAAATCTTCTACAGAACCATTGAAACAACTTGCAGGTAAAAAACTTTCATTAGCGATATCGCTCATTTCAATTTTATGTCCTGCTTCTCTGGCTAGTATCATTATTTTACGCATAACATCGGTGCCGCCTAAATCTAATCTTGGATCGGGTTCAGTATAGCCTTCTGTCTGCGCTTGTCGAACTATTTTTGAAAAAGGCACTGTACCATCGTAATTATTAAATACATAATTTAAAGTACCCGATAAAACAGCTTCAATTCTATTGATATTGTCTCCACTTCTAATTAAATCGTTTAAAGTACCAATAATGGGCAAACTCGCTCCCACATTGGTTTCAAATAAGAAAGCAGCATTGAATTCTCTAGCCAATGATTTTAATTTCGCATAATGCTCATAAGGAGAAGAGCAGGCAATTTTATTACAAGCCACCACCGATACTGCTTTACCTAATAACTGCATATACACATCGGATACGGTTTGATGCGCTGTCACATCTACAAATACACTGTTACGTAAATTATTCTCAAGTATAGTTTTTACATAATTAGTAATATCTCCTGCAGGGGCTGCAGCTAACTGCTCACGCCAATTAGTTAAATCAATTCCTTCTGCATTGATTAATTGCTTCTTACTATTGGCAATACCCACAATATTTATTTGTAAACGTAGTGTTGCTTGTAAATAAGGCACTTGCTTTTTAATTTGCTCAATTAATTTACCTCCTACATTGCCTGCACCTGCTATATATATATTCACCTGCTTATAAGAGGTTTCAAAAAATTCTTCGTGCAGTACGTTAATGGCTTTACGTACATCTCCTGTAGCAATCACTGCTGAAATATTTTTTTCAGAAGAACCTTGTGCAATGGCTCTTACATTAATACCATTTCTACCTAGTACACCAAACATTTTACCACTTACACCAGGATGGCTTTTCATTTGTTCTCCCACTAAGGCTAAAATAGAAACGTCTTTTTCTATAATTAAAGGTTCTACCTTCTGTGTGTTAATTTCTTGCTCAAACTCAGCGTCTACAGCTATTTTAGCTATATGTGCATCTTGCATATTCACACCCACACAAATAGAATGTTCTGAAGAACTTTGTGTAATTAATATAATATTGATTTGCTTTTTAGCAAGCGCATCAAATAATCTTTTAGAGAAACCTGGTATACCCACCATACCAGTTCCCTCCAAGCTTAATAAACAAATATCATTTATACTAGAAATGCCTCTGATAAAATTTTTATCGGCAGGTGATTCATTTTTAATAATAGTACCTGCATGGTTAGGTTCAAAAGTATTTTTTATCCATACAGGAATGTTTTTATGCATCACCGGTTGAATGGTAGGAGGATAAATAACTTTCGCACCAAAATGAGATAACTCCATGGCTTCTTGATAAGAAATTTCTGGAATCTCTTTCGCGTTTTGAACCATACGGGGATCGGCGGTCATCATGCCGCTTACATCGGTCCATATTTCAAGTGCAGTAGCTTCTGTGGCTGCTGCATAAATAGCCCCTGTATAATCGGAACCACCTCTGCCAAGCGTGGTAGTATTACCTTCCGCATCTGAGGCTAGAAAGCCTGCTGCTATATATAAGTCAAATGCATTTTCTTTAGCTGCTACATATTTTGCAATAGTACTATAGGTTAAAGGCTTGTCCACTACTGCATTAAAATAATTAGAATTGCTTTTGATTAAATCTCTAGAATCAATCCACTGTTGTTTAATACCCTTTAACTCAAAACTGGCTGAAATTATTTTACTTGATAAAAGTTCTCCATAGCTAATAATTTTATCCTGCATGCGCATAGATAATTCCTTCAGCATAAATAAACCTTCGCAATTCGTTTCTAATTCATTGATAAGTTGCTTCACCAAACTTAAAGTAGCACTTTGTTGTTGTATGGGAAGCAAAGCACGTACTGTGTCTAAATGCTTTTGTTCAATATTTTGTATAATGGTTTTATAAGCCTCATTGCCACTTGCAGCTGTTTGCGCTAACATGAGTAATTGATCCGTCACGCCACTCATTGCAGAAACCACTACAATAGTTTTTTCTTTTTGTAAACGCGAACTTACAATAGCCACCATTTGATTGATTGCCTCTGCACTTCCTACCGAACTTCCTCCAAACTTTAAAACCTGCATAACCCTTTTTATTTTTCTATATTAAATAGCCGTAAATATTATCGTCTTTATTTATTTCATCATAATTAATATGATACTTCTTCATATTCTCAATAAGAGTAGTATGATCGGCCTTCGTTCTTAATTCTATTCCCAGTAGGGCCGGACCCGCTTCCTTATTGTGTTTTTGTATATATTCAAACCTGGTGATATCATCATAAGGGCCTAGTACTTTATTGACAAACTCTTTCAATGAACCTGGTCTTTGTGCAAAGCGTATTAAAAAATAATGCTTCAAGCCTTCATAAGTTAAAGAGCGTTCTTTAATTTCTTGCATGCGTGCAATATCATTATTACCTCCACTTACAATACATACAATGGTCTTGCCTTTGATTTGATCGGCGTAATGGTCCAAAGCCGCCACAGACATAGCGCCTGCAGGTTCAACCACAATGGCTTCTTCATTATACATTTGTAAAATTGTGGTACAAATTTTTCCTTCTGGTACTAAATGCATATCATCTAAAGCATCTTTACAAAAAGAGAAAGTGACATCACCCACTCTTTTTACAGAAGCGCCATCTACAAACTTGTCTATGTTTTCTAATTCAACTGGCTCTCCCGATTTTAATGCCCAAAACATACTCGGTGCTCCTTCTGGTTCTAATCCAATAATTTTAGTTGTTGGAGAATGCTCTTTAAAATAAGTTCCCACGCCGGCGCTTAATCCTCCGCCACCCACGGGTACAAATAAATAATCAATGGTATCTTTAGTAAGTGTTTTAATGTCATCTAAAATTTCTACACCCACCGTGGCCTGTCCTTCAATAATGGAAACATGATCAAAGGGAGGTATGAATGTCATTCCGTGTTCTAAAGTATAAGCTTTCGCGGCCACTGCTGTATCGTCAAAAGTATCTCCCACTAAAATCACTTCTACAAAATCTTCACCAAACATTTTTGTTTGATTTACTTTTTGTTGTGGTGAAGGAATAGGCATGAATACAACACCGCAGACACCTAGTTTTTTACAACTATAAGAAAAGCCCTGTGCGTGGTTACCTGCACTAGCGCAGACTACCCCTTTTTCCAAAACTTCTTTAGAGAGTTGACTCATCATATTATAAGCGCCTCTTAATTTATAAGAGCGTACAATTTGTAAGTCTTCTCTTTTAAAATAAACATTGCACCCATACTTACGAGACAAATTTGCATTGAACTGAAGCGGGGTATGTGTTACCACCGACTTCAATCTTTTGACTGCAGCCTCAATATTAAGTGTAGGTCTATTTATTTTATTTACTTCACTCATACTTTATCACTTTTCTATTTTATCCTAACTAAATAATTCTAATGAACTATTTACCTGGTTGATTCTCTGGTCTTAAACTTCTTACAGTTTTTCCCGCTTGCCACATTTCACTATTGTGTAATTCAGCTAACTCTACTTCTAATTTCTCACGGTAATCAGCTTTACTATTTAAGTCAATAGAACGAGCCGATTCTTTTCCTGTTGCCACACTATTATATAAGTCTGTAAAAACTGGCATAGTTGCATCACGGAATTTTTTCCACCAATCCAAAGCACCTCTTTGAGCAGTGGTTGAACAGTTCGCATACATCCAATCCATTCCGTTTTCTGCAACAAGTGGCATTAATGATTGTGTTAATTCTTCCACTGTTTCATTAAATGACTCAGAAGGGCTATGTCCGTTTTTACGCAATACTTCATATTGGGCTGCAAAGATACCTTGAATTGCGCCCATTAATGTGCCTCTTTCTCCAGTTAAATCAGAAAATACCTCTTTTTTAAAGTTAGTCTCGAATAAATAACCCGATCCAATGGCAATTCCTAAAGAAATGACTCTGTCCCAAGCCTTTCCTGTAGCGTCTTGGAAGATGGCATAACTACTATTTAAGCCACGTCCTTGTAAGAACATTCTTCTTAAAGAAGTTCCAGAACCTTTAGGAGCTACTAAGAATACATCCACATCGGCTGGAGGTACAATACCTGTTTGCTCATTGAATGTAATACCAAAGCCATGAGAGAAATACAAGGCCTTGCCTGGAGTTAAATGTTTTTTAACGGTTGGCCACATCGCTATTTGTGCAGCATCACTTAATAAATAACAAATAATGGTTCCTTTTTCTAAGGCTTCTTCTATTTCAAATAATGTGCTACCTGGTACAAAACCATCGGCAATGGCTTTATCCCAACTTTTTGAATTTTTTCTTTGTCCTATAATTACATTAATGCCATTTTCTTTTTGGTTCAATGCTTGACCTGGTCCTTGCACACCATAACCAATAACCGCGATGGTTTCATTTTTTAAAACCTCTTGTGCTTTTGCTAACGGGAATTCTTCACGCGTTACAACATTTTCTTCTGTGCCTCCGAAATTTAACTTTGCCATTTTAATAATTGTTTAGATTTTTTATTTAATTAATTTATATTTTAAAAAGTTTACATGGTAAATACTGCTTCTCTTTTTCCTAAGTATTCATTTTCTATGACATCCTCACTAGGCTCTCTTTTTTCAAAGTCTTTTAGTTTTTCGTGAAAACCGCTACTTTCCTTTATAATAGCCACTCTTGCACTACGCACGAACTCCACTAGGCCAAAGGGTTCCAAGGCTTTCATTAATTTATTGGTCTCCTCTCTATGTCCTGTTGTTTCAAATACAATGAAATCTTTTCTAATGGCTACGGCGCGCGCGCCATATTCTCTTAATAATCTTTCTACTTTTACTTTCTCGGTAATTTCTTCCGATAATACTTTATATAATGCAAGCTCCTGCCAAACAATTTCATCATTGGTATTAAAATAAGCTTTTAATACTTCTACTTGCTTTTCAATTTGTCTTACTATTTTCATCACTACATCGCGAGACTCCATTACAACAATGGTGAAACGGTGTATGCCGTCAATTTCAGAAGGAGATGTATTTAAACTTCCAATATTAATTTTTCTTCTTGAAAAAATAATGGCAATACGATTCAATAAGCCTACTTGGTTTTCGGTATACACAGTAATTGTATATTCTTGTTTTTCAGTATTTGTTTCCATAGTTTAAGTTCTTTTTTGTCCGTCCTTTATTTATATCAACTTTATTTTTAAAATATTCTACTTCAGTCTGATTTCTGAAACGCTACAACCCTGTGGTACCATGGGAAATACATTGTTTTCTTTGCCCACCATGACTTCTAACAAATAAGAACCCTTATGAGCAAGCATCGTTTCAATGGCTTTCACTAAGTCCTTGCGCTGCTCTACTTTCGCGCCCTCAATGCCATAAGCCTTGGCTACCATTACATAGTCGGGGCTTTGAATATCTACAAAAGAATAACGCTTATCGTTAAATAGTTGCTGCCACTGACGCACCATACCTAGAAACTGATTATTTAAAATCATTATTTTAACATCCACTCCTGTTTGCATAATGGTACCTAATTCTTGAATAGTCATTTGTATACCACCATCTCCAATGACTGCAATTACTGTTCTATCAAGTGCACCAAACTTTGCACCAATGGCTGCAGGTAATGCAAAACCCATAGTACCTAATCCGCCCGATGTTACATTGGATCTGGTTTCATTAAACTTAGCATACCTACAAGCCACCATTTGATGTTGGCCTACATCCGTTACCACCACTGCATTTCCTTTCGTTGTTTCATTTACAATTCTTATCACTTCACCCATGGTCATTTCTTCCGTACTAGGATTCAATTCCTCTTTTATACATTGATCATATTCTTGCTGCGTATAGTCTGCAAAAACTTTTAACCATTCTGATCTATCTTTTTCTTGTATACCTAAAGTAAGTAGTGGTAATGTTTCTTTACAATCACCCCATACACCTACATGGGCTTTTACATTTTTATCTATCTCTGATGGGTCAATATCTAAGTGTATTACTTTCGCTTGCTTTGCGTACTTATCTAATCTTCCCGTAACACGGTCATCGAATCGCATACCCACTGCAATAAGTACATCACACTCATTGGTTAATACATTTGGACCATAGTTTCCATGCATACCTAACATGCCTACATTCTGTGGATGATCGGTAGGAAGTGCGCTCAAACCCAAGATGGTCCAGGCTGCTGGCATACCCGACTTTTCTATAAACTTTTTAAATTCTTTTTCTGCCTTACCTAAAATAACTCCTTGTCCAAAAATAACTAATGGTTTTTTAGCATTATTAATTAAGGCCACTGCTTCGTCAATAAAGTTTTTACGAATGACTGGCTTTGGTCGGTAACTTCTTATATGATTACAAGGCATGTATCCTTCATAATCGAAAGATTGTATTTGTGCGTTCTTGGTAATATCAATTATTACCGGACCGGGTCTTCCACTTCTTGCTAAATAAAATGCCTTGGCTAATATGCCTGGAATTTCTGTTGCATCGGTCACTTGATAATTCCATTTAGTAACCGGCATGGTAATATTAATAATATCTGTTTCTTGAAAAGCGTCCGTTCCTAATAAATGGGCGAACACTTGTCCTGTAATACAAACAAGTGGCGTGCTATCAATCATGGCATCGGCTAAGCCTGTCACTAAATTAGTGGCCCCTGGGCCGCTAGTTGCAAATACCACACCTACTTTCCCTGAGGTACGCGCATAGCCTTGTCCAGCATGTATTCCACCTTGCTCATGTCTTACTAAAATATGTTTTAGTTTATCGTTGTAATCGTAGAGTGCATCATAGATAGGCATGATAGCGCCGCCTGGATAACCAAATATAGTTTCGGCTCCCTCTGCGATACAAGCTTCTAAAACTGCCTGCGCTCCTGTTAATTTTTTCGTTGCCATAGTGTTAAACATTTTTTAAGTTTACCTCTTTCATCACTTTAAAAAATTAATACTTAATTAATTTTTTTATTGAACTATCACTAAATAAAATTCATACACTGTATGATTTTTATTTAGTTCTCATCCGTCACGCAACCTTCACTTGCGTCTTTTACTAGTTGTGCATATTTCCATAAAACGCCATTGGTTGCTTTTAAAGCAGGCTGCACATAGGCAGCTCTTCTTTTGTGCAATTGTGGCTTCATCTACTTTCAATGTCATTTTTCTGTTAGGTACATTTAATTCAATGATATCATTGTCTTCCACTAGTCCAATCAAGTCCTCCTTTATAAGACTCGGGTGTAATATGTCCCACCACAAAACCATGGGTACCACCACTAAAACGTCCATCGGTAATAAGTGCTACCGACTTACCTAAACCCGCACCAATAATGGCGGATGTGGGTTTTAACATTTCAGGCATACCAGGGGCTCCAACAGGTCCAACATTTTTTATAACTACCACATCACCCTTTTTTATTTTTCCTGAATTAATACCCTCTATCAAAGATTGTTCTCCATCAAATACACGCGCTGGTCCTTCAAACACATCTCCTTCTTTTCCAGAAATTTTTGCAACACTTCCGCCCGTTGCTAAATTGCCATACATGATTTGTAAATGTCCTGTTGCTTTAATGGGATTTTCTTTTGGATGAATAATATCTTGTTTAGTAAAATCTAAATCGGGTGCTGCTGCTAAATTTTCTGCCATGGTTTTCCCAGTGACTGTTAAACAGTCTCCATGTATCCAACCTAGTGATAACATATATTTCATCACAGCAGGCACACCACCATACTGATGTAAGTCTTGCATTAAATATTTTCCTGATGGTTTGAAATCGGCCAACACTGGAATTTTATCACTAATGGCTTGAAAGTCGTCTTGGGTAAAAGATACGCCCACGCTCTTCGCCATGGCAATCATATGCAGTACTGCATTGGTGCTTCCTCCTAATACCATTATCACTGCTACTGCATTTTCAAATGCTTTGCGTGTCATAATATCTTTAGGTTTTATATCGCGCTCTAATAATAAACGAATGGCCTTGCCTGCATCCTTGCATTCTTGTTGCTTCTCTTCACTTAGTGCAGGATTAGAAGAAGAGTATGGCAAACTCATACCCAATGCTTCAATGGCCGATGCCATGGTATTGGCTGTATACATTCCACCACAAGCACCAGCGCCCGGACATGCATGTTGTATAATACCTTTGAAATCGGCTTCAGTTAATTCTCCCGCCATTTTTTGTCCTAAGGCTTCAAATGCAGAAACAATATTTAAATCTTGTCCATTGTAATGACCCGGTGCAATAGTTCCTCCGTAAATCATAATAGAAGGACGGTTTAATCTTCCCATCGCAATTAATGAACCTGGCATATTTTTATCACAACCTGGTACCGCAATTAAGGCGTCATAGTATTGTGCACCACAAACTGTTTCAATACTATCTGCAATCACATCTCTACTTACTAATGAATAACGCATACCTGGTGTACCATTACTCATGCCATCACTCACACCAATGGTATGAAAAGTAAGTCCTACTAAATCATTCTCCCAAATACTTTTTTTAATATCATTAGCTAATGCATTTAAATGCATATTACATGTATTGCCATCATAGCCCATGCTTACCACACCCACCTGCGCTTTTTGTAAATCGGCATCGGTTAATCCAATTCCATAAAACATAGCTTGCGCCGCTGGTTGGGTTGGATCGAGTGTGATTGTTTTAGAATACTTATTTAGTTCCATATTTTCTGTTCTTTAAAAACCATTTTATAAAATTACGCCCCTTTTATCGTCTAACCTTAAGACGAATGTTTGTTAGATAATGGTGGATTTATGCAATCTTTCATGATGCACATGCCCCTCACCTGTTACTTGTTTTTCTATATACTCACAAATTAAATCGCCAATAGCTGAAGTACTATAACTATTTAAGGCGTCAATATCTTTTGAAACAAACTTATTGCTCAAACACCAGTCTACAGCTTCTCTTACTATGCTAGCTTCTTTTTGCATAGCCAAATGTTCTAATAACATAGCTGCAGATAAAATAGATCCCATTGGATTGGCAATATCTTTTCCTTTAGCCTGCGGATAAGAACCATGAATGGGTTCAAACAAAGCAACAGTATTTCCCACAGATGCTGAAGGAAGC